>CAVOOL010000008.1:0-87175 GCA_963697545.1 uncultured Bacteroidota bacterium | reverse complement strand
TTTCAATAAAAAAACCGCTGTCGTAACAGCGGTTTAAGAACTATGGGTTAAGACTGTTTAATTAAATTTTGTCCAGCCCTTACACCAGGTATCGCCTACAGGCCAAGCACCTCGGAAGGTTACTGAAGTAAAGCCACTCAATTTCGGGTCGGTAAAGTGGCTCCTGTAGCAGCAGCAGAACCAGATGGTGAATTAAATCAGGATTGGTATAATTGAATGGTGTACCTAAACCCACATCGGTATTGTTGGTAAAATACTGTTGCCATAAGCTGAATATTGAACCAGGCTGATGCTTGCCTGCGTGTTGGGTGCAGCAGGAACATTTGTACTGGTACCGCGGTCAAATAAAACCGGAGTAGGACAACCGGCAATAATAGTGTTCTGGACGATCAAGGAACCCGGGATATTATTATCTGTAGGAACGCCTTTTGATGCATCAATAAACAATCCAATTGGCTAACCCATGATGACGGAATTAAACAGAGAGATCGATGAATTTCGTCTTACCTGTGCGCCCCAGGAAATAACCGTTTCCTGTATTATTTAGGTAGCCTTAGGCCCGATGAATGTCATGTTTGAAAACAGGACTGGTTTGAGGCGTTGGAGAACTTCCATTGGCATCATTGTCGCTTTCCATTGCTTCTGATTTGGAAACATCAGCGATCGACGAATCACGTAACGAAACCAAACTGCACTCTTCCGCTGTAGCCGTTATCTGTATCGAAATCATCATCCTGTGTTCTGTACGCAATCAGGTATTTGGCATCAACACTTCCACCAAACCACTCGTAAGCATCGTCTTTTGCATAGCTTACCTGAATATGGTCAATGGTAGTTCCTCTTCCCACACCACCCATGGTTAAGCTGTTGATTTCTTTATCCGGAAGGAAGGCATACCCGGCATATTCAATGCGCACATATTGCAACACGCCGCTATTGTCATTGTCATCCGTACCTCCATACAAGCCATTGCCCGCCGCATCGTTTACGCCGCCTTCAATTTCACCTACTCCGGCCTGCCCGTTAAAGGAAGCATTGGTTTTGGCTTTTCCCAAAATCACAATACCGGCCCAGTCGCCCGAATGGGGCGAAGCAGAGGCGGATGTAAATACAATCGGCTTATCGGCAGTACCCTTTGCCATAATTTTAGCGCCACGGGTAATTACCAATCCTCCCACCGGATCGGTGTATTGTCCTTTGATGGTCGTTCCCGCTTCTATGGTAATGGTAGCGTTATTCGTAATGTACACCAAGCCTTTTAATTCATAACTGTTAGTGGCACGAAGTGTAGTGTCCTTGTCAATTTTACCTTGCAGAATAATCGTTTGTCCTGTTTGGCCGCCGCCGTTATTGTTACTGCCTCCCGAGTGAGGATTGGTGTCCTCAACAATTTTACGGCAACCTGTTGCGGCTATTGTTGCCATCAATCCAAAAAGAAATAGCTTTTTCATATCCGTTGTTTGTATTGTGTTTTATTTAATAAAGTTGTAGGTGAAAGAAAGACCGAAAGAGGTTCCCATTTTCCGGCTGATGAAAATGGCATCATTTGCTTTTTCAAACTTTTCATTTGCATTTACATCGTAATACAGAAAGTTCTCTTTATTCAGTATGTCAGAGATATTGAGTTTTACTTCGGCCCTGTTGTTCAACAGCTTTTTAGCAATTTGAAAATCCAGCAGTGGCCGGGGCTGTTCCCAAATAGCCGGGGCATCTGATCCGCCCACATACACAATCCGTCTTCCAATCTGGTTAAATAACAGCGTGGTATTGATGCCGGGCTTCTCCACATCATACTGCAACCCCACATTAATGATGTAAGGCGACTGGCCCTGCATGGGCCGGTCCAGATCTTTATTCTCAAATTTTACCCTGTTGTGGATGTAGGAAAGATTTCCAAACAACGTAAAGTTTTTGAGGGCAGGGACGAAGTCCAGTTTTTTTCTACCTTCTACTTCCACACCGAAGGCATCGGCTTTTGGCGCATTTACATAATTGTAAGAACTACCACCGCCAGCGGCCTGGTTAAAAAAGGCCTCAATGGGCGATTTAAAATGTTTGTAGAAAGCACCCACCGTGAACATTTCTCCACCGCGGGGATAGAGTTCGTAGCGAATATCGGCGTTGGTAACTTTGGTGCGTTGTAAAGTCGGCAATCCCTTCACGCTGGCGTTCAGGTCAAAGTCGTAATACTCATAATCCACCAGTTCCCGCAGTTCCGGACGGATCACCGTTTGCGAACCCGACAGCCGGATGTTTGTTTTATTGTTTACTTTAAACGTAAGGTTGGCGCCTGGTAAAAAGTCCAATTGTTTGGAGGTAAAATGACGATCATCGCTTTTGTAAACACTGCCCACTAACTGATCGAAATGCTCGGCACGAACGCCCCACACAAATCTTACCACATCACTGAACTGGTTATCAAACTGCAGGTAGCCGGCGTTTAGAATATTGTTGGCCATGTAGCGAAACTTCCTGTTCGACATCTGGTTAAAATGAAACTTCAGATCGTCGCTTTCATCAAAATTTTCCGGGTTAAAGATCACAGAAGGATCCAACTCTTTCAGGGCTTCGTTGCTTGAGTTGGTTTTTGGAAGGTATACCGCGAAAGGACGGGCATCGAACAAACGGTCTCTTACCTGCAGCATATAACCTGCCTTTACCGTTTGGTTGTAACCCAACCATTGAAAGCTTTTCGCCACATCGGCACCGCCATTGTAGATGTAGTCATTCAGGTTAGAAAAAAAGCGGTTGCCGCTTCTTTGCGATAACACATCACCAATTAACGCCCGGTAAGGATCGGTAGAATTAATATCCTTTGTATATAATAACCGTCTTTGATCAGGAATGTATTGATCTAAAATAGTAAAGCCGCCATACCATTTTAACCGGGTGTTGATACCACTTAAATTATGTTCACCAATTAACTGGGTATTGTTATATATGGTGGAACGGAAGCCCAATTCTGTGCCTTTCACACTATCGGTAGCCGCGGTTAAATCCAGGCCGCTACGCATAGTAGTATAATCCGACGCATTAACGTTGAACAGGTTTTTAATGCTGATCTTGTTTTTTGAGTTGAGTTCAACGGTTAGATTGCCCAGGGCGCCCCACAGCACATCCTGCGAATATTTTTCATTGTAATAATCCAGGTTAACAGAAGCAATGCCATTTTGTACCGATTGAAAATATATTGCTGAAAGGCAAGCCTGCGATTGCTGCGGCTGTAGTTAAGGGAAAGAATACCGCCAACTTTTTTTCCAAAAAGTCTGCTGTTAAATCCGCCATTGACCTGGAAAGCGGCATTCAAGGGTGCAGAACCTGCCTGTGCGGCCCAGGTATTGGAGAACATTTTTCCGTATTCTACTTTGCTTTTCGATTGTTCAAACACAGAGCGAACCGGAACGGCAGCAGGTATCCCTCTTGTTTTGTCATCAAATCCCAACCAATCGTATTTGCCGCCTTTGTAGCGGTAAAAATCCTTGCCTATGGTTTGGGAGTTGAAACCGGTACCCACCTGCACATTGAAAAATCCTTTGGAAGGAATGTCTTTTGTATTTACCTGCACCAAACCACCGGCCCATTCTCCGGGCAATTCCGGAACGAAGGCTTTATTAATAATGATGTTATCAATAACGGCAGCCGGAAACAAGTCAAAGGAAAACGTTTTTCTATCAGCCTCGGTACTGGTTAATAAAATACCGTTTAACATGGCCTGGTTATAGCGGTCGGATAAACCCCGTACAATTAAATATTTCCCGTCCTGGATGGATGTTCCCGGCACCCTTTTTAAAACCTCGCCGGTGCTTTTGTCGGGTGAGCGGCGGATGGCTTCGGCAGAAACCACCTGTGCTACCGTGTTTGTATTTTTCTGGTAGGCAATAAGAGAGCTGGTAGACTCCCTTCTTGCATTGGAACGGGCGGTAATGACTATATTTCCCATGTCCTTGCTGCTTGTTTCCAGCACCACTAAAACTTCGTTTGGCTGGCCCGCCATTACTTCAGCCTGCATTGACTTAGCGGCATAACCAACAGCAGTAAACGAAATGGTATATTTTTTTCCTGGTGTTAGATTAAAGTCAAAGTTTCCATCCATATTAGTTGCGGTGCCGCTTCCTCCGTCCAATTTCACGGAAACACCGGCTAACGGCTCATTCTTATCATTGATAACCTTACCGGATAATTTTAAAGTTTGGGACTGCGCAAAAGAGAAAGAGAATAGTGTGAGAAATAAACTTAAGATGTGCAACTTCATTCCTTCTAATTTGGGGCAAAGGAACAGTTTGCGTATTACCTCTAGTGTTACTCCAACGTTAACGAAATATGAAGCCAATGTTACCGGAATGTTACCAAATAACGGGGCTGGACAACCGGCAGATCAGAAACGCATTTGCATTCTAATGGTCAACACATTGTCTTTTACATCACCGGTATAGCCAGCCAATGCTGTTTTTTCATTGTTTACGATATCGTAATAAACCAGCATTTTCAGGTTGTCGCTAAAGTAGCGGGTAAGGCCAAGGCCAATGGTAGAATATTTTATATCGGTTGCCGATAAATTGGTGCCCGCTTTTCCGATAGCAGAGGAGGAAACATCGGTATTGGGATCGTACCAATCATATTTGGCCACCAGCTCCCATTTTTCATTCACAATGTTTTGCAGAAAATAAATGAACGCACCATCAAAATTCCGGATGTAGGTGGGAACAAGCGGCAACGTGCCGGGATTAACAGTGGTGACTGAAGTTCCGGGTTGCTTTCCTCTCCAGTATTCTCCCCGTATTTCTGTTTTGCCCCAGGCATATTTATAGGCCAGTTGCGCATCGGCTCCGTAGTAGTGGCGGGGGGCTTTACCGCCAATATTAGACAGGCTGGAATCCACAACAAACACGGCATCGCCGTTCTTACTTCCCATCTCGTATTTATATCTGGTTGCCTGCACCCATCCTCCCCTTAATAAAGAAAGGCCGGCACTGAACGTTAACGCTTTGGATAAGGGAAGCGGCTTTAAAGAAAACCGGCTGATAAGGTCCTTGTACGAATCAAATTCGGCCGGTCCGGATTTTCCCTGTCCGTTAAAAAATCCAATATCAAATTTAATGAGCGGATTACGCTTGTCAGTTTTTTGCGATTCGTAACTTACCATCGCCCCTAAATCCCTTTCACTGGGCATGAGTATTTGCGACATTCTTCCCCGCTCCGGCGCTTCTCTAAAAGAAGATGACAAATTCACCTCATAGCCAAAAGGCCTGGCAAACAAACCTGCGGTTAAGGAAAAATGATGTTTGGACGGTTCATAAATACGCACGAACATATCCCTCACATTTACATCCCTTTCCGTGGCTTCAAACTGGAAGGTAAAAAGAGCGGCAGGAAAATTGCCCGCCTTACCCGGCATTATATAATCAAACTTAATCCGGGCCCGGCGCAGCATAAAGCGGTTATCGGAAAACTGCTGGAAGTTGCCCCCGGCATAAGAAGCAATCCCTTTTTCCTGGGCCACCTGGTACTGGGGCTGTATGTAACCGGTAATACTTAAGTTATTAAAGCGGTTCACCAGGGAACGAACCGTATCTCTTATAAAAAGTGATGAATCATAATCCGATAAGTAACGCTGGCCAAAAGCACCTGGTGGTTCCCATTAAAGTAAAACCGAGAGCCATTAGAAGACCAAGAGCAGCCGGAAATAATTTCATGAAGAATCTTCTTTTAACACATACTGTGGAAAAACAAAACTGGCATTATTATTCGATGCAATATTAAGTTATTATTAATTCTTGGTTAACAGATTAGCCCCCGCTAATTGAACTTAACTTCGTCCCCGACAATAAAAAGATGTCTGTATGAATATTTTCGCAAAGTTACTGGCCCCCAAGAACAAGGTGTTTTACGAGCTGTTTGAAAAAAGTGCCGACAACGTAAAACAAATGGGTAATTTATTAACCCTGGTGGTGAGAGAAGCTGATTTTGACCAGCGCCAGGCCCTGATTTCCAAAATGGAAGATGTAGAACATGCCAACGATGAGCTAACGCACAGCCTGTTTACCGAGTTGGGCCGGAATTTTATCACGCCTTTTGACAGGGAAGATATTCACTACCTGGCCTCTGCCCTGGATGACATTGCCGATTTTATTTATGCTTCCGCCAAAAAGGTAAACTTCTACCGGGTCAACCCAAATGATATCGGAATTCACAAACTTTCCGAGATCATCGTTCAAAGCACTAACGAAGTACGCAATGCGGTAGGTGAGTTACGAAATATGAAGAACATGCGTACCATTACCGAATCGCTGGTTAAGATCAACAGTTTGGAAAACGAAGCGGATGATATTTTTGATATGAGTATTGAACGCTTGTTTGCCACCGAACCCGATGCAAAGGAAGTGATCAAGAAAAGAGAGATCTACCAGGTAATGGAAACCGCAACCGACAAATGCGAAGATGCTGCAAACGTTATTGAATCCATTATTGTTAAATACGCCTAATACATTTGAAAAGGGGCGCATGCCGGCAGGCCGCAGCTTTATTTTCAAATCTTCAAATTTGCTAATTTTCAAATTGCCTTAATGAGTTTTGTCCTTGTAATTATAGCACTGGCTTTAATTTTCGATTATATCAATGGCTTTCACGATGCTGCCAACTCCATAGCCACTATTGTTTCCACAAAAGTATTAACGCCCTTCCAGGCGGTACTTTGGGCAGCTATATTCAATTTCGCTGCCTTTTTTATTTTTAAGGACCATGGCGTGGCCAACACCGTATCCAAAACCGTCAAGGAAGATATGATATCGGGCCATATGGGTTTGATTGTTATTTTTTCCGGACTGATAGCGGCCATCACCTGGAACCTCCTGACCTGGTGGTTTGGCATTCCTTCGTCCTCATCGCATACACTCATTGGCGGCTTTGCAGGTGCAGCCGTAGCCTTTGGCGGATGGGGCGCTATTAATAGCGACCCGATCCTTAAAACAGCCAGCTTTATTATATTGGCTCCCCTGGTAGGAGGCATTATCGCCTTTGTTATCTCGCTTTGGTTTCTGCTCTCCTTCCGAAAAGACTTTTTGCCAAAGATCATCTCTATAGCCATCATTGCTTTTGTTGGATGGTTTTTATACGAGCACCTGACTTTTGACCGAACAGTACTGGCCGGCAAAACACATTACGAATCGTATTTCTGGCAGGTTTTCTTCTACACAAAAAACTTTAAATGGATCTTATTGTGTTTCATTCTTATTGTGATGGCTGTATTCACTTTTTGGCTTAACACACTAAATGCACACAAATCCAATCTTTGGTTCAAACGTTTACAATTGGTTTCTTCTGCTGCCTTCAGCATTGGCCATGGCGGTAACGATGCGCAAAAAGTAATGGGTATCATCACCGCCGCCCTCATTGCCAGTGGCGACATCGGCAGCTTTGAAGAAATGCCTACCTGGGTACCTTTAGCCTGCTATGCAGCCATTGGTTTGGGTACCATGACGGGCGGATGGAAAATTGTAAAAACCATGGGAACCAAGATCACAAAAGTGACTCCTTTTGAAGGGGTAGCTGCAGAAACAGCAGGCGCCATTACCCTGTTTGTAACCGAAGCTTTAAAAATCCCTGTAAGTACAACACATACCATCACCGGCGCCATTATAGGTGTAGGTGCCACCAAACGCCTGTCTGCTGTGCGCTGGGGTGTTACCATTAATTTGCTATGGGCCTGGATACTAACCATTCCCATCAGCGCCTTGCTTGCTGCGGGAATTTTTTATCTTGCCCGGATTTTTCTGGCATAATTTCCGAAGTTTGCTGTTCAACACTTATACATGGCGAAAATATTAGTAACAGGCGGTTGCGGTTATATTGGCTCGCATACCATTGTGGATCTTATTGAAAATGGATATGAGGTGATATGTGTGGACAATAACTCCAGGTCCAATCCCAATGTTTTAGAAGGCGTCCAGAAAATTACCGGCAAACCGGTCAAGAACTATAAAGTTGATCTCTGCAATTTTGACGACACTTTCGCCATCTTCCAGGAAAATGAGGATATACAGGGCATTATTCATTTTGCTGCCTACAAAGCGGTAGGCGAATCGGTGGAAAAGCCTTTAATGTATTTTGAGAACAACCTGTATTCCCTCATTAACCTTTTAAAATGTGTGCAGGAGTTTTCAATTCCCTGGTTTGTGTTTTCCTCTTCCTGCACCGTGTACGGCGAACCTGACCAGGCAATGGTAACAGAAGAAACGCCCCTCAAGCCAGCCGCCTCTCCTTATGGTTCTACCAAGCAAATGGGAGAACAAATTTTAGAACAGTTTCAGAAAGCCAGTACTACAAAAGTTGTTTTATTACGATATTTTAATCCTGTGGGTGCCCATCCCTCCGGCATCATTGGCGAACTGCCCATTGGAAAGCCGCAAAACCTGGTTCCGGCTATTACCCAAACAGCCATTGGCAAATTGCCGAAAATGATTGTTTTTGGCGATGATTATCCAACAAGAGATGGAAGCTGTGTACGGGACTTTATTCATGTATGCGATATCGCTCATGCCCATACCCTGGCCATTAAATATTTACAGGAAGGAAAGAACAGCAGCGGCTGCGAGGTATTTAATTTAGGTACCGGCAATGGCGTAACCGTATTGGAAGCCATAAAAGCATTTGAAAAAGTAAGCGGCGTAAAATTAAACTACGAAATCGGCCCCCGCCGGCCCGGCGATATCATGGCCATTTATGCCAATAACGACAAGGCAAAAACCAAACTGGGCTGGAATCCTTCCCGTTCTTTGGAAGACATGATGAGCACTGCGTGGAAATGGGAGTTGAAATTAAAAGAAGATACCAGCTTACACGAGAACTCCAATTTCCAGATGAACTAACATTTTAGAGTTTTCATCGAATTATTTAAGGATTTGTTGCAGAGCTTAATAATTTCCTTGTCTGTTTAAATTATGAGATCTGCAACCAAACTTTCTGTTATAAGCACCCTTCTGTGCTGTTTACTTATTTTCTGTGGCTGCGCCAAATATGAAAAAGACGGCTACATGCCTTGCCCGGGTATAGCCTTAACCTTTGACGACCACAGTGTGGAGGAATGGTATAACTGCATGCCGCTCTTTGATTCATTTAAGGTGAAGGCTACATTTTATGTATCCAACTACCCCAAACTTACTGCAAAAGACAAGTGGATGCTGCATCAGTTGCAGGATCATGGACACGAAATTGCTTATCATTCCCTAACGCATCCCGACTTTGTAAAATACCTGAAGAAGCACCCCGCCGCACAGCTCTTAAACGAAGAAATTGACAAGGGAATGGCTTTAATGAACGCCGATGGTTTTTATCCAAAAACCTTTGCTTACCCTTATGGCTCCCATAACAGTGTAACAGACCAACTATTGCTGACAAGATTTAAAAGCCTGCGGGCCTTAAACGGCTCACCCGATCGTGCTAAAAGTTTTACAGCCACATCCGACAATACCATGCTCTATTCCATTGGTCTTGATTTGTCAAGCGGTAAAAGCATGGACGAGCTTCTTAACCTGATTTACCTGGCTCAAAAAAACAACAATTGTCTGGTCTTGGTGGGGCATCATATAAACCAGTCCTCAACAAAAATGCAGGTGCCTTACGAACGGCTTAAAAAAATTATAACAACTGTGCACAACCTTAAAATGAAATTTTACACGGCTGCTGAAATTTCCCGCAATTAAGAATAAGCATAACTATTTTATTCTGTAAGAGGATTGTTCTTTTATTTTGCAGCCAAATAGTTATAATGCTAAAAGAAATTCAAGCTACCGGAAAGAAAGATACCCGTAGCGGTTTTGGTGATGGAATTGTAGAAGCCGCCCGTAAAAATAAAGATATCGTTGCCCTGACAGCCGATCTGGCCGGCTCCTTAAAATTGCAGCAGTTCATAAAAGAATTTCCTGAACGGTTTGTACAGTGGGCATTGCAGAAGCCAATATGATGGGCATTGCTGCCGGCCTCACCATTGGTGGCAAAATACCCTACACCACCACTTTTGCCAATTTTTCTACCGGCCGTGTGTACGACCAGATCCGTCAAAGCATTGCCTACAGTGGCAAAAATGTAAAAATCTGCGCTTCACATGCCGGCGTTACTTTGGGTGAAGATGGCGCCACCCACCAGATTCTGGAAGACATTGGCCTGATGAAAATGTTGCCGGGCATGACGGTGATCGTTCCCTGCGATTATAACCAAACCAAAGCCGCCACCATGGCCATTGCCGACTATGAAGGTCCTGTGTACCTGCGTTTTGGACGTCCCAGCTGGCCCATCTTTACCAATCCGGCCGAACCTTTTGTGATTGGAAAAGCCCAAAAGTTTTCTGAAGGTACCGATGTAAGCATTTTTGCCTGCGGCCACATGGTTTGGAATGCCATACAAGCCGGCGCTGCTTTACAGGAGAAAGGATTAAGTGTAGAAGTTATAAATATTCATACGGTAAAGCCCCTGGATGAAGAAGCGGTTTTAAATTCCATCCGCAAAACAAGATGCGCCGTAACAGCGGAAGAACATAATATCATTGGCGGTTTAGGCGATGCCATTGCCCAGGTTGCCACCAAAAATTTCCCCATTCCGATTGAGTTTGTTGGCACCAAGGATACTTTTGGCGAAAGCGGCACACCAGATCAGTTGTTGAAGAAATATGGTTTGGATGTACCCGATATTATTGCAGCAGCGGAAAAAGTAATGGCAAGAAAGAGTTCAT
Organism: uncultured Bacteroidota bacterium; assembly: GCA_963697545.1. Classification (GTDB taxonomy): domain Bacteria; phylum Bacteroidota; class Bacteroidia; order Chitinophagales; family Chitinophagaceae; genus Flavisolibacter. The sequence continues at coordinate 76,452 of CAVOOL010000008.1, read as the reverse complement.
AGTTTATCAAACAGAGCAATTCATAGCCCAAATAAAAGCTTGTGTTTACGCACAGGCTTTTATTAATAAAGGCAGACACCAGAAATTTTGGAATAGCAAGTTTGCTTCAATAAAAATTATCTTTATTCTCATTCATAAACCCAGGTTCGTCTGGAACAACTAATTTCAATGGCTTTGACAGAAAGATCAGATGCAGAACTATTAATGCAGTTCCGAAAACCGGAGTTGAAAGAAGCTGCTTTTACCTCCATCATAAAAAAATACCAGGAAAAACTATACTGGCATATCAGGCGTATGGTGGTCGATCATGATGATGCAAACGATGTTTTACAAAACGTCTTTATCAGGGTTTGGAACGGGCTGGAGAATTTTAGGGAAGATTCGCAGCTGTATACCTGGCTTTATCGCATTGCCACCAATGAATCGTTAACCTTTATTGAAAGCCAGAAAAAGCGCAGCGCCGTTAGCCTTAGCGATGTAGAAACCGGACTGAGCAATAAAATAAAAGCCGACAGACATTTTGATGCCAATAAACTGGAATGGAAACTGCAGCTGGCCATTCAGCAATTGCCTGAAAAACAAAGAGTTGTTTTTACGCTACGGTATTACGATGAAATGCCATACGAAGAAATGAGCCGGGTGCTGGACACCAGCGAGGGAGCCCTGAAGGCCAGCTATCATCATGCCGTAAAAAAAATTGAAGATTACATCAAAAATCATTAAACTTTGAAAGCCTCTTTAGGTCTTAAACCCTGAAAATGAATAGCCGGGATAACATACAGAACGAGTTAAATGACATGGACAGCCATCTGCCTTCCCATACGGATCAAAACCCATTTGCCGTTCCGGAAGGTTATTTTGAGGGGCTGGCGGCTTCTGTTATGTCAAAAATTAAAGAACAACATGAGCCTTCTGCCAGCCAGGAAATCGCTGAACTTTCGCCTTTACTGGCAGGTATTTCCCGCAGCATGCCTTATGCCGTTCCTTCGGGTTATTTTCAAACAACCATAGAAGAATTGCCTTTTCTGACAGGTGAAGATCCCAAATCAGCCATTCTTTCTTTGGTGGAAAGAGTAACACCGTATGAGGTACCAGCCGGTTATTTTGACGATTTACCGGAACAGGTGCTTAATAAACTAGCACCAAAAGCTAAGGTGATTCCTATTGTAAGAAGAAGATGGATGCGGCTTGCCGCAGCGGCCATGATAACGGGCATTATGGGTCTTTCCGGATACTTTTACTTTACCCAAAAGGGCAGACTTGACGCTAATAAGCCCATAGCCGCGCAACTGAAAAACGTGAGTATCAGGGAACTGGATGATTTTATTAAAACAGCCGATATAGCCAGTTCCAGCACAGAAACCGCACAGCGCAAAGCGGCAGATGAAACAGAAGTACAGAAAATGCTGATAAGTGTTTCCGATAGAGAACTGGACGTTTTTTTATCGCAGGTACCCACCGATGATTTATTGTTTAACTAAACCCGATCATGAAAAGAATTTTATATATAGTTGGTTTTCTTTTTGTTCTAAACAGCTCATCCTTTGCCCAGGACGATAACGGAGGAAAGGTGCGTGAAAAAATGACGGAGTACATCCAGCAAAAACTGGGGATGTCCAGGAACGAGGCAGAACGCTTTGGGCCTGTTTTCCTTGATTATTTTAAAGAATTAAGAACTACAAACCAAAGCTTTAAAGGAGGGGACCGCCTGGTACTCCAGCAAAAAATTGTGGAGCTGCGTTTAAAATACCGCGACCAGTTCAAGCCAATTATTGGCGAAAAGCGCAGTAACGATGTATTTACCTACGAAAGAGAATTTGTTCAGGGAATTAAAGATCTGCGAAACGAACGTCTGCAAAGCCGTCCGGGTGGCCGTGCTGGCAAAAGAAATTCACCGTAGTTGCAATAATTTGGTTTTTAGCCTATATTTGAGCTTGGTGTTTTTCATAGGTTAGCAACGGCCGGCTCTTTTTAGGGCAGGCCTTCTTTTTTTAGTACACATTACAAGAATTATTTAGATTACTACGAGCTCTTCTGCCCTGTTTTATTTAATATCAACCTGCTGTCAAGACAGCTGTCAGAAGTCAGCCGTCAGCTGTGAACCTGTAGCAGGCATCCTTCATAGTTCTCTCTCTCTCACGTTTCACGATGATTCTCTTGTCAACTTGAAAGCGGTTTGATATTAGACTTTCTATTTAGCCTCTAACAGCTTTTTTATGTATGCAATTTGTCCCAGGTGATAAATGTCGTGTTGTAAAATACCGTTCAATAATTTTCTAAAATTATATTTCCGTTCTTCTACATTTTGCTCCAGCAATTCATCTGTTTGTGCTTGCACAATTTTGAGTAATTCCTTTTGCGTTTCTATTCAACCGCTGCAGACCTTCGGGCCAAAGACCTTTATTGTTGTGATCAAGTTCTCTCCAGTCATGGGTTTCAAAATAATGAAGATCTTTTGCTGCTTCTTTTTTAAACCGGCTGATGGTAAACTCCCGCCAGGTAATCATATGCCAAACCAATTCTACAATGCTGTGTTGCCCGTTTGGTTTTTCAAATGCGGCCCCTTCATTAACTTCAGCCAGCAATGCTTTTGCATTTCTGCCAAACCAGGGATCGCCTTCGTATGTTTCTTTGATTTGTTCTGCGATGTATAAAATTTCTTTGTTCATAACAGGAATTGCTTTTCACAAAGAAATAAAAGGAAAGAAAAGAAAGCAGGATAAATTTTGCAGAGCAGTAATACAGCTGATGAACGGAGCGTCCGAAGCTTCGGACGCAAGCAAAGTTCAATAGTAGTACAACAGCTGGTGACATAAAAAAGCCTGCACATACTGTACAGGCTTTACGCTATTTATAAAATATTATTTGCTCAGGTACATGCTTCTGTCCTTATACAACTGGCGGAAGTACGGGTCTCTCAGGTCTTTAATGAATCGAATGGCTTCTCCTGTACTCTTCATTTCAGGGCCTAACTCTTTATTCACTCCCGGAAATTTATTGAAAGAAAAAACCGGTTCCTTGATGGCAAAGCCAGTGAGTTTTTTCTCGAACGTAAAATCGGTCAGTTTGTTGGCACCCAACATGACTTTGGTAGCCACATTCAAATAAGGAATACCATAGGCTTTTGCAATGAAAGGTGTAGTACGGGAAGCCCTTGGATTGGCTTCGATGACATAGACCTTACCATCTTTAATGGCAAACTGAATGTTGATCAAACCTTTTATGTTCAGGGCCCGGCAATCTTTTCTGCATAATGCTCCATGGTAGTAACCACCAGCGGTGTAAGATTGAAAGCCGGCAATACCGCATTGCTATCGCCGCTATGAATACCCGCCGGTTCAATGTGCTCCATCACTCCCATCACATGAAAATTCTCTCCGTCGAAGATGGCATCAATCTCCGCTTCCTGGCAACGGTCTAAAAAGTGATCAATTAAAATTTTATTGCCGGGAATATGTTTTAATAAACTGATCACGGCTTTTTCCAACTCTTCATCGTTGATCACAATGCGCATTCTTTGTCCGCCCAATACATAGCTGGGACGAACCAGCACCGGGTAACCCACTTTTTGGGCTACTTCCACAGCTTCATCTACATCGAACGCTGTTCCGTATTCAGGATAAGGAATATCCAATTGCTTTCAGCATATCGCTGAATCGTCCGCGGTCTTCGGCAATATCCATGTTATCGTACGAGGTACCGATGATCTTTATTCCTTTTTCGATGCAGGCGTTCCGCCAGCTTTAACGCGGTTTGCCCACCCAATTGAACAATGACGCCTTCGGGTTTTTCGTGTTCAACAATTTCCCACAAATGCTCCCAAAACACGGGTTCAAAATAAAGCTTATCGGCCATGTCAAAATCGGTAGAAACCGTTTCCGGATTGCAATTGATCATGATGGCTTCATAGCCGCATTCTTTAATGGCCAGCAAGCCGTGTACACAACAGTAATCAAATTCAATTCCCTGCCCGATGCGGTTGGGGCCACTGCCCAGAACAATGACTTTCTTTTTATCGGAAACCTTGCTTTCGTTATGGTGCCCTTCTTCAAAAGTGGAATAGAAATAAGGCGTTTTCGCTTCAAATTCTGCGCTGCAGGTGTCTACCATTTTGTACACACGGGTAATGCCGGCCGCCTTTCTTTTTTCATACACTTCTTCTTCCGTGCTATCGCCTTTGGTAATGCGGGTAATTTGTTCATCGCTAAAGCCCTGCACCTTGGCCTTCTTCATCAGTTCTACAGGCAGGTCTTCCAGGTAATAATTGCCCAGTTCTTTTTCCGTGTTGCAGATCTTTTGTATTTCATAAATAAACCAGCGGTCAATGCCGGTGATTTTGGAAATGGTATTGACGCTAACGCCCAGCATCAGCGCATCTTTAATGCGAAAGATCCGGTCCCATTTTGGTATTTTGATGTATTCGATCAGTTCTTCGGCCTTCATCTGGCTTTTGCCATAATATCCCAGTCCGATGGCATTATTTTCCAGGCTCTGACAGGCTTTTTGAATGGCTTCGGTAAAACTTCTGCCGATAGACATCACTTCGCCTACGCTTTTCATTTGCAGGCCCAGTGTATCATTGGCTCCTTTGAATTTGTCGAAATTCCAGCGGGGAATTTTTACGATCACATAATCCAGGGCCGGTTCAAAATAAGCCGAGGTGGTTTCGGTGATCTGGTTTTCCAGTTCATCCAGCGTATAGCCAATGGCCAGTTTGGCAGCAATTTTGGCAATAGGATAACCGGTAGCTTTTGAGGCCAGGGCCGAGGAACGGCTTACCCGCGGATTGATCTCAATGGCAATGATCTCTTCGGTTTCGGGGTTCAAGGCAAACTGTACGTTACAACCGCCGGCAAAATTGCCCAGGTCACGCATCATCATGATGGCCGTATTGCGCATTAGCTGAAAAGCCGTATCGCTAAGTGTCATAGCAGGAGCCACCGTAATGGAATCGCCTGTATGAACCCCCATCGGATCAAAGTTCTCCACCGTACAAATGATACAAACATTGTCCGCCGCATCACGCAATAATTCCAGTTCAAATTCTTTCCATCCCAGCACCGCTTTTTCAACCAACACTTCGTGTATGGGCGAAGCCTGCAGACCTCTTTGCAGAGCCTCGTCCAGGTCTTCGGGGCCGTGCACAAAGCCGCCGCCGGTTCCACCCAGGGTAAATGAAGGACGAATTACCAGCGGAAACCCGATGTCCTGCGCAAATTCTTTTCCTTCCAAAAACGAGTTGGCCGTATGGGCAGGCGCCACAGGCACCTCCAGTTCTATCATCCATTGCCGGAACAGTTCCCGGTCTTCGGCCTTATCAATGGCTTTAATATCCACACCAATCAAACGCACATTGTACTTCTCCCACAGCCCCAGGTCTTCTGCTTCCTTGGCAAGGTTTAAAGCGGTTTGTCCACCCATGGTAGGCAATACGGCATCTATTGTATTTTCTTCCAGTATTTGCTCAATACTTTCTACCGTTAAGGGCAATAAATACACCCGGTCGGCCATCATGGGGTCGGTCATGATGGTAGCCGGATTGCTGTTGATCAAAATGAAATACTTCAATTCCTTCTTCCCGCAAACTGCGGGCGGCCTGGGTGCCGGAGTAGTCAAACTCGCAAGCCTGGCCAATAACAATAGGTCCGGAACCGATAATTAAAACTGATTTTATAGAGGAGTCTTTAGGCATCTAAATAAATTGACAAGTTCACAGCTGACAGTTCATCGTTTTGAAAGTCATTGTTTCCCTTGAGTAATGGATATAAAAAAACCGGGCTTTTGCCCGGGGTGCAAAACTAAGGTAATGAAGTTTTACCGCTGCAATGATTTTTTAACTATTTAACAGCTTGCCTAAAAAAATTATATACTGTTCCATTAACAGTGGCTGGAGTGGATTTGTTACCAAACTTATTGGTAAGGCCACCCAAATTGTCATTTACCAGTTTTTTTCCTTTGGCTAACAGATCTTTTTTTTGCTGATCTGACATTTTAGAATATTTGTAAGCACCAAAGGCGGCTGCACCTAATAATAAAAGAGATCCAATACCAGGTTTACGTGTCATAACATAAATTTTATGCCCGCCCGGATGGCTCCGGTTGGACGGATTACTAAAATGATATTTATTACTAATCACTCTAGTAATAAATATCATACCGTAATTGAAACAGAGCAAACAAAGCGTTAATTGGCCGAAGCATCGCCGGGTGTGGTAGCATTTGTGGTTTTACTTCCACCTTTAAACAGGCCTTCAAAAAATTCCTCCACCTTCGGCATGTATTCCTTCATGGCCTCAGCACCTTTTGTTTTAAGTTCGTTGAAATAATCCGTGGCCTGGTCCTCGGCATCAAGGGCTGATTTTTTTAATTTATTGGCTTTGTCTTTAAAATCTGCTGCCAGTTTTTCTTTTTCTTCATCCGTCATATTCATGTATTTGTAAGCGCCAAAGGCAGCCGCCGCTCCCAATAAAAAAGTGGCGAGATGTTTATTGTTTACACTCATAACTTTTTTTTTAACTGAATAAATTTTTTATTACTCTATTAAGTTACCAATTTTATGCCCAGCTTAATCAGAAATAAAGATTGGATGTGTATTCGTCCGTTTGAAGCCTATGATCCTGAGAAGTTTTTTTTCCATTTGCAGTTTTTTTATTGTTTTTCATTGCTGTAAAGCACAATCTTATCCGCAGAATTATTTCCGAAATCCCCTCAATATCAAAATGGAGCTGGTGGCCAATTTTGGTGAGATACGCACCAACCACTGGCATATGGGACTGGACATCCGCACACAGCAGCGGGAAAATTTACCGGTGTATGCTGCAGCCGAGGGATATATTGCCAGAGTGGTGGTGGAACCCGGCGGTTTTGGGCAGGCGATTTATATCAACCACCCCAATGGCCTGACGACATTATATGCTCATTTAAATTCCTTTTTTCCGGCCCTGGCCGATTATGTAAAACAACAGCAATATGCCCGGGAATCATGGCGGGTGAACCTGCAGATACCGGCGAATCTTTTCCCGGTTAAAAAAAGTGAATTCATTGCCTTAAGCGGCAACACCGGCGGATCGCAAGGGCCCCATGTGCATTTTGAAATACGAGATACCGAAACAGAAAAATGTTTGAATCCCCTGCTTTTTAATTTTCCTGTAGCCGATGCCGTGCCGCCCAGCATTCTGCGTTTGGCCATGTACGATCGCAATAAAAGTACGTACCACCAGGCGCCGCAAATGCTTGGTTTAAAAAAACTAGGCACTTCTTACACCTTAGCTTCTTCCAATACCATAAAGGTCGGCTCTGATAAGATCAGTTTTGCCCTGGGTACAGTTGATCATCTTAGTGGTTCCACCAATCCTATTGGAGTTTATTGCGCCGAGATTTTTTTGGATGAGAAACCTGTTTCTCAATTCCGGCTGGATGGTATTGATTATAACGAATCGAGATACATTAATGCACAATTGGATTATCCGCACAAAACAAAAGGCGGCGCCTCCCTGCAGCATATTTCTCCCCTGCCGGGTGCCGTCACGGTGCCTTATAGTTCCCTGAACCCAAATGGGATTATTCATTTAAAAGACGATGCGGTTCATGCCATAGTGATTGAAGTGCAGGATGCCAATAAAAACACGTCCAGGGTTAAATTCAATATTCAGTATGATGCGAGTCTGGCCAAAGCACATAGCACAACTGATGTAGAAAAACTTTTGCCCAACAACCTGAATGTGTTTGAAGAAAAAGAATTTGAACTGTTTACCACAGAGGCTACCGTTTACGATACCGTGAACATTAGCTATTCCAATACGGTTGCTAGTGCTGCCAATGCTGTTTCTGCGCTTCATGGTTTTTTAAATGCTACCATTCCTTCGCATGATTGGTTTACGGTGCGAATAAAGCCTTCGGTTAGTTTAACGGAAGAACAAAAAGCCAGGATCGTTATAAAAAATATTTCAGGCACAAAAACTTTTGTAGAAAAAGCCACCTGGCAAAACGGTTGGCTGTCAGCCAGGTTTCGCCAGTTTGGAACCTACCAGGCTTTTGTAGATGATGAACCGCCAACCATCAATGCACCGGCCACCGATCTGTCAAAGGCCGGCAGAATTGTATTTACGCCCAAAGACAATTTCAATAGCATCAAAAACTTTCGGGCTGAACTAAACGGCCAATGGCTGCGCTTTACCAACGATAAAGGCAAAACATGGATCTACACGTTTGATGAAAAATTTCCGAAAGGAGAACACGAATTGAAAGTAACCGTGGAAGACGAAGCAGGCAATGTAACGACGAAGGTTTGGAAGGTGAAGAGATAATATTGAAGTCAAAATTAAAAAGTCAAAAGTCAAAAAAATTGATGCCCGATTTTTAATTTTTACTTTTGACTTTTTACTTATTATGGCTACACATTTACAAGCAGGACAAAAAGCACCGGCATTTACAGGAGTGGACCAGGAGGGAAATAAACTTTCCTTAGCTGATTTGAAAGGACAAAAAGTAGTTTTATTCTTTTATCCCGAAGATGATACCCCCACCTGCACCATACAGGCCTGCAACCTGAGAGATAATTATTCTTTGCTGAAGAAAAATGGTTTTACCGTCATTGGCATTAGCCCCGACGATGTAAAAAGCCACCAGAAGTTCCGGGAAAAATTCAGCCTTCCGTTTACCCTGCTTGCCGATCCGGAGCACAAGATCATTGACAAATACGGCGTGTGGGGCGAAAAGAATTTATACGGCAGAAAATACATGGGCCTGCACCGCACCACCTTTGTGATTGACGAAAACGGAGTGATTCAAAAAATATTTCTGCGGCCAAAGAATAAGGCGCATGCAGAGGAGATAGTGGAGACCGCAAAGCAAAAACCATAAGTTAAGTTTTTTACGCAAGCTTAAAGTAATACTGTCTTTTGCCTGCATTATTTATGGTCTGGTTGATTTGAAATACAGACAAGACCCGTTATTTTAGCGTCCTGATCCAATCTTATGAAACAAATCTGCTTTCTGGCAATACTAACGTTGCTGTTTTCGGGCTGCAAAAAAGAAACAACCCATTTCCTGATAGGAAAATGGGCTATTAAGGAAGCCTGGAACGATATCGGCGGAGGCCCGGTTTCCAACCCAACCAACTCCTTTATAGAATTCAAACCGAGTGGTGAATTCTTTATGGATACAACATCAAACCTTCATGCTTACAAGCAATATTTTCAGGGTTTAGACAGGTACAGTTTGCGAACAGACGGAACTATTAAATTCTTTAATTCTACTGGTTCTGATAGCACCATTGCCCATTATTATCTCGATGGCGGATTGATCCTTTCGTATGGCTATATATCAGAAAAATTCATACGGAAATTTTAAAGCACCCACTCCACTTCGCCCACATCAAACCTCTCCTCCACGGCATGCTCCACTACCAGTTGGCCAAGGCTCGTCACATCTTTTATCACCGCCTCAAAAATTCTTGACCCCTGCTTTAATTTTACTTTTTTACCCAGCTGAAAAAGATTAGCGTGGTATTCATCGCTGATCTGCTGCGGGTTTGCCAATAATTTACTAAACTGGATATCGATATACCTGCAAAGCTCTTTGGCCAGGCTTACAGGATCAAAACTGTTACCTGTTATTTGCCGTAAGGAAACCGGTTTGTTCTTTAATTTTTTAAAATTGGTTTGATTAATATTTAAGCCAATACCCGCCACGGCATATTTCCATTCGCTACCCTGTATTACATTCTCTATAAGAATGCCCCCTGCCTTTCTGTCACGCCAATAGATATCATTGGGCCATTTAATGCTGGTTCCGCCTGTTGTATAGCTGTTAAAAAAATAATAAACCCCTGTGGTTACCAGCTTGCTCAAGGTAAACAATTGGGAAGTGCTCCAGGCCTGCGGCTCAAAAATAATGCTCAGCGCAATGTTGGAATTGCTTTCGGAAAGCCATTGTTTATTTCGTTGTCCGCGCCCCCTGGTTTGCTCGTGTGCAAACACAGCCGCGCCATGCTGTGCCATACCCGCATGTACCAACCCCATGGCATAGTTGTTGGTGCTATCCACTGTGTGCAGTTCTATGAAAGGGGAACCTATAGCGTTTAGAGATGACAATTAACCTTATTTTTGAGCAAAGAAAATAACTTAGTTGTTACAACCTTAAAAGCTGCGCCTTATTTTATATTACTAACAAAAATTTATTTTGTATTTGGAACCATTAGAACTATTAGCCACTCGAAAGAAAGCCACCGGACGCTTAAATCGAAACTCTAAAATTTTTAAAACTATTATACGGGCTATACAGGAAAAAAAAGGCGAAAACATTGTATCGCTTGACCTTAGAAAAATACCTGAGGCGGTAGCGGACTTTTTTGTGATTTGTGAGGCGAACAATCAACCACAAATACGGGCTATTTCCGATTTTGTGGAAGAGCAGGTGAAAAAGAACTGTGGCGAAAATCCCTATCGCCATGAAGGGAAACAAAATCTTCAATGGGTGTTACTCGATTATGTGAATATTGTAGTCCATATAATGCTGCCCGAACAACGAAAATTTTATAAGTTAGAAGAAATGTGGAGCGATGCGGCTATGGAAGAACACAACAATTAATGGCGTGTTTGTTAAATAGTAAGCAGCCACAGGAATAATTTGAACAAAAATCAATTACTTGCACCAATCAGATTAATCAAGAAATAATACAATGTCACAAGAGCCATATAAAAACGATAGTAAAACAAGGCTTCCGAAATTCTCCAACCGCTCCTCAGGTTCAAATGGCGATGGAGAGCCTCCCCGCAAGGGCCCCGTTTTAGCATTTACTGGGTTTATGCCATCATCTTTGCCGTATTGATCGGATTTCAATTCCTGAGTCCTTTTTCCGGCTCCCTGGAAAAAACCAACTTTGAGAATTTTAAGCAAATGGTTGTTAATGGCGAAGTTGCCAAATACATTATTGTTGACAACCGCGATATGGTAAGGGTTTATCTGAAACCAGAGGCCGTTCAGAAATATGCTTCCGCGGCTAAAGCAAAATTTACCCAGGAAGGCCCTCATTACTACTTTAGAATAGCGGCCAATGAAGATGTTCGAAAGGAATTGAACGACTTTTATGCAGTAGCTAAAGTACCTCCTGAAAACCAACCGGCTTCGGATGTAGAAAATGAGACCAATTGGTTCAGTCCTATTTTACAAACCCTGCTGCCCATACTTATTTTCATCGGTCTTTGGATCCTGTTAATGCGTAAAATGGGTGGTGGCGCTGGTGGTGCCGGTGGTCCCGGTGGCATCTTCAATATTGGTAAATCCAAGGCTACTCTTTTTGATAAGGGTACCCGTGTCAACATCACGTTTGCCGATGTGGCGGGATTGGATGAAGCCAAAGTGGAAGTAATGGAGATCGTTGATTTTCTTAAAAATCCCAAAAAATATACTTCGCTCGGTGGTAAAATTCCAAAAGGCGCTTTGCTGGTAGGCCCTCCGGGAACAGGTAAAACGCTTTTGGCCAAAGCCATGGCTGGTGAAGCGCAGGTTCCTTTCTTTAGCCTTAGCGGTTCCGACTTTGTGGAAATGTTTGTGGGTGTGGGTGCCAGCCGTGTTCGTGATCTGTTCAAGCAAGCCCGTGAAAAAGCACCCTGTATCATTTTTATTGATGAGATAGATGCTATTGGACGTGCCCGTGGCAAGAACATGATGATGAGCAATGATGAAAGAGAAAGCACACTGAACCAGTTACTGGTGGAAATGGATGGTTTTGGTACCGATACAGGCATCATTGTACTGGCCGCTACCAACCGTCCCGATGTATTGGATACAGCGCTGTTACGTCCGGGCCGTTTCGACAGGCAGATCACCATTGATAAACCGGATGTAAAAGGCCGTGAAGCTATTTTTAAAGTGCACCTGAAGCCAATTAAGATTTCTGAAAAAGTGGATGTTCATAAACTGGCTGAACAAACACCGGGTTTTGCCGGTGCTGATATTGCCAATGTTTGTAACGAAGCCGCCCTGATCGCCGCCCGTAAAGGAAAGAACGCTGTGGATATGAGCGATTTCCAGGATGCGGTTGACCGGGTGATCGGTGGTCTGGAAAAAAAGAACAAGATCATTTCTCCCGACGAGAAAAAGATCATTGCCTACCACGAAGCAGGCCATGCCATTTGCGGCTGGTTTCTGGAACATGCTTATCCTTTATTAAAAGTAACCATCGTACCAAGAGGTACGGCAGCTTTGGGCTATGCACAATACACACCCAAAGAGCAATACCTATACAATACCGATCAATTAATCGATCAGATCTGTATGACCCTTGGCGGCCGGGCCAGCGAGGAGATTTTCTTTGGTAAGATTTCTACGGGTGCACAAAATGACCTGCAGCAAATTACCCGTATCGGCTATGCTATGGTTACGGTGTATGGTATGAATGAAAAGGTGGGTAATATTAGTTTTTACGATCCGCAACAGGATAATTCTTTCACCAAACCTTATTCTGAAGAAACGGCCAAGTTGATTGATGAAGAAGTAAGAAAATTAATAGATGCCGCATACGACAGAACAAAGCAACTGTTAAGGGATAAAAAAGCGGAGGTAGAAAAACTGGCGGAAGCTTTACTGGATAGAGAAGTCTTATTCCAAAGCGATGTAGAAGCATTGATTGGAAAGCGGCCCTTTGAAGACAAGCACCTGCTGGATGTTGATGTTGATGAATCCAATGACAAACATCCGGAAGGCGGCATTAGCGAAGGCGTTCCCCCTTACGATCCGAATGTTACTAATCAAGCACCGGCTCCAAAATGAGTACTACAGCAAAAAACAACATTTTAAAAAAAATACGCATGGCGTTGGCACATCCAACGCCATTGCCTTTTCCGCAAAGCGAAGGCGCAGAACCGGTGTTCCAGCCGCAACAACAGGACCTGGTAGTTGAATTTGCCGAACAGTTTACATCCCTGCAGGGCAAGTTTATTTTTTGCACGGATGAACGGGAACTCATGGACCATTTCAGCAAACTTTGCTATCAAAACCACTGGACAAAAATTTACTGTGAAGAAGAAAAATGGAAACCCATTATTCAGCCAAACACCCTGCATGCTGATATTGCCAGCTGCCAGGCATCGGTAACCAGTTGTGAAGCCCTGATTGCAAGAACCGGAAGCATTGTGTTAACTTCTGTTCACCAGGGACGAATTCCAAGTGTGTATGCACCCGTACATGTTTGCATTGCCTATACCTCGCAATTGGTGTATGATGTAAAAGACGGATTGACGGCCCTTAAAGAAAAATATCGTCAATATCTACCTTCACTAATCACTTTTGCCACAGGCCCCAGCCGTACCGCCGATATTGAAAAAACATTGGTAGTGGGTGTACATGGGCCAAAAGAAGTATATTGTTTTGTAATTGACGACCAGCAATAGCTGCCTAGATCCTATGCACCTTCCACCACACAAAAAAATATATTTCCTTTCCGATTTTCATTTAGGCGCTCCTGATGCAGAAAGCAGCTTGCAGCGGGAAAAACTGATCGTTCAGTTTTTAAATGAGATCACGACACGATGCACACGCCATTTTTATTGTAGGCGATATGTTTGATTTTTGGTACGAGTACAGAAAAGTGGTACCCAAAGGTGGTGTACGGTTGCTGGGAAAAATCGCCGAACTGGCCGATGCCGGCATCGCCATTCATTTTTTTGTGGGCAACCACGACATGTGGATGCGCAACTATTTTCAAAAAGAATTGAATGTGCCGGTGTATTTTGAACCAAAGGAATTTGAGTTCAACAACAAAACATTTTTAGTGGGTCATGGCGATGGACTGGGCCCCGGTGATCACGGCTACAAAGCCATGAAAAAAATTTTTCGCAACCCGGCCTGCCAATGGCTTTTTGGAATTTTACCTCCTTTCATTGGTGTGGGGCTGGCCAATTATTTCAGCCAGAAAAGCCGGGCGGCTACCGGCAGCAGTGAAGAAATTTTTTTAGGCGAAGACAAAGAATGGCTGTTGATCTACAGCAAGGAAGTGTTACAGCAAAAACATTTTGATTTTTTTGTGTTCGGGCATAGACACTTACCTATAGATTTTCGTCTTTCCAACGATAGTCGCTATATTAACCTGGGCGAATGGATCAATTTTTGCACCTATGCCGTGTTTGACGGCGAGCAAATGCAATTAAAATCCTATACCGGAAAAGAAAATAAAATTTATAAGAACTGGTGAGAGCATTCTTGCCTATAATGATCTCCTTCCTGGTCTGTGTAAAGTTTTCTTTTGCACAGAAAGCCACTTTGCCTGCCACCGATTCCGCTTTTGTTTTAGTAAAAACCTATACCGGCGATATTGCTGATGCGGCTATTGATAACTTGGACAACCTCTATATTATTTCTTCCTCCGGGCAAATAAGAAAATTTGATTCCAATGGTGATTCAACCGGCATCTATAACCAGGTAAGAAATTTTGGAAAGCTGTTTTCCCTGGATGTATCCAATCCTTTACGTCCTCTTTTATTTTACAAAGATTTTTCTACAGTGGTTTTGCTGGACCGGTTCTTAAGCAACCGTTCCACACTTGATCTGCGCCGCCACAACATTCTTCAACCCGGCGCTGTTGGTTCATCGTATGATAATAATATCTGGGTGTTTGATGAATACGACAACAAGCTGAAGAAAGTGGACGAACAGGGAAACAAGCTTTTGGAAACACCGGATTTCAGAACAATTTTCAGTGAGCCCATGCGGCCGCAAAAGATCATTAACGATAATGGTTTTGTTTTTTTGGCCGATACCGCCAACGGTATTTTTATGTTTGACAACTATGGGTCTTTTAAGAAAAAAATTCCCTTGAAAAAATGGCAAAGCATTGCGGTAAAAGAAAACTATCTTATTCAAACACATCAAAACGAAATTGTGGTTTATAACACCGCCACTTTCATTGATACAAAAAAACAAATCCCTTTTTCTTTCCAACCTTATATTCGCTCCTTTTCCACTGCCGGCAAGCTGGTTACGTTTACAAATGATTCCCTGCATATCTATCAATATAGATTCTGATTGGAGAGTAATCTATAATTTTATCCAAACTCTGTAGATGAACTCTTTTTTAGACAGGATATTTTTAGGTAATACTGTTCGTGAGTATTTGTGGGTGGCAGGCATCCTCCTGTTTGTATTGTTCTTAAACCGGTTGATCTCTAAATACATTGCCATCCTGCTTTGTAAGCTTTTTACAAGAGCATGGAAAACATTTGATCAGCAAAAATTCGTAAACCTGGTCATTCAGCCCTTAGGAACTTTTCTGGTGATCAGTGTTTCTATTATAGCACTGTACCGGCTGAACTTTCCGGCTGAGCTACATTTCAATATCTACAGATATCCTATTGAAAAAATAATCCTGTCCATCGCCATTTCTATCCAGGTTATTGCTTTTATCTGGCTGCTGCTGCGCATCATTGATTTTATTGCCAGTGTGCTGCAAATAAGAGCTAACCGAACGCCAAATCAGGGAGACAACCAGCTCATTGTTTTTTTCCGTGATTTTCTCAAAGTCATCATTGGTATTATTGGTGTGATGATGTTGCTGCACTTTGCTTTCAGCTACGATATAAGCAGCTTGCTTACAGGCTTAAGCATTGTAGGTGCAGCCATTGCCCTGGCCCTAAGAGAAAGCCTGGAAAACCTGATTGCTTCCTTTGTTATTTTTTTTGACAAACCCTTCACTACCGGCGATAATGTGAAAGTGCAGAATATTAACGGCACGGTAGAACGGATAGGCCTTAGAAGCACAAGGGTAAGAACCGCTGAAAAATCGTATGTAACAGTGCCCAACAAGCAAATGGTAGATAGTATTCTTGACAACATTTCCCTGCGCTCACAGATCAGGGGTGAGATCAATTTGTTTATTGACCTGCGTACGCCGCCGCACAAGATTGACCAGTTACTTACCGAAGTGAAAGCTTATTTATCTTCTATAAAAGAAATTCAAAACTTTAATGTGCTGTTCAACGATATAAGGATACAGGGCTTTTTAGTCTTTGTTGAATTTTTTACGCCACCGATTCCCTGGAATCAATTTACAGATATAAGGCAACGGGTGAACTTCTTTATTTTGCAAACCATGGAAAAACTGGAAATAAAAATACAGGTGGAAGAAAAAACCCGATTGCCAAAATAAAAATGACCTCTTAAAGAGGCCTTTTTATTTTATAGCAACGAAACTCCAATTATTTTTTTGCGGCGCCGGATATAATTTCACCCAACTCTTTATCAAACATTCCATACTTGCCGTATTCCACCACCCGGCCAATTTCCTTTCCGTTTTTCATTACGATAAAAGTGGGCACATTGGTTACACCAAAAGCTTCAGCAAGGTGCTGAATGGTTTTTTTGTTATGATCTACACCCAGTAGTACTACCCGGTCCTGAGAGAAACCGGCCGCATCGGTGAGGGCAAAAAATTTGGGTAAAATAAATTTGGTATCGCCGCACCAGGTACCGCCAAAGGCCACAATAGTAATAGAATCCTTATTGGCTTTAAACGCCTGTAAAGCGTTTTGGTACGGTGTGTATCCTTGCTGGTTCTGGGCAAACCATTTAAAAGAGGAATCGCTAGCCAGTTGCTGTTTTGTCATAAAGCCCTTGATCACTTTCTCGCCGCTGGCATCGTGAGTGACTTCTGCAGACTGCGCAAAAACAAGTCCTGTTGATAGTAAGAGGACAGCAAAGAATAAAGCCTTCTTCATATAAAATGATTGTATTCAAATTTAAGATGGAGAAGAGAAGAAAAAAGTTGTGCGTTGTTAAAGAGATGCTACAAATTGGCCTTCAACTGCAGCAGGAAAGCTCTCATTTTTTGTAAAGACTGCACCATCTCGTATTTTTCTTTGGCCTGTTTGTTCTTTTTTAAGAAATCCTTGGCGCCTTCAATGGTAAACTTGCGCCGGCGCAAAAGATCGTGGATCATTTGCAGGTTCTTTATATCGGTAGGTTTAAAGAACCGGTCCCCTTTTCGGTTTTTGCGTGGTTCCAGGATATCAAATTCATTTTCCCAAAAACGGATCAATGAAATATTTACCTTGAACATGGCCGCTACTTCGCCAATCGAATAGTATTGCTTTTGAAAAAGGATCTCGTCTTCCGGTACTTCTACCAGGTCCACTTCTGCTTCAATGTCCTTCAATGCCTTTCTGCCCCGGGTGCCTTTAGGCGCTGCAGGTTTGGGCGGCGGTGCAGAAGATTCTGCAGAAATTTCTTTCGGCGGCTCTTTTTCTTCCGGCTGGGCAAAATCGAATGGTATTTGTGAAAGCTCTTTGTCCATGTAAACGGCCCTAAAAGTAAGAAGGAATCTGTTACTACTGCATAATGCAGGAGCTTTGAAGGCTTTTCTTAGAATGAAAACAAGGAACCACCTCTTTTATTTATAAAGGGCAACCCATGTTTGCTGTAACCAGCTGTGCCCAACAGACTACCAACCGCCGAAGTGTGCGACGCAAGGAACGGTGATAGCAGTACAGAAGCTAAGTACCTCATTACTTACACATAAGCTGTAGAAAAATTCTTTCGGCATCCGTTTTACTTATCTACATTTGCGCTTCGTGATTGGTTTCTCCGCCTCAGGCGAAGAATGAAAAGGGAAGCCGGTGTAAGTCCGGCGCTATCCCCGTAGCTGTAAGGTTCAGGAGTGGTGCATGCAGCCACTTCAACTGTTGATTACCAGGCCACTGTCCCAAACGCGGACGGGAAGGCATCAACAGTGAGCCAAGCCAGAAGACCTGCCAATGACGTTACACAAATTTCAATGCTTTCGGGTGAAAAGCAGAGATGATAAGGCTCGCGGATTATCTTCTCTTTCGTTTACCAGGAAGCAGTCACAAAAAATTTTTGAACCATTATGAGAAAAATTTTTGCTGTGGCTGCGGTCTTCATCAGCAGTCAACTTTCAGCACAACAGGACAGTACGCATTCCTTGGAAGATGTAACGGTAACAGCTACCAAATTCTCCACCAAGACAACAGAGACCGGAAAAGTAGTAACGGTAATTACAAGACAAGACCTTGAACATGCCGGCAGCCGGGACCTGTCGCAGGTGATCACAGAGATGGGTGGTGTTTTCATCAACGGCTACACCAACAATGCGGGCAAAGAAAAAAACATTTACGTACGCGGCGCCAAGGTAGATTATACATTGATTACGATTGACGGCGTGCCGGTGTACGACGCTTCGGGCATTGGCAGCAATTTTGACATTCGCTACATTCCTGTTGATAACGTGGAACGTATTGAAATCTTGAAAGGAAGCCAAAGCACCCTTTATGGCAGCGACGCCATTGCCGGTGTGATCAATATCATCACCCGAAAGTCGGGCACAAAACCTTTTTCAGCATTTGCAACGGCACATTATGGAAGCTTTGCTACCCAACGGCTGAACGCAGGTATTAATGGCCAACGCGGCATTTTTGATTACAACATTGGGTACACCCATTTTAAAACCGACGGATTTTCAGAAGCCCAACAACCAGCCACGTCTTCTTCGGTATATGATAAAGATGGTTATACCCAAAACAGCGTGCAAGCCAACTTTGGTGTGCAAGCTACCAAACAATGGCGCATTCAGCCTTACCTACGGTATAGCAAGAACAAGGGCAGCTTGGATCAGGATGCTTTTGTAGATGAACTGGATTTTACCTATGCGGCTAAAAACTTACAAACAGGCATTAGGAATACATTTACCCTTGGGAGGAATACGCAGTTGAATGTACTTTACCAGTTTAACAAGACAAAACGCAATTACCTGGATGATTCTGTCAAAAGCCGCAATGGTTACTATAGCTTTAATCAATCTGCTTATGATGCTAATGAACATTTTGCAGAAGCCTTTGCTATTTATCCATTCAAACAGGCAAGACTTACAGTGGGAGCTGATCTGAGGTCTTCTTCTACCGATTTCCAGGCCATCCAAAAAAATATTTATTCTCCTGTGATTGAAAGGCCTGCTTTCAGCGGTGATAGTGTAAAGCAAAAACAATTAGGCGCCTATGCTGCTTTAAATTATTTTAAAAACAATTTTGCTATTGAAGGCGGCGGACGTTTCAATCATCATTCAGAATACGGGAGCAATTTCGCTTTCAACCTCAACCCCTCTTATTTCATTCAAAAAAGAGTGAAGGTGTTTACCAATGCTTCCAGCGGCTATAAAACACCAAGCCTTTACCAGCTTTTTTCTGAGTATGGTAATAAAGAGCTGAAGCCGGAAACCTCTATTAATATCGAAGGCGGTTTGCAATACTTTTCAAAAGATGAAAAGCTAAACATTCGTGCAACCTATTTTAACAGGCACATAAAAGATGTCATCGCCTTCTTTTACAATCGTACTACTTTCCGTTCCATTTATATTAACCAGGACAAACAAAACGATCATGGCTTTGAAATAGAGGGAAAAGCACTGCTGGCAGAAAAAATACAACTGAAAGCTATTTACAGCTATGTAAACGGTAAGATTACGACAAAGCAAATGGGGAAAGACACCAGCTTTTTTAACCTGCTCAGGCGGCCCAAAAGCACCTTGACCCTTTCTTTAGGAAGCCAGGTAACCAAAGCATTTTATGCTAATGTGCAGATTAACGTTGTTGGCAAAAGCAAAGACATTTATTTTGATCCTGTAACTTATGCAGCGCAGGACATCACATTAAACGATTATGTGCTGGTCAATTTTTATGCAGAGTATGGATTTTTAAACCAGCGATTAAAACTTTTTGCAGATATTAGAAATATTGGAGACAAAAAATATTCTGATATCTACGGATACAACACGGCCGGCTTTAATGCTTATGGCGGTTTTCGTTTTCGTTTGTAAACTATTAGTTGATGAAAGCATTTTTAAACTGGAGCGGAGGTAAAGACTCCGCTCTATGCTTATATAAAGCCAAACAACAGGGCCTGGGCATCGAAGCCCTGGTCACAACCATCAATGCCAGTACGGACCGTATCTCCATGCACGGCGTACGAAGGACTTTATTGGAACAACAAGCGGCGGCCCTGCAACTGCCCTTATACCTGATAGAATTGCCGGAACAACCCGGCATGGCTGCATATGAACAGGCCGTAAGCCGGGCTAATCAAATGCTCAAGGCAAAAGGATTCACCCATGCGGTATCGGGTGATTTGTTTTTGGAAGATTTAAAATCGTACCGGGAGCAACTTTACGCAAAAGACGGGCTGGAATGTGTATTTCCATTGTGGAAGACAGATACCAAAGAATTAATACACTCCTTTTTTGCATCTGGCTTTAAGGCCATAATTGTTTGTGTAAATGCGGCCATGCTGGATAAAAGTTTTTGCGGACGGTTACTGGACGCCTCTTTTATTAAGGACCTGCCGGCAAACGTTGATGTGTGTGGCGAAAATGGAGAATACCATTCTTTTGTATTTGACGGGCCAATATTTAGCCAACCGGTTGGTTTTAAAAAGGGAGAATTGATTTTCAAAGAATATCCGGCACCTAAAACTGAAACACAAAATTGCTTTACCACTCCCCAGCCCCCGGCAGGGTTTTATTTTTGTGATTTGCTGCCGCCGAACAGTTGATCAGCCTTTCTAACCTCTTATTTTTTATCAGGTAATCAGGCATAAAAACATGGACCGTTTCTTCTATAAGCATATAATCTTCCAAACAAGTAAAAAACTTTTTATGCTTTCAAATAACAGCTGAATGAAGAAAGCTCCTTCACATAAGGGCTTTCCCAATTTTTCAAGGTTCCTTCTCAACTGGTACAATTTTTAAGAATAGGTCATTAACTTCATTGCAGATCAACCTATTTTGACGACTATGGAATTAAATATAAAGGATATACTGACAGTAGGGTTTACGCTTTTTGCCATAATTGACATTATTGGCTCCGTCCCCATATTGATCTCATTAAAAAATAAAATGGGCGGCATTAAAGAAGGCAGGGCTACTTTAATATCCGGCGCTTTAATGATTCTTTTTTTATTCCTGGGCGAACCTTTTTTAAACCTGTTGAGTTTAGATGTACGCTCTTTTGCAGTGGGCGGTTCTATCGTTATTTTTATCCTGGGGTTAGAGATGGTGTTAGGCGCAGAGTTTTTTAAAAGTGAAAAAGATGTGAGGGCGGCAACGGTAGTGCCAATTGCCTTTCCATTAATTGCAGGCTCGGGAACCTTAACCACCATTATTTCCTTAAAAGCCAACTACGCACAAACTACAGTGCTTTTAGCGATATTGCTAAACCTGATTGTTGTTTTTCTTGTATTAAAATCACTAAAAGTTATTGAAAGAATTTTGGGTCCCGGAGGATTGATTGCGATACGAAAATTTTTTGGCGTAGTTTTGCTGGCCATTGCCGTTAAGATCTTTGCCACCAATGCACATGAATTGATCAAGTAGATGATACATTAAGCTATTGAAAATGGTTGATCCGCCGGAACCTTCGCGGACTTATCAACCCACAACTCATAATTGGCCTCGTAGTACAATGGATAGTATAAGGGTCTCCGAAGCCCTGGATCCGCGTTCGATTCGCGGCGAGGCTACAAATTGCCTGTTTGAGCAAACTGGGATGGATTTTGATGCGAAGGGTTAAAAAAGACGAAAATAGCTTCTATGAAGTTCGATTATATCTGCCCTGTACATATGTACCAGAGTTCAAATGTTTCCTCCTCCGAACCCAGGTAAAGTTCTCTTTATTCAAGTGAGTTCCTTATCATCAGGAAATTTCTTCGATGACGCTTATGGGGGTGTTTTGCATCATGTGGGAAATCTTTTCGTTTTGCATGTTGGCATAGCCCCAGTTAATGATTTCTACAATGATAGGCAGCAAAGACAAGCCTTCCTTTGTTAAATGATATTCAACACGAGACGGCACCTCTGCAAATACAACCCGGTCAATAAAATTTTTACTTTGAAAAAAGCGCAAGTCCTGCATCAACACTTTTTCAGTGATGCCAGGAAGAAGCTTTTTCAGTTCACCAAAACGCAAGGCGCCCTTTTTCAGGTTCCAAAGGATACCGATTTTCCATTTTCCGCTTAAAAACTGAAGTGTATGTTGTACGGGACAGCCTTTGTAGATGGGTTTATCGTTCATAATGATTAGGGGTTACTTTCCTAAAAGTAAGCATATTACCCGGCTGTCAGAATGATCGTTTGCAGAACCAGGCAATGTAGCTTTAACAAAACAACGTCTCATGAGCGAAACTTCCATTCCCACTCAACTATCAAAATACGGCCTTCCCTTTGCTCCCATACAGGCCGATTTTAAAACCAGCAAAGTATATTATTACCTGCAGCAAAAATTTCGTGTACTCATTTCTCCCGATAAAGTCGGTGGCAGCTTTGGATTGTTACAGATGGAGGAAAAAAGAGGCATGGAACCGCCCCCTCATATTCATACCCTTGAAGACGAGATCTATATTATACAATCCGGTTCAATAGCCTATATCGTATCGGAAGAAAAATATGAGTGCAGTGCGGGTGATGTGATGTTTCTGCCCAGGAACTGTGTACACAGTTTTGAGGTGCTCACTCCTACAAGCAACGTATTGAATTTTGTCATGCCCGGCAATTTCATCAACTATTTCCTCGAAATGGCATCGTTGCAGCAAAATAAAAAGACGGGCCTTTCTACATCTATCCTGGAAAAGCTCGTTGCAACGGCCATGAAATACGGCATTCGTTTTCCACATCTTGACCACTCCTGAACCAGCTGCCTTAATTTTTTTAACTATAAAATGTTCAATTATGAAATTACAATTGATCCTGGCGTCTGTGCTTTTCGTTTGCATTACGTCTTGTAAAAAAGAAATGGCTACAACTGCCGAAAATCCCCAAGCCCAGCTGCCAACAACAGCCAAAACGAAAGCTAGTAGGACCAACATTTTCAAAGGCCCTGAAGTGAGGATGGGAAATGGAAAGGCCCGGTCGCTTATTGAGCTTGACAAAACCGGCCAACCAGTCGCGCTAACTATAGAAATGACGAATGCAGCACTCATGGGGTTACCCGAAGAAGAAACAGAATTTTTGCTACCGCTTCATTCCAAAGCAAAGGAAGCTACACCATTTGATCACATCACTGTCAATTGGAATCCGCACGGTCATGAACCAGAACATGTGTACGACCGCCCGCATTTCGACTTTCATTTTTACAAAATGTCTATTCAGGACAGGCTGGCTATTCCACTGTTTAGTAATGCCACTGCGGCACTGTTCGATAATTTTCCTCCGGCCGGCTACATCCCGCCAACCTATATTCCCATACCGGGTGGTGTGCCCCAAATGGGCAAACATTGGGTAGATGTGACATCGCCAGAACTAAACGGACAGCCGTTTACAAAAACGTTCATTTATGGAAGCTATAATGGTCAGGTAACATTCTTTGAACCCATGGCAACGCTAGCACTTATCCAAAGCAATACCGTTTCTCAAAATGCTATTCCGGCGCCGCAATTCTATGCACCAACCAATACGTATTATCCAACTGTATACCGTATTCATGCGGATGAATCAAATCATTATGTCAGCCTGACGGAGTTTATGTGGCGATGAACATGTGAAAAGGGCTCTTTTTACAAGGTTGATGCTCGTCTTGTAAACCTTTTGGCTATGCAGGGCAAAAAAACAGAAGCAAGGTTCGAGTTACTGCCGCAAGGCAACGTAAACGTTCTGTTTCAATTATATGAAGGAAGAAATTAAGACCGGAAGGGAAAAAGATTTTTCAGTTGAAAAAAAGAAGTCAAAAAGGATGAACACACAACCAAATATTGCCAATAGCCAGGCAATGGAATAGCATTCGTGAATACTTCATTGCTCACAAATAGAATTTCGTTGAGCCCTTTTAAAATAAATTTCGCCGGTTAAAATTTTTCAATTTCGAAGCGAAGCTTAAATTATGTCTGCAAATAAGATAGTTTATGCAATCAGGTACCGCTGACTATTAAGCACCACTATTTTTCTTATATCAAAACCGCTTTTTTCTCAAACTGCATTTGGTGAAGTTTGGCATAAAAGCCACCCCTTGCCAGCAGTTCTGCGTGGGTTCCCATCTCTTTTATTTCGCCTTTGTCAAGCACTATTATTTTATCGGCCCTTTGTATGGTTGAAAGCCGGTGGGCAATCACAATGGAAGTGCGGTCAGCAATTAACGTGTTAATGGCTTTTTCAATCATTTGTTCACTTTCGGTATCTACCGAAGAAGTAGCTTCATCCAATATTAGTATAGAAGGATTATAAAGCAGGGCCCTGATAAAGGAGAGCAATTGCCTTTGCCCTACAGAAAGCGTAGCACCCCGCTCCATTACATTATAATCATAGCCGCCGGGAAGCTGCAAAATAAATTCGTGCATGCCAATGAGCCGGGCGGCCTCTTCTACTTTTTCTTTGGAAATACCGGGATTCATCAAGGTAATATTATCCATTACCGAACCGGAGAACAGAAATACATCCTGCAACACCACACCAATGCTTTTGCGTAAAGCATCCAACTGATACTTTTCAATGGCCACATCATCAATTTTAATATGGCCCCTATTGACTTCATACAAGCGGTTGAGCAAACTGATAATGGTGGTTTTTCCACTGCCTGTATGCCCCACAATGGCAATTGTTTGGCCCGGCTGTGCTACAAAAGAAATATTCTTCAGTACGGGATGTTTCTCGTCGTATCCAAACCATACATTTTCAAATTCTACTTTTCCCTTTACCAGTTCAGGTGCATAGCTGCCCTTGTTTGCCATCACATCCTCATTATCCAATACTTTAAATACCCGTTCGCTGGCAATCATTCCCATTTGCAGCACGTTGAACTTATCGGCAATCACACGCAAGGGACGGAAAATGAGGTTTAGATAAAGTATAAAAGCCGTCACTTTACCGTACTGGCTCACCTGCAGCGACAAGGCCTCTTTTGCCGTAAACCATACAATCAATCCCATAGCCAGGGCCAGAACAATTTCTACAATAGGAAAGAAAACCGAATAAGCAAAAATGGCTTTGATATTGGCGTTGCGGTGTTCCTTGTTGATGGCTTTAAACTTATCCCCCTCTTTTCTTTCTGCTGCAAAGGCCTGCACGATGTTCATACCGGTAATATGTTCCTGCACAAAGGCATTGAGGTTGGAAACGGCGTTGCGCACCTTGTGAAAAGATTTGTTGACGCTTTCTTTAAAATAATAAGTGGCCACAATAATGATCGGAAAAGGAATCAGGCAGACCAGGGTTAATTGCCAATCGGTCCAGAACATAATGCCCAACACACATAAAATAGAAAGCAGGTCGGCAATAATGGGAATCAAACCATCGGCAAAAATATCATTGATGCGTTCAATATCATCTACGGTACGTGTGGTTAAGGTTCCGATAGGCGTTTTGTCGAACTGGCGGAGATTGAGGTGAAGTACTTTTTTAAACACCTTTACCCGGATATCTTTTACCACAGCCTGACCCAGCCAGGTAGTGATGTAGGAAAAATAAAAACGCAAACCGGTTTCTAAAAGCAGGAAGGCAATTTGAATAATGGTAATATAAATGATCCAGTCGTAGTTTTTACCTGCGATAAATTTATCGACCGTGTACTGGATCAGGAAAGGACGAACCGGCGTGAAAGCAGCTAAAACAACAGCCAGCACAATAGACCAGATAAATATTTTTCTGTAAGGCCGTGTAAATTGTAAAACTCTTTTTAAAAGGGCTGTATCAAATGTTTTTTTAGCGGTATTCAATTCCTTTGCTTTGCGACAAAGTTACTGGCAATCAGGAACCCGGAATTCCCTTTCGTCATTTCCTTTTATTATTAAGCCCATATTAACTATCAGCTTACCGGCTTGAACAATTAAGAGAACAAGAAGACCAGGTAAATGGCAGCGGCCCGTTCTATTCTTCATCATCAGCATCTTCGCCCATTGCTATTTTGTACGCTTTAATAAAAATAGCGCCCAGGTTTTTATACGGAGGAATGTAATCGTCAAATCCTTCCACCTTTCCGGCTTTTGCCTTGAACTCTTTCCAGAAAGGCATCCAGTCAATATTGGAACCCACCCGCAGTTTTTCATTCAGCATGTCTATAAACGGCTGGTTGATCACCTGCTTGCCAATTTGTTTGGAAGCAATGATATGGGCATCGGGCGCATGTTTCAATACATCATGTATTAAATGATAACCGCCGCAAGAACCCAGGAAAACAATTTTAGCGGCAGGCTGTATTTGCTCAATGGTGTAGGGGGCATAATAACTATGACCACGATGTATGACAACGGTAGGCTGTATACCTTTTTGTTCCAGAAAATTGTTTAAAGACTTCTGTGCCTTATCCAGTTCACCGGTTTGTTCATCCAGAGGCTTGTTGGCATAAATAGCAATGGGTTTTCCTTTCGTGGAAGCGAATGCGATCCAATACTTGTTGTCCTCTATTTTTTTCCAATTGCCGTTGGAGAATTGCGGGATAAAACCACGGTAGTTCATTCTTCCATCCTCATCGCCATAAAAGAAAACCTGTGTTACTACCCTGTGCGCCGAGTCGGCTACCAAAGATTCGTAATCGATAGTATACACCGGCGGAATTCCAAACTCCGCCGACAGGTTAATGGAACTATCCGTTGCCGACTGAAATAATTTATACAGCAGGTTATAGATCACCATGCCTCTTTTATTGCCCGCAGCTACATTCCTGTCGTAGTTCAGCTTTCACATTATTCACCATTTCCACCGCTACCGGTTTAATGGTTTCTTCAATGCTGGCATAGGAGTCGGCCACATCCACCCCGTCTTCCAACCCGTGCGAGGTTTCAAGGTTGTTCACAAAGGCCCTCATCAGGGTTTGCGCCTGCTCTTTGTTGGGAAAGCTGCCCAGAAAATTGCTTAGCGTATTGTACCCGGCGGCTATTTTAATAAATTTTTTAAACCGGTCGAAACCCACACTCATTAACAAAGAATCGCCCCGGTTCCCGATCTTTTGCATCATTAGCGGATACATACCGTTCACATAGCTGGAGGTATAAGCATCCGTTTCACCGGCAATCACCAGGTAATAAAGTTCCTGGGGAGTCAGTTGCTGCAAGATCTGAAAACGTACGGCATTGGGCGATTCATGCAGGCCATTGATCTCTTTGATGAATACATCCTTGCCTTTTTGTTCCAGCATCTTTGACAGCGATTCTACTTCCAGTATTTTTTCGCCCTGCAGCGAACGCTGCACATAATCCATTTTTGTTTTTACCAGCAGCTTATAGTATT
Source organism: uncultured Bacteroidota bacterium (assembly GCA_963697545.1). Lineage (GTDB taxonomy): Bacteria > Bacteroidota > Bacteroidia > Chitinophagales > Chitinophagaceae > Flavisolibacter. The sequence continues at coordinate 49,244 of CAVOOL010000008.1, read as the reverse complement.
TGACGTCATTTTCTTTTACCGCGTCAATATCAGCCAGCTTCATATTGCCCTTGATCAGGTTATCCAGAAAGGGAAAATATAACTGCCCGCTTCCGCTGCTGGTAGCCATTTTTGAAACTGTTTGAATAAAGGGATCATCTACTTTGCGTATGGCATGCCCCAGGCGGTTATTGGCAGCGGCATAATCGTAAAGAAACCTTGGATATTTATAACCGGCCACTTTTATAAGGCTGTCCCGAAAAGGCACATCAGGATTGTCTCTCAGTGTTATAAAGATCTTGTCGGGATGAAGGGCACAGTATTTTCGTATAAGAATATTTTGAGCATTTTTTACACCCGGATTCCGGTCAAAGGCCTGGCTGGCCACCAGCAATTTGCCCACTTCATAAGGGCTTTCTTCTACAATCGGCTCGATGGTTTCGCCTTTTTTATCTTTTTCCATCGCTGTTTCAAAGGCATCCAGCAAATCCGGAAGCCGTGAAGGCGTAAACTGGCGGCTGCGGTAACTATTTATAAAATTCTTCAGCATCCTTTCAACCCCCAGTAAATAGGCTTTTTTCTTTTGATCGCCGATGGCGGAATCGGTTTCAATCTTGCATTGAAGCACATCAATTCTTTGCACAATGGTTTGTGTAACAAAATAATTGACATCCTCATTGTTGCCGGCAAAAAACAACTGGTCGCCTTTTCCATCAGCCTTCAAAGCATTTTTTTGTTCGCGGTCAATTCTGTCGTGCCAAAGAGCCCGGCCAATAGGAGGCTTGCAATCTTTGTCGGTTTGCGCATAGGAATGCAAACTCATCAGAAATGGCAGACTTGTAAAAAGTAATCGTAAGGTTGGAACCATGCGCCTCATACTACAAATTTAATACCCGAAGCTTTAATCGTTAGTTAAGGATGAATTCTTTCATAAAAGACAGTAAATAAACCCTTTGTGTTGCAAATAGCCCTTTTTGGCTGCCCGTTCTCATTAATTTTTTATTAAGTCTTTGTTACGCAAGTGTCAATTATTGATGTGGAACCCCCTTTTCCTGTAGGTTTGCGGCAAAGAGCAAGTCATGGACTCAAAGGGGAGAAAAGTACTTATAGCAGACGACGAGCCGGATATTTTAGAAATATTAAAGTACAACCTGGAAAAAGAAGGCTACCAGGTTATTACGGCTAAGGACGGCAGTGAAGCCATTGATAAGGCCAAATTAACCCAGCCCGACCTGATTGTGCTGGACATGATGATGCCCAAAAAAAACGGCATGGAAGTTTGCGAGATATTGAGAGCACAACCCGTGTTTAAAGACACCCTGATCATGTTTTTAACCGCACTCAGTGATGAAGCTACGCAGCTTAAAGGATTCAGCACCGGCGCCGATGATTATGTAACCAAGCCTGTAAGCCCGAATGTTTTTGTAAGCAAGGTGAACGCTTTGTTCAGAAGAATAAAAAAACCGGAAAGCAGGATCATTACGGTAGACAGCCTCATCATCGATCCGGAAAAATTTGTAGTGGAATTTGAAGGAAAAGAAATTGTGCTGGCCAAAAAAGAATTTGAACTGCTCTATTTGCTGGCCACAAAACCCGGCCGGGTGTTTTTGCGAAATGAAATTCTGAGCCAGGTATGGGGAAATGATGTCATTGTCGGCGACCGGACCATCGATGTTCATATCCGTAAGATCAGGCAAAAGCTGGGGGTGGATTGCATTACCACGGTAAAAGGTGTTGGCTATAAGTTTGAACTTTAAGAATGCTGCTTGAAAAAGAACGGTGAATGAAGCGCATTTGTGAGTGGTGAATAGTGAGTGGTCAGTGGTGAGTGAAAAAGCTCTCTTATACCAAACGGCTATCAGGATGACAGATGATAGTTGATAGATGGTAGATGACAGAAGGTCGAGGTCGCCATCTCACGTCTCACGATGGTTTTCCTGCCAGCGGTTTGCATTACTCACCACTGACTACTCACCACTCACCCTACCATCTGTCTTCCGCTTGTCTGATATTTGCACTAATAAATCATCATGATTGACAAAAAAAATCTTTCTCCCCGTCAGCTTTCCGCTTTTACGGCATTGGTCCTTTCCATACCCATCAGCCTGGGCATTTTTGTTTTGCAAAAAAATTGGAAGGAAGGGTTGATTGCTTTTGTCCTCATCTTCAGCGGCAGCTATCTTCTTATCCTGTCCATTATCCAGAATTTTATTTACAGAAAGATCAAGCTCATTTACAAATTCATTAATCAAACCAAGGCCAGTAAAAAGGAAGAGATGTACTATAAATATATTCTTCCTAAAAAAAGCATAGACGAAGTAAGAGAAGATGTGGAAGACTGGGCAGCGCAGCGCAGCCGCGAAATAGAACTGCTGAAAAAAAATGAAACGTTTCGGAAAGAATTTCTTCAGAATCTTTCCCACGAATTTAAAACCCCTGTTTTTGCCATACAGGGTTACGTAGATACGCTTTTGCAGGGCGCCCTGGAAAACCCTGAGGTCAACAAACGTTTTCTTGAAAAAGCCGGCAAAAATGTAGAGCGGCTTGTCAACCTTATAAAGGACCTTGACGAAATATCAAAACTGGAAAGAGGCGAAATAAAACTGCACAAGCAAAATTTTGTAATTCAGGATGTGGTAAAAGAAGTATTTGAATCGCTTATCCTGGAAAGGAGAGCAAAAAAACATTTCCTTTTCTATAAAAAAAGGATGTGAAAAACCGCTTGGTGGTATATGGCGACAAGGAAAAAATAAGACAGGTGATTACCAACCTGGTTGATAACGCCATTAAATATGGAAAACACGAGGGCTCGGTAGTAGCCAGCATGTACAATACCGACGGAAAGAATATTTTGGTAGAGATCAGTGACGATGGCATGGGCGTCCCCGAAAAACATTTAGACCGGATATTTGAGCGTTTTTACCGCACCACCGAAGGCCGCAACCGCGATGCTACGGGAACCGGTCTGGGGCTTTCCATTTGTAAACATATTATTGAAGCACACGGCCACAGCATGCACGTACGCAGCAAAGAAAATGTAGGCACCACCATTGGCTTTACACTTAGCGCAAGAAAAGATTCCTGATTTCTTCGAAGCTTCAGGTAAGCAAAAACAAATTATGCAAAAGCCCCCGGCATTACACCAGGGGCCAGAGAAAACACACACTATCTATGCGAAACTGTCGATTGGTTTTTTTCTACAATCACTTCAGGGCAGGCTAAATGAAACCACAATGCACTACTAAAGATTTACACTAAAACCTGTATCCTGCAAAAAGCTGCACCAACCCGTTTTTAAAATCAGTTGTTTCCGGATTGAAAGGCAAAGGATAGGGTGATGGAGAACTGTATTGCTTATATAGTTTACCTAAGCCTAAATTGTATCTGCCACCAATCAGCAAACCTTTGAAAGGATAGATTTCTATTCCGCCTGCAAAACCATAATCAAACCGATTCATAAGACCTGTAATGGTACTGTCTTTTGAACCTGTTGATGTTCTTGCCTTAAGCAGGTAACCAATTTGTGCACCGGCCTGCAATTGCACTCTTTTTGCAATGGTGTACGTAGTCAGCTGAGGAAGATAAATGTAATCGTTCTGCACATCGGTGTTTTGTCCCACCGTTATCAAAACTGTATCCCTGGCGGGAGAAAACAATTTCCGTACGAAAACCTAAACCTCTGGAAACGGGTGCATAAAAAGCACCAATCATAAAGCCATTGTTGCTTTCTTTTTTAAAGCCTTCCGAACTGCCGCTAATATAAGACCAGTTGTATCCTGCTTTTATTCCCAAGCTTTGGCTTGTATTCATCCCTCTTTTTTTATCTCTTCGGAAGAGGGTATGGATTGGGCAGAAACGCCAATTGCGGTGATGACAGTAAGTACGGTAAGTAGGATTTTTCTCATAAATTATGGTTTATGGCTGCAAGAAAACCCATTGAAGCATAAATTCAAAATTTGCCAGTGATGAATTGAGGGCTTTATCTGTTTGAATTGAAGCGGCAGTGTATGAAGCCCACTCACAAAGGGCATTTGTGAGTGGTGAGTAGTGAATGGTGAGGGAAAAAGCTCTCTTATGCCATATGGCTATTAGGACTGAAGGTTGATAGTTAATAGTTGATAGCAGAGAACAGCTGCAGGCTGTCTCACCCCTGCCGTCTCATGATGGTTTTCCTGACAGCGGTTTGATATAAAATTTCTACGCAACATCCCCGGGAAAATTAATTATTGATTACTGATTATTGGTGCAATGGACAAGGAACGCCAATATCCATCATCATTAATAATCAATAACAAATAATGAAAAACTAATGCTTTAAGTTCTCTTACTCACCACTAACCACTCACGCTATAAAAAGTCTATTTAGGAGACCACTTGTACTACCTATTTAATCTGGTGCGCTTATTGCTTAAAGCGTTTAATCCTACCATCGCCGGTTAAAACGAAAATCAACCTCACATGGATTGATATAAAAAATTAAAATGTTATTTGTAGCACTCTGCTTAACTTTCATCAATAAAAATTTTCGTATGAAAAGATTATTTGCCCTTACACTATTAAGCTCAGCTTTATTATTTTCCTCTGCGCTAAAAGCACAGGATGATAAATCGAAACGTCCCAGCCCGCCGGCTAAGGTGTCTCAAACCCTTGCCTCCGGCGCTACCATCAGTATTGATTATAGCCAGCCTTCTTTAAAAGGAAGAACAATTGGCAAAGGATGTGGAACCTAAGCAAGGCGAAGTTTGGCGTGCCGGCGCTAATGAAGCCACTGTGTTTGAAACCGATAAAGACGTGACCGTGGAAGGAAAACCATTACCTGCAGGAAAGTATGCTTTATTTATGACGGATAATGGTGATGAATGGACCATTATCTTCAATAAGGTTTGGAAAACCTGGGGCGCCTTTGATTATGCAAAAAATAAAGAACAGGATGCCCTGCAAGTGAATGTAAAACCACAAACGGCTAACACACCGCAGGAAAAGCTAACCTACACCATTGATAAAGATGGAAAAGTGTCCCTTGCCTGGGGCGATAAACTGGTTGATTTTACTGTGAAATAAATGATTGCCTGCTATTGAAAAGGCCATCCACTTTACGGGATGGCCTTTTTATTTGACGGGTTATATTTTATGCCAATCTGCCTTACAGCTCAGCCGTGAGCATCAGCCATCAGACGTGAAAGCGTAGCAACGCTTCCTTCCTATCTCACTCTTGTCTCACGTCTGACGGTTGCCGTTTCACGTGGTTTGGTATCCGTTTTTACCGACAACAGCCTAAACTTCCTTTTAAAATAAATCATAGAAAAAAGAATAAAGAAGATGCCTGCACAAGAACTTATCAGCACAAGTGAAGTGTAAAAATTCAACCAGTTTAGTTGCAGCTTAAAAATAGTTTTGCTAAGCAGCACACTTACACTTGCCAGGTAACCAAAGGAATCAGCTATATAAATTAAAAAACCAACATTGGCAGCATACCGGAATGAGGCCAGCATGCGATCGAACAAAATACTGTTGTAGGGAATATAGGTCATGTACAAACCCAGTCCCACTAAGGTCATCCAGTTAAAAGTACTGATCTGCTGTTGCAGGTACAGCCAGGTAACAATGCCCGACAAAAGGAAACCAGCCATCATGATACCCTGTGCAATAACAAAGGCCCGAAGGTTGTTTTTAATAATGACCATGCTGGCAATCATCACCAAAATGGCAATGGATATCAATGTTTCTGTTTGTGCAAAAACAGCAGCGTCAAAACGCTCCCCCGATGCTCTCCACATGTCGGCCATAAAGCCATCTCTTACTTCCCGCAACACCGTGACAAAAATGTAGATCAGCACCAACAGAACAAGTCCCGGCAAAAAAGTTTTTACAAACAGCCGGCGGTCGGTCGGCCGTCATAGGGATGCGCTGCGTTCTATGGGCTATATCCTCTGCATCGGGCATGGGGATTTTTTCAAGCAAATACACAAAAAACAGTAGCGGCAACAAAAAGAGAAGCGCCGTTACAAATGGCATCCAGTATTCATTCACGCCCCACGACGTCATTACAAATTGGGCCGTGGATTTGGCGATGCCCGGACCAAAGATGAAACTAACCGCCAGGGCCGCACCAATAAAATCGGTGGCCCTTCTTCCTTCCACGTACGAAAACAATACCCCCCACAACATGCCCAGCGGAAACCCGTTAAAGAGTAAAAGCCAAAAATTATAAGGCGGCGGAATCAATGCAAACAGCAGCCAGGCAAGCCAGGAGATGCCGGTTAAAATAAGGATCAGCCTCCCCCTTCCTATATTTTTTAATTCGCTGATAAACCTGATCCCATAGAATTTGCTCAGCATGTAGCCCATCACCTGGGTAATAATTAAAACCACCTTATAATCCAGTCCGGCTATAAGGTGTCCGTTATAAGGCGCCACATTGAACGCTTTCCGAAAAGCAGTGATGGAAGCATAAGCAGCGAAACAAACGATGGCTGCAAACAGAGAGGTCAGTACAGAATTTTTATTTACCGGCAAGAAATAGTATTTGCACCAATATAAACAATTAAGAAGTAATCAGAACAAAAGATGTCATACTTACCGGTTGGTTATAAAGCAACTCTAACCGCCTATTGCATCTACAAAAGAGAATATTTAATTTAACAGTGCCTGTGTAAACACCCGGTATGATCCTAAATCCAAACCAGTATGAAAAATCAATCCGGTGCTTTACTTTATTTCAGCGGCTATCCGCTCCGCCTTGCTAATGCAGAGGCCCAAAAATCTACAGAGCCGAAAAAAAATTTAGCTATTGTCAGGTCTGAGGTGCAGGCAATCACCAAAAAGAAAAACATAGCCGACAACCCCAAGAATTGGGATGAAAGCTGGTTTTGCAATTATGAATAATGAATTCGCAATTGCATTACATAACCTGTGCCTGGTCGCTTATTTCTGTACTGGTGGTAACAGTAAGATGATCCTCCTCGTTGTGTTTCTTCAATAATCTTTTTTGAAACAGCAGCAGTGTAATCACACCAACCGAAATAGAAGCATCAGCAATATTGAAAATGGGACTAAAGAATTCAAATTCCTTGCCGCCTATGAGAGGAATCCAATCAGGGAAATTAGAATGAACCATGGGAAAGTAAAGCATGTCCACCACCTTGCCGTGTAAAAAACTTCCATATCCTTCCGCGGGAAATATCCTGGCAATGTGGGTATAAGTGCTTTCTTCAAATATCAACCCGTAAAATAAACTATCGATTAAATTACCCAAAGCACCGGCGTAAATTAAGGAAGCGCAAACAATAAAACCTCTTGAATATTTCTGCTTTACAATTTTGCCCAAATACCAGGAACCAAAAATCACGGCGGCCAATCGAAACAGGGTTAGCATCATCTTGCCCCATTCGCCACCCAATTTCCAACCCCAGGCCATTCCTTCGTTTTCAATGAAATATAATTTAGCCCAGGGCAAGCCAAACATATTGGTTATGGGCCCCAAAGGATAGTTGGTTTTGATCCAGATCTTCAAAGCCTGATCAATAATAATGACAATGGCGATAATCAGTATGGCAGAACGCAGCTTCACAATAAAAAATTAAAGGAACAAAGATAAGGGTTGGGTGCGGGGAACGGCTTCTAAAACGTTAATTCTATTCATGAAAATAGATACGTTTCACCCTTTGCGAAACGCCTGTCATCAGCTCATACGGAATGGTATTGATCCAGGCGGCTACCTGCTGAACAGGGAGTGGAGACCCAAAGACGATCACACTGTCGCCTTCTTTTACGCCGGCAATATCGGTTACATCAAGCATGGTCATATCCATACAAACAGACCCAATCACCGGAGCCAATTGTCCTTTGATCCACATTTTGCCAACGCCATTACTAAACTGCCGCGAATAGCCATCGGCGTACCCAATACGTACTGTGGCAATCATTGAATCTCTCGTTACAATACCTTTCCGGTTATAGCTCACCGATTCACCTTTCTTGACAAATTTTAATTGTGCTATGGTGGACCGTAAGGTGGCTACTGCCTGTAGATCCAATTGTTCTTCACCGTCTGTTTCAATTCCATACAATCCAATTCCCAGCCGCACCATGTCCATTTGCAGGTGCGGATGGCGTACAATAGCCGCTGTATTGGAAATATGTTTTAAAAAGGGATAAGGAATATATTTTTTTATGATGCTGACGGCCTGTTTAAAAGTTTCTGCTTGCTTGAGCGTAAAATCATCTTGTGAGGGGTCTTCGCTGGCCGCTAAATGACTGAATACCGATTGGATCGTAAACAAAGGATGGGACGAAATATATTTGGAGAGTTCCTCTACTTCTGCAAGGGCAAAGCCAAGGCGGTTCATTCCCGTTTCAATTTCGATGTGAACCGGGTAAGACAGCACGCCCTGCTCTTTCAGGTAATTTTCAAACGCATGCAACAAAGGAAACGAATAGATAACGGGCTGCAGGTTATAATCCACGATGGCCTGGAAAGAAGATTCCTCCGCATTGATTACCATAATAGGCAGGCTGATGCCCGCTTTTACCAATTCAACTCCTTCGTCGGCATACGCAACGCCCAGGTAATGAACATTGTGAAATTGTAACACACTGGCTATTTCCGCGCCACCGCTACCATACGAAAAAGCCTTTACCATAGCCATTACCTTGGCCGAGGGCTGTAATTGTTTTTGATACTCTTTTAAATTATTCACCAATGCATTCAAGTTGATCTCCAGAACGGTCTGGTGCAGTTTTTTCTCAAACAATTGCGCTACGCGTTCAAACTCAAATTTGCGGGCGCCTTTTATAAGAATGATTTCATTGTAAAAAGAAGAGGTTTTAAAGTCGAGAATCAAATCTTCAGTAGAAGCATAACTCCGGATAAGGGCGGCAGGGAAGAATGGTGAAAGTTCCTTTCCTATTTCATGGCCGACAGCAATGACTTTTTCAATGTTGCAGGATTTTAGCAGGCCTGCTATTTCTGCGTACAGTTCATTTTTCGATCTTCCGGTTTCAAAAAAATCAGATAAGATCACCGTTCGTTTTAATCCGGAACTTTGCTGTTTTAAAAAATCCAAAGCAATTTTTAAAGACGTCGTATCAGCACTATAACTGTCGTTTACAACCAGGCAATCATTAATGCCATGCTTTAATTGCAGGCGCATGTCCACCGGATGCAGTTTTAAAAACCGTTGCCGGATTTTGCCCTCATCCATTTTCAAATACAACAGCACACACCAGCAACTGATGGCGTTCTGAATGGAAGCGTCATCGGTAAAAGGGATGATAATGTCCACTTCTTTATTCTTATAAATTGCCTCTATGGTTGTTTGTTCTTTTGCTTTTACAACTGACCGGATTTCAAGGTTGACATCCGCAGTGTTTCCCCACGAAAAAAGTTCCTGGGCAGGATTTACCTTGCTTACCAATGTTCTCTCTCCAATAACCACTTCCGCGTCCTTAAACAATTCCAACTTTTCCTGCAGTTTTTGCCCCTGCGATTGAAAGCCTGCATCATGGGCTTCTCCAATGTTGGTCAACAATCCTATGGAAGGCCGGATGATCTTTTCCAGCTTTTCCATTTCACCAACCGAAGAAATACCGGCTTCAAAAATTCCCAGCGTGTGCTGTTCGTTCATTTGCCATACACTAAGCGGAACGCCAATTTGGGAGTTGAAACTTTTGGGACTGCGAACAATTTTAAAATCGTCCTGCAACAACTGGTAGAGCCATTCTTTTACAATGGTTTTTCCATTACTACCCGTTATTCCAATTACCGGAAAATGAAAATGACCCCGGTGAAAAGCAGCTAGCTTTTGCAAGGCAAGCAGGGTGTCTTCTACCAGAATAATATTTGCTTCAACGGTGGTTTGTTGCTCGATTTGCTCGCTTACAATAAAATTGCGGACACCTTTTTTATAGGCGTCGGCTAAATATTTATGACCATCGTTACGGCCTGATTTTAAAGCAAAGAACAGGGAGGCAGAGGGCTGCTGAATTCTTCTGCTGTCATAGATCAAATGTTCTATAACCCCATCCGACGCTTGCCGGATAAACGTTCCTTCAATAACAGAACAAATGGTTTGAATGGGATACACTATTCGTCAGTTAAATCTTTGTTTTTTTCATTGGCTACCTGTATGGAATATACAATAGAGCCTACCAGGCATACTACAATCACCAAAAGCGAAATGTACACCGGCACATGTATCCAATGGCTGATCAGCATTTTTAACCCAATAAAGATGAGCACAATGGCAATACCCTGCTGCAGGTAATCAAACTTGTTAACAGCGCCTTTAAGTAAAAAGAAAAGTGACCGCAAACCCAGCACGGCAAAAATATTACTGGTATAGATCACCAGCTTTTGCTGTGAAATGGCAAAAACGGCAGGGATGCTGTCCAGCGCAAAAACAATATCGGTTGTTGCCAGCATTACCACCACCACAAACATGTTGGTATAAAAACGTTTGCCGTTCTTTTTTACGATCAGCTTACCACTTATGTCCTCGTGAATGATGGGGAAAAAACGGTTGAGAAATTTATAGACAGGATTAGTGGCCGGGTCAAATTCTTCTTCCTGCTTTACAGTAAAAATCTTAACACCGGTATAAACAAGAAAACCGCCAAACAGATACAATATCCATGCAAACCGTTCCACCAGCACCACGCCAACCGTAATAAAAATAATCCGGAAAACGATGGCCATTAAAATCCCTATCAATAACGCCCGGGCCACATGATCCTGCCTGATCTTAAAGAAGCTGAAAATAAGAATGAAAACAAAGATGTTATCAATACTCAGGCTCCATTCCATCAGGTAAGCACTGATGTATTCAACCGCCATCACACTTCCTTCGTACCACCATAAAAAAGCAAAAAAGGCAAACGCCAGGCCTACCCAGAAAGCGGTTTGATACAATGCTTTTTTAATACTGATCTCTGTTGAGCTTTTGCTTAATAATCCAAGATCTATTGTAACGGCAATTAATAAAACGATCCCAAATACTAAATAAGCTATCTGATCCGGCGTCATAATTCCACTCTCTGTTTAGCGGGCAAAGATACTTAAGTATGAGATTGGGCTGGTTATGCAGCAAATCTTTGCCGGCGAATTTGCTGGTAGAGTACGCCAAAAAGAATGATAAGAAAAATCGGCAATGCTATGTTCATTAATTGCCATTTTGATTTTTCTGCTTCCACCTTTCGCATATCTAACAAACGGAGAACAATCTCCTTGTTCCTGGTTTGGATAATGGTATTCTTGCTGCTTACATATTCAAGACAGTTGAGCAAAAAATCCCTGTTGGCAAACTGATACTCGTATTGCGAACCTGCGGTATATAAATTCATCCCCATGGGCAGTGGTCCCTGTCTGGTAGAAACATCATTCAGTACTATGTCGCCATCGGCGACAACGATCATTTTATTCTCCTGCGCATTTTTTTCGATAAAACCGCCCACCTGTGCCAAACTATCTCTTTGGCTTTTGGTTACCCTACCTCTGAAAAGAGAGGTGAATTTACCCTCAAGCAGCACGGCTGCAGGAATGTCTTTTTTATTGAACAAGGCATCTTCCGGCGCATTGCGGTTTTCATTGGGGCTTATCAGGGCTGGTGTGGATATAACTCTTGAGTGAGCAGAACTTTGCAGCAAATACGTTTTTTTAATGCCTTCCACTTCTATGGTATCAATGGAGTTAACAAAACGGCCTGCCACCAGTCCAAGGTTTTTATTAATAAGGTGATTGTTCTTCGATTCAAAAAGAGGATAATAGTTCCAGTGCAAAAACTCATATTGGGCGTTGGATGCAGAACCACCCACCGCAAAAGGCATAAAGTCGCATTGCAGATCCATCAATAAATCAGGATTGATCCGCACTCCGTAATTGAACAGCAGGTCCTGGATGTTCAGGTTCCTGTCGTAGGCAATCAACTCTGATTTAAAGCTAAGACTATCCTGTTCTGCATGAAGATTATCTACAAACCATAACACTTTCCCGCCCCGCATAACATACTGATCGATCTTTAGTTTTTCGGCATCGGTAAACGTTATCGGCTGGCTTTACAATTAATAAAACCTTCATAGTATCCGGAATAAAACTTTGGGCTTTCACATCGAAGGTGAATAATTTATAATTGCTGCCTACTACCTGCTGCAGGTCATAGGTTCTGGCATCAACCGGTTCTCCATTGCCAACCGCATAGGCAATAAATGGTTTCTGGGGATCAACCAGCTTATCAATGGTTTTCACAAACTGGTATTCCATCATGGCCTCCGCATTGTTCAACTCTTCATAAGAGATATTCCTTTTACTGCTTTGAAAAAGATTAACCAAAGCCGTTTCGTTATGGTATTGAAGCAGGGCATAGGGAAAAACGATTTTATTTTCTTCGCCGGACTTTACCTGGACGTTCAGGTTGATGGGGGCAGCACCCAATGCGTGCAGGGAATCGCCCCAGCTCTTGCCGCTGGTGGCTTCTTCATCGGGTGAAATAAAACGATATTTTACTTTCGAGCCGCTTGCCTCCCTGAACACATTCAAAAAATCATTTGTGGCCGTACTCAATTTTCTGAATTCCGAGGGAAAATTTCCTTTCAAAAAAACAGTAATAGTCAATTCCCCCTGCAGGTTCTTTAAAAGCTCTTTGGTGGTAGGCGTTATGGAATAGCGTTTATCCTGGGTCAAATCAAAACGCTGATGAAAAACAGATGCTATATAATTAATAGCCATCAGTCCGATCACCAATCCTATCCACCAAATCGTATTTCTTCTTTTGCCCATTTATCGTTTTTGTAAATTTTGTCTTGTCACTAACAAAAAGAAAATCACAATGCTCAGAAAATAAACAAGATCCCTGGTATCAATCACGCCACGGCTGATGCTTTGATAGTGAAAATTGATGCCCAGCATTTCAATATAATAATCCAACCCGTTGCTGAACACCGGCAACTGGCTGATAGCCGTGAATCCAAAATAAAGCAATACACAGGCAATGAGGCTAATGATAAAGGCCACCACAGCATTGGTAGTAAAGCTGCTGACACAAACGCCGATAGCCGTAAATACCGCGGTTAACAATAACAAACCCAGGTAAGAACCCGCCGCTGCGCCGGAATCAATGCCCGTGGCAGACGCCAGGTGATTAATGGTAAAATAATACACCAGCGTTGGCACCAACGCAATAACCGCCACAATAAAACTTCCGAAGAATTTACCCGTTACTACCTGCCACCGGCTTATGGGACGGGTTTGCAGGATTTCAAACGTTCCGCTTTTAAATTCGTCTGAAAAGCTGCGCATGGTAATGGCAGAAATTAAGAACAACAGTATCCAGGGAGCAAAAGAAAAAAAATCATCCAGGGTAGCGTAGCCATTGTCAAGAATATTGTTTCGAAAAACAAACAACACCAAACCATTTACCAGTAAAAAAACTATGATGGCAATATAACCGGTCAGGTTGCTGAAAAACTGTCTTAATTCTTTTTTGCAAATAGGCCACATGAAGCGAAATGTAAAATCTAAAGTTTAGAATGTAAAACGCAAAATAGGTAAACTGTTCAATGAAAGTTCATTTATTTCGTACTGAATGAAATTTAAAACCAGCAAGCTGTCAAGGCAGCCGTGAAACGTCAAACTCAAACGTGAAACCAGGAAGAAACGCTTCGGTCATAGTTCCTCTCCTCTCACGTCTGACGCTCCACGTTTCACGTGTTTCTCTGTCAATTGGAAAGCGGTTTGGTATATGAACGTTTTTCCAAAGGCGTTAGTGCAATAAAAATCCCGTCTCAATTGAAACGGGATTGTAGTAAAAAGTTTGCCTGCTTACACCGCAAAGCTTTCGCCGCACCCACAGGTTCTGCTGGCGTTGGGGTTATTAAAGTAAAATCCTTTACCATTCAGGCCATCCGAGTATTCGAGCACGGTGTTTACCAGGTACAAAAAACTTTTCAGGTCGGTAACAATCTTCAAGCCGTTATCTTCAAAAACCTGGTCGGTGGGCTTTTGCACATTGTCAAAATCCATTTTATAACTCAGGCCCGAACAACCGCCGCCTACAACACCCACTCTTAAAAAATAAGAAGCATCGTTGCCAACGCCGGCCTCCTGCATCAGTTGCAAAACCCTTTGTTTTGCTTTATCACTTACATGTATTGCGTTATCTGTTGCTGTCATAATTAAGAATTGAAATTAGTTAATTTAAAAATTCAGTAAACCCAAACGCCCCTATCATTTTACATTTTAACATTGTTCGCATCGATGCCTTCTTTATACACTTCCCTGAGTTTGATCACATTTTCCGAGATCCGCCCAATGGTATAATCAATTTCTTCTTCGGTAGTATACCTTCCCAATCCAAAACGAAGCGAACTATGTGCCAGGTCATCACCCAAACCTAAGGCTTTTAAAACATAGGAAGGTTCGATAGACGCAGAGGTACAGGCCGAACCGGAAGATAGGGCGATCTCTTTATTTATTCCCATCAGCAGGCCTTCGCTTTCCACGTATTTGAAAGAAATATTGCTTACATGAGGCAGCCGGTGAACCGTATCACCATTTACATAAGCTTCTTCCAATTTCAACAAAGAAGTTTCCAGTTTATCACGCAGCCGGCTCAAACGCTCTGCTTCCCGCTGCATTTCATCGCGGCACAATTCACAAGCCTTACCAAAGCCAACAATTCCGGGCACATTCAATGTTCCGCTGCGCATGCCTCTTTCATGACCACCGCCATCTATTTGTGCGGTAAGCTTTACACGGGGGTTTTTACGCCGCACATATAAGGCTCCAACACCTTTAGGACCATACATTTTATGCGCCGTCATTGCCAATAAATCAATACCGTCTTTCTTCACATCAACCGGAATTTTACCGACCGCCTGCGTAGCATCGGTAAAAAATAAAACACTGTTCTTTTTTGCAATTTGGCCAATCTCCTTTACCGGCATTACCGTACCAATTTCGTTATTGGCATACATGATGGCAATAAGAATGGTGGTTGGCTTGATAGCCGCTTCCAGTTCCTGCAGATCAATCAAACCATTTTCTTTTACTTTCAGATAAGTAACTTCTGCCCCCTGCTTTTCCAGGTGCTTGCAGGTATCCAGGACAGCTTTGTGCTCTATATTACAGGTAATAATGTGATTGCCTTTAGCGCTGTAGGTTTCGTAAACGCCTTTAATAGCAAGATTATCCCCTTCGGTAGCACCGGAAGTAAAAATGATTTCTTTGGGGTCTGCACCAATTAAGCCGGCTACCTGCTCACGGGCAAGATCCACCGCCTCCTCTGCCTGCCAGCCAAAGGAATGGTTACGGCTTGCCGCATTGCCAAACCTGCTCGGTAAAGTAAGGCAGCATAGCTTCCACCACCCTTGGATCGCAAGGTGTGGTAGCATTATGATCAAGATAGACAGGCAGTTTCAACATAGTTGGACCCACTTTCGTTGTGCCTGCAAATTTACCTTAAATGCAGCGTTTGATAAAGGCATTGTAACCGATAGCCATTAATTTTACCCCAATTCATAAACCATTAACGATGCTTAAAGTAGAACACATTGGAATTGCGGTACGAACCCTGGAAACCTCCATTCCCCTGTTTGAAAAACTGCTGAATACCCCTTGTTATAAAACAGAAACCGTGGCTTCTGAAAGTGTAAACACCGCTTTTTTTCAAAAAGGTGAAACCAAAATTGAATTGCTGGAATCTATGACGGAAAGCGGGGTGATCACAAAATTTATTGATAAAAAAGGCGAAGGCATCCATCATATTGCTTTTGAAGTAGAAGACATATTCGGGGAAATGGACAGGCTGAAAAATGAAGGATTTATCCTGCTCAACGAAGAACCTAAAATGGGCGCCGATAATAAACTGGTTTGCTTTCTCCACCCAAAATCCACAAATGGCGTTTTAATAGAACTTTGCCAGGAAAAAAAGCCATAGCGAAAATAAGAACGCAAGCTCCGGTTTTAAGCCAACCAACGTACTTCAAAAAAATAACCCCGGTAAATTCCGGGGCTACTTTTCGTCCGAAAAAAATATCTTTTATAAAACCACCTGGCGGGCAACATTTACATCACTTCCATTAGTTACAGAAACCACATAGTTTCCTTTCATTCCTGTATTCAAAACCACTTGTCCTACGGCCTGGGCCATTCTTTGCTCTTTTACTACCTGTCCATTTAAAGAAACCACCCTGATGGACACACTGTTTACCTGTTGGGGGAATTGTAAAACCAACATTTTTTGAGCAGCGCCAATTTGAATGTCGGCATTGCCTGCATTGGTTTTAATTGCCCTTACAGCAGTATAAACAGATTTCCCATCCCTGTCCACCTGCTTTATGCGGTAATACACTGTTTTTGAACCTGTGCCCCTATCCGTGTAAGAGTAGTTATTGACGGTAGCGCTGTTTCCCACAGCAGAAATAAACGGTGATCGTGTTCCAATTGATAGCATCCAGGCTGCGCTCCAGCTCGTACCTAAAAGCATTAATTTCTTCTGAAGTCGACCATTGAACCAACACATCGCTTCCTTTGCTGGCCAGGTTAAAACCAATAAACTTTACCGGCAATACAATGGGAGCGGCACTGATACTCGAAAAACCCATTAGGGGCGACACCGGTCGCCTTCGAAGCAAAGGCAGGGCCGAAGACAGTACCGTTGCTGCCCAAATATTTATACACGTCCCCAATTAGAATTCTCTCAGAAGGATTCCCTTTTGGGCTTTCAATTTTGCCAGAGTTGTATACGTTTATAATACTATTCTCACCAATATCGAGTTTGCCTTTATCCAGGTTCAAGGTACCGTAAATCTGAATGTAAAAGGTTGAGCTGCTCTTTAAATTATCATCGATAATTAAAGTATAGTTTTTGGGAATGACTACAGTATCTCCGTCTGCAGGCACCCGCCCCAGGCTCCAGGTAGAAGTTCTGCGACCATTTACCATTATTGGTGATTACGGTATTAACAGGAGCTGCAAAAGAAAAGAAAGCAAATAAAATAAAAGAAAGGGTAATGTAGAGATGTCTCATAATACGGATTATTAGTTTTTTCCTTATGCGTGATAAATAAATTAGGTACTGTTTTCTAGGGTTTTTTACCTATCACATTCATTTGGCGAGAGCAAAACTAACACCCATATTTGTTAGATGCAAGTGTTTTTACTATTTTTTTATAAGAAAATTTACCTTAATGCATCATAATGCATTGATTATCAAACACATAATTGACTAGGTGTTTTTATTTATTTTCTTTAAGAAATCGTCTAAAAAATCATCTTTCCTGACATGGGCGAATCGTAAACCCCACATTTTGTTTTTGTACATCTCCTAAGTAACTAAATAAGAATCTTCATAATTTCAATAAAGCAAACACTTAGTTATGTACCAAATAAAGTTTACGCCCCGTTACTTGCCGGCAAGTTCTACGCTGCTGCTGGTATTTTTTCTTTTGGTGTCGTGTAAGGGTAAGAACGATGCGAATGAACAGGTAAATACAGACACAACCAACCAGTCGGCCAATCCTGCCAACGATGCATTATTTACGAAATATGAGCTGGATAAAATAACGCTGCTTCCTGGTTTTCATATCAGCGTTTTTGCCGAAGTACCGGCCGCCCGAAGTTTATGCTGGGGCAGCAAGGGAACCCTATTTGTCAGGCACCAGGGGCGATAAGGTGTATGCCGTAGTTGACGCGGATAAAAACGGCAAAGCCGATACCGTTTATACCATTGCCTCGGGCCTCAACTCCCCAAACGGCGTGGCTTTCCGCAACGGCAGCCTGTATGTTGCCGAAATTAACCGGATTCTCAGGTTTGACGATATTGAAAACAACCTGGGAAACCCGCCGGCCTATAAAGTGGTATATGATAAGCTGCCCAAAGATGCCCACCATGGCTGGAAGTTTATTGCCTTTGGTCCCGATGATAAATTGTACGTGCCGGTTGGAGCGCCATGTAATATTTGCAAAAAAGACGATCCTGTTTATGCTTCCATTACAAGAATGAATGCCGATGGCAGTGGTTTTGAAATCTTTGCCAGTGGCATCCGAAACTCCGTTGGCTTTTCCTGGCATCCGCAAACAAAAGAATTATGGTTTACCGATAACGGAAGAGACGAGTTAGGCGACGACGTGCCCAGCGATGAATTAAATACAGCATCCAAACCGGGAATGAATTTCGGCTATCCTTATTGTCACCAGGGCGATATTTTGGATCCTGAGTTTGGCAAGGGAAAAAATTGTGCGGACTATACAGCGCCGGCCCTGAAGTTGGGCCCCCATGTAGCGGCCTTAGGCATGCGTTTTTATACAGGTGGGATGTTCCCGGCAGAATATAAAGACCAGATCCTTGTGGCCGAACATGGCAGCTGGAACAGAAGTAAAAAGATCGGTTACAACATTACGCTTGTTAAACTTGAAAATAATAAAGCCACCCAAACCACTCCGTTTGCTGCAGGCTGGCTGCAGCCCGATGAAAGGGTTATTGGCCGCCCGGTGGATGTAATAGTAGCTGCTGATGGTGCAGTGTTGGTAAGCGATGATACGAAAGGAGCGATCTACCGGATAAGCTACAAAAAATAATCAGTCAATATCAGGAGAATCGGAATTGACAATTCCTAGTTTTTCAACCGCCAGTTGGGCGGCAATTTGCGAGGCATCTTTTTTATTGAAGGCTTTTCCCTGTGCAATTACTTTTCCGTTAATAACCGCACCAATGGTGAAGAGACGACGGCCGTTTTCCAGTTTTTCGTTAAGCGTTTCAAACTCCAGTTGCTTGCCGTTTTTATTGGCCCATCCGTAAAGTTTGTTTTTATGATTGATCTCTAACAGCTCCAGGTCTTCCACAAACATATGAGGCATAATGATCCTTTCTGCCACCCATTTGCTTGTTTTTTTATACCCTTTGTCTAAGTAAATAGCACCCACCAGCGCCTCCAGTGTATTGCCAAATATCTGGCTTGTTTTTAATGAAGCGTCTGATTTGTTGTACAGGGTAACTTTCTTCAAACCCATCTTCACCGCAATATCGTTCAGCTGCTGGCGGTTCACCATTTTGCTGCGCATCTCGGTAAGGAACCCTTCTTCTTTATATGGATAGCGTTTGAACAAATAATCGGCTACCAGGGCACTTAAAATGGCATCGCCTAAATATTCCAGCCGTTCATTGTTCTCGTCAATCGTGTCTTTTATGGAGCGGTGTGTTAACGCTGTTTTATAGAGAGAAGCATTCCCGGGAGCATAGCCTAAAACACCTTTCAAACCTTTTTTGAAAGAAGGATCAGAATGTTTTTTATAGAATGCTTTTAAAAAATCCACAAACTGTTAACTACAATTTTTTATGTGCCGGTAAAATTTATGCTGAATTTACGCAGAATATTTTTTGAAAATGGTACAGGCATTATGCCCGCCAAATCCAAACGTATTGCTCAATGCAGCATTCACGGTGCGCTTTTGTGCTTCCCAAAAAGTAAAGTTCAGTTTTGGATCCAGTTCGGGGTCATCGGTAAAATGATTAATGGTTGGAGGCACAATATCATTTTGTACCGCCATAATACATGCGATGGCCTCAATCACTCCTGCAGCTCCCAGGCAATGTCCTGTCATTGATTTGGTGGAACTGATATTTAAATTATAGGCATGTTCGCCAAATACATCCACAATGGCTTTTACTTCGGCAATATCACCCAAAGGTGTAGAAGTGCCGTGGGTGTTGATATAGTCTATATCAGACGCCTGCATTTCTGCATCTTCCAATGCCTGGAACATAACATTTTTTGCACCCAGGCCTTCGGGATGAGGCGCAGTTATATGGTGGGCATCGGCCGTGGCGCCACAGCCTGCTATTTCGCAATAAATTTTGGCACCGCGTTTCAACGCATGTTCCAGTTCTTCAAACACCAGCACACCGGCCGCTTCGCCCATTACAAAACCATCGCGGTCTTTGTCATAGGGTCTTGAGGCGGTCTTTGGATCATCATTTCTTTCACTCAATGCCTTCATGGCGTTAAACCCGCCAACACCGGCTTCACTTACTACGCTTTCGGCGCCGCCTGTTATAATAACATCGGCTTTACCCATGCGCAATAAATTAAACGCCTCCATCATGGCGTTGGTAGAAGAAGCGCAGGCACTGACCACAGCAAAGTTGGGTCCGCGGAAACCATGCCGCATGGAAATATGACCGGCCGCAATATCCAATATCATTTTCGGAATGAAGAAAGGATTAAAGCGGGGCGTACCGTCGCCCTTGGCAAAATTGGTCACCTCTTCCTGAAAGGTGATCAACCCTCCAATGCCGCTGGCAAACACCACACCTACCCTGTCCATATTTACATTACCGGCATCAATTCCGGCATCCAGCACGGCCTGGTCGCTGGCTACTACGGCTGTCTGTGTAAAGCGATCGAGCTTACGGGCCTCCTTTCTGTCCATAAAATTCGTCGCATCAAAATTTTTTATCTCGCAGGCAAACCGGGTTTTGAACTTAGAAGCATCGAAGTTGGTAATAAAATCACAACCGCTTACGCCATTGCGCAGGTTATTCCAATATTCGGTTATTGAATTTCCAAGAGGCGTAATTCCGCCCATACCAGTTACTACAACTCGCTTTAATTGTATTTGACGCACAATGAAATTTTATGTAAGATAAAACCGCCTTCGCTGTTACGCACAGCCGGAAGGCGGAATTTTTATAAGTGTTCCCACACACGGGAACAACAGCTCAATTACTTTGCGTGTTCTTCAAGGTAAGATACAGCCTGGCCTACAGTGGTGATTGTTTCAGCCTGCTCATCTGGAATTGAAATATTGAATTCTTTTTCAAATTCCATGATCAATTCTACGGTGTCTAAAGAATCGGCGCCCAAATCGTTTGTGAAAGAAGCTTCATTATTTACTTCTGCCTCATCAACTCCTAATTTGTCTACGATGATCTTTTTTACTCTTGCTGCGATGTCTGACATTTTGTAAAAGTTTGGTTATAGTGGTGCAAAAATATAAGTTTTTGGGTTAAATCACATTTTGATCCTTGTTTCCATTTTTCACGAAAAAATTTGAGATTTTTCTACAAATTCAACATAAATCGTGCAACTTGCCTTGTGCACCGATTTTTGTAAATTAGAAACGCTCAACCCAAGCTTACATGGCATTAAAAATTATTGATCACGGCACAAAGGAATATCAGCAAATGGTGAAGCTGCGTGAGGACATTTTGCGCAAGCCCTTGGGGCTAACCCTCGCACCTGACGAATTGGAAAGGGAAAAAAATAACTTAATGATGGGGGCTTACGAGGACGATCAAATGTTGGGTTGCTGCATGCTGGTGGAGGAGGAACCGGGCATGGTACGCTTAAGACAAATGGCCGTACTCAACGACCTGCAGGGAAAAGGAATTGGTAAAGCGCTGATGCAGTTTGCCGAGAACCTGGCCCGGGACAGGGGCTATAAAAAGATAACCATGCATGCCCGTAGGAATGCCATTGGGTTTTATGAAAAATTGGGCTATAGAAAAGTAGGCCAGGAATTTGTGGAAATTACCATACCGCACTATGTTATGGAAAAGGAGTTGTAGTAGTGAGTAGTCAATGGTGAGTGGTGAAGCGAACAACTCCTTAGGTATAATCTTTCCTTCGATAGGTTGATTTAATTATTAATTATTGATTGATTTATTCTTGCTGCCGCAGGAACAAAGCCTCTCACTAATAATCACTAATTAGTAATCAATAATGGAGTAAAGAAGCACAGTAGCTTAAAAACTCTTTGCCCATTCACGGCCGCACTTTCTCTTTCAGCAATTGCCGCATCTGGTATATTTCATCTGTATTGGCAAAGCAATTCTTCGGCACCAGGAAAAAAGAGCGGCTATCGAAGTAGAGGTGAAAAAAATTGGGGGTTTCCAAAAACGTCTTTACAGCCTTCCAGGGCCATGAACGGGAACCTCTTTCGTTGCTTACAGAAAAAGAATCCGGCTCAAATGTCATAATAAAATGATCCCGGAAGGTGGTAGCCTTCCTGTACACCATACCTGGCAAAAGAAACCAGAAACAGACCATAAGAGCAAACCAAAGAAGGGAGCCCACTAAAAAGGCCAGGGGCAATATTTTTTTAAAATAAAACAAAGCCGCCGAAGCAATGGCAAATACATTGACCAAAATGATCATCAGGCGTATTTCCTTTTTGCTTAAAAAATGATAGCGCAGCGCCTGTAATACCTGATTCTTATCGTATGTAAATTCTATTTTCATCAAAAGCATTTAATCATCAAAAGGCCAATACTAAACAGCTATCAGCCGTGAGCTGTCAGCCGTCAGAGGTGAAAGGTGTAGCAAGGCTTCCTTTATAGTGCACTTTCGTTTCACGTTTGACGTCTCACGTTTCACGTGGTTCTTCTGCCAACTTGAAAGCGGTTGGGTCTTAGCGGCCCTAAAATTAAGCTAAGGCCTCATCCAACAAAAACGGTTTTAAAGATTCTTTTCTTTAATAAAAAAGCCCCGCTCCCAGGGAACGAGGCTTTGAATCTTTTGATAATTGAATTATTTATTCATCATTTGTTTGGCTTCAATGCTTAAAGTAGCATGTGGCACGGCACGTAAACGGGCTTTGTCGATTAGCTTTCCTGTTACACGGCAAACACCATATGTCTTATTTTCAATACGCATCATGGCTTTTTCCAAATGATCAATAAACTGGATCTGCCTGCTGGCCATTTGGCTCAACTGTTCTCTTTCCATGCTCATGCTTCCATCTTCCATTGTCATGTAGCGGCCATCTTCCATGTCACCGCCTTCATCCTTACGGGTAATTAAACCCTGTAAATAAGCAAGCTCTTTTTTAGCGGTCTCCAGTTTCTTCGTTATCAACTCTCTGAATTCTACTAGTTCTGCATCTGAATACCTCATAGTTGGGCCCGTTTGTTCATTTTGATGTGAATCCAAAACCGACTTAGTGAAATCGGGTTCGTATTTAACTGCTTTTGTTGTGGACGTTTTTGGTATAACTACTTTGGTTGGTTTTGGCGCTTCTTTTTTCGGAGCTTGCTGCAAAGGTTTTATGGCCGGCTTTACCTCGTGATGAGTTGGGGCAGCAACCGCCGGCTTTTTAAGAGGTTCCGTATGCTTTGCCGGAACGGGTTTAGCAGGCGCAGCTGTTTTTTTAACCGGAGGGGCAGCTTTTTTAACTACTGCGGGGGCTGCTTTTTTAGTGACTGCTTTAGCAACGGGCTTAGCCGTCTTAGCTGCCTTTGCTCCCTTTTTAGGCGCCGGTGCTTTGACCGCTTTTTTTGGAGCCGCTTTTTTGGGCGCCGGTTTTTTAGCTGCAGGCTTAGCAGCTTTTTTAACTGCAGACTTGGCAGTTTTGGCAGAACCTTTTCCAACTGCCGGACGGGCAGATTTAGCAGGTTTAGCTTTTGTAGCAACTTTTTTAAGTGCTTGCTTTTTTGTAGCCATACAATTTTTACCCCTTTTTTAAGACGATGACCCTCAATGGGTTATCATTAACCTCTATCTCGGTTCCATCATCAATTTGTGATGTTAACTCCAGCTTATCTGCCAGAATTTCCGCGCAAATATAATCATTAAACTTAGCTAAAGATTGGCTGATGCCATTATTGGCAGCTACTTTCACCTCTATGCGGTCGGTAACATCAAAACCACTGTCCTTCCTGATTTTTTGAATCCGGTTTACGAATTCACGGGCATCTCCCTCTTGTATTAATTCAGGTGTAACATTAATATCTAATGCAACAGTAAGCGGTCCCTTGCTTGCTACCGTCCAGCCGGGTATGTCTTCGCTGCTTATTTCAACCTCACTCAATGCCAGTTCAACGAACTCATCATTGCCAACGGGGATTGAATATCTGCCTTCTTTTTCAAATAAAGAAATTTCATGCTGGGAAAAATTTGAAAGCGCTTCCGAAACCATTTTCATTTTTGGTCCCAGCTTCTTTCCCAGTGCGCTAAAATTGGGCTTTATCTTCTTTTTTATAAAGCCTTCGGTATCTGTTAAATATTCAATTTCTTTTACGTTCACTTCCGCCTTTATCAGGTCTTCTACCTTCTGCAATTGTTGTTCCATTAGCGGATTGAGCACTGGGATCAAAACCTTTTGCAAAGGCTGGCGCACCTTGATATTGGCTTTTTTGCGAAGCGACAGAACCAAAGAAGAAGCATCCTGTGCCAGTTGCATTCTTTCTTCCAGCAATGTATCTATTACGTCTGCTTTGAAAGCCGGGAAATGAACATGATGAACAGAAGCTTCCTTGTGTCTTCCGGTTACGGCATTCAGGTTTTTAAACAACTCATCGCTGAAAAAAGGAGAAATAGGCGCCATCAGGCGAACCACGGTTTCCAGGCATTCATATAAAGTTTGATAGGCAGCAATTTTATCCTGCTCATATTCGCCTTTCCAGAAACGGCGGCGGCAAAGACGTACATACCAGTTGCTCAGGTGCTCATCCACAAAATCTTCAATCAGCCGGCCGGCCTGGGTGGGTTCATATTCATCAAAAGCAGCCGTTACTTTTTTAATCAGGGTATTGAAGCGAAGAAAGGATCCAGCGGTCAATTTCCGGCCTTTCTTCTAACGGGAATATAGGCTTCTTTAAAAGCTAAAGCCATCCACATTGGCATACAGAGCAAAGAATTGGTAGGTATTATATAAGGTACCAAAGAATTTACGCTGCACTTCTTTAATGCCTTCCAGATCAAACTTCAGGTTGTCCCAGGGAGATGCATTGGTGATCAGGTACCAGCGGGTGGCATCGGCGCCAAATTTTTCGATGGTTTCAAAAGGATCAACCACATTGCCCAGGCGCTTGCTCATTTTATTGCCGTTCTTATCCAGCACCAGTCCATTGGAAACACACGGTTTTATAGGCCACACTGTCAAAAAGCATGACACCCAGGGCATGCAGGGTATAAAACCAGCCACGGGTTTGGTCAACACCTTCGGCAATAAAATCTGCGGGGAAATTTGCCTTGAATGTTTCTTGATTCTCAAAAGGATAATGCCATTGGGCATAAGGCATGGCGCCGCTGTCGAACCATACATCAATCAGGTCGGGTTCGCGGTGCATTGGTTTGCCGCTTTCTGATACCAGGATAATTTCGTCCACATAAGGTTTGTGCAGATCCAGGATGCCATCGTGTAAATAATGTTTATTTACATCGCCGCCCAGCACTTCACTGGCTTTTTTGATCTCTGTATTTAGTTCGTCAATAGAGCCAATGCATTTTTCCTCCGTGCCGTCTTCTGTTCTCCAGACAGGCAGTGGGGTGCCCCAATAGCGGCTGCGGCTCAGGTTCCAGTCCACCATATTCTCCAGCCAGTTGCCAAAGCGGCCGTTCCGGTAGATTCGGGTTTCCAGTTGATGGTTTTGTTCAGTTCCACCATCCGGTCTTTAACCGCCGTGGTTTTGATGAACCAGGCATCCAGCGGATAATAAAAAACGGGTTTATCGGTTCGCCAGCAATGCGGATAGCTGTGTTCGTATTTTTCAACCTTAAAAGCCCGGTTTTCTTTTTTCAGTTTTACGCAGATGTCAACATTTACATCAACATAATCCTTGTTCGTTTTTATAATTCTTTACATAACGATGCGGAAAACTCGCCCAGGCCATCCACAAATTTTCCTTCGCGGTCTACCAAGGTAAGGATACCAATATTGTATTTTTTTCCTACCCTAAAGTCATCTGCGCCAAATGCAGGAGCGGTATGAACAATACCGGTACCATCTTCTGTGGTTACAAAATCGCCCAGTAAAATACGGAAAGGGCTGGGCATCGGGAGTTATGGCTCTTATAGCTTCCAGGGAATTGGCTTCATAAGGAAGCAATTGTTCGTATTCCAATCCTTCCAGATCCTTTCCTTTGAATTCAGCCAGTATTTTCCAGGGAAGAAGTTTTTGCTCTGCGGTATAGTTTTCAAAATCACCATTCTCGCCTTCCGGTTTGAAATATTTTCCAATCAGAGCTTTGGCCAGAACCACATTTACCGGCAGATGTGTATAAGGATTGAAGGTTTTTACCAATACATAATCAATATTTGGCCCAACAGTCAAGCCAAGATTGGAAGGCAAGTGTCCATGGAGTGGTGGTCCAGGCCAGGAAGAAAACTTCGGCGTCTCACCTGGCTGCATCAAACAAAAATTGTGACTCCGCATTTTTTACTGCCTTAAACATGGCCACCGCACTGGTATCCTTTACATCTTTATAAGTGCCCGGCTGGTTCAATTCATGAGAACTTAAACCCGTACCGGCAGCAGGTGAATAAGGCTGAATGCTAACACTTTTATAAAGCAAGCCTTTGTTGTACAGTTCTTTCAAGCACCACCAAAGGGTTTCAATATATTTATTTTTAAACGTGATATAGGGATGTTCCAGATCAACCCAATAACCCATTTTAGTGGTTAGCTCATCCCATTTATCCTTATAGCGCAGCACTGCTTCGCGGCATTTCTGGTTGTATTCTTCAACAGAGATCTTTTTGCCAATATCTTCTTTGGTAATGCCCAATTCTTTTTCCACGCCCAATTCAACCGGCAGACCATGGGTATCCCAGCCGCCTTTGCGTTTTACCTGGAAACCCTGCATGGTTTTGTAGCGGCAAACCAGGTCTTTTAATGGTTCGGGAAATAACGTGGTGAATGCCGGGCATACCATTGGCACTGGGCGGACCTTCGTAAAATACAAAAGGCTGGGCGCCATCCCTTACTTCCACGCTTTTTTCGAATGCGTTTTCCTTTTCCCACCGTTCTAAAACCTCTTTTTCGATGGCGGGTAAATTCAGATGCTTAAACTCTTTATAACGATTGGCCATAACGGGCTTCTGACTTGTTTAAAAATGGGTGCAAAGGTAAGAAAATTCAACCTGCCTTTGGTTAACCAATAGCCCCGGCTATATACGAAATGGGTTTTGCTCAATACTTTCTGATGCATTTATAAATACTGTAGTGTAGCCGGAAAATTACCGGGAACCTTGCTCTCATGAGTATTATTGATCTGCGTTCATTGCCTCAACGGTTTATAATTGAAAACTATTACAGCAGACGCAATAATCGATGCTATATAGGCAGGATACGGCCAGAGCCAGGAATGGCTTCTTTTAGTGAATGTGGTAGCTTTTTGGAAAACCCCGGAAGAAGCAGAAACCTTTTTGCTCCATAAAACAGCGATTCTTTTAAAATAAAAAGCCCCACTCCCGTGAGGCTTTTTATTCGCTGTGAAAAAATTAAAGCTTGGCTCCCAAACTCACAAAGAAGTTTCTTCCATCACCCGGCAATACACCCGGGCCAGGATAACCACCAGCACGACGGGTAAAGTATCTTTTATCCAATACGTTATTTAGGCCGGCCTTTACATTCAGCCCTTTGGAGAATTTATAGGTGGCCGTAAGATCAGCTATGGTATAAGAAGGAATTAACCCATTCTGGCCATTGGCGGTAGGCGTTACGGTATTGTTGGCATCGCTAAAGGTTTCACTAACATAGTTTAGCTGGCCGGTTAACAAAAACCCTTTATAGCCGAGCGACAGGCCGCCACGGAAAATATTTGCAGGCGCATTTTCCACTTTTTTGCCCTTCGTATTGGCGTCTTTGTGATCGCTGCTATAGGTAGCATCCGTGTAGCTGTACGATCCGAAAACAATAACATCGGCCTGGGTATATTTTTTAACAAAAGCTCTTACCGGGTTAAACTCTACATAGCCTTCAAAACCTTTACTGGTACTGTTTCCCACGTTTGTAACCAGGATATAGCTGGCACCGGCGGGTGTTATGTTCCCAACCCGGTTGTTATATTGCAAATAATAACCACTTACATCAAATTGAAGGAAATTCTGCACCTTTCCCCGGTAGCCCAAATCCATGTTATACCCTTTGGCGTCTTTCAGATTGGGATCAACCACATTGGTGGTTGGTGGCGCCTGCAGGTTGGCAAATTGCAAGGGACGATACGCCTGGCTATAGTTAGCATAAAACTCCGTTTCTTTTGTTATATGAAACTCGGCGCCCACGCCGGCCAGTAAAAAGCTGCGGCTGCGTTTTACATCCTGCAATACAACTTCGGTGCTGTCGGGCCCGTATTTATCACGGCCGGTTGCGGCCCCTTCTAACCATTCGTAGCGAATACCCGGAATAATTAAAAATTTATTGCTGATACGGAAGATGTTTTCAACAAAAGCAGCAGCATTGCGGGAGTCAAATGTAATATCACGGGCCCATTTGGTAGAAGGCACCATTGTATAATTCGAACCACCGCTTTCATCTCTTGCATCAGCCAAACGGTGTGTGCTGCCGGTGTACAAACGAATGCCCCCGGAAAGTGTATTATTGATGCTGCCTAATGTATAGTCCGTAATAATGCGGCTTTCCAGGCCATAGTTCCTGTATTTATCTGCATTCAATACGCGGTCGTTGTAACGGCCTTTTGCTACATTGAATGAATCCTTCACTGTAATGGCCTGTGTAAAGCCAATACTGTTCCTGTCTCCTATGGTGGCAAATAATTTTGTATTCCAGCGTGTTTTTTCGTTCACCTGGTAGTTGGCAATCAGGGCAGGATTTGTCCAAACAATATCAAACCAGTTGCGGTTTCTCAAACTTTGCTGTGCATCTTGTTCAAACTGCACATCAGTCAGTCCGCCGGGCTGCTGGCTGCGGATGTGCGAATGCATGACTTCTGCGGTTAAAGAAAACTTTGGTGTGATATAATAAGTAGCCGTTCCATAACCGGCATTGGTATAATAACGGCTGTTTTGCCTCCATCCGTCTCCATTGCGGTGATCAAAGAAACCATAATAATGCACTTTGGAAGTTTTTCCGCCTATGGCATTAAAGCTGTTTAAAAGATTATTACTGCCAATCGTTTGCTGGGTTTCAAATTCAAAGGGCTTATTGATGTCGCTGCCGTTGCGTAAAATATAATTTACCAGGCCGCCAAACTGAGGGCCGTATTGCAGGGAACCCTGCCCACGGACGATCTCAATTCTTTGCACCGCCTGTAATTGCGGATTATAATAGGCTTCAGGATATCCGAAAGGATCGGCAGCAATATCGTAACCATTTTGACGAACGTTGAATTCCCAGCTCCTGTTAGGACTTAAACCGCGGGCCGCAATTCCAATCTGAATGCCGCTTGGATCACTTTCCCAAACATGAATACCCGGAACTTTTGCAAGTACCTGCCTCATGGTGTTGGTTACTACATTCCCCTGCACATTATCTAAAACAATCAGGGCATTCTTTTTCCCGGCATAAATGTTTGTACCCACTACTTCAGGCATTTGCTGGTAGTCGCTTTTGCTACCACGGCCTACAACAGTTACTTCCGGTAAATACCGGTGTTTTGGCAGCGTATCTGTATCAACTGCGTTTTGTGCTAATCCATTTATACCAAGACTCAATAGAGCTAAAACAAAAAAATTTCTCATTGCTTGCGTTTATTCGATTTGAAGCCGCAAATATCTTTTGATCCTAAAAAATTGGTTTACGGAATCAGAAAAGATTGCTTACGGAATACGCAAAACTCCAGTGTGATGGCCTGTTTCCCCATGACATCTGTCATGAATTGGGGTAATTGTTGTCAAAATCGAAGAGGTATGACAACGGGATGACAAAAGAAAGAATTATACCGAATTCAGTTGGATAGTATAGAGTTTGAGTTTAAGAGACGAAGCATTTAAGGGTTTAAGAATACCATGCGGCTTAATGGGAAATGGTATTATTTCCTTTCTCTTATTGATTTATAAATTTTAATAGCACTCATCAAAACAATGATGAACCCAACCAGTCCGGCCAGTCCCCATACCCAGCTAATGCTTTGCTTTACCGTGGCCAGCATAACAATCGCCACCAGTAAAATGGTGGCTACTTCATTCCACACCCGCAGCTTTTGCGAAGAATATTTAAAAATGCCCGCCGCCTGTTGTTTATAAATAGCGTGAAGTGAAAAATGATACGCATAAAGCAAGAGCACAAAACCCAATTTGATCAACAGCCATTTTCCGGAATCATTCAATAACTGTTTATCCCAGTTTCCATTCAGCATTACCCAAGGGCCAACTATCAAGGTAAGAATGGCCGAAGGCCAGGTGATGCCAAACCAAAGCCGTTTGATCATTACAGAAAACTGCTTTTGCAAAATGCTTCTTTCCGGTTCGGCGTTTTCATTGGCCTCGGCATTGTAAATAAAAAGCCGGACAATGTAAAACATACCTGCAAACCAGGTTACGATGAAGATAATGTGGAGGGCTTTGAGGTAAGTGTACATAAAAGGTCAAAATTCAAAAGTAAAAAGTAAAAAACAGCCTGTATTCATAAGAAACTTTTTTGACTTTTGAATTTTTACTTTTGACTTAAAATCATTTCACTGCTTCCCGAAACATACTCTCTCACCCACTTAGCAAGAGCACTCACCCAAAGGGGATGTACATTCAGACAAGGAATCATCTCAAAACTTTCACCACCTGCATGCAGGAATGTTTCTTTTCCTTCTACTGCAATTTCTTCCAGTGTTTCCAAACAATCGCTTACAAATGCAGGACACACCACCAGCAATTTTTTCACGCCTTCTTTGGGCAGTTGCTCCAAACGCATGGCTGTATAAGGCTGCAGCCAGGGATCTCTTCCCAGGCGCGACTGAAATGAAAATCCCCATTTTTCTTTTGGTATCTGCAATCGTTCAACCACCAGTTTAGTGGTCTTCCAGCATTGATGACGATAACAATATTGATGCGCAGGAGAAGATACATCACAACAATCAGGCGTTCTCAAACAATGCTGGCCGGTAATATCTCCTTTATAGATATGCCTTTCCGGCACGCCGTGGTAAGAAAACAAAATTTGATCGTATTCACCCTGCACATATGGCTTTATACTTTCGCACAAAGCATCTAAATAATCCTCGTTATCGTAATAAGGTTTGATGGTAGTTAGCTTAAACGTATATCCCCCTTTCTTATGCTGCTCCTTCGCATATTCCACAGCCGTTTCGTAACTGCTCATGGCATAATGCGGATACATGGGAACGGCAATTACTTCTTCGAGGTCAGGATTCGTTTGTACCAGTTTATCAAAGGCTGCTTTGGGTGAAGGAGTACCATAGCGCATGGCAATAGCTACGGGTTCCTCTATTTCCTTGTCCAATGCAGTGCGAAGCTGCTCCGAGATAACAATAAGCGGAGAACCTTTCTCCGTCCAGATAGATTTATAGGCTTCGGCAGATTTGGGAGCCCGGAAAGGAACAATAATGCCTTTTACCAGCAAGGCCCGGAAAAGCCAGGGTTTGTCAATCACCCTTTCATCCATTAAAAATTCATCAAGATAACGTTTGACATCTTTGACGCTGGTAGAATCGGGTGAACCGAGGTTCATGAGGACGATGGCTCTTTTCATACAAGGCTACAAATGTACTCACAACTCAGTCATCATTTTTGTCAATTGAGGATCGTCATTGTGCAACCTGAGGAAAATCAACCGCTGAAATGACAGACCAATGACATAGATTTTAGTTTTTTGCGGGCCGTGAAACTACTTTTGTGCCATGATCGTTGAATACTGAAATGAACACACCCTATTTTAAAAATATAAACAACTTCTTTGTAGCAGGAATCAATTACAAAAAATCCGATGCTTCCATTCGCGGACGATTTGCTATTAACGACGACCAATACACAACCGTTCTGCAAGAAGCAGCAGACCAGGGATTAAACGAGATTTTTATTCTTTCTACCTGCAACCGCACCGAGATCTATGGTTTTGCTCATTGCAGTCATCAATTGGTGGAACTGTTATGTTCACAAACTACAGGAGATGCGGAAACCTTTAAAAAGTCAGCCTATATTAAAAACGGCATAGAAGCCGTTGAACATGTTTTTAACGTGGGCGCAGGACTGGATTCCCAGATATTAGGTGATTATGAAATTGTGGGGCAGTTAAAAACGGCAGTAAAATTTTCCAAGAAGCAGGGATTTGTGGGCACCTTCACAGAGCGCCTGGTCAACTCTGTACTTCAATCTTCCAAGTTAATCAAGAACCACACAGAACTAAGCGGCGGAACGGTTTCGGTTTCCTTTGCTGCCGTTCAATATATTCGTAATAAAGTAGTAAATCCTTCTGCAAAAACTATTTTGCTGGTAGGTGTAGGAAAGATCGGCCGCAATACCTGCAAGAATCTTGTTGATTATTTAGGCACTACTAAAATCACCCTGATCAACCGCTCCCCTGAAAAAGCAGAAGAACTGGCCTCGGAACTGGGGTTGACATCTGCCCCGCTGCAAAACCTTGCGCAGGAAGTTCAAAAGGCAGATATTATTTTGGTAGCCACCAATTCGCCAGAGCCAACTATTTTAAAACAGCATTTGGAAGGCCAGGGCGAAAAACTGATCATCGATCTTTCTATTCCTTATAACGTTGAAGAAGCTGCGCAGCATTTACCCAATGTGCAGATGATAAACGTAGACGAACTTTCTAAATTAAAGGATGAAACGCTGAAGATGCGTTTGGCCGAAGTGCCGAAAGCAAAAACTATTATTGGTGAACTGATGCAGGAATTTGAAGAATGGTGTGAAATGCGCAAGCATGTGCCCCTGCTTAAGGATCTTAAAGTAAAACTGAAAGAGTTGTACGCACATCCTCAGTATATCCATACCACTGTTTGCTCCAAAACGATAGATACACAAATTCAGCGGGTGCTGAATGAAACTGCAGGAAAGATCAAGGTACAAAACCAACGCGGTTGTCAATACATTGCAGCCCTGAACGATTTTATAAGCGCAAAAAATTAATGTCAAAGACTTTACGAATTGGTACAAGAGACAGCCAGCTGGCTGTGTGGCAGGCTACATTGGTACAAGGCCTGCTAAAGCAGGCAGGTGTCCACTCCGAACTGGTGTACATGAAAAGTGAAGGCGATGTGGACACTGTTACACCTTTATACGCCTTAGGCGTCACCGGTGTGTTTACCAAAACCCTGGATGCCGCCTTACTCAATAACCGCATTGATATTGCTGTTCACTCCATGAAAGATGTGCCGGTGCAACTGGCGCAGGGCATTCAGCAGGCCGCCGTTTTAAAAAGAGCTTCTACAAAAGATATTTTTGTTTATAAAGAAGAAGCTTCGCTGCAAAAGCTTGGCTTCGTGAACGGTGAATGGTCAGTGGTGAATAATGAAGTTTCCTCCTCTTCTAACTCTTCACCGTTCACCATTGCAACCGGCAGTGTACGCCGGATTGCCCAATGGCTGAACCGTTATCCGGAGCACAGGGTGGAAAACCTTCGCGGCAATGTAAACACCCGTTTGCGTAAAGTACAGGAACACGATTGGAACGGGGCCATTTTCGCGGCAGCCGGACTGGAACGGATTGGATTACGTCCCCAAAAGTCAATTGATCTTGACTGGATGTTGCCTGCGCCGGCGCAAGGCGCCATTATGGTAGTATGCAGGCAAGAGGATGCTTTTGCATGGGAAAGCTGCCAGTCTTTTAATGATGACACTACAGCGTTATGCACTAAAATTGAACGTGATTTTTTAAGTGCCTTGATGGGTGGTTGTTCCACGCCTATTTCTGCCTTAGCCCAAACCCTTAATGGTGAAATTTATTTCAGGGGAAACATTGTAAGTCCGGATGGAAGGCAGAAAACGGAAATTGAAAAAAGAACTAGTTATAAAGATGCTAAGGATTTAGGTGCACTGGCGGCCCGGGAAATTTTATTGCAGGGCGGTCAGCCTATTGTTGATAACATTCGCAAAAACGGTCTTACCGCTAATGGTGAAGCTTATAAAGTTTTAAGCACTAAAAAACTGGAGCCTTCGTTGGTAGAACAAGCGAACCAGAATGGTATTGAAATTATAGAACAGGAATTTATTTCGGTACATCCCATCCTCTCAACAGAAAAAGCAGGATGAGATCATGCCGTGGATACAGAATGATGATCTTGATCACGGTTGC
Source organism: uncultured Bacteroidota bacterium (assembly GCA_963697545.1). GTDB lineage: Bacteria > Bacteroidota > Bacteroidia > Chitinophagales > Chitinophagaceae > Flavisolibacter. The sequence goes on along the minus strand of CAVOOL010000008.1, from coordinate 15,335 downwards.
CTTTACAAGCGCTAACGCCGTAGAAACGGTACACCACTATTTGCAAAAGAACAATGCGGGACAGCCGCTCAATTGGAACGTGTTTTGCATTTCCGGCAGAACAAAAGATGCCGTATCCGCCTTTATCCATCCCGCAAGCATTATTGCAACAGCTGAATACGGAAAAGACCTGGCTCAAAAAATCATTGCCTCCGGAGTGAAGGAAATTGTTTTCTTCTGTGGAAATAAAAGAAGAGAAGACCTGCCTGTTATGTTAAAGAATGCAGGCATCACGGTGCATGAAATCATCGTGTACGAAACAGTGGAAACACCGGTTACCGCCATAGAAAATATGGACGGCATTCTTTTTTTTAGTCCCAGTGCCGTAAATAGTTTTTTTTCTGCCAATCAGCTAAACGCCAACACGGTTTGCTTTGCAATAGGACATACAACGGCAGATGCCATTGCAGGTTTTACCGGTAATACAATTATAACAAGCGAATACACCAGCCAGGAAATGATGCTGGCTTCATTAATAAAAACCTATAAGGTGTCAGAAAACTTATAGGCTTAAAAGAACTATCATGAGCGAACTAAAAAACGATTTGTTACTACGAGCCCTTAGAAAAGAAAAAGTTGAACGTCCGCCCGTGTGGATGATGCGCCAGGCCGGAAGATATTTACCCGATTATATTAAGCTCAGAGATAAATATGATTTCTTTACCCGGGTACAAACACCGGAGCTGGCTACGGAAATCACCCTGCAGCCGGTGGACCAGGTAGGTGTGGATGCCGCCATCATCTTCTCTGATATTTTAGTGATACCACAGGCCATGGGTCTGGAAGTGTTGATGGAAGAAGGCAAGGGCCCCTCTTTACCAAAAACAATCAAAACACAAAAGGATATTGATGCATTAAACACAGACAATGCGGAAGAACATTTAAAATATGTGCTGGATGCGTTAACGCTTACCAAAAAAGAATTGAACGGCCGTGTGCCCCTGATTGGTTTTGCCGGTGCACCATGGACGATTCTTTGTTATATGGTAGAAGGCAAAGGAAGCAAGACCTGGGACAAGGCCAAACAATTTGCCTACACACAACCGGAGCTGGCACATGCCTTATTGCAAAAGATAACCACCATTACCATCAGATTATTTAAAAGCACAGGTAAAAGCCGGTGCCGATACGGTGCAGGTATTTGATAGCTGGGCGGGTTCTTTATCACCGGAAGATTTTAAAACCTTTGCACAACCTTATTTACTACAAATTACAGATGCTGTAAAAGATGAAGCGCCGGTTATTTTGTTTCCAAAAGGAACCTGGTATGCCTTGAAAGACCTTAGCCAAAGCAGCGCCTCCGGCATTGGCATCGACTGGACCATCACACCGCAAGTTGCAAGAGAATTAACCAATAACAACATTACACTCCAGGGCAATTTTGATCCGGCAAAATTATTAGCGCCGATTCCCCAAATAAAAAAATGGGTAAAGGAAATGATCGATGGTTTTGGAACACAAAACTATATTGCCAACCTGGGGCATGGCATTACGCCCAATGTTCCGGTGGATCATGCCAAAGCCTTTGTGGAAGCAGTGAAGGAATATAGAAGTTAAAGCTGAAAAAGTAAAAATGTCAAAATGCTTAAAAAATTGGAACACCTGTTTTTACATTTTACATTTTGAATTTTGACTTAAGTTATGAGCATCAAGGAAAACTGGATAGACTACATACACGATCTGCAGAACCGGATCTGCGCTGCGCTGGAAGCCGTGGATGGCAAAGCCAAGTTCATGGAAGATGCATGGCAAAGACCTGAAGGCGGTGGCGGCAAAACAAGAGTAATTGCCAATGGCACCGTGTTTGAAAAAGGCGGCGTGAATACCTCTGTTGTTTTTGGTGAAGTAACCGAGGCGATGCGAACCCAGTTAAAGATCAACGGAGCCAAATGGTTTGCCTGCGGACTTTCATTGGTCCTTCATCCGCTGAATCCCTTTGTACCAACCGTGCATTGCAATTACCGCATGTTTGAGTTGTACAATGAAAAGGATGAAGTAATCGACCGGTGGTTTGGCGGCGGCACCGATCTTACGCCTTATTATTTGTTTGAAGAAGATGCCCGGCATTTTCATCAAACCTACAAAGAGGTTTGCGACCGGTTTGACACTTCCTTTTATCCGAAGTTCAAGGAAACCTGCGATAATTATTTTGTGAACTTTCACCGCCACAACGAACGCAGAGGTATCGGTGGCATTTTTTATGACTATCAAAGACCGAATGAAAAAAAAGACGTGGATTTCTGGATGAACTTTGGAAAGGCCTGCGGCGATGCTTTTATTCCAGGCCTATATTCCCATTGTTGAAAAAAGAAAAAACACACCTTATACAGAACAAAACAAACACTGGCAGGAAATACGCAGGGGCCGGTATGTGGAATTTAATTTAGTTCATGACCGCGGTACCCTGTTTGGGTTAAAGACCAACGGAAGAATTGAAAGCATTTTAATGAGCCTTCCGCCCACTGTGCGTTTTGAATACAACTATCAACCAGAACCAGGCAGCGAGGAAGATAAATTAGTACAAGTTTGTTTGCATCCGCAGGATTGGGTGTAATGGCTGATGTGGTGATGTCGGATGTCTGATGTATCTGGCAAATCAGATATCCGAAAGATCAGAAATCAGACATTCTTTTTATCTTATAAAAAATTTGCTTTATGGATAGAAAGATCTTGCAGAAAGAACAAAACAGTTTCATATAGACGTTATTCGGCTTTGTGAGGATTTACCGCGGAATGCAGCCGGTTTTGAAACAGCTAAACAAGTAATAGGTCAGCCGGTTCGGTAGGCGCCAATTACAGAGCTACGGTGAGAGCAAAGTCAAAAGCCGACTTTATCTATAAAATTGAAATTGTGCTGGAAGAAGCAGATGAATCTTTGTACTGGTTAGAAGTTATAAAGGATTCAAAACTAAAAACGGGTCAGAAATTGAAAGACTTATCAAAGAAGCAAATGAGCTGACAGCCATATTTGCCGCAACCGATAAAACTGCAAAGAACAAACGAACAAATCAGACATCTAAAATCAGACATCAGACATATTATGTATTTACAAAGAAGAAACAGAATACTACGACAAAATCCTGCCATCCGCAGTTTGGTTGCCGAAACGATTTTAACACCAAATGATTTTATTGTCCCGCTTTTTATTGACGAAGGCGAAAATGTAGAAACCGAGATCGCTTCCATGCCCAACTATTACAGAAGAAGCATCGACCTTACCGTAAAAGACGTAAAGGAACTATGGAGCATGGGCATTAAAAGTGTTTTACTTTTTATCAAATGCAAAGACGAACTAAAAGACAATACCGGCAAAGAAGCCTGGAACAAAAACGGGTTAATGCAGCGCAGCATCAAAGCCATTAAAGATGCGGTTCCTGAAATGTATGTCATGACTGATGTGGCATTGGATCCGTATTCATCTTATGGACACGACGGCATTGTAGAAAACGGAGAAATTGTAAACGATCCCACTGTGGAAGCCCTGGTAAAAATGAGCATCTCTCATGCCGAAGCCGGAGCGGATATGGTGGCGCCCAGCGATATGATGGATGGCCGCATTGGCGCCATTCGAAAAGGGTTGGAAGAAAACGGATTTACCAAAACCGGCATCATGGCCTACAGCGCCAAGTATGCGTCCTGTTTTTACGGACCGTTCCGCGATGCACTGGACAGTGCACCCGGATTTGGCGACAAGAAAACCTATCAAATGGATTATGCCAACCGCATTGAAGCCGTGCGGGAAGCACAAATGGACGTGGAAGAAGGCGCTGATATTGTAATGGTAAAACCGGGTCTGCCTTATCTGGATATTGTTCGCGAAGTAAAAAATTCGGTGGATGTTCCCGTAAGTGTTTACAACATCAGCGGCGAATATGCCATGATCAAAGCCGCCGCCAAAATGGGTTGGATCGACGAAGACAAAGCCATTCTGGAAACGCTGACCTCTTTTAAAAGAGCCGGCGCTGATTTAATAGCTACCTATTTTGCAAAAGATGCGGTGAGAATATTAAATGAAAAATGAAAAGCTAAAAATGAAAAATGAAAGAAAATCTTAATGAAGGAAAATGCACTCAAAGATAAAAGTTACGCTTTCGCAATATTAATTGTAAAAGAAACTGAGATTTTGATACTCAATAAAAAGGAATATGTGCTGAGCAAACAACTTTTAAGAAGCGGAACTGCAATCGGAGCTTTAATAAGAGAAGCTGAATTTGCACAAAGCAAAGCTGATTTCATTAATAAAATGTCAGTTGCACTCAAAGAAGCTAATGAAACATTGTATTGGTTGTCCTTATTAAAAGACACTAATTATATCGACGTAAACAAGTTTGAAATCTTGAATAGTGCCTGTAAAGAATTGGTAGCAATTTTAGTAGCTACAGTTAAAACTACTAAAGCAAATCTTTAATTATTTTTCATTATTCATTTTTCTCTTTTAATTTTTTTTATGAATCTTAATAAAAGCAAGGAATTATTTGAACGGGCACAAGCCAGCATTCCCGGCGGAGTGAATTCTCCCGTACGGGCTTTTAAAAGCGTTGGCGGTACACCCGTTTTTTTGCAAAAAGCAAAAGGCGCTTATTTGTACGATGTGGATGGCAACCGCTACATCGATTACATCAACTCCTGGGGCCCCATGATCCTTGGCCATGCCTTTGAGCCGGTTGTGGAAGCCATTCAAAAAAAAGCAGTGGACTCCACTTCATTTGGTGCGCCAACAGAACTGGAAATAGAAATGGCGGAGCTCATAAAAAGCATGGTGCCCAATGTTGATCTGATCCGCATGGTAAGCAGCGGCACCGAAGCCTGCATGAGTGCCATCCGGCTGGCCAGGGGATATACCGGCAGAAACAAGATCATCAAATTTGAAGGTTGTTATCATGGCCATGCTGATTCTTTTTTGGTAAAAGCCGGCAGCGGTGTAGCCACGTTTAATATTCAAACCGTGCCGGGAGTAACAGCCGGCGTTTCTGCTGATACCCTAACGGCGCCTTACAATAATTTAGAAGCCGTTGAGCAATTAGTGGCCGAAAACAAAAATGAAATTGCCGCCATCATCATTGAACCCGTTGCAGGAAACATGGGTTGCATTTTACCGCAACAAGGCTTCCTGGAAGGCTTGCGCAAATTGTGTACACAGGAAGGCATTGTTTTCATTTTTGATGAAGTGATGACCGGCTTTCGCCTGGCGCAGGGCGGTGCGCAGGAACGCTTAAAAATTGATGCCGATTTAGTGACCTATGGCAAAGTGATTGGTGCCGGCATGCCGGTTGGTGCCTTTGGCGGTAAGCTGGAAATCATGAAACACATTGCGCCCCTTGGCAACGTGTACCAGGCCGGTACCCTGAGCGGCAACCCGCTGGCGATGGTTGCAGGCTACACGTTGCTGTCGCATTTAAAAAATAATCCGGCAGTTTATACAGACCTGGAAGAAAAAGGGGCTTATTTAAAAGCAGGGCTGCAAAAAGTTTTGGAAGCAACTAACACACCTTTCGTCATCAATCACCTGGGCACCATGATCTCTGTACACTTTAGCGATAAGCCCGTGATTGATTTTGCCTCTGCGGCTTCAGCTAACAATGCCTTGTTCAATAAATTCTTTCATGCCCTGTTGAACAGAGGGGTTTATTTACCACCATCGGCTTTTGAAACCTGGTTTTTGAGCAACGCTTTGACAAAAGAAGATTTGGATGTTACCATTAAAGCTGTGGAGGAAAGTTTAAAAGAAGTGCTTGAGTGATAGCAATTGAAAAAATGACATAAGACTCCCGTGGTTTATTCAGTAAGCACCAGGATAAGTTTCAGGGAAGCAAATGCCGGAAAAATTTTGTTATCAACTGCGTTGCTACTATCACCGTCCTTGCGTCGCACACTTGTACTGCAACAATTCTATGCAACAAGACCTCGGAGGTTTTGAACCTCCGAGGTCTTCAAATCTTTGATAGCTTTTACCACAGATCCCTCCTTCGTCGGGAAGACAAGCTAGAGTCATTGCTTATTGCAGCCTTTGCAAAAATTGAAGTGACAACAACCAACAGCAATAGTGATGATTGAAATAAATAGACTGAATGAGCTTTGTCATCCCGAGGAACGAGGGATCTGTGCTTCAAACAATCAGCGACTTCGTTAACGGAAGAGTGGCGCAATATGCTCAATAGAATTGTTGCCAGCACAAGTGAGTGACACAACAGAAGTTTAATAGTAGCAAGGCTGTTTGTTACAAAATATTACACAACCTTAATCAAAACTTTGGTTCGATGCGGAAGCTCTTTTTAATAACTGATCGAATTGCTGGGGACTTAGATCATTATAAAAGAAATAAACCGGATCAACCCGCTGCCCGTTTTTATGCACTTCGTAATGGCAGTGTGGCCCTGTGGATTTTCCGGTTGAACCTACATAACCAATCAGGTCGCCGCGTTTTACTCTTTGCCCTGTCCTTGCTTTTATACGCAGCATGTGACCGTATAAAGTTTCGTAACCATAACCATGATTAATGACCACATGGTTACCATAACCGCCATCGCTGCGCCCTGCTGTTTTAATCACGCCATCGGCGGTGGCATAAATGGGCGTGCCCTGGGGCGCTGTAAAATCCAGGCCGGCATGCATCTTTACTGTTTTGTAAATCGGATCGATGCGATAGCCAAAACCGGAGGCAATGCGGCTCAGGTCTTTATTGCTCACAGGCTGAATGGCAGGCGTGGCCGCCAATAACTTTTCTTTGTTATTGATCAAATTATTGATCTGGGCGTAAGAAGTATTTTGAGCTGCAATACGGTTTTTGAGGTTATTCAGGGTTTGGGCAATAGAACGCACCAACTCATTACCACTCATACTTTCCACTTTGGCAATCTCCTGCTGTTTTTCAAGGAAGGTGGCCCGGGCACTGTCGGGCAGGGGGCTTGCTTCAAAAATGCTGCGGTACACACTGTTGTCCCGTTTTTCCAGCTCGGCCATCTTCATTTGAATTTGTCCTACCGAATCGGCCAGGTCTTCAAGGTCTTCTTTTAAATGAGCGTTTTGAATGCGCAGGTATTTTTCATTGGGAGAGCCTACAAACTGGAAAGCGAAATAGGAAATTAACGCGGCGGTAACAAAAGCGGTAGCCAGAAAAGCAAATACCCGCAAAAGCTTCACCCGGAAGGGTGTGACCAGTTTTTCATAGCGCAGTGTATGCGTATTATAAAAGTATTTGATCTTTTTCATGATGGCGATTGGACTGTCAACCGTCAATCATCAATCGTTCATTCCGGTATCTGCATCACAAGCAAGCATTTATTTGTGACAAGAAAACCAGGTTTGACGATCCACGTTTCACGATTCACGTTTCATGTAATCATTACCTTTGCAACCCTTGCTTTGCCTTTGCAGACCGGGATAACGGGGCAAAGGCAAAGCGAGGCAAACAAATATACTGGCATATAAAGCAAAAATCAATCTTTTATTGTGACCACATTCACCAGCGCAGACATACGCAACGCATTTTTAGATTTCTTTAAAGCAAAAGGAACACCATATTGTTCCCTCTGCTCCTATTGTTATAAAGAACGATCCGACACTGATGTTTACCAATGCAGGAATGAACCAGTTCAAAGATTATTTTTTAGGAAATAAGCAAGCGCCGTACCCCCGCATTGCCGATACGCAAAAATGTTTGCGTGTCAGCGGAAAGCATAATGACCTGGAAGAAGTAGGTGTTGATACGTATCATCATACCATGTTTGAAATGCTGGGCAACTGGAGCTTTGGCGATTATTTTAAAAAAGAAGCCATTGAATGGAGCTGGGAATTATTAACCAAAGTGCTGAACATTCCTAAGGACAGGTTGTATGTAACCGTATTTGAAGGCGATGAAAAAGAAGGACTGCCCAAAGATGAAGAAGCCGCAGCCGAATGGAAAAAATGGATCAGCTGAAGACAGGATTTTGCTGGGAAATAAAAAAGATAATTTCTGGGAAATGGGCGATACCGGCCCTTGCGGACCCTGCACCGAAATTCATGTAGACAGCCGTTCTGATGAAGAAAGAAAACAGGTAGATGGAAAAACGTTGGTGAATGCCGATCACCCACAGGTAATTGAGATCTGGAACAATGTATTCATGCAGTTCAACCGGCTGAAAGACGGCAGCCTGCAACCGCTGCCGGCCAGGCATGTGGATACGGGAATGGGATTTGAACGGCTGGTCAGAGTGATACAGGGAAAGAGTTCAATTACGATACAGATGTTTTCACCGGCACCATTGAGCAAATAGAAAAAATCACCGGCGAAAAATATAAGGGCGGCGATACCAAATCAGATATTGCCTTCCGGGTACTGGCCGATCATATCCGGGCCATTTCCTTTACCATTGCTGACGGGCAACTGCCTTCCAACACCGGCGCCGGTTATGTTATACGCCGGATCTTGCGAAGAGCCGTTCGTTATTATTATTCTTATTTGAATTACCAGCAACCCTTGTTGCATCAATTGGTTCCGGTAATTGCCGGCCAGTTTGCCGGTGTATTTCCTGAGTTAAAACAACAGGAGGCGTTTGTAACAAAAGTGATTCGTGAAGAAGAAGAAGCATTTTTAAGAACGCTGGAGAAAGGATTGAAACGGATTGAAGACATCATCGCTTCGTCGAAACAAACGATTTCAGGCAAAGATGCTTTTGAATTGTATGACACCTATGGCTTTCCCGTTGACCTCACAAAATTGATCGCTTCCGAAAGAAATCTGGTTGTGGACGAAGAGGAGTTCAACACCGAAATGCAAAAACAAAAACAACGTTCCCGTGCGGCCACCGCTATCGATACCGAAGACTGGATTGTTCTGAATGACAACAATACCAATGAATTTGTTGGTTATGATTCCCTGGAAACCCAGAGCCAATATTTTAAAATACCGCAAGGTAAAAGCAAAAGGTAAGGAAGCTTACCAGGTTGTTTTAGATAAAACGCCTTTTTATGCAGAAAGCGGCGGACAGGTGGGAGATACGGGGGAATTAGCCGTGAATGGAACAAGGTTCAAAGTAGTTGATACAAAAAAAGAAAACGATCTTATTGTTCATTTTGTGGACAAGCTGCCGGAAGATCTAAGTGGAACGGTTATTGCCAAAGTGGATGCACTCAAAAAGAAAATCAACGGCCATTCACCATAGCGCTACACATTTATTGCATGCCGCCTTACGTAAAGTTTTGGGAACGCATGTAGCCCAAAAAGGTTCTTTGGTAAATGCCGATTACCTGCGTTTCGATTTTTCACATTTCAGCAAAATGACGGATGAAGAAATAGCAGCCGTTGAAAAATTGGTGAACGAAAAGATCCGGGAAAACATTCCGGTGGTGATTCGCTTTCTGCCAAAAGAAGAAGCCATGAAAACCGGTGCTATGGCCTTGTTTGGTGAAAAATACGGAGATGTGGTTCGCGTGGTGACCATGGATCCCTCCTACTCCGTTGAACTTTGCGGCGGCACACATGTGGGCGCCACCGGGGAACTGGGCTTTTTTAAAATTACTTCCGAAGGCGCAGTTGCTGCCGGTGTACGCCGTATAGAAGCCATTAGTGGTGCCGCAGCAGAAGATTATGTCAATTCTCAACTGGAGCAACTGGAAAAAATAAAAGAAGCGTTGAAGAACCCGAAGGATGTTTTAAAAGCCCTGGGTTCTGTAAACGAGGAAAATGCGGCTCTTAAAAAGCAGATCGAAAAATTTGAGCAGGCGCAGTTGATCACCCTTCGTGATGCATTGAAACAAAAAGTCCAATCTGTTAACGGAAGCAATTTTATTGGCGAGGTAGTGGAGGTAAGCAGTGCCGATGCGCTAAAAAAACTGGCTTTTGAATTAAAACCCCAGGTTCCGGATCACATCATTGCCCTGGCTTCAGCTATTGATGGAAAGGCCAGTATTGTTTTACTCTTTGATGAGACGGTGGCACAGCAAAAAGGATTGGACGCCTCGGCTATCATCAAGCAAAAAATTGCCCCGCTTATTAAAGGCGGCGGCGGCGGACAAAAAACCTTGGCTACTGCCGGCGGCCAGGATGCTTCTGCCCTTCATCTTGTACTTGAGACCGTTAAAAGCCTGCTTTAGGCCTTTTAGCAATTTAACATTTGCGAAAGCTTTCGTAATTCAGAACTCTTCTATATATTTGATCTACGAAATTTAACGTAGGCAAATAAATTAGTTTTTTATGAAACAGATTTTTGTAAAACGATTGTTGATTGCGGGAGTAGCCTTACTTACCGTTCCCTCTGTTGTACTGGCCCAAAAAGACAAGGAGAAAGACGACAAGGAGAAAAAAGAAATGCAGACCATCGTCATTACCCGCAATGGTAACACCACTGAAAAAACCATCATAGAAATTGATGGCAATAAAGTAAAGATCAACGGCAAAGACGCCAAAGACAATAAAGATGTACATGTAAATGTGAACACCATTAAAGGCCTGAGTGCCAACAGGCTTCGAATGAGTAACCAGACAGCCGGCGTAGGTGCCTGGAATCTGAATATGGATGATCAGGGCCTGTCTTTATTCAGTGAAGATGCAAACCGTGCTATGCTGGGTGTGGTAACGGAAGGCAATGATAAAGGTGCGGAAATTCAATCCGTCAGCAAGGAAAGTGCCGCGGAAAAAGCCGGTTTGAAAAAAGGAGACATCATTACAAAAATTGGCAACAAAAAAATTGAAAGCACCGATGATGTAACCGAAGCTATTCATGAACGCAAACCAGGCGACAAAGTAGATATTACGTACCTGCGTGATGGAAAAGAACAAAAACTAACCGCGGAATTGGGAAAGTGGAAAGGCATCAGGGGTGTAGTGGCACCAAGAGTATGGAGCACAACACCGCCAACACCACCCAATATTGACATAGCACCCTTTGACAACTTTCGTACATTTAGTTTTAATGGCCGTCCAAGACTGGGCTTATCCATCCAGGATACCGATGATGGAAAAGGTGTAAAAGTGTTGGAAGTAGATGATGAAAGCAACGCCGCCAAAGCCGGAATTAAAGAGGGCGACATCATTCTAAGTATTGATGATAAAGAAGTAAAAAGCACCGATGATATTACAAAAACCATCAGGGACAACAAGGATAAATACACGTTTAACTTTAAAATACTGCGTGGCGGTAAAACACAAACCGTTGAAGTAAAAATGCCCCGCAAGCTAAAGACAGCTGACCTTTGAGAAGGTTGAGGCTGAGGCAGAGGTTGAGGTTGAGGTTGAGAATTGCAGCACGAGACCAACCTCTTTCCAACAAGAATAATGAAGAAAAGCTCTGACAGATGTCGGAGCTTTTCTTTTTGCCAGAGGCTCAAAAATAGCCGGCTCTTAAAATCAATAGCTGCTGCTTCAAAACCTTAACCTCAACCTTTGCCTTAACCTTAACCTTCACCTTTACCTCAACCTTCACCTTAACCCACCAAATGGCCTAATTTTGTTTGAATGGCAGAGATCAATGATTATGAAATAGTAGTAGGCCTGGAAGTGCATGCACAACTACTTACCAAAAGCAAACTATTTTGTGGCGATAGCACGGCATTTGGAAAAGAACCCAATACGCAGGTAAGTGTTATTTCACTGGCCCATCCCGGCACACTGCCCAAAATGAATAAGGAAGCCATTCAAATGGCGGTAAAACTGGGACTGGCCTGCAACTGCCAGATCGTTCAGCACAATTATTTTGCCCGTAAAAATTATTTTTATCCCGACCTGCCCAAAGGATACCAGATCTCCCAGCACACTACTCCTATTTGCAAAGGCGGCTACCTTGAAATTATTGTTGGAAAAGAAACAAAAAGGGTTCGCCTGAACCGTATTCATATAGAGGAAGATGCGGGTAAAAGCCTGCACGACGAGAACAGCCCCTATACCAATATAGATTACAACCGGGCCGGCATGCCGTTGCTGGAGATTGTTACCGAGCCCGATATCCGGAGCGCTGAAGAAGCCTTTGCTTATGTAACTGCTTTAAGAAAGCTGGTACGGCATTTAGAAGTATGTGATGGCAATATGGAGCAGGGCAGCCTGCGTTGTGATGTCAATATCTCGGTGCGAAAAAAGGGAGATGAAAAACTGGGCACCAAGGTGGAGATCAAAAACCTGAACTCGATCCGCTTTATTAAAAAAGCAATTGAAAACGAAAGCAGGCGGTTGATAGACCTTCATCGAAAAGGTGAAAAGATCTTACAGCAAACAAGAGGATTGAACGAGGACGATTTTACAACCTACGCCATCCGCACCAAAGAAGACGAAGACGATTACCGGTATTTTCCCGAACCGGATCTTCCTCCTTTTTTTATAACCGGTGAAATGATTGAAGCGGTACGGCTTCAGATGCCTGCTTCTCCCGAAGAAATAAAAAATGAACTAATACAGAAGTATCAATTAAAAGAATATGATGCCTTGCAGTTAGCAGATGATGCTGATTTGGCCCATTATTTCAAGGCGATAACCAGCGAAACACACAATTATAAAGCCGCGGCTAACTGGACCCTTGGCCCCGTAAAAAATCATCTTTCCACCCATGAACTTTCACTGGAGGAGTTTAAGGTAAATCCTTCGGGCATTGCCCGGTTGATCCATTTGATCGATGAAGGAAAGATCAATTTTGGAACCGCCACGCAAAAAATATTTCCCGAACTGATCGCCACCCCTTCTTTAGATATTGAAACCTTCATTGAGGAAAAAGAACTAAAGCTTGAAACCTCTGAGTCGCAAATTGATTTGTTAATTCAGGCTGCTTTAGAGAAGCATGCGCAAAAAATAACAGAATATAAGAAAGGTAAGAAAGGATTGATCAGTTTATTTGTAGGCGAAGTGATGAAGCTTTCCAAAGGAAATGCGGATGCCCGGCTGGTCACTGAAAAAATTATTGAAAAATTAAAAGCATAATTGATGAACAAAGTTCTTTATGTAGCGCTTATTCTTGGAGCAGTTTCCTGCAGTAATGAAAAAGAGAGTAATTCTTTTACAGTGAATGGCACTGTAAAAAACAGTACTGACTAAAATGGTTTATTTACAGGAAAGCCCGGCCGGCGCCGCCCCTATTATCATTGACTCTTCGTCCCTCGACAAAAATGGTTCTTTTGAATTAACCGGAACGGGAAAAGAAGAATCCATCTACAGCCTGCGGCCCGATGAAAGCCAGTATCCTTTCGCAGTACTGATCAACGATGCAAAAAAAATTACGGTAAATGCCGATTTAATGAATAACACGGAACCTTACACCGTAAAAGGTTCTGCAGCCAGCCAGGGAATCATTGATTTTGACCATGGCACCATGGTAAGAGCAAAAAGAGTCTATGATCTGAGCAGGCAGGTAGATTCGCTAATGAAGGCAAAGGCCCCGGATAGTGTCATCAATGTTCCTTTCAGTCAGTATGAAGCGGCGGCGGCTGATGTAAAAACCTTTACCACCGATTTTATAGAAAAAGCCGGCAGCCCTGTTTTAACCCTGTATGCTTTGGGAAATTTTCAACGCCTGAGCCAGCAGTTAGGCTTAAAGGGATATAGTAATATGGAAGTAGCAGAGATCATCAATAAAGCCTCTGCAAAGTTTCCGGCCAATGCAGCCTTAGCCGACCTGAAAAAGAGTCAGCGCTCCGAACAAGCGCCGGATTTCACCCTGCCGGATACTACAGGAACGCCTGTTTCTCTGTCGAGTTTTAAAGGCAAGTACGTGCTGGTTGATTTCTGGGCCAGCTGGTGCGGTCCCTGCCGCCAGGAAAATCCCAACGTCGTAAGAGCTTACAATCAATTCAAGGATAAAAACTTTACCATTCTGGGCGTGTCATTAGACAAAAACAAGAACGCCTGGCTGGAAGCTATTAAAAACGACGGCCTTACCTGGAATCACGTGAGTGACCTGAAATATTGGAACAGCGAGGCCGCCGCTTTGTATGAGGTTCAGAGCATTCCGTACAACGTTTTAATTGACCCTAATGGAAAAATTATTGCGGAGGATTTGAGGGGAGGCGATTTAATTAAGACGCTAGGGAGTGTGTTGAAGTGATTTGGAAAGCCATTACAAAAAAAGGTCGCCATGTAGCGACCTTTTTTTTGTAATGAAAGGATTAAATTAGTAGCCCTGATTTTGTTTCAGGTTAGGATTTTTATCCGTATCATATTTTGGAATAGGAAGAACCCGTAAGTTACTACCATAAGGTTGGGGTGTTACCAGGGCGTGGGCCGGAAGATCCAGCTTTAACCTATTGAACTCCGTAATTCCAAATCCTTCAAAAGGCTAACTCAATTCTCTTTTCCTTAACGATCGCACTCAATCAACTCTTGTTGAAGAAGTCACTATTAATGCACCGCCATTTGATCTATCTCTAACCTGCTGTACCAATGATAAGGCAGTAGCATTAACACCGGCATTCAATCTTGCCAAAGCTTCTGCCTTGTTCAGCAATACTTCCGCATAACGAACTACAGGAACGAGTCAGTAGTCTCGCCAGGACATTTAATGTCCAGAAAGATCCGTTGTAACTCTTAATCAGATTGATAACGCTGTCGGTTGCAGTATTCATCAAAGCAATATAATCTGAAGTCTCCATCTGGGATATCGCCCCTACCCGGATTTGCTCCAGTCTTGTCCCAAGGAGTTGTTTGTGTTGGGATATCCCCACCACTCATTGCTACAGAGAAAATTGATTCATTTGTAGTGTAAGGAGGTTGGAAAGTCGTTTAAAGATTTGCATTCCGAGAATATAAGCCAGAGGTGATAACGGCGTCAGCATAAGTAAGGGCCTTAGGATATCGCCCTTATACAATACAAACGGCTTAACAAAAGACGGCAGCACCTTTCCTAGCACGGGCAACCTTCAAAAGGCATCCGGTGCCGGCGGTTAGTCGGCAGTTTCGCCTCGCATCCAAAAAATGAGCCTCCATTTGATCATACACCTGCTTAAGAACGCTCTTGGTATATTGCTTCGAAGATGCAAATGAATCATCTGCGGCACTCACTAACGCAACTGCATGGCTGCTATTGTGAAATCCACAAGCCTAGCCCAAAGATTTATCAATACCAATAACAAGCAGCTCTGATGAACTTAGCTTCTCCCACATATTGGTCAGCTTTTGCTTGTGATACCAAAGATGCTTTCGGCAAAAAGCTTTTCAAGAAAAGATTAGCCTGGTAAATAGTTCTGTAACCTCCCTGCCATGCACCGGCAATTGGTCCATCACTGGAAGTGAGGGTAGTATAGTTACCCATTTTACCGAGTAGGCACTTGGTGTAGCATTCTGAACTCCTTCTATTAGCAGAAAATGGAGATGACCACTAAAGTAGTTGGCGTTTTGCATG
>CAVOOL010000007.1:0-209275 GCA_963697545.1 uncultured Bacteroidota bacterium | reverse complement strand
ATAAACCTGATGCCGCTGGCATCCGCTCTCTTTATTTTGCGGCGATGTCATTGTCCGGCCGCTATCAATCCCAAGGGATGTAATTACGATAGCGATTCAAAATAGGGCAGGGACTAAGAAGGGACACAGCGCCTTATTTCTGCCTGCAAACAAGAACAAAAGCAGAAAGGTAATTCTCCTCAAAATCTCAAATCTTAACGTTATACGCCCTGCCACCTAAAGAATGCCCTTCACCTTGTTTCTGCCTGCAAACGAAAACTAAAAGGTGATATAGCTCTCATTCAGGCAGAAACAATCAATAGGAAATATATGACCTGAACTACGCACCAACCAAAACAAACAGGAAAAAACAAGAAGGAGCAAGCCAACAATGATAAAGTATATCCTCTCCTAAGATCTGCTAAAAAGAATTAGTGTGCTGCAGTGGCGCTGGCCGGACAATCAGCCGGAGGCATTTGATTGTCCTAGACCTTTTGGTTCCTTTTGGGGCAATGCCAAAAGGAACAATAAAAAGAATGGCAATAAAAAGCTTGAACCAGCAAAGGGAAAGACTGTCTTTAAAAAAGCAAAAGAATAACCTTATCCAGAGCGTATGTTACTATAACTTATGAGTAGCTGTTCTTCGAGTGATTACACAGATCACGCACTTGCCGCATTGAACGCAAGAGCCAGACGCCATGATCAACTGATCTTTTTCAGCTGTGCGATGGTTTGTTTGGGATCGGCCGATTTAAAAACGGTGTTACCAGCTACCAATACATCGGCGCCGGCATCTATGATGGATTTGGCATTCTCCAGTGTTACGCCGCCATCAATTTCAATTTTTACATCCAGCTTATTGTCATCGATCATCTTTCTCAGCTCACGAATTTTATCCAGGGTGCGGGGGATGAATTTCTGTCCGCCAAAACCCGGGTTGACGCTCATGAGCAATACCACATCAATATCGCCCAGTACATCCTGCAACAACGAAACCGGGGTATGCGGATTGACTGCCACACCGGCCTGCATGCCCAGTGATTTGATCTGTTGAATGTTGCGGTGCAAATGCACGCAGGTTTCTATATGTACCGATAAAATATCGGCGCCTGCGGCCTTGAAAGCTTCGGCATAGCGTTCCGGTTCCAGGATCATCAGGTGCACATCGCAGATTTTTTTAGTGGCTTTGCGGATGTGTTCAACCACCGGCAGCCCGAAAGAAATATTGGGCACAAAACGTCCATCCATCACATCCAGGTGAAACCAGTCTGCCTCGCTTTCGTTCAGCATTTGGCATTCTTCTTCGAGGCGCAGAAAATTGGCTGAAAGTAGTGATGGAGCTATGATAGGCATGATAATTATTTTGCGGCCGCAAGATAACTGAAGTTTTAAACTTTTCTGGATTTGATGAAGTTTATATAACAGCCTGTAAAAAGGTTTACGAGGTAAAAAAGTTGCACTATTATAAAACTCAGTATTACTAAAACTATAAGATTGTTGGTTTTTTGAAAGTTTCTGAATTCTCTCCATGTGGTCTCATCCAAAGAGGCTTTTGTAGCGGGAATGTGGTGCCATAAAGGAAGCGTTGCCAGAAAGATTAAGAAGAGAGACGAAAGAGAAATGTGGATAGCTGACAGAGATTTTTTCCACAATATTCTTTTTGTAATTGCGTAGAGCATCCAGATAAATAGAAGAAATATCCCAATAACAGCAAAAAAGTGAGATCTGGCAATTACAAAATAGGTATCGTGGATATGAATATCCACCGTCTGGTTATTTATAAAAAAAGAAAAGATGAATAAAAACAATCCTGAAATCCCTGGAATAACATAAAGAAAGTGGAACTGCTTCATACAGTAAATTACAATTTCTCCGCCGCCTCTTTTGCTTCCGTCATGGATTTATCCAGTCCGTAAGCCCGCTGGTAATTCAGTTTGGCTTCTGTGTTATTGCCCATCGCTTGTTGTGCCTGACCCACCAGGTAATAAAAATCGGCCGAGGCCGGAGCGATCCTCAACGCCAGTTGAAATGTTTTTAAGGCCTGGTCATATTTTTTTTGCCGAAGCAACAGCTGTCCCTTATCACGATAGGCATCCAGGAAATTATAATTGGTGCGGATGGCGTCATCAAAATTTTTAATAGCCTCAGTTTCCTTTCCAATATTGGCCAGGTAAACGCCTTTGCTATAATAAGCTTTTTCAAACTCGGGCGTTTTGGCCCTGATGATAGAATCGGCAAGCGACAGCGCTTTTGAATTTTTAAGATCGGCGTATTCATAAGCCAGGTCATAGGCCAGGGAAGGATCGGATGGCACCAGTGCATATGCTTGCTCCAGGTAAGCAAGGGCAGCACTTTTATTGTTTTGACTGCTTAAGATCTCCGATTGGAGGGTTAAGGCGTCCAGCTGTCCGGGGTATTCTTTAATGATCGCATTGGTAATAGCCAGTGCCTGATCCATCTGCTCCTTTCTTTTGATAACCCCTGGCCAAACCAATTTTTAGCGCTATGCTGTTGGGTAACTTTTTGACAGCCTCCTGCAAAAACACAATGGCTGAATCCGGAGCTTTTTGTTTCAACAGGGTAGTCAGGCTCAACGCATATTCTTCTTGGGGTGCCAACTGCCACGCCTTCCTGATATCCTGTTCGGCATACGCGGCCTGGTTGTTTTGATACAAAAGAATCCCTCTTTTATAATACAGGCCGGGGGTTTGCGGCGCCTGCCGTATGCTGTCGGTTAATTGATCAAAAGGTGGTTGCGACAAAACGGTATCGTCACTTGAACCTTCATTAGTACAGGCAACAAAAACAAGGGGCAGAATCAATAGCAAAAGTTTGCGCATGCCCAAAACTAAAAAATTGGTAGTTGCTTATGACATAAATTTGACGGCTGCCGTTGATGACGACCATAAATTTGTAGCACTTTAACAAGCACTAAACTGTTTTATATGAAAACTATACCATTACTTCTGCTCATAACTTTTGTTTGTTCTTCTCTTGTTGGTCATGCGCAAGCGGATACACTACATTATCCGGAAGAAACGCAATTTAAAAATATTCAACAGTTAACCTTTGGTGGCGATAATGCAGAAGCCTACTGGAGCTATGACGGTAAGCAGATTGTTTTTCAGCGTACGGATGTAAAAGATGGCCTCCCCTGCGACCAGATCTTTATAGGAAAGGTTCCAAAGCCGGGAGAGAAGTTTCATTACAAAATGGTGAGCACCGGCAAGGGCAGAACGACCTGTGCTTTTTTTACAAAAGACAATAAGCATATTATTTATGCGTCCACCCATGATGGCGCCGATGCCTGTCCGCCGCCGGTTGACCGTGCTAAATACGGAAATAAATACATCTGGCCCGTGTACGACAGTTACGATATTTATATGGCTGATTTGAATGGAAAGATCGTTAAGAAGCTAACGAATACACCGGGTTATGATGCCGAAGCTACCTTATCGCCGGATGGAAAGAAAATGCTGTTCACTTCCACCCGCAATGGCGACCTGGATCTGTATGTGATGGATCTCAAAACGGGCAAAACGCAACAGATCACTCATGAATTGGGTTATGATGGCGGCGCCTGGTTCAGCCGTGACGGGAAGAAGATCATTTGGCGTGCCAGCCGTCCTAAAACCGAAGAAGAAATAAAAGAGTATAAAGAATTATTGAACGAAGGTCTTGTTGCGCCTACCCAAATGGAAGTGTTCATTGCCAATGCCGACGGCAGTGAGGCCCGGCAAATTACGCAGCTTGGACAAGCTAACTGGGCGCCTAATTTCATGCCCGACGGACGTATTATTTTCTGCAGCAATCATGAATACAAAAGAGGTTTTCCCTTCAATATGTACACCATGAACGCCGATGGCAGTAATATAGAAAAGGTGAGCCGCGACAAAGGCTTCGATGCTTTTCCTATGTTTAGTCCGGATGGTAAAAAGATCATTTTCTCCAGCAACCGAAACAATGGCGGCACCAGAGATACCAATGTGTTTATTGCCGACTGGGTGAAGTGAATGGTGGTTTTTAGGGACCCTCACTCTTTACGGTGTCATTACGCATCACCTATTACTAATTATTAATTATTGATTATTGGGAAGCCGCCGAATAATCAATAATCAGTAATCAATAATTTAAGTCAGGGATTCCTTTCCGTAAAGTCAGCAACTATTGCGATTCACGATTGCCGATTGACGATTGACGTTTCTGTTGTAGTTTTGGCGGAACCAAAATCATTCAGCATGGATACAACCTTATACAACGTGTTATTGCATGTGCACAGTGCGGGCCGGTGGGTCGTGTTATTGTTATTGCTCTTTGCCATTATCAATAGTTTAATAGCCGGTAACAGGCCGTATATACGCACCGATAACCGCCTGGGTTTGCTATTAACGATTTCTGCCGATCTTATGCTGCTGATAGGTATTGTGCTGTGGTATTTTGGTAATATGGGCTATAAAATGATTGAAGCGGCCGGTGGCATGAGCAATGCCATGAAAGATCCGGTAACCCGCTTTTATGCGGTAGAGCACCTGGCTGGCATGCTGATCGCCATTATTTTAATTCATATTGGTAAAGCACAAGGAAGAAAAAAGATAAGCGACCGGTCGAAGCACCGCCGCACACTGATATTTTATTTCCTGGCTCTTCTTATCATACTGGCTTCTATTCCATGGCCATTCAGGGAAATTGGCGCCGGAAGAGGATGGTATTAAAAGCATCACTTTAAAAGAATATTAAACAGTAACAACCCTCTGTTCGGAGGGTTTTTTGTTTGTGGATGTTGATGTTTTTAAGCAAAAACTTTAGGAAGATTTTGTACGCTTTCTGAGTTGTCAGGAGTTTGATTATGTGCTAAGCCGCATTGCTGCTATGATGCTTCGCTTGCGTCGCACTCTTGTACGCTTTGTAATTCTATTCAGCATTGTGTTTACAGCATTACTGTTGGTTATATTTATTATTGTGGTTACCACAGATCCCTCGTGCCTCGGGATGACAAGTGGGAGCGTTTACTGTTTTCAAGCTTCACAAAAATTTGAAGTACCAAAACCAAAAATCATAGTGCAGATCGAAGCAAGCAATGAATGGTTGTTGTAATCCCGAGGCACGAGGGATTTGTAGACTGAACCTGAAGACCTCGGAGGTTTTAAAAACCTCCGAGGTCTTGTTGCCTGAGGCTTCGCTATAAGGGAGACCGATGCACTATGCCGAACAGAATTGTTACAGTAAAAGAGTGCGACGCAACAGAAGGAGAAAGTAGCAATGCAGTTGGTAACAAAATAATATTCTTAATAAATTTTTATTCAACAGTAAATACAGGCAACATATTGTACCTCTTTCCCGAAAACAATCTTTACCGCAACCCCAGCTCTATTACTTCACAATCTTTAATGTTGCTGCCGTCAATGGCAAAACGCAGAATGGTTCGCACTTTGTGCCAGCCCTGCTTGCCGGCAGCGCCGGGGTTCATGTGCAGGCAATCTATTTTATCATCGTAGATCACTTTTAAAATATGGGAGTGGCCCGAGATAAAAAGCTTTGCCTGGTTGCTGATCAATTCCTGTTTAATGCCCGGCGTATAGCGGCCCGGATAACCGCCAATATGCGTCATATATACTTTTACTTCTTCGCAATTCCACACTAATTTTTGCGGGTACACACTGCGCACATCATAACCGTCAATATTGCCATAAACGCCTTTCACCGGCAAGCCGCTTTGTGCCGCCAGGCGTTCGGCTATCGCTATTGTTCCGAAATCACCGGCATGCCATATTTCATGGCAGCCTTCAAAATGTTTGAAAACAGCTTCGTCCAAATAACCGTGTGTGTCCGAGATCAGCCCGATTCTTGTCACCAGAATTTTTTTGAAAGATAAGACCATAATTATTTCCCAATGTTGGAGTAATACTAAACTGGTTTCAGGTTTATAAAATGCTACTGTCCATAGTCAATGGTGAATGGTCAATAGAAAATCACAGATTTGATGACGGGTTGGTATAACCTTTAAATAATTATACAATACTGATGGGAAAAATGCAGTGAAGAATAAGTCTGGGAAGAGGGTAGGCTTTGTTAGCAAAGGTCATGCATTGGCGAAAGGTGCACTGACAAAAACAAAGCGTGGTCTTAAAAAATAAAGGCCGGTGTATGAACACCGGCCTTTAAAATGACATAAATGATTTATTATTTAGCAAACTCTCCGTCTGCTTTAATTTTTACTTCATCGCTTAACATAGGAGCAGGGAAACCGGCACCGAGGTTGAAATCAGAACGCTTGATAGTACCTGTTACCTGGAAACCTGAAGTAGGTGCTTTAGACATTGGGTTTTCAATTGTACCACGGTACCAAAGATCCATTGTTACGGGTTTGGTAACGCCATGAAAACTCAGGTTGCCTGTTAACTTGTACTTGTTCTTTCCGGCTGGTTTAATGGAAGTGCTTTTGAACGTCAGCTTAGGATGTTTTTCGGCGTCAAAGAAATCCGCGCTGGTAAGATGTTTGTCTCTCATTTCAATACCAGTGTTGATAGAAGCTACATCGGCAGTCAGTTCAAATACGGCGTCGCTAAAGTCTGCTTTTGACGCACTAACGTTTACGTCAAAATCTTTGAAAGAGCCGTGGATATCTGAAATGCCCAGGTGGGTAATAGAAAAGCCAAGGTTTGAATGCGCTTTGTCGGATTTCCATGTGTTTAAAGTGGTGAAGGCAAATAGCATAACTACAGCCGACGAGAGAAGAACGATTTTTTTCATGATCTTTTTTGTTTTTGGGTTTTCGTGTTTGTTAAAAAATGTATGAGAAATTCTTATTTGTACTATTGGCTCTGGCAGTACTGTTAAGCTGGCGTGGTACTATTGCTGCTTTTAATAAGCGTAGCAACCGGGTGAAACCCGATGGTTTTTACCAGGGCCGCTGCTGCCTGTACGGCTTCTTCATCATCGCCCCGTACAAGGCAATGAATGGTTTTTTTATTTTCAGGAGCGGCATCAAAAGCTGCCGGATCAATATTGGTAAAAGCCTGAATGATCTTTGTATGGGGAAGCAGTTGCTGCAATTCTTCTCTGGCATCATCTGCTACGATCACTATTTTTTGGTTGGCTACTGCTTGTATTTTTTTGGCTATTTCCTGCCGGTCGGGACAGGAAGATAAAGCCAGTATAATGATGTCTGCCTCCCAGGTGGCTTCATAAGAACATTCCAGTGCTTCCACTTTATAAGCGGGCTGTTGAGCCTGCAATTTTTTTGTAAAAGATTCGGTGGCCTCAAAATCACTGTCGCAGAGGATCACCCTGTCATGCCCGTTTGACAAACCACGGGTAATTCCCTTCCCGATCTCTCCGGCTCCGATAATCACTATTGTTTGGGGTGTGTACATGATTGTTTGCGATTAATGGTGCAAAGCTACCATGGGCCGTGTACCTGCCCATTGAGAAAGGGTAAGAAATGGCATTGACATAGATCAATGGAAAGTTAAGAAGGCAGGACAGCTGATTTTGAGGTGAAGAATTCAGTTGGATTGCCTCATAAAATTATGAACTATGCCAGATACTGCTAGTATCTTTTGCTGTTTCACACACCTTTACGCCTTGTTTGCTATTCGCATTTTTGGACTTATGATCTTTGCATCCCCTTCCTTCAAACAGATGTCATTTAATAAAAATGAGCAAGGAAAATCCAATTAAGTCATCCGCTTTATTTTGAGGGTTGTTTGCCGGCATTTTTGAAACAGAACCGGATGGGATTAATAACTAACTTTAGTAGTTAGTAATCATTATGCCGTTTCACCGCAATTTCACATACTGGATTGATAAGCGCAAATGGAAATATGTTTTCCTGCTAACGACCCTTGAACTTTCACGAAGTGAAGAGCACCATAGCATGGTTGCCGCACAAGAGTGCGACGCAACAGAAGCCCGGTCAGGAATTCGTTAGCCGGGTTCATAAATTTTTTCACCTTCAAATTTACCCCATGCCTTATTACCATAAATCGGGTGAGATACCCCATAAACGACACACACAGTTCCGGAAGCCGGATGGAAGTTTGTATTCCGAGCAATTGTTTTCCACCGAAGGGTTTTCCAATGACTATTCGCTGTTGTACCATGTGTATCCGCCAACACAGATCATAAAAACAGAAAAGCCGGTAAATGTAGCGCCGCAAATTGCCGAGGAAAAAATGCTTAGCCACCGCAGCTTTGACGGGTTTAAAATAAAACCGGCCACCGATTATCTGGACAGCCGTACAGCCGTACTGGTGAACAATGATGTGCATATTGTGTTGGCCGCACCACAGCAAAGCATGACAGGTTATTATTATAAAAATGCCGATGCCGACGAAATGCTTTTTGTACATGAGGGAAGCGGCCTGTTAAAAACCATGTATGGCGAACTGGTTTTTGGTGAAGGCGATTATTTGGTGATTCCAAGAGGAACAATCTATCAAATTCAGTTTAACGATGAGAACAACCGCCTCTTCATTGTAGAATCATTCAGCCCGATTCGCTTTCCTAAAAAATATTTAAGTAAATACGGGCAACTGCTGGAGCATTCGCCCTACTGCGAAAGAGACATCCGGGCGCCGCAAAACCTGGTAACGCATGATGAAAGGGGAGATTTTATGGTGAAGACAAAAAAGAAAGGCGTTTTGTACAATATTCATTATGCGGCGCATCCCTTTGATGTAGTAGGCTGGGATGGCTGTTGTTATCCCTTTGCTTTTTCCATTCATGATTTTGAACCGATGACCGGCCGTGTACACCAGCCACCACCGGTGCATCAAACCTTTGAAGCCAACAATTTTGTAGTCTGTTCTTTTTGTCCAAGGCTGTTCGATTACCATCCGCAGGCAATTCCGGCGCCGTACAATCACAGCAATATTGACAGCGATGAAGTATTGTATTATGTAGATGGTGATTTTATGAGCCGTAAAAATGTGACGAGGGGAATGATCACCCTGCACCCGGCCGGCATTCCGCATGGCCCACATCCCGGAGCGGTGGAAAAAAGCATTGGGGCCAAAGAAACCAAAGAACTGGCGGTGATGGTGGATACGTTTCATCCGCTGATGTTAACCAAGCAGGCACTGGACATAGAAAACGAAAACTATGTAATGAGCTGGGCAGAATAAAAAAGGAAGAGCTAGTCTCTTCCTTTTTTATTTTTAATTGATTTTTTCCATTCGCAATTCCAGCTTTTTATCTTTTTTATAATATTCAATAATCAGGATGGAGCCTGGTTTGGCCGGCAGTACACGCAGGTTGCTGGCTTTTGTTTTTAAGTTCACCTTGTCGGTGGAAAGTTTGCCTTCGTAATAGGAAATAGAATTAAAGGTCAGGCCTTTGTAATCCTTGCTTCTTTCGTAATCGGTATAAGCACTCACAAAGGAGGCATTGTTTGCACCCATTTGTGTAAAGTTATAATCAAAAGCGCCATAGGCTTTTGCGGCTATGGCCAGGGTGTGTGGCGTTAGAAAATCAGAAGCGGTACTCAGGCTAAAATTATTATTATTCTTTTCGTAGATCCGGGCATTTTCCAGATCAAAGTCTTTGGACAGCTCCAGCAAAAGCATGTCGGTAACTTTTAGTTTGGTAACCCCCGCGGCATAAGAACCGGATAATACATTCAGGGCAATACCCACACCATCGGCCACTTTTTTGTAGCCTTCCCCAACGGCAAATATTTTTCCATCTCCGGTTTGCATCAGTTTATGAAAATACACATAGCCAAGGTCGCCTACACGGCCTTTCTGATCTACTTTCAAAAATTTGCTCATATCATTGGACCAGGAAACATATTTGCTTCTTTCGATCGTTCCTTTATTGTTCATTAACCAGATGCCTAAGCCATCGCTTTTATCATTCATGATCCTGTCGTTGCCCGCATAATAGGGTCCAATCAATAAAAACTGGCTGGTGCCGTTCAGCGTTGCGATGTTCATGGGATACAGCTGGTTTTTGCCATCCTGTGTGCGGATCTCAAAAACCTTTTTGCCATTTTCCAGGTTGATGCCCAAAAGGGTGGATTCCATTTGCTTTGACATCAGTTTTTCCTTGGAAAGCACTTCCAGTACAGCAATCGAGTCATTGGCGCCCAGGTATTGCGCCGTGGTTACTTTACCGTTTTCAACAGGATTGTAGGTCCAGGTTCTTTTTTTACCAGAGGCATAAAAGTTCACATCATAGGTATATTTCTTATCCTCCCGTAAAGTGGTCACAGAAATAAAGCCTTTGCCGGGAATATCGAAAACATTTTGATTTTCCGATTCTTCCGAGCCGGCCATGGCTAATTGCTGTTTGAAATACCGCTCTGATTTTTTATCCAGGATTTTGCTATACGTGTACGATCGTTTTCCATCCATATCATACAAACGATAATCCAGCATGTTTTGATCATCGTCGTAAAACATAAAAACAAGAGCGGCGCCGTTGTAGGACGATTCCAGCAGGGCAATGTTTTTGGAATCGGTGAATTTGATGTCTTTCAGCTTATTCAAATTCTCATCTACAATTTGCAGGGTGTATTCATTGGTTTTTTTGTCAATCTTGTCGGATTGGTAAAAGAAATAATAGCCTTTGATCTGTTCCTTTTCCACAATAGGCCCGGAGTTCCGTAGTGTTACGGAATACACTTTATCAATACTTAGTTTGCTTTGGGCAAAGCCATGAATACACAGGAAGAGAAGTGATAAAGTAGTAAGATAAAATCCTTTTTGTCTCATAGAAGTTGTTTTATAGTTATAGTGCGTTTATTGGTTATTGAAGTTTTGTTTGCTTTTATTCCATACCGATGTAAACTCGCTGTCCGTAAAATGCGGCTGGAACTGTAAAAGGTAGTAGTAGCAAATGGCCGCCATTTCCTGGAGCCGCAGGTTTTGGATGAGCCGGAGCAGCAGGTTGTATTCGGGCGAATGCACAGCACCCGGCAGGTCTGTAACTTTTCCTAATTCGTGATTTTTTTGATAGGTATATAAGGTATTGAAGCAGTTGCCTATTAAGGTATGGAGGTATTGATTGTTGGGGAAGGCTGCCGTCATTTGTAAAGTATAATAAAGGCAGGTGGAGATCTTTTTTGTTTCAAAACAATAGTTCAGGATCTCAAAGTCAAACCGTGTTTTTAATTCTTCGAAATAGTCTTTGCTGATGATAAATTTTTTTGTTGCCGGCCTGCTGAATTTTTGTACCGCTTCTTGTAATTTCTGAATGCGTACCGGGCAATCCGGATGGGTTTTTAAAGAGTCATCCTCCGCTGGTTTTACTTCCTCTTTTGTCACACCAAACATCAGGGCACTGGATTGCAGCCAGCTTTTTTTGAAAGGGTAGGCCGTAAAGTTGAAACGTTCCGAAAGGTTTAAGGCCGTATGGTATTTGTCCTTGTCCACCGAATCCAGCAAAGCCAGGGCCTGCAACGCTTCGGTGAGGTCATAGTTAGTGTTCTTCATTAATTCAATAGCCATCGAATCGGCTGCATGTTCAAACTCACGGCTGTGCCTGCGGTTGTTGAAGGTGATCTTTTTGGCTAAAGATTCTACCTGCTGGTTTTGCCTGTAATCCGATTTTTTGATGGATTTTAATTGCTTTTGAAATTCATCGGAATTAATGGTTGTTACATAACGCTGAATGGTGTTGTTGCCGTGATTCAGGTAATAATGAGATAGTTCATGGCACAAAACAAATACGGCCTGGCTTTCATTTTGCAAACGGTTAAAAAGGCCAATATTAAATAAGATAGTGCCTTCGCCCATGCTGCTGGCATTGGGCCACCAGGCTTTTGAAAATAAAATACGAAGTTCATGGGCATTGAGAAACGAGTTGGCTTTTAAAATTTCCTGTGCCAGTTGCATTAAATAACCCGAAGCCTTCTCATCGGAAACGATCTCGTTTGCCGCAAACTTTTCCTTAATTAGCTCAAATCGTTCTTTATAGATCTCCGACACCTGCTTTTTGTTAGAACCACTCAGGCCGGAAATATCCTTGTTATACCGGGCCGTCAGGCCGTCAAGCAGGCTTTTTTCCCTTGAAGCGTTTTTCGACAGGAAGTCGGAAGGTGTTGTTTGCGCTTTTAGCGGAAAGCACGGTAAAAGAAAAAGTCCCCAGAGGATGGCACGTCTCATAAATATAGCATTGGTCTTGAAGGTTGAAAGATAATAACGATATTCAAAAAATGAAATATATATAAGACATGGCACGAAACTTTTGTTCATAATTTTTTTATATTTAAAAATCAAAACATTCAGTTATGGTAAAAATCTCAGATCTCAAGGAAGGCGATATCGTCCATGTACTTAATGACGGGGAAGAAAAACCGGGTATGGTTACCGATACCAGCCGGGAAGATAATATGGTCTGTATAGACAATGGCGTTCAGGGATTTTGGTACAATCCGGAAGATATTGTACCCGTGCCGCTTACGGAGCACCAGCTGATCTATACCCTGGGTTTTGAAAAGGAACCCGGTGAAAATGGGGCGCTGAAATTTAAGAAAGGCCCTTTTAGGGTGGTGGTGCACGATCCTGGCAATTATACCAACCTGGAAGTATGGTATCGGGAAGATCACCGGCAATTTACGAATCCCCTGTATGTTCATGAATTGCAAAATCACTATCTGCAAATGACCAAAGTGCCTTTGGAAGGCGTAGCAGCACCTTAAAACTTCTTAATATTTTCGAAATATTTGCGTTTGAGCCGTAAAATTCGGCTCATTTTTCTTTTTTCGGTTGAATACCTATATCTTTGCGCTCCCAAAATCTGTATGTCGAAACAGCCATTAATTAAACAGGACGGAACTATTTTAGAAGCTTTATCTAATGCTATGTTCAGGGTGAAGCTGGAAAACGGACACGAAATTCTGGCGACAATCTCAGGAAAAATGAGAATGCACTACATACGGATTTTGCCGGGAGATAAAGTTGGTGTGGAGATGAGCCCTTACGATTTATCAAGAGGAAGGATTATTTTCCGCTATAAATAAGGAAAGGTTTAGGGTGGAAGGTCTAGGGAGCTGTAGGCAACTAACCAGAAACCGGAAACAATAAACTATAAACTCATTATGAAAGTTAGAGCATCCATCAAGAAAAGAAGCGCCGACTGCAAAATTGTACGTCGCAAGGGAAGACTTTATGTAATTAACAAAAAGAATCCCCGCTATAAGCAAAGACAAGGATAAGATATTGTCAATTGGCGGTTGTCAATTGTCAATCTGAAATCGAACATTGAAAATTAAAAATCTGAAATAACTATGGCTCGTATTGCCGGCGTTGACTTACCCAAAAATAAAAGAGGCGAAATCGGTCTTACCTATATCTTCGGTATTGGACCCGCTACTGCCCGTTACATTCTTGACAAACATGCTATTGATCGTAGCAAGAAAGTAAATGAGTGGAATGATGAAGACCTGAACAACATTCGTACTACCATTACTGAAGAGTTTAAGGTAGAAGGACAATTGCGTTCAGAAGTGCAAATGAGCATTAAGCGTTTGCTGGACATCGCCTGCTACCGTGGCCTGCGTCACCGTAAAGGTTTGCCGGTAAGAGGTCAGCGTACAAAAACCAACAGCCGTACACGTAAAGGAAAGCGTAAAACGGTTGCAGGTAAGAAGAAAGTGGCTAAGAAATAAGAAATAAGCTGCGAGCTATTGGCTAAGAGCTTCGGGACTTACTGGTCTCAGGGCTCAGGGCTTAAAGCTCGTAGCTGTTTTTATATGCACCTATTTTCTGAATCAATTACGGATACCCGGTGCAGGAGGAGGATTGATTCGGTTTTTTCGCCAAAGCGGAAAAAATAATAAAACAAAGATTACCTAAGTAACATGGCAAAAGCACAAGCAGGTGGTAAGGGCCAACAAAGCGCCAAAGCTGCCGCAAAAAAAAGAATTGTAAAGGTTGATGCTTACGGCGATGCCCACATCAACGCTACATTTAACAACCTGATCATTAGTATTACCAACAAACAGGGCCAGGTAATTTCCTGGGCAAGTGCTGGTAAAATGGGTTTCAAGGGTTCTAAAAAGAACACTCCCTATGCAGCGCAAATGGCTTCTTCCGATGCAGCTAAAGTAGCGCTGGATGCTGGTGTGAAAAGAGTGGATGTATATGTAAAAGGTCCTGGTGCCGGTAGAGAAGGCGCCATCCGTGCATTAGCTCAATCCGGTATTGAAGTAACTATGATCAAAGACGTAACTCCATTGCCACACAATGGTTGCCGTCCTCCAAAGAAAAGAAGAGTATAATGTCGGATGTATGATGTCTGATTTGAGGATATAAATCAGACATCATACATCGGCAAATCAGACATATTTAAAGCCAAAAGCTTTCATTTAAAAAAAGGTTGCCCGATTAATTTTTTACGATTTTTCACCGATCGAAGCAACGAATTCTAAAAAAATCGAAATGAAAAAAAACTATGGCACGTTACAATGGTCCTAAGACCAAAATCTCCCGCAATTTCGGTGAGTTAATTCTGGGTAATGGTAAATGGCTGGATAAAAACAGCAATCCTCCAGGTCAGCATGGCGCACAAAAAAAGCGCAAAACATTGGGTGAATACGCCCTTCAGTTGCGTGAAAAGCAAAAAGCCAAATACACCTACGGTATTTTGGAAAAGCAGTTCCGCAAAACTTTTGAAGAAGCTTCACGTCGCAAAGGTGTTACCGGTGAAAACCTGATCAAATTATTGGAAGCCCGTTTGGATAACGTTGTTTACCGTATGGGTATTGCTCCTTCCCGTCCTGCTGCCCGCCAGCTGGTAAGCCACAAACACGTAATGGTGAATGGCGAAGTAATGAACATTCCTTCTTATCAGTTAAAACCAGGTGATATTGTTTCCTTGAAAGATAAATCAAAGGACAATGCAGCGGTTACCAGCCATATCCGTGGCCGTAATCCTAAGTTTACCTGGGTTGATTATAACGACACTGAGTTCCAGGGAACTTTCATTACCTATCCGGAAAGAGAAAGCGTTCCTGAAAATATTAAAGAGCAGTTGATCGTCGAATTGTATTCTAAGTAATAACGGCGATCAGTTATGAGCTTTCTGCCGTCAGCCATGAGCTGATAGCTGATTACCGAAAGCTGATAGCTCACTGGTAACAATAAAACAAACCTTTAAATCTGAAATAACAAATGGCAATTTTAAATTTTCAGAAGCCCGACAAAATCGTTCTTCAAAAAGTAACTGATTTCGAAGCTCAGTTCGAATTCCGTCCGCTGGAGCCAGGTTATGGCGTTACCATCGGAAACGCTCTGCGTCGTGTATTGCTGAACTCTTTGGAGGGTTATGCAATTGTAGGTGTGAGAATTGAAGGTGTTGAGCATGAATTCGCTACTATCAAAGGTGTTTCTGAAGACGTGGTGGAGATCATTCTGAACCTGAAGCAGGTTCGTTTGAAAAAAGTGGTTGACCACGATGTTCAAAATGAAAAGATCACTCTTGCTATAAAGAACAGAACGGAGTTTACTGCCGGCATGCTGGCGGAAGGAACCCAGTCTTTCCAGATCATGAATCCTGAATTGCTGATCTGCACCCTGGATAATTCTTCCAAATTAGACATCGAGATCAGTATTGGCAAGGGTCGTGGTTATGTTCCTGCAGAAGAGAACAAACCCAAAGATGCTCCTTTAGGCTTTATTCCTGTTGATGCGATTTACACGCCTATCAAGAATGTGAAATACAGCATTGAAAACACCCGTGTGGAACAACGCACCGACTATGAGAAATTAGTGATGCATGTGAACACGGATGGTACCATTCATCCGGAAGAAGCGGTGAAGCAAGCCAGCCGTATTTTGATCCAGCACCTGATGATCATCACGGATGAGAACATCACTTTCGACAGCAAAGAAGAGAAAAAAGAAGATATTGTTGACGAACAAACTTTACAATTACGTAAGGTGTTGAAGACGCCATTGGAAGACCTGGATCTTTCGGTACGTGCCTTTAACTGTTTGAAAGCAGCCAAGATCAATTCGTTGAGTGAACTGGTTCAGTACGAGCAGGAAGACCTGATGAAGTTCAGAAACTTCGGTCAGAAATCTCTTTCTGAAATTGAGCAGGTGTTGAACGAAAGAGGCTTGCATTTCGGAATGGACCTGGGTAAACTGGGTATTGATAAAGACGATTATTAATTAGCTAATTAGCCAATGTGACAATTTGAAAATGTGCTAATGAAGGCTCGTTAATCAGCACATTGGCACATTTCATAAACAGTAGGCTACAAGTCCTTGACACGGTGTAGCCGAATTATTTAATCACTAAAGTTTGATAAAGAGAAAATGAGACAATCATTGTCAAATTTTCAAATTGTCAAATTTTCAAATTAAACAGTCATGCGTCACGGAGACAAAATCAACAACCTCGGTCGTAAAAAAGCACACCGCGAAGCGTTGTTAAGCAATTTAGCTTGTCAGTTAATTCAGTACAAGCGTATCGTTACCACTTTGGCAAAAGCAAAAGCCCTGCGTGTGTATGTGGAGCCATTGATCACTAAAAGCAAAAAGAACGAAACCCACCAGCGTCGTGTGGTGTTCAGCTATTTGCAGGATAAAGTAGCCGTTACTGAATTGTTCACAACCATCAGTGAAAAAGTGGCCGGCCGCCCCGGTGGTTATACAAGAATCATTAAATTAGGCACCCGTCCTGGTGACAACGCCGAATTAGCCATGATTGAGCTGGTTGATTTTAACGAGATCTACGGTAAAGGCAAAACAGAGAAGAAAGAAGGAGCGAAAAGAACACGTCGTGCCGGTGGTCCCCGTAAGAAAGCCACTGAAGCACCAGCCGCTAAAGCAGATGAAACGGCTGCCCCTGCTGCAGAAACTTCTCAACCAGAAGCAAAAGAAGAACAAGCAAGCTAATGATTGCATGTTATCAATACAAAGGCAAGATTTTTTAATCTTGCCTTTTTTGTGCCTTGCAGGGTATGACTGCTTATGGAAGGATGGTGGAAAAGTTTAACGTTGGTGAATTAATTGAATATTTTTCTTTGCATAATTTCTTTTACAACAACATGGAACAAAGACAAGCAATTTTAGTTTTAGAAGACGGTACAACCTGCTACGGTAAAGCCTTTGGGGCCACTGGCACCACCGGCGGCGAAATTTGTTTTAATACCGGCATGACAGGCTACCAGGAAATATTTACCGACCCAAGCTATTTTGGACAGGTATTAATTATGAACACGGTGCATATTGGTAACTATGGAGTGGCGGAGTTTGATGTGGAAAGTGACAGCATTAAAATAAAAGGATTGATTGGAAGAAACCTGGAGGAATTGTTTTCCCGCCGCAAGGCCCAGATGTCTTTGGATGAATACCTGAAAAAACAAAACATTGTTGCCATTGAAGGGGTAGATACACGGGCACTGGTAACGCATATACGCAGCACAGGCGCTATGAACTGTATCATATCGTCAGAAATTCTGGATGCCGAAGTACTGAAAAAGAAATTGAAGGAAGTGCCCGACATGTCGGGGCTTGAACTGGCCTCCATTGTAAGCACACAGGTTGCTTACGAATTAGGCGATCCTGCTTCTCCCATCAAAATTGCGGTGCTTGATTATGGCACCAAAAGAAACATCCTGAACTGCATGGTAGAACGCGGTGCACATATCAAGGTGTTTCCTGCCAAGACATCCCTTGAGGAGTTAAAAACATTTAATCCGGCCGGTTATTTTATTTCCAGCGGCCCCGGCGATCCGGCCTCCATGGATTATGCAGTGGCCACCATGAAAGATATCTTGAAAGAAGATAAACCCACTTTCGGCATCTGTTTGGGTCATCAATTACTGGCCCTGGCCAATGATATTCCCACCTTTAAAATGCATCACGGACACAGGGGCATCAATCATCCTGTAAAAAATATAGTGACAGGAAGATGTGAGATCACTACACAAAATCATGGTTTTGGCGTAGATCCGGAAGCGGTGAAGAAGGCCGATCATATTGAGATCACGCATGTCAATTTGAACGACCAGTCGATTGAAGGCATACGTGTAAAAGGAAAGCAGGCTTTTTCTGTGCAGTATCACCCCGAAAGTACGCCTGGCCCGCATGACAGCCGGTATTTGTTTGATGATTTTATAGCGATGATGAAGAACTAAGAAGTCAAAATTCAAAATTCTAAAGGCGAACATGATCACGATGTTCGCCTTTTTTAGTTTTTACGTTTTACTTTTGACTTTATGCGTATAGCCATCATCAACGGACCCAACCTAAATCTGCTGGGGAAAAGAGAAACCGATATTTACGGCAACATGCCCTTCGAAACCTATTTGGATCAATTAAAGTCAAAATATCCACAGGTTCAGTTCAGCTATTTTCAAAGTAATATAGAAGGTGAACTGATCGATGAACTGCAACGAACAGGGTATGAATATGAAGGTATCATTATCAATCCGGGCGGCTACACACATACTTCTGTTGCCATTGGCGATGCTATTGCTGCCATAAAATCCCCTGTTATTGAAGTGCATATTTCCAACGTGCATGCAAGAGAAGAGTTCCGTAAACTTTCGCATGTTTCCGGCAAATCAGTTGGAAGTATTTTCGGATTGGGATTAAAAGGTTATGAATTGGCCCTGCAGTGGTTTCTCAACCAATAATGGCCGTGGTAGTCTTGTCTATATCAGCGCTTATTTTGCCAATAAAGCTGAGTTGATCTTTCATCAGCATATCATCTGCATCACTGATCGTTTCGTTAGCAAGGGTAGCTTCTGCCTTTGGCGCCTCTACACGATTGTGGTCTCCGAATTTCCTGCTGCTTTCATTCAAAGACGCCAATGCTTTTCTGGCCAGCAGGTTTAGTTCCCCTGCATGCAGGCGGGGTTCTTTTGCTAACAGGGTGGTAGCCACTGTTGCAATATTGGAAAACAAAATATGATTAAGCACTACAAACTGGTGTATGTCTTTTTCGCTTTTCTGTTTGCTCTTGGGTTCCGATAACATGCGCTGAAAGGCAGCAGAAAGATTGGCTGAATTCACATATACTTCTTTCCTGGCCAGTTTGTATTCCAGCATGTTCACCTTCTTTCCCAGCAAAGCTTCAATGATTTTTTGCAGGTAGGCGGCATTTGCTTTAACAATGCCCTGCAGGTATTTTTTTAGCTGGTCCGATTCCCATTGCGGGAATAATAAATAGCTTGCCGCCAACGCAATGGTACAGCCCAAAACCGTATCAAATATTCTTTCCTCCGCTACGGTTTTATAACCCGCTCCCAAAAAGGAAAATAAGATCAGTACGTAAGGCGTGGCAAAGATCACCATTACCAGGTATTGAATACGTGCAAAAGAATAGGTGCCGATCATGAAAAGCGTCATAAGAATGAACAGCACGGTTTTGTTCGGAATAAAGATCAGGATTAAAACACCAAGGATACCGCCTGCAAAAGTGCCAATGATCCGCTCGATGTTTCTTTGCTTGGTAAGGCTGAAGGCGGGCTTTAACATGAAGGAAATGGTCATGATGATCCAATAGCTGTGGTGGCCGTAGGAAATGATTTTTACGGCGATAAATCCGGCCAGGCAGGCAATGCAAACCCGCAATGCATGCCGGAAGGTAGAGGACTGGAAAGAAAGGTTATTCCAGATGATCTTTGGGTCGAGCGACTGGTGCGAGACAAAATGCGAATGATCGACTTCAGATTTTTTTCGTTTCGAACTCCTGTTGAAATATTCCTGCAGGTCGTTAAGCCCGTTGAGCATTTTTCGCAGGTTCACTAATATTTTTCGCAGCACCAGCGTATTGGCCTGTCCTTTGGGTGCAACCAGGTCTATTTTGGCTTTTAATTGCTTTAATTCCTCATCATAATCCATGGTGCGGTTAAAAGCCGTGTTGGATTGAATGGCAAATCCTACGGCTTCCAGTTCGTAGGCCATTTTTTTTAAAGACCGGCTGATCTCTTCCAGTGCACCCGTGTGTGCAAATTGCTTTCTAAGGGAGGCATAATCGTAATACGTAGCTGTAATATCCTCAAACAGGTCAACGGTTTTTACGAAGGTAAAAACGAGCCTTCGGCCCTGAAGGGTTGATTCCTGTACAATTTGCCTGGTTTTAAAAAATAATTCCCGAACCTCGTCCTGTTTTTCATTGACTACGATTTGCTGGGCCACCAGCTTCCTGTAATTCCCATCAAGATCGGTAACGGTGTCGTAAAAATCTCCTTTAATAGAAAGGTATTTGGCAATTTCGCGGATGCAATCACCAAGAGCTCTTTGGGCAATGCGGTAGGGGCGGATGCTATGCATCAGCAAACTGAAGATGGTATAAAAAATACCACCCGCTAGTATGAACAGGGCATGCAAAAGAATTCCGTTGTTTTCAACAGGCCGGTCCATGGTAAGAATCATGACTAAAATGGCGGCATTGCCCACCGACGTGGCCCGGCTGCCATAGACACTGAGCAGGGAAAAGAAAAAACTCACAATGGCAATTTCCAATCCCATGGTATATACATTCAACCGGGCAAAGGAAGTAAGCAGGGCTACAAGAAAAACAAAGGCGCAGCAAATGATCATCCCATTTCTGCGGTGAAGGATAGGGCCTGGTGAATCGCTCAACCGCACACACATAGCACCCAAAGAAATGGCTGTTCCAATCTCAAACTGGTTAAAATAGTAGCCGATTAAAGCCGGAAATAAAATAGCAAGTGTACCCCGAAAACCATCGGCAAAAGCCTGGCTGTAAAAAAAGTATTGGATCTCTTTGGTTTGTTCCTGCATTATTCTTTTTCTAAAACCCTGAAACTACTAAAACCGTACCTGCAAAAATGAATTAAATACGGCGTTTAATGGTTGTAATATCCGATATTGGCATCAGGCCATAAAACATTCCTACGGTTTGTATGAAATTTGTACTATGGGCCCAACCTTCAAACAGCCATTGATTATAATTAGCTGGTTGAGTAATTTAAATCAGGTAGAGGGGCCTGTATTTTTATTCTATTTGCACCACTTATGAAAGTTCCTATTATATATAAAACTCCGGAAGAAGCATTGGATATTATTCAGTCGGGCAACAGGGTATTTGTACAGGGCAGTGCACAAACGCCTACCTGTTTGTTGCGGGCCCTGGCCAAACAGGCCTACCGCCTAAAAGATGTAGAATTGGTATTCATCAGCATTTATGGCGATATCTATGTGGACAAGCCTGAACTGATAAATAGTTTTAAGATCAATTCCCTGTTTGTTTCTGCTTCTATCCGGGGAGCGGTCAGTGAAGGAAGGGCAGATTATGTGCCTGTTTTTTTAAGTGAGATTCCCGAGCTGTTCAAGCAAAACATTCTTCCCATTGATGTGGCCCTGGTACAGGTTTCACCTCCGGACGATCACGGCTATTGTTCCCTGGGTGTTTCCGTGGACGTGGCCCGTTCGGCGGTAAACACGGCAAAATATGTGATTGCGCAGGTCAATCCCAACGTGCCCCGCACCCATGGTGACGGATTAATTCACAGCAGCCGTTTTTATGCCATGGTGGAATGTGTTGAGCCTTTGTATGAAGCAAGGTTTGGCGATAAGGCCGGTCCCGGCGAAATGCGGATAGGAGAGTATGTGGCTTCTTTAATAGAAGACGGAAGCACTTTGCAAACAGGCATTGGTTCCATTCCGGATGCTGTGTTGCGGTCTCTTGTAAACCACAAAGACCTGGGTGTGCATACCGAA
The DNA here is from genome assembly GCA_963697545.1 of uncultured Bacteroidota bacterium. Taxonomy (GTDB): domain Bacteria; phylum Bacteroidota; class Bacteroidia; order Chitinophagales; family Chitinophagaceae; genus Flavisolibacter. Next base: position 187,649 of record CAVOOL010000007.1, on the reverse strand, counting down.
ATGTGCAGCGATGGCATTGTTGATCTGATTGAAAAAGACATCATAAACAACAAATACAAACGGATTCACCCCAACAAAACCGTAACAGGATTTGCCCTGGGCACAAAGCATTTATATGATTATGTAGATGACAACCCGGCTTTCCAGTTCCTGGATATTGATTATGTAAATGATCCGCACGTCATTCGCCGTAACAATAAAATGGTTGCCATCAACAGCGCTATTGAAATTGATATAACTGGCCAGGTTTGCTCGGATTCCATCGGTACCTATCAATTTTCCGGAGTGGGCGGTCAAATGGACTTTATGCGGGGTGCGGCTTTAAGCGAAGGAGGCAAACCCATTATAGCCCTGCCCTCAAGAACGGCAAAAGGCATTGCCCGGATTGTTCCATTCTTAAAACCCGGCGCCGGTGTGGTTACCACCAGGGCGCACGTACATTATGTAGTTACCGAATACGGAATTGCGTACCTGTTTGGAAAAAATCTAAGGCAAAGGGCCAAAGCCCTGATCAATATTGCGCATCCTGATGACAGAGAGTTGTTGGAGAAAGCCTGCTTTGAACGGTTTAAAGTTTTTTAAGCAGCGCTACGGCACCGGTGCATAAAATTTTATTGAAGAAATTTATGGTTTGGCAAGGCCGCAAATTGCCAGGTTAATTCTACACTTCTACATATTTACACGAAGGCCGAGCTTTAAAAAAGTATTTTTAAAGCAGCAAAACAATTGGCACACTTTTGTTTTTATTGCTATATAATTTCTTTAAATTTATATAGCCACTTCCCCTGAATATTCCTGGTTGCCCACGTACTTTGATCAGGTTCATTACGGAAGCTTAAAGTGTAGGAGTTAACATGAAAATTTCACCAATTGTGTTGTTGGCATTATTAGTGTCTTGCACAAAAACTATTGATGCCCCTTCCGAAAAAACAAAGCTGCTTGCCGATAAAAAAATCGAGGCTTGTGATTTTGGGGTCCAGGTTTTTAATAAAACCAAAAGAGCCCCCACGCAGGAAACCCACATACTGCAGGAAAGCTACACACTAAAGAAAAAGCCGCGAGGCGAACCGGTTATATCTTCTAATGCCACCATACTGCTTGATTTTGACGGGCATGTTGTTTCCAATACAATATGGAATACCGATATTGGTGACATAAATGCTACACCCGCCAACCTTAGGGAAATTGAAATTGATAAAATTCTAAAGAGGGTAGGTGAGGACTTTTCTCCTTTTGATGTAACCGTAACCACAGACGAAGCACTTTACAACCGGACAAATCCCTTAAAAAGAATGCGGGTAATCATTACCGAAAACTGGGAATGGTTTGACGTAGTGGGAGGCACGGCTTATGTCAACTCTTTTGTATGGGGCAACGACACGCCTTGTTTCATATTCAGCACCCTGCTTAACTACAATGAAAAATTTATTGCCGAAGCTATTTCGCATGAGGCAGGCCATACGCTTGGTTTATTGCATCAGGCCCTTTACAACGGTTGTAATTTTTTGTCGGAATATAACCTGGGCCTTGGTGAAGGCCCAACCAGCTGGGCGCCTATTATGGGAATCGGTTATTATAACAACGTTACCACCTGGCACAAAGGACCCACTATTTTGGGTTGCGATGCCATTCAGGACGATGTTGCTGTAATCTCCAACACCCTGAGCTTACGGCCGGATGATAATACCGGGATGAGCCCTTCTCAAAAATTCGATACCGAGGCAGAGGGGATGATTAACAACCCCGATGATATAGACTATTATCTTCTGCATATAAAAAAACCTACCCTTGTTACTGCCGAACCCCAATGCCTGGAAAATGGCGAAGGCGCAAATCTTAATTTGAAACTGAACCTATACGACAAGCATGGTGTATTTATAAAAACAATTAGTTCATCTTCTTCTTTATCTGTAAGTACTACCTTGTCCAAGGAGAAATATTATGTGGGGGTAGCAACGGAAGCAAATGAAAACCAAAACCGTCATGGTATGTTGGGAAGATACAAGTTGCGTATAACCGAGTAATGCTTTGCCGGGTGTGAAACTGTCAGCGGTCAGCCTTCAGCCGTCAAACGTCAGACGTGAAACCAGGTAGCAACGCTTCCTTCGTATGACTCTTCCCACTCACCACTCACCTGTTCTCCTGTCCTTTACGCTGTTTCCTGGCAAAAGTCAGCAATGATCTTGGCAACTTTTTTTACATCCTGGATGTTATAGGGCTTATTCACCCAGCTGGCGTTATGTTTTTTACAGAATTCCTGGTCTTCCTTGCTTGCCGATGTGGTGTAAACAACAACAGGTGTGTTTCGAAAAATGGCATGTTTGCGAATGGCTACAAGGGTTTCTTTGCCGTTCATGCGGGGCATGTTAATATCCAGAACAATTAACAGTGGTTGATTTGTGCTGGCTGCGAAATCGTCCAGGAACTTCAAAACTTCTTTACCATCCTTAAACTCCAGCACATTGACCCTTTGGTTGTACTGTTTGAAAAAGCCGGTAATGAGTTCCAGGTCGTCTGCATCATCGTCCGCAAAAATGATATAGCGACTTTTCATGTGTAGTTAGCTTTTGTTTTTATCACCTGTATATAGTTCCCCAAAAGCTCCATCGCAGCCGGATGGTCTTATGGCCATTTGTATAATTAAATTAGGCTATTGATAATAGGCTGACAAAATTTTACTTAGCAATTTATCAACGGTAAGGGTTTCTATTAATTGATCAGGGCGGTTAAATCGTTGTGGAAAAACCTTTTCGATGTTTCTCAATAAACGATGGTAAACTAAAAAGCACCAATTATGGTGCTTTTTAGTTTGTGTATAATAAGTTACCGGGCGGCCTTTTGCACCTCTTGCAGCTTCGCTATGTAAATGCTTCTTCCGTGTGTTCCCAATACAATTTCATTTTCCCTTTCCTGTATGGCTATATCATGAATGGGAACAGACTTGGGTAAACCCCCGTTCCACATCATAAAGCTTTGGCCTTTATTAAAGCTCACATACAAACCTCCATCTGTTCCCACATAAATAATGTTTTCATTTTTAGGATCTTCCTTCACCACATTGATGGGTTCTGCCGGCAGGTCCTTGCCAACTAGCTGTCCAGTTTGCTCCGTAATCTTCACTTACAAATAAATAAGGCGAAAAATCATCACTGCGATAACCATTCAAGGAAATATACACCCGGCCTTCTTTAAATTTTGATGCGGTTATACGGCTTACCCACAGATCCTGGGGCAAGCTGAATCCTTTCTTTTTGGGTGCGCTGATCAGGCTCCAGGTGGCACCTGCGTCTTTGGTTACATGAATATTTCCATCATCGGTACCGGTGTAGATCAATCCAAAACGCAGGGGCGATTCGGAAATGGTGGTCAGTGTACCATAAGGCACATCGCCCTCTTTTCCTCCCTTGGTCATGTCGCCTGTAAGGGCAATCATGGTGTCTCCCTGGTTAAAGGAACGATGGAATTTATTGCTTCCGAAATAAAGAATGTCGTTATTATGCGGACTTAGCAAAATAGGCGCCTGCCAGTTGAAGCGAAGTGGTTTTTCTCCTAACTGATGACGCGGTGTTATGCGTTTGGTTCCTTCTTTGGTCAGCCGGTTGGTTCTGGCATAGTTGCCAAACTGCGACCCATAATAGGTTGTCAGGTTATCCCTTTCATCAACCTGCACCTGCATACCATCGCCGCCGCCAATGTTTTTTTCCACGCCATCAGCCAGGCCCAGGCCGGAATTGGCAAACGAATTTCGGGAGGTGGCCGAAGGCAGGTACCAAACTCCGTTATCCTGTAAGCCGCCATACACATTATAGGGTTTGGCGTTATCAACGGTTATGGCATAATACTGTCCTACAGGTGGCGTATTGGCTTTGAACCAGTTCTCGCCATCGTCGTAGGTGATGTTTACGCCGCCATCATTTCCGTTTATCAAATGCGAATCCCTTTTTGGATTGACCCATAAGGCATGATGATCGGCATGCACATTTGGTTTATCCATATTCTTCCATGTTTTGCCACCATCGGTAGAAACCTGCGAGGAGAAACCAAGCGCATACAATTTATCCGGGTTGTAAGGCGACACATAGATCTTGGCAAAATAATAGCCATAGGTAAAAAAGATAGGGATTTCCTTTTCGTGGGTTTTGCGCCAGCTTTGTCCGCCATTATCACTGCGATACACTTCCGCACCAATGGGCGTGCCTTCAAAGCCGGTGTTTACATACAGGTAATCATATAAAGAGGTTGGCTTGAGCTGGTTGTTCGCCACCATTTCTTTTACCTGCTTAGCCGTATATTTTGGAAACAGGCGGTTGCGTTTTAAAAGTGTATCCAGCCGGTTGTCATTGAGTTGTGCAAACTGTTCGATGGACAGGTTTTTTAATTCATCCAAAGCATACACAAGGGTATCTTTTTTTGCCGTGTCTGGTTTTGCTTTTTGGTTGTCAAGAATAGCATATACAATTTGCGGATTCTTTGGATAAACCGTTATACCGATTCTTCCTACATGTTCGCCATTAGGCAGACCCGAGCCTTCTTTGGAAAGGAGGCTCCACGTGTTGCCACCATCCATGCTTTTATAGATACCGCTTGTTTTGCCGCTTTCTTCAAAGTCCCAGGCTCTTCTGGTTCTATACCAGGCGGCGGCATATACTTCGTTTGGGTTTTGCGGATTGATGTCCAGATCCACAACACCTGTATTGTCATCTATAGCCAGGGTTTGTTTCCAGGTGGCGCCGCCATCTGTTGTTTTATAAACGCCTCTTTCTTTATTGGGTGAATACAAGTGGCCCAGCACGGCTACCCAAGCTGTATTATCATCCGTTGGATGCAATTGTATCTTGCCAATATGATGGGATTCCGGCAAGCCAAGATATTTCCAGCTTTTACCATTGTCCGTGCTTTTATAAACGCCAATACCGGCATAAGAAGACCGGCTGCTGTTTACCTCCCCGGTGCCTACCCAAATGGTTCTTGTTTTCCAGTTCACCGCAATATCACCAATGCCAATAACATCGGCACTGTCGAAGATAGAAGTGAAGGACTGGCCGTTGTTGGTGGTATGCCATAAACCACCGGTGGCATAGGCTACATAAAATTCAGTAGGATCTTCCGGGTTCGCTTCAATATCATCTACCCGGCCGCTCATTACAGTAGGGCCAATGTTGCGGAACTTTATATGATTGATGGTAGAGTTTTTTTCCAGCACCTGTCTCTGCTGCAAGCCCTTCATCCGGTCGGCTGCTGACGTGGGTTTTACCTGGGCGGATGTGGATGTGCCAATGAGCAAACAGGCCCATGCGAAAATAACTAAGCGTTCTGTTTTACAAATGTTTGAGCAGGGTACATAGAATTTTAACAGTCGAAGCATAAACTAAGCAGTTTTTCGTTAATAAATTGCTGAATAATAATTCCGTCCGGGTCAAGCCCGGCTATTTATCAAACATACTAAACAATGCGCTACCTATTTGCACTGCTCCTTTTTGTTTCTGCCTCTGCCCAGGCCCAATGGAAAAATTATATTATCGGAGCAAAGGGCGACACTTTAAACCGTGTGGATCTGAAAGGCCTGAAACAGGGTCCCTGGGTGGTTCATGTAGATGACCTCAGGGGTGAAAGAGGTTATGAAGAAGAAGGGGTTTTCCAAAATGATAAAAAGGAAGGCATGTGGAGGCGTTTTTCTTTAGAAGGCGATTTGATTGCTGTAGAAAATTACCGCTTTGGTTTTAAGGATGGCAAAAACACTTATTTTAATTACCAGGGCGAATTGGTGCGAGAAGAATCCTGGCGGGCCATTGATCCGAAAAGCCCTTACGATACAGTGAATGTGTATGACCTGAACGACCCCACCAAGATAGTAGGAAAACAGGTTATAAAATTGGAACCCAATTCATACAAGAACGGCACCTGGAAGTTTTACGATCCGCAAATGGGCACCATCGAAAAAACAGAACAGTGGGTAATGGATAGACCCAAGGAAAAAGAAAAAGCAGTGGCCTCCACCGATGACGATCTTGCCCCTATTGATCCGGCTACCGGTGAGGCGGTGAAAAAAGAAGAAAAGAAAAACATGACCAAGCCCCAGGCCGTCCTGGATTTTGAAAAGAAAAATGCCGGTAAAAAGAAGACGAAAGTAAGGACCGGACAAACCGGAGGCTAAGGCTGCTTCATCAAGTTGGTTAATAAATGATTGGTTCAAAGAAAATACTTTGAACCTTTTTTTATCCGGTTGGTTTTTTCGTTAATTCTTCTGCTGAATCAGCATCCGGTCAAAATAATTTCTGAAATACAACAACTGGTATTGTATGGCTGTTGCCCAGTATTTCCAGTCATGTTTGCCGGGCCGTTCAATATAATCATGCGGAATTTTCAGATCCAGCATTTTTTTGTGTGCCATGCGGCTCATCTCCACAATAAAATCTTCGGTACCGCAATCCATAATGATAGCAACAGAATCTTTGGGATAGTTTTCCATCTCACGCATAATGGACAGATCGCGGTAATACTGCCGGTTGGTAACGGTATCGCCCAGGCGTTTTTCCACGCCATATCCCTTGGTAATATAATCAATGACCAGGGCGCCGCTCATACTGCCGCAGGCGCCAAAAAAATCGGCATGACGAAAGCCTAAAAACAACCCGCCGTGTCCGCCCATGCTTAAACCGGTAATGGCTCTTGCTTTCCGGTCCTTAATGGTTTTATAATGTGCATCAATATAAGCGGGAACTTCTGTTGCAATGTGGGTTTCAAACCTCATGGTGCTGTCCACCGGGCTGTCATAATACCAGCTGCTAACGGCGCCGTCAGGACACACAATGATGGTTTGGTATTCATCCGCATAGTTCGATAATTCAGGAACTCTTTTTATCCAGTTGCTATAAGAACCGCCATGTCCGTGCAATAAATAAATCACCGGGAAAACCTTTTTCTTTTTATAGGCATCGGGAGTAATGACAACACAGTTGAAAGATTTTTGCATGGCAGCACTGTAAATGCTAACGGTGTCCACCTTGCCCGCAAAAGAAAACTTGGAAAAGCACTATAAGGAAAGCAAAAAAGTATTTATGCATAAGGTGTGATTGATGGATAAATTTATAATCTTTATTTTTTGCAAATAAAATATTCAACTTCAACTTTCCTAATTTCATGCTTCAAGCACACACCATGAGAAAATTAATTGCACTCGTATTTCTTTTTATTTCAAACCTTAGTTTTTCGCAGAACCTAAGCTATTACCTGCCCGATAGCGTGAATTATGATCCTGCTATTCCCAAACCAAAAGATGTTATTTTTCATGAAGTAGGGGAGTGGCATGTTACCCACGACCGCCTGGTAAATTACATGCAGGCTGTTGCCAAAGCAGCGCCGGGCCGGGTGAAGCTGGAAACCATGGGCTTTACCTACGAAGGAAGGCCACAGGTGCTGTTGATCATTACTTCGCCCAAAAATCATCAGCAATTAGAACAGATACGGCAGCAGCATGTTTTGTTGACCGATCCTGCAAAATCAGCGGCGCTAAATATTGATGACATGCCGGTGGTGTTATACATCGGGCATTCCATTCATGGCAATGAACCCAGCGGGGCCAATGCTTCTTTGTTGAGTGCGTATTACCTGGCAGCGGCACAGGGCAAGCAAATAGACGAACTGTTAGATCGTGCCGTTATTCTCTTTGATCCTTCTTTTAACCCCGATGGCCTGCAGCGTTTTTCTACCTGGGCCAACCAGCACAAAAGTAAAAACCTGGTGACCGATCCCAACTCCAGAGAGTTTAATGAAGTATGGCCCGGCGGCCGGTTCAATCATTATTGGTTTGATCTGAACCGCGACTGGTTGCCGGCACAACATGTGGAAAGCCAAAACCGGCTGGCCTGGTTTCATAAATGGAAGCCGAATGTTTTAACGGATCATCATGAGCAGGGCAGCAATGCTACTTTCTTCTTTCAGCCCGGTGTTCCTTCACGTGTAAATCCGCTAACGCCAAAAGAAAACCAGGAGCTCACGGCTAAAATTGCCAAATACCATGCGGCTTTTCTTGACCGCATCGGCTCCCTTTATTTTACAAAAGAGAACTACGATGATTTTTATTACGGCAAGGGCTCTACCTATCCCGATGTAAATGGAGCCGTTGGAATTTTATTTGAACAGGCCTCATCCCGCGGGCATGCACAGCAAACTGCCAATGGCATTTTGCGGTTTCCGTTTACCATCAAAAATCAGTTCACCACTACCTTATCAACGCTTGAAGCGGTAAAGGCTTTGCGAAAAGACCTGCTGAACATGCAAAGGGATTTTTACCGCTCGGCTGGTACTGAGGCAACAGCGTATCCTGTAAAGGCCTATGTGTTTGGTGATGCCGCTGATGAAACAAAGACCCAGATTTTCGTGAACATGCTTCGCCGTCACCAGGTCGATATTTATGCATTGAACAATTCGATCAGGGCCGATGGTAAAAATTTTGCTAAAGGCGAGACCTATATCATTCCGGCCAATCAGCCCCAGCACCGTTTGATCAGGGCTGTATTTGAAAAGACCCTGAATTATAAGGATAGTTTGTTTTATGATATTACTGCCTGGACCATGCCGCTGGCCTTTGGACTGCCGTATGCAGAATTAAGCGCCACGCAATACAACACAAATTTGTTGGGCGAAAAAATTCAGTCTGAATTAACAACCCAGGGAGAAGTAGTCAGGTGGAAAAAGCAATTATGCTTATATCATGGAGTGGACCGAGTTTGCTGCACCGGGTGCTTTGAATGAACTGCAAACGGCTGGCTTAATCACCAAGGTGGCCACCAATCCCTTTGAGCTTTCCATAAACAACCAACCCAAAAAATACGGGTATGGAACCATTGTAATACCCGTGGCCATGCAAAATAGAGAAGCTGATAAAGTGTATGAGGTGGTGAACACGATTTGCAAAAAATACGGAATCAAAATTCAATCCGTGGCCTCAGGTTCTGTGCTTTCCGGAAGTGATCTGGGCAGCAATAAATTTGTATCGGTATCCAAACCCTCTGTGGCCATGATTACCGGGGCCGGCGTAAACGCCCTGGATGCAGGGGAAATATGGCATTTATTGGACCAGCGCTTTAACATGCCACCAACGCATTTGGAAGCTTCCATTTTTAACCGGGTTGATTTAGGCAAGTACAATACACTGATCATGGTAGGCGGCAGTTATGCCGACCTTAATAAAGACAAATTGAAAGCCTGGGTACAAAATGGCGGCACCCTGGTATTAACGGAAGAAGCGGTGAGCTGGGCTTCCCAAAACGGGATATCGAACGTAGTATTGAAAAAGCAAAAACCGGCTGACAGTACGAAAATCCTTTCTTATACAGATCGGGAACAGATAGAGGGATCGCAGCAAATGAGCGGCGCCATCTTTGGGGCCGAAGCCGATCTTTCGCATCCGCTGGCCTACGGATACCAGCAACCCCTGGTGAGTTTATTTAAAGCCAACAGGGTGTACATGGAGAAAAGCAAAAATCCTTACGCCACTCCTTTTTATTACAAGGATAAACCGCTGCAAAGCGGATGGTTGAGCAAAGAAAATTATGACGCTGTAAAAAACTCGGCTGCCGTTGTGGTCAGCACGATAGGTAGCGGAAGAGTCATCTCCATTGCCGATAATCCCAACCTGAGGGCTTTTTGGCTGGGCGGCAGTAAGCTCATGATGAATGCCATCTTTTTTGGAAAGATCGTTGATGCAGGATCGGCAAGGGTGGAGGAGTAGCCGATAGCCAGACCTGTATTAAAAGTCCACTAAAAACTCAGGAATAAGATCTGAAATTTGAACGTAAAAAGTGTATAAATAAAACCGTCAAAACATAACAAAACCTCTACTTTTACCGCATTGAATAACGCGGAAAAAGCGTATCTTAAATCATTATTAATACACGTTAATTTTTGAGCACTATGATTAAAATGCAAGTAATCGGCAATCTTGGAAAAGATTGCGTAGTAAACACGGTAAACGGAAAAAATGTAATCAACTTTACAGTAGCCCATACTGAAAAGTACCGCGACAGCCAGGGTAACAACCAGGAAAAAACAACCTGGGTAGATTGTGCCTATTGGACCGACAGGACAGCTGTTGCTCCTTATCTTCAAAAAGGTACACAAGTATTTGTGGAAGGAGCTCCGGAGGTTCGCAGCTTTACCCGTAACGATGGTACAGCCGGCGCTTCTCTTTCTTTAAGAGTAAGGGAAGTTCAATTACTGGGACGTAAAGGTGATAACGTTGGCGGTGGCGCAGCCATGCACAATACGAAGCTCCTTCTTCCGGACGCCAGGATACACCTGCACCGGCAGGAATTGATGAAGGTGTAACAGATGATTTGCCGTTCTAAAAATAGTAAGCTAATTAAAACTAAATGCTCCTGGAAACAGGAGCATTTTTGTGTTGTGAATGCTCCCATTGCCACTCGGTAACCCTTTCTTTCAGCCGATGATTTTTGAACCACTCGACTGGCTCACGAGGGGCCAAAGCGTACCATCGTGAGGCCGTCTGATGTGGCAGTGGTCAGGCCAGTGTAATACCAGTTCAAATTAGGCCGTAGGGTCTGTTTCCTTCCTTACCCTCTTAACCCAACTCCATACTACCAACTGAATCCGGTATAATAGAAACCGTCGGCAGGAAAATCATCGGAGCCGTTTGGCTACAGTAGCCTTTTCCCTTCTATCCTCCATCAACTATTATCTATCATCCTGATAGCACGGCATAACGTAAGCCGGACTTAAAAAACTCCTAAGAAATAAGCAGCCTGCTGCATACTTTTTTCTTTTGTTGTTTCTTTGCGCATGTCTCAACTATTCAGTTATCAGCAATTATTTGATTTCGCCAAACAGGTTTTTATAAAGATCGGCTGCAGTGAAGATGACGCTGATCTTGCCACAAAAGTTTTATTGTCGGCCGATATAAGGGGAGTAGATTCCCATGGTATTGCCCGGCTAAGCGGGTACGTACGGCTGTGGGATGCCAAACGGGTAAATCCCTGCCCCCAAATAAAAATCCTCCATCAAACCCCTTCTACGGCAACCGTTGACGGTGATGGCGGCCTTGGATTGGTGGTGGCCCCCAAAGCCATGCAGATGGCTATTGACAAAGCAAAACAAGTAGGAACAGGTTGGGTAAGTGTACAAAACAGCAATCATTTTGGCATTGCCGGGTATCATTCCATGATGGCCCTGGAGGAAGATATGATCGGCATTTGCATGACCAATGCCAGTCCTTTGGTAGCGCCAACCTTTTCTGTTGAACGGTTATTGGGAACCAATCCCATTTGCGTAGCGATACCTGCCGGTAAGCAGCCTGCATTTGTGGCTGATATGGCCACCACCACAGCCGCTAACGGTAAACTGGAGATCCTGCAACGTAAAAGTGGCGTGGCGCCGTTAGGCTGGATACAAAATAAAACAGGCAAGCCTTCTACCGATCCGCATGAATTAAAAGCCGGTGGTGCCTTATTGCCTTTGGGTGGTGACAGGGAACACGGCAGTCATAAAGGGTATGCTTTGGGCGCAGTGGTTGACATTTTTTCTGCTGTATTAAGCGGGGCAAATTACGGTCCCTGGGTGCCGCCCTTTCCGGCTTATGTGCCCATGCCTACCAATATGCCGGGCAAGGGAATCGGGCATTTTTTTGGCGCCATGCGTATTGATGCTTTTCGTCCTGCAGAAGAATTTAAGCAACACATGGATCAATGGATAGAGCGCTTTAGAGCGGCAAAAACCGCTGAAGGTTTTGAAAAAGTGATTATTCCCGGTGATCCTGAAAGAGAAATGGAAGAAGTGCGTATGAAGAAGGGAATTCCTTTATTGGGGCCGGTGGTGAACGACATGCAGTACCTGGCCGAAAAATTCAACATTAGCCTGACGGTTTCTCAGCCCTAAAAGCTTCTGTAGTCTATATTTGCGGCTCAATCAAAAATCCTCTTTGGCAAATGAAAGTAATGAAGTTTGGTGGCACCTCTGTAGGTAAGCCACAACGTATGCATGATGTGGCAAAACTGATCACGTCAGATGCGGAATCAAAAATAGTTGTATTAAGCGCTGTATCGGGCACCACCAACGCACTGGTGGAAATCGGTGCACTTTTGTCTGCAAATAAGAAAGAGGAAGCAAAGCAAAAGATCGATGCACTGGAAAATCAGTATAAGCAATTTATAGGGGAGCTGGTGAAGCAACCCGAAGCCCTTCAAAAAGCAGAAAACATTCTGAAAGAGCATTTCGAGTTTTTAAATATCATTCTTAGAATATCGTTCAACGAAGCATTAAATAAAGATATTCTTGCCCAGGGCGAATTGCTGTCCACCAAATTATTCAGCGTGTATTTGACAGAGAAGGGCATTGCCCATGAACTGTTGCCTGCGCTGGAGTTTATGAGCATTGATGCGAATGATGAACCACAGGTGGAGATCATCCGTGAAAAGCTTGCAAAGATCTTAAAACAGCATGCCGGACAAAACCTGTTTATCACGCAAGGCTATATCTGCCGTAATGCAAGGGGAGAAGTGGATAATTTAAAACGCGGTGGCAGTGACTATAGCGCCTCCTTAATTGCTGCAGCCATCAACGCCAGCGCTTGCGAAATATGGACGGATATCAGCGGCATGCACAACAACGATCCCCGCATTGTAAATAAAACAATACCCATAGAACAATTGAGTTTTGATGAAGCAGCGGAGCTGGCCTATTTCGGTGCCAAGATTTTGCACCCGGCGTCTATCTGGCCGGCGCAGCAATACAAGGTGCCGGTAAAACTGCTCAATACCATGGAGCCGGCTGCCAAAGGAACACTGATTGCAGAAGAGGCTGCTTCGAAAGGCGTAAAAGCCGTGGCCGCAAAGGACGGCATCATTGCCATCAACATCAAAAGCAGCCGCATGCTTTTGGCCTATGGCTTTTTAAGAAAGGTATTTGAAGTGTTTGAAAAATACCGTACGCCCATTGATATGATCACCACTTCGGAAGTGGCTGTTTCTTTAACCATTGATAATGATGCAGCCTTGACCGAAATTATAAGAGAACTGGAAACATTTAGCACCGTTGCCATCGATAAAAATCAAACCATTGTTTCTATCGTGGGTAATGAAATTGCGGCTCAGCCCGATACACTGAAAAAGGTATTTGACAGTTTGAGCAATATCAATGTCCGCATGGTTTCTTACGGGGGCAGTGTGCATAATATTTCTGTGCTGGTTACCGGGGAGCAAAAAAAGCAGGTGTTGCAGCAACTAAACAGCGGGTTGTTTGGGCTATAATCGCCTGAACCGGGACTCTTAGGATTTATAGATTAGCAGGAAAATAAAAAGAGGCTTCATTGTGTGAAGCCTCTTGCTTTATAGTTACGTTTCCAATCTCTATGTTAATCCTAAAAAATCTTCCCAATCCCAGACAATTTCTCGCAAAGGCGCAAAGCAGGCAAAGAACCTTTTATTTAAAATCTTAGCGCCTTCGCGTCTTTGCGTGAAACATTTCCTGCCAATCCCTCAATCCTGGTTTAGACAACCAGCAAGGCATCTCCATAGCTGAAGAAGCGGTATTTATCCTTGATCGCTTTTTTGTATGCTTCCATTGTCAGGTCGTAACCTGCAAAGGCGCAGGTCATGATCAGCAGGCTGGTTTTTGGCAAATGAAAATTCGTTACCAATGAATCGGCAATGCTGAAATCATAAGGAGGATGAATAAACATATTGGTCCAGCCTTCGGATGGCTTCAATAATTTTTGCGCCGTTACCGAAGATTCCATAGCCCTCATGGTGGTAGTACCAATAGAGCAAATGCGGTGACCGGTTTCTTTTGCTTTATTTACAATTTTACAAGCCGTTTCCTCAATGCGGTAATATTCTGCATCCATTTTATGCTTGCTCAGGTCTTCCACTTCAATAGGGCGGAAGGTTCCCAAACCGGTGTGAAGCGTTACTTCGGCAAAACGGATCCCTTTGATCTCACAACGTTTGATCAGTTCACGGCTGAAGTGTAAACCTGCTGTTGGCGCCGCTACAGCTCCTTCGTGCTTGGCATAAACGGTTTGGTAGCGTTCACGGTCTTCCTCATCGGGTTTGCGCTTGATGTATTTGGGCAGCGGTGTCTCCCCGTATTTTTCCAATACCAGGCGGAAATCATCATCTGTTCCTTCGTGTAAAAATTTAATGGTACGGCCACGGGAGGTGGTGTTATCAATAACTTCGGCCACCAGCTCTTCTGTATCGCCAAAATATAATTTATTGCCTACACGAATCTTTCTTGCGGGATCAACGATCACATCCCAAAGACGGTGTTCCTTGTTTAATTCACGCAATAAGAAAACTTCGATCTTGGCGCCGGTTTTTTCCTTGCGTCCGTACATTCTTGCGGGAAAAACCTTCGTGTTGTTTACGGTAAACACATCCTTGTCATCAAAATAATCAAGAATGTCTTTAAAGGTTTTATTTTCAATTTGTCCTGTTTTGCGGTGCACCACCATCATGCGGGCGTCTTCACGTTTTTTAGCAGGATGTTGGGCAATAAGATTTAACGGAAGGTCAAACTTAAATTGTGAAAGCTTCATGTATTGTTTACGATTTATTGATCGCTTTTTGACACAAACCGTGCAGAAGTTGCGGCTGACTAAGAGGAAGAGGCGGACAGGAAGGAAATTCTCTTTTATACTCTTAGCGTACACCTCGGTCTTACGGCACCGGGATGGTCATTAGCTTTAAAGTCGGCAAAAATAGGACTTTTAAAAAAATGACGTGGTTTTTTTTATGGAAGGAACCGTTAATCCTGCTCTTTATGCTATCTTGAGGCTAATAAAGTTTTATTCTAATTATCTATGATAACCATTACAAGGACTTTGCTGGCGGCTGCTTTGGCTCTTTTTTTCAACCTCACCTCTTTTGCCCAAAGTTCAAAACTAAAAGCAAAAAAATACCCCAGCCTTCTTTGGGAGATCACGGGCAAGGGAGCGGCAAAGCCCTCGTATTTGTTTGGCACCATGCATGTCAGCAACAAAATGGTGTTTCATCTTTCCGATTCGTTTTACATCGGGTTAAAGAACGCCGAGATAGTGGCCCTGGAAACGAATCCCGGTAACTGGCAGGAAGATTTCTCCCGCTACGACCTGGAAGGGAACTATTACAATTATGCTTTTCGGGGCAAAAGCGATGAGCCTAACGATTATTTATCCATCAACAGCATAAAAGCTTTTCCTTACGAAAAATTAATGGAAAAAGCTTTGTACAGCAGTCCTTCTATCATCAACAATTTTCTATACCGCACCAATTCTGAAACCTCCAGCGATTTTGAAGAGGACACCTACCTTGACCTGTACATTTACCAGGTAGGCAAAAAGTGGAACAAGAAGGTTTGCGGGGTGGAAAACTTTCATCAAAGCATGGCGCTGATGAAGGAAGCCTACGCCGATGCAGCAAAGGACAAAAACGTAAAAGAGAGAAGTTATGATAGGGACAACGACTTTTCGTACAGCAAGCTGGAAGAAGCGTACCGTACCGGTAACCTTGACCTTTTGGATACGATCAATAAATTGAACAGCACCTCTGCTGCTTTTGATGAAAAGTTTTTGTACAAACGAAACGAGATCCAGGCGGCTTCCATTGATTCTATTTTAAAGACGAAAGCCTCCCTTTTTGTTGGCGTGGGGGCGGCGCATTTGCCCGGCGAAAGAGGCGTGATTGAAATGCTGCGGAAAATGGGATACAAACTGCGTCCTATAAAAATGACGGAAAGGGACAGCCGGCATAAGGACGAAATTGAAGCCATTCGGGTGCCGGTTCAGTTCTCCAGGCAAACATCCGGGGATGGATTTTTTTCAGTGAACCTTCCCGGTAAGTTGTACAGCTTCACACGGTCTTTTGGACTGATGAAGCAGCAACAGTATGCCGACATGAGCAACGGCAGTTATTACATGGTTTCAAGGATTTATACCAATGCTGCTTTGTGGGGACACAGCACCGAAATGGTGCAACGCAAAATTGACAGCGTGTTGTATGAAAACATTCCCGGAAAGATATTAAGCAAACAGGCCATCACCAAAAACGGCTACAAAGGCTTTGATATTCTGAACCGGACCCGCCGTGGCGATTATCAACGCTACAATATTTTCATTACGCCATTTGAAGTGATCTTGTTTAAGATAAGCGGCAACGGCGATTATGTGAAACTGGGTAAAGAGGCCAGCCAGTTCTTTAGTTCCATTGAATTGAAAGAATATAAAACCGATTGGAAAAAATACAGCCCGTCCTTTGGCGGCTTTGAAGTGGAAATGCCACATCAGCCCATCATCAACAATGCGGGTAACTGGCAGTTCATGGCTTACGACAAAGCCACCGCCACCAATTTCGAAGTGATCCGCACGGATGTTCACAACATAAAATTTGCCGAGGAAGATTCCTTTGACCTGAACCTGCTGGAAGAAAGTTTTGGGTCTTCCGAATTTATTGAAAAGCAACTAAGCCGCAAGCACACCAGCCAAAATGGTTATGCCGCCCTGGAAACGAAATATAAATACAAGGATGGCTCTGTGGGTTTGATAAAGTTCATTATCCAGGGGCCGCATTATTACACTTTGGTAGCAAATGCCGCGTCGGAAAATAGTAAGATGAGACAGTTTCTCCAATCCTTTTCCATTAAGCCTTTTATTTATAAACAAGCACAGAACCAAACTGACACATCTCTGTACTTTACAGTGTCGTCGCCGGTGGCTGTACAAAAAGAGAAAAAGCTGGATATGTATCCGCAGGATATCTATCGTTTTGGCGGCATGAATGATGACGATGATGTATTTGAAGAGAACGGCACGTATAAAGACAAGATCATTGCCAACGATTCTACCGGTGAAAAGATCTATGTGTCCTTTTATAAACCATCCCGTTACCAGGTTGATGAAGAAAAAGTAACATCAACAGATTCCACGCATTTTAAAACCGATGAGCAGGATTGGGTAGTCAGAAGCCGGAGAAAATATGAGCTGCCTGATAAGACGGTAATAAGGGAATATGAGCTGGGTGATCCCAGGAGCAGCCGGATCATCCGGGGTAAATCGTTTAAAAGAGATGGGGTAAGTTATCTGATGCTGGTACAGGGCGATACGCTTACAAAATGGAGTTCCTTTGTCAATGGTTTTTTCACCACGTTTGCACCTGTTGATACGGTTAAAGGCACCAATTCCTTAGAAAAAAAATCCGGTCTTTTCTTTTCTGATTTTTTCAGTGCCGATACGATGCTCCATAAAAGGGCTGTGAAAAATATTTACATGCTGAAAGTTGACTCTTCTGATTTTGTCCCGCTGAAAAATCTAATACAAGCACTTAGCTGGAAAGAGAAAAAATACCTGGATGTAAAAAATGAGTTCATTGGCAAATTGGGTCGTATTCCAACCAAAGCGGCGGCCGATTACCTGAAACAGATTTATTATGCAGCCGGCGATACGGTGGATATGCAATACACAGCGCTGGCAGCTTTGCTGCAGCAGAAAACAGCCTACTCGTACCAGGTGTTTAAAGATATTATGGTGGATGAACCGCCGGTGTTGGATCTTAGTTCCGGTAACACAACTTATAAAGCTCCACCGGCTTTTAAACTGGATAGATATGATACCGTTGAGGAGTACAGCAATGGTTCTTTT
Source organism: uncultured Bacteroidota bacterium (assembly GCA_963697545.1). GTDB lineage: Bacteria > Bacteroidota > Bacteroidia > Chitinophagales > Chitinophagaceae > Flavisolibacter. Next base: position 170,023 of record CAVOOL010000007.1, on the reverse strand, counting down.
ATGGATGATCTGAAAGACTCCCTGCTGCTGACTAAAACTATTTTTAAAGACCTGTTGCCACTGATCAACATCAACGATTACGAACAGCCTATGATGGATCTTTTGAAAACCATGGTGGATAGTAATATGGTAGCTGCCAAAGACTATGAGCTTTACCTTCCTAAGTTTTTAATGGAGGCCAAGCAGGAAATGAAAAAACAGGTAATAAGCGAAAAGAATAAGTCGATTGAAAAAGCGCAGGCCGATGTCAATGCAAGAAAAAATAGTTATAAGGCCAGGCAGGAAAGGGATTATGGTAACGATAAATTGAGTTCCTACGCCACCTTGCTGATGCCTTTTTGGGAGATCAATCCATCTGTGCCGCAGTTGTTTCAGCAGATGCTGCGCAGCAATGATAAGCGCTTGCAATACAACACCGCTATTTTGTTGGTGCGTCATAAAAAGTCCTTGCCCGATTCTCTTTTGAAATTTTTTAGTTCGCAGGATGAGTTTCGCTATGAATTGTACACAGACCTGAAAGAAATAAAACAACCGCATCTTTTCCCGGCAACCTATAACAATCATATTGACCTGGCGAAAAGCAAACTGCTTGGCCTCAATAGTTATGAAACTCCGGATACCATCACGTTCGTTGACAGGCTTCCTCTTCACTATAAAGACAGGGATGGTTTTGTTTATTTTTTCAAATACAGGCAGAAGAAAGATGATAACAACTGGAAGATAGCAACGGTTGGTTTGATCCCTTCTGATCCGTCGGTATTTGAATTTGAAAAGAAGGGCAGTATCAAAGAAGAATATGAATACAACTTTACTGAACTGACCTCAACAAAGATTGATGAAGACGAACCGCTGCAGGAGCAACTACAAAAACTGCTGAAGAAAAAAGAATATGCAAAAAGGAAAAGCGGTGCCGAGTTCTACAACGACGAGAACAAATACAGCCAGTTTAGTTCTTTCTTTAGTTCACGGGACTAGTCATACCAAACCGCTATCATAAGGAATAGTTCGGTTAAGAGGGCAGAAGCCTGAAAGGTTTCAATGTGCCTAACCGCCGGTGTAGCCGGTGGTACCGGATGCGGAAGAGCACCACGCGGGGCTATGGGTAAACAGAAATGTAATTGTCAAAAACATTTAATGCCAAACCGCTGTCCGGGAAACCATCGTGAAACGTGAAACGTGAGACAACAGCCTTCTTTCTCTTCTGTCATCTGTCAACTATCATCTATCATCTAACATAAGCATATACAATCAAAGACTGGGAATGGCCTCAATTAATTGCTGCGTATAATTGTTTTTGGGATGGCTGTACACGTCTTCGGCCGCGCCGCTTTCCACTATCTTTCCTTTATTCATCACCATAATGCGGTCGCTCATATAACGCACTACCGACAGGTCATGCGAAATAAACAGCATGGTTAGCCCCAGATCTTTTTTCAGATCGTTCAACAGGTTTAGTACCTGCGCCTGCACACTTACATCCAATGCCGATACCGATTCATCGCAAACCAAAAAATCAGGACTCAGCGCCAGGGCTCGTGCAATCACAATGCGTTGTCTTTGACCGCCGGAAAATTCATGCGGATAACGGTTCATCATAGCAGCAGAAAGATTAACGCGGTCGAGCAGGTCGGCCACTTTTTTCTTTCGTGCCTGGTTATCTTTTTCCAGTCCGGCAATTTTCATGGGTTCTGCAATAGCGGCACCAATCGTTAACCGTGGATTCAGCGAAGAGTAGGGGTCCTGAAAAACCAGTTGTACATCTTTGCGTAATTGTTTTACCTGGCTTTTTGAAAGCTGCGTAATGTCATTGCCGTTATAGATGATTTTCCCCGACGACGGATCTGCCAAACGAAGTAGCGTTCTTCCTAACGTTGTTTTACCACAACCCGATTCGCCCACAAGGCCCAGCGTTTCTCCTTTATAGATATCGAAGCTTACATCATCAACCGCAGTGAAATAACGAAGGGTTTTGCCAAGCAGGTTTGTTTGTGCAGGAAATTGCACCACCAGGTTTTTTACCTGTACTAAAACTTTTTCACTGGCCGGTTTTGCATCCTGTACGATTGTTTTTTGTTTGACGGTTTCTTTTTGTTGTAAAAAATCACTCACTACCGGAAGCTTTTCTCCTTTGGGGTGAAGTGCCGGCCGGCAGGCGATCAACGCCTGAGTATAGGGATGCTGCGGGTGCGTAAAAACGGCAGAAGCTACATTTTGTTCTACAATTTCTCCTTTGTACATAATAGCCACCCGGTCCGCAATTTCTTTTACTACGCCCAGGTCGTGCGTAATAAAAATGACACCCATGTTTTGCTGTTGCTGTAACTCTTTTATGAGTTGCAGGATGGTTTTTTGTACGGTTACATCCAAAGCCGTAGTGGGTTCATCACAAATAAGCAGGGAAGGCTGGCAGCACATGGCCATCGCTATCATTACTCTTTGTTTTTGTCCGCCGCTTAACTGATGCGGGTACCGGTTAAAAATAACGGCCGGCTGGGGCAGCTTTACTTTTTCAAACCATTCGATGGTTTGTTTTTTTGCTTCGGCGGCAGAAAGTTTCCTGTGAACCAGTAAGGCTTCCATTACCTGCTTGCCGCAGCTCATTACAGGATTCAATGAGGTCATTGGCTCCTGAAAGATCATGGCTATTTTATGCCCGCGGATCTCACGGATCTTTTTGGGAGCAATACGCAGAAGATCAACCGGCTTTTCTCCTTCTTCGTGAAAAATAATTTGGCCGCTGCTGTATTGAGCAGGCGGTTGGGGCAGCAATTGCAAAATAGAAAGCGAGGTAACCGATTTTCCGGAGCCACTTTCACCCACCAGGGCCAGTATCTCACCACGATTTACCTGCAGCGAAATATTCTTTACCGCCGTGGTTTTTTGATTCTCTGTAACAAAATCAACGGAGAAGTTTTCTAATTTTAAAAGTGGCTGCATGCGTAAAATTATTGATCACAGGGTTGGGGTAACACTTTTATTTTTAGTTTTTTGGGAGGCACCGGGTAATACATCAGGCATACCGCACAATTCTGGACGGTGGTGCTGTCAATTGTAAAATAAAATTCATCTCCTTCATTGATGGTTGCAGGAAAATTGCAACGGCTGTCCAGGGCAAATACATTTTGATACGACTTGCCTGTGCTTTCATCCGTCCACTTAGCGGCAACAAGAGCCGTGTCTATGTTTCCTTGTGAGACGCTAATGGTATAATTCATGCAGGCGGCTTTGATCTCCAGCTTTCCTTTATAACAATGCTGCAAGCTGCTTGTTTTTTTGTTTTTGCAGGTGGAGGAGGATAATAAAACGATGGAACCGAGCAGGACTAAAAATTTCATCAGTAATAATTTAAACAGGTTTACTTTAAAAACGCAGGTGCCTTACGGTAAGGCCATTATTGATCAACTGCTTTAACGAATCAATACCGATTTTCAAATGTCGTTCCACAAATTGTTCGGTTACTTTTTTATCGCTTTCTTCGGTCTTTACACCTTCGGGTGTCATGGGTGAATCGGAAACCAGTAAAAGGGCTCCTGTCGGTATCTTATTATAGAATCCAACAGAAAAAATAGTAGCGGTTTCCATGTCAATAGCATAGGCCCTTATCTTTTGCAAATATTCCTTGAACTCTTCATCATGTTCCCATACGCGGCGGTTGGTGGTATAAACCGGGCCGGTCCAATAATCCACTTCATAATCACGAATGGTGGTGGAAATGGCTTTTTGCAGGGCAAAAGCAGGCAATGCCGGAACTTCCCGGGGAAAATAATCGTTCGATGTACCCTCGCCCCTGATGGCAGCAATGGGGAGGATCAGGTCGCCGAGCTTGTTGCGTTTTTTTAAGCCCCCGCATTTGCCTAAAAACAAAACGGCTTCCGGGTGAATAGCGGTCAGAAGATCCATGACAGTGGCGGCCGTGGGGCTGCCCATACCAAAGTTGATGATGGTGATGCCGTTTGCCGTGGCACATTGCATAGGCTTGTCGGTGCCGATAATTTCCACACCATTCCATTCGGCAAACATTTGCACATAGTTGCTGAAATTGGTGAGCAAAATGTATTTTCCAAATTGATCGAGCGGCTGCCCGGTATAGCGGGGTAACCAGTTTTGTACGATGTCTTCTTTGGTCTTCATGGCTACGAATTTAATCATTAGGTTTGAAGGATGATAACCGTGCAGTTTCCTGAGCCGCAATTCCGGATGAAAAAAGAAAACGGCAAGCCTTATATTTTTGATGCCATACGCAAGACATGGCTTTTGCTGACAGAAGAGGAGTGGGTGCGGCAAAATTTTGTAAGCTATCTTATCAATGAAGTAAAATATCCTTCCGCCATGATTGCCATTGAAAAGGAAATTGCGCTGAACGAATTAAAAAAGCGGTTTGACATTCTGGTGTACAATAAAGACCACAAGCCCTGGATGATGATCGAGTGCAAGGCGCCGGAAGTGGCCTTAAGCGAAGAAGTGCTGCAACAGGTATTGCGCTACAACATCAGCGTGCCGGTGGAATTTATCGTGATTACCAATGGCAATGCCACTGTGGGCTGGCAAAAAACGGGAGGCGGGTTGAAGTTGTTGGAAGAATTGCCCAAATGGTAAATCTGCATTTCTTCAGGTTTGTACATTCCGTAATACGTAAACCTGCACATGCTGAATTTGTCGGCATGTGCAGGTTTTACGAGGTGGTTTTAGTTGATCTTCACAAGATGTGGCGTCCAATCAGCAGGTATCTGGTTTTTATCCAGCACATTAAGCGATGTGGAGGTGGCTGGCACCGTTCTGCTTAGGTTTTCGGTAATTCCTTCATTGTCTAATTTATACATGGCTCCCGTGGCAGGATCAACAATCAGCATTCCAATCAGGCCGCCTATCAATATGTTTCCAAAATACCATCCATTGATCTTGCATTCAAGATTTATTTTTTTCGATTCGTATCCATCCATGGACAAAGAAACAGTGTACGACTCTTTTACGAAGAAGCCGGCGCCGGATTTTAGTTTTAAAGCAGCCGGTGTTCTGCCTTTATATATTTCTCTGCCTCTTTTATTGGTAATAACAACTTGTGCTCCCGAAGGATTGGTGTCCACTGAAAAAGGCCAGTTGCTTTTGCTGACAATAGAGGCACAACCGGTCATAAATGAAATGAAGAGCGCAGCCAGTACGGTTTTTTTGAAAAGATGCATGAAGATTAGTTTTTGGTTAAATACCCAGAAATATAAGGCTCCAAGATAATATGCAAACCGAAATCAGCGAAGGGTTATAAAAATCTTTTCGAAAAAAGTTTAGGGGCTGTCTAACATGCTTATAATGGAACGGGTGTTTATGAAGTACTGTAAGTAAATGAGCAAGCCAAACGCTTGGTTGTTTTTGACGCAGGCAGAATGTTATAATTTCGATTTAAATTTAATAAGTTCGTGCCTGCTAAAAAAATTTATTCATTCCTAATTGGGTTTCTCCTTCTTTTCTCGATATACCACTTTCCGGAATTTTTTTCAGCCTTTTGGATCATGGCTGTTTTTAAAATTGGATTTCTGTTTGTTGCTTACATTTTGGCCTTGCTTCAGGGTTGGAAGGGATTAGGGGGATATGGTCTTGGCCTGGTGCCTGCCTGGTGGCGCAACCTGCTAAAAGGATTACTGATCGGGCTGACTGCTTTTGCCTTTTCGTTTTTGCTGTCTCTGCAATGGGGCTATGAGAAAATCAACTCTTTCCCATCCATGCAGGCAATCGTTCAGCAATTGCCAATGATTCTTTTAATGACTTCCATTCCTTCTGTTGCCGAAGATATTTTAACAAGAGGATACCTGTTTGGACATTTAAGTAAGTCAATGAACAAAAACACGTGGGTATTGCTTTCTTCAGGTGTTTTTGTGCTTAATCATATATGGCGCTTAAATGATGGTGCTGCCGTCATAAGCTATCTTTTTTTGCTTGGGTTGGTTTTAGCGTACGCCGTGTGGAACACCAAATCTCTTTGGCTGGCGTTCGGTATTCATTGGGGAGCAAACATTGCCTTTGAATCAACCAATTCATTATGGCAAACCGAGTCGTTGGTGACGCACAAAGGAAGCACCTGGTTGCTGGCTGCTACATGGGGCTTGGTGCTGATAGCTTTTGTTTTATTTCAGCGACGTAACAGGTTTAGTGATTTATCCCCAAGAGTCCTGCGGTAATAAACTTTTAAGGGAGGAAGAATGTGGCGGAAACTCTTCGGGGGAAGGGAAGAAAAAACTGCCATAGCAAAGACTACAGCAGTGGAATTAAAAGCTTAACTAGTGGTTATAAAAACTACTCAAACTCAAACTTATTTTTATCCTTGTAAGATTGAAAAGCTTCGGGCTTACCATAAGGTCCCTGGTATTGGGCACTACCAAAACCTAATATGGGCCAGAAAATAAATCCAAGTATAACCAATCCGGCTGTAAAACCCTCATCTTTTCCAAAGCTTTTTGAGATCATATTGTATAACCAAATAAGAAATATCAAATTTACTACTGGCAGAAAAAACATTATAACCCACCACCCGGGTTTGCCCCCGATTTTTGTCATGATATAAAGATTGTAAATTGGAACGATGGCAGTCCAGCCTGGTTGTTCTGCTTTTTCAAATACTTTCCACATAGCAGCAATGAAAAACACAATAAATCCGAGCCAAACAAGAAAGAAGATGATCGCTAGCATTTTTTTAGTTTTGGTGAAGTACAATACTACTATAAAAAAACATTATTGTCCGACAAAAATCGGGATAAAAAATGCTGTAACGCTTTGTAGCGAAAGGTTGCAGACTAAAACTGTTGTTTCAATATTGGAGAACTCTGTAGGCCTCTTTTTTCTTACGCCGTTGTTGGGTATTTTCCCCGTTGTTGTGTAGTAGCTGCACAACAACTAAAACCTATGGGAAGGCTGTTTGATTATATGTTTCATTCCTCGTGGTAACGATGCCGGATATACTCTTCAAGATAGCAATTTTCCGTACTTCTGTTGTTGGTGCAGCCGCCACGCATATGCCAAAAAGAACACCAACAAAGGCATAAAACAAATTCTTCAGTAAATGAATCGTCCCATTTAAATGCGTTGACAATCCAACCTTTGTCATTTTTATAGTATGTAAAAATTAATCTGATGGCAGTATTTTCATATCTGATAAAATAGGTCTCCCGTAAAGCGATTTCAGAAATTGTTTCATTTTTTACTTTAAGTGTTCCAATAGATTTCCCAAATCTTTGTTCGATAATATTTAGATACTTAATAGTTTTTTCTTTTATGGCGTCAAACTCATTCTTTGGCATTGGCCAATATGGTGTCAATTCATCAAATGATTCCAAAATTTTATTTTCATTAAACAGTTGAACTACCTTTTTAGAGAGTTTTTGTGTTTCAGCAATATCCTTCAAATACTTGTCCTGAGCAAATAGTCCAATGCTAAATAAGGCTAGAACTAAGGTCATAATTTGTTTTTTCATATTCTTTTTTAATTCTGTTAACAGTTATATATTAAGTTCAATTATTTATAAGTGTATGAACAGACATCAAAGTAAAGTACTGCTATCGGCTGAGGTATGCAACCCTTCGACGAGTCCCCTGCGAAGTTTCACCCAAACAGCAGACGCCATGCGGGAGATCGTCGGCGAAGGAAAAGCCTCCTGTTGTACGCTGCCTTTCATTTGCTGTCGGTGATCTAGCAATTTTCTTGTCTTGTAGTCTATTTGAATTGGCCGCCTAACGCTTGGGCAACATCGTCCGTCAGTGTCTTTGTATTCATAGTACATCCCAAAAAAGGTTCCCTCTGTTGCACTTTCAATATTCAACCATCCTTTCTTGAAACGGCTTTCAATTTTGTCAATAAAGGTGTCGTCAGTAACATAGGTAATACCATTAGATAATATCAGAACCCTGATTTGTGCATTCATGAGGGCATTGCCTCCATCGCATTGGTCGAGATGAAATGTTACGATGGCATCAAGTTTTCCATCGTTATTAATGTCGGTAAATGAAATGTCCATGTCTTTTGGTATACCCACTCCTGGTCCATTATAACCTTCTTTGGAAACAGTGTCCATGTTACAGCGTTTTTTAGTTTCATAAGTACCTTTCTTGTACTGGATAACTTTCCACTGCTCAAACTTGTTGATAATCTGGGCATACTCCGACTTTCCTTGTCCATTTACCTTAACGGTAATGCAAGCGAACAGAAAAGCGATAATTGAAAATTTTATAGTTAGCGTATTATGAGGGTTTCAGTAACTTATAACTCCTGTATTTACCCAACTAATATACTCAAACGTTTCTTAAACGAACTATACCCGTTTATAAACGTTTGTACACGCATAGCCGCATCAACCTTGCTGCATAGAATTACCGGACGTACAAGAGTGCGACGCAACAAACGATGATGATAGTTTTGCAGCCGGGTGCAAAACAAATAAACCGATTCCCTACATCCGTTCATAAAAAAAGCACCGCTTGCGCAGTGCTAAACCTTTCAACCAATTAACCAATCAACTACTCAACCTTTCCACAATTACCTTGCTTCCGCCATATCAGGAATGGCTTCTGCTTTATACGCTCCGGCATCCAGTTTGGCCTTGGTTTCGCTGAATGCTTTTAGTGTTTCTTCAATGTCTTTATCGGTATGTACCGCAGTTGGAATCAGGCGGTAAATAATATGTCCTTTGGGAATAACAGGATATACCACCACTGATGCAAACACACCGTAGTTTTCACGCAGGTCCATCACCATGGCCGTCGCTTCTTCCACGCCGCCTTTCATGTACACAGGTGTTACCGGTGTGTCGGTGTTGCCAATATCAAAACCTCTTTCTTTCAAACCTTTTTGCAGTTTCTGGGCATTCTCCCACAGTTTGTCTTTCAATTCGGGCTTGGTGCGCAGCAGTTCCAAACGTTTTAAGTTACCAAGCGTTAAAGGCATGGGTAAGCTCTTGGCAAAGATCTGGCTGCGAATATTGTAACGGATATAATCAATGATCTGCCTGTCGCCGGCTACAAAAGCACCAATGGAAGCCATCGACTTGGCAAAGGTGGAAAAATAAAGATCAATGGCATCCTGTACGCCCTGTTCTTCCCCGGCACCGGCACCGGTTTTACCCAAGGTTCCAAAACCGTGTGCATCATCTACCAGCATACGGAATTCATATTTGCTTTTTAAAGCAGCAATTTCTTTTAGTTTACCCTGGTCGCCGGCCATACCAAATACACCTTCGGTAATCACCAGAATACCACCGGCATTTTGTTTTTCAATTAAAGCGGTGGCCCGTTGCAATTGTTTTTCAAAATCTTCCAGGTCGTTGTGCTTGAACACAAAACGATGGCCGGCATGCAGGCGAACACCGTCAATAATACAGGCATGGCTTTCGGCATCGTACACAATCACATCATGACGGCTGCAAAGGACATCAATAATGCTCACCATTCCCTGGTAACCATAGTTCAGCAGGCAGGCATCTTCCTTGCCTTCAAATGCGGCCAGTTCTTTTTCCAACTGCTCGTGAAAATTGGTGTTGCCACTCATCATGCGGGCACCCATGGGCGTAGCCAGTCCGTAGGCTGCGGCAGCGTCCGCATCGGCCTTGCGTACTTCGGGGTGATTAGCAAGCCCCAGATAATTGTTCAGGCTCCACACAATTACTTCTTTGCCACGAAACTTCATGCGGCTTCCAATTTCTCCTTCCAGTTTGGGGAAGGCAAAATAACCATGCGCTCTTTCGCGGTGCTGTCCTAAAGGACCATAGTTTTTCACAAGACGTTCAAAAAGATCTGCCATAGAGATTTTAAAATTTAAAGTTTATTATTTTGGTGTCAGCTTTGGTGCTGTTATCAGCTTCTGTTGCGTCGCACACTTCAGGTATAACAACTCTGTTGGGCTATGAGCTAAAACAACGGAAATACTCAGCATCAACATCCCGGATGTCACCAGGACGGTTTTGTTTAAATTGCCGCAAAAATAAGCAATTCAGGCTGAATAGGGGTTTGGTTGCATGTAAACGCATCTAAAATCAGCAGGAAAGCCATCCTGATCCCGTCAGGGATCACAGCTTTATAGTAAGATAGCCGCAAGGAATGCCTGCGACCCTATAGGGTCGAACATTCCAACCTATGTGATGCTACAAACCTTTGATGCTGTAGGCATCCTGTTTTATTAACATCTCCGGTGAATCCCATTGATCCTGAAGGGATCACAGCTTTATAGAAAAAGAGAATAACAGGCAACTGCGACCCCGATGGGGTCGAACATTCCCATGCACCATCTGGCTATAAACCTTTGATGCCTTTGGCATCTGGGTTCTTTTGATGTTGGATGCAACTGTCATGGCCAGGTTTTCATTAAAAGCCCTCTCACAAATGCCCTTTGTGAGTGGTGAATGGTGAGGGGAAGCTCTCTTATTCCATACAGGCTATCAGGATGATAGTTGATAGATGATAGATGATAGAAAGAGAAAGAAGGCTGCTGCTGTCTCACCTCTCACGTCTCACGTTTCACGATGGTTCCTGTCAGGGGTACTACTCACCATTCACCACTCACCACTCACCACTCAACAACCCACTTGCAACAGAAAATTTTACTGCCTCAGAACTTCCAGGGCTATTTTCCATCCTTCTTTTTCCCTTCGCCAGATGCGCAGGTAATTTTCCGGTTGGTTCTTTAGCGTAGTGGTGCCAAATACAAAACCAAGGTCGCCGCTTTTGGCAATCCGCGATCCGTTGATCGAAAACTTCATCTTTTGCGGTGTGGCCTCAATCACTGTTTTTTGTTCAGCCGTTGAAGTAGCAGGCAACTGGTGGTTCCTGTTCAATATACTGTGCTGCGATAAAAACCGGTGGTAAGCGGTTGTCCTGTTTTTCTTAAACGCTTTAATAAATTCTTCCTCTGCTTTTACCAGGGACGCCAGGTCAATAGGGTTGGTAGTGATTTTTTCAGCCGTGATCTTTTGCACCTCCTGCGAACCGGCAGCGGGTACATTACTTACACCCAAATCCACCAAAAACTTCCATTCGCCGTTTTTGTTTATGTGCCAAACCGTTGTGTACTGTCCCCTTGCCACAATGCTGTCGGTAACGGATTTTGGTTGAAAGGTCCATGGGCCGGTAGTGTAACCAAATTCATTGGAGCCGGCAATTTCTGCAAACTGCGGATGCCAGTTCAAAATGCCGGGACGAGCCTCTTTTTTATTCCATGCTTCTATGCCATTCACCGGCTGGCCTTTTTCAAAAACGATCCCTGTGCTATCCAGGAATGTAAGAAACGCATCCTTTGTGTTATTCGTTACAGCATAAGCGGCAAAGCTTCTTTCTGCCTTAATAAGGCCGTCCAAACTTTTTTGTGAATAAGCTTGCTGTGTTATGAGAAAAGCCAATAAGAAAATAAATAATTTGTTCATGGTAGTTTGTATAACCGTAAAACTATTTACTTAAAATTATTATTGATCCGGCCCGGTTCACTGCTCAGCAAGTAAATTTGCCGTTCAAATAATTTACATGAAGAGGTTAACTGGTTTTCTTCTCTTGTTGGTCGTTTTCTCAGCACAGGCACAAAATGTAAACCGTCCCAAACTGGTGGTGGGCATGGTGGTAGATCAAATGCGGTGGGATTATCTCTATCGCTATTATGACCGCTATACCAATGATGGCTTCAAACGTTTACTGCGGGAAGGGTTTAGTTGTGAGAACACCTTTATTCCGTACCTGCCTACACATACCGCCCCCGGGCACACCTGTATTTACACGGGCAGCGTGCCTGCCCTGCATGGCATCATGGGGAACACCTGGTACGACGAGGCGCAAAAGAAAACCGTGTACTGCACCGACGACAGCAGTGTACAAACGGTTGGAAGCACTTCGGTGGCAGGCAAGATGTCCCCAAAAAATATGTGGGCCAACACGGTGACCGATGAATTGCGGCTGGCTACCAACTTTCAAAGTAAAACCATTGCTATTGCTTTAAAAGACAGGGGCGCCATACTGCCCGGCGGCCACATGGCCAATGCGGCTTATTGGTTTGATAATGCAACAGGTGGCTGGATCAGCAGCACCTTCTATATGCAGGACCTGCCGGCCTGGGTGAAAAAATTTAATAACAGAAAACTGCCCGATACGTATTTAAGCCAAAACTGGAATACACTTTTCCCCATTCAAACCTATAAGCAAAGCACGGCGGACAGCAATGCCTATGAAGGAAAATTAGGTACGGAAGACTTTACATTTCCGCATACAACGGCCAGCATCACTTCCAATAAATACGAAAGTTTCAGAACCACGCCTTCTGGCAATAGCTATACGTTTGAAATGGCCAAAGCAGCCCTGGAAGCCGAACAACTGGGCAAAAGAGGTGTAACGGATTTTCTGGCCCTGAGTTTTTCTTCTCCCGACTATATCGGCCATACGTTTGGGCCCAACTCCATAGAAGTAGAAGATACGTATTTGCGCCTGGACCGGGAACTGGCCGGTTTTTTAAAGCACCTGGATGCTACCATAGGAAAGGGACAGTATTTGGTTTTCCTGACTGCCGACCATGGCGCAGCGCATAATGCTACTTTTCTCAGGGACAATAAAATTTCGGTAGGAAGTTTTGATGAAGCAAAGGTGCGCCGTGAATTGAACGACAGCCTGCAGAAGAACTTTGGTTCCAAAAACCTGATCGGCCGCTATACCAATTACCAGTATTTTTTAGATGACAGCGTTGTGGCTCAGCATAATATCAATAGAAAACAACTTAAAGAATACATCATTGATTTTTTGATAAAACAGCCTGCCGTGTACAATGCGGTTGATATGACCGATATCAGCGCTTCCTCTTTGCCAGTTGATTTAAAAGTTGTTCTTTCCAATAGTTTTAATCCCAAGTTAAGCGGCGATATACAAATTATATTTAAGCCTTCGGGCATCGATAGCTGGAGGGTAGGCGCCACGCATGGTTTATGGAATCCTTACGATTCTCATATTCCGTTGCTTTGGTTTGGATGGAAAATAAAACCCGGCAAGTTGCACCGCGAAGTGTATATGACAGATATTGCACCTACGGTAAGCGCCTTGCTGCAGATACAAATGCCAAATGCTACCATTGGAAATGTGATTGAAGAAGTAATCAGAACGGGTGCAGAAACTGGTAAATAAAACCAACACTTCTTGTTATCTATTGAAATGTTCAATGCTCAACGTTCGATGTTCAACTTAGCGGAAGTCTTATAAATGGTCAGCCTTCTCTATTTGTTTATTGAACATTGAGCATTGGGTATTGAACATTTTTTTGCTCAGTACAACCCAATGCTGCAACATCCCATTCAAACAGGCTTGCGCAAAAGGTTTGAAATAGCGGCAATGTGATGATCGTCGTGTTCGGCCACAAAATAAAGGGAATCAATAAGACGCATGGGCTGATTCAGACGGGGATGCACAGAGGTTCTGGATAACAGTTCTGCATCAAAGCCATAGATCGTTTCCAGTAGTTTCTGCCGCTCAAGGGTAAACTGTTGCAATAGCTGCTCCAGCGTTTTTTCATTATGCCCGGCTTCAGCCGTTTTTTTATTGGTCAGGTCGGCAGCCGACAACACCACTTTATTTTGCTGAAAATCCAGCAGGCGTTTCCACCATAGTTCTTCCAGGTCGTACAAATGGCCAAGGTGTTCTTTTACCGACCAACCCTGGGTGCTGTGGCTGCAATATTCGTCATCGGCATTGAGTAAAATGCTGTGCAAGCGGAATATGCTTCCTTCCAGCCGGCTGAAAATAACCGGGAACAACCCCACCGGAAAATCAAAGTGGAAGCTTCTTTCAAACCAGGGCGTTTGTTGAATCATAGTTTAAGTTAAAAATTATTCTGCAATCAACTGCTGAAAGTAACGGGCATTATGCAGGGCGGCCAAAGAAGCGGTGTTGTTAAAATAAATAAACGCCTGCTTTACTTTTTATTCGCTTCAATTTGGCGGAAGATCTTTTCGATGAAAGCCGGATCATACTCTGAATAAAACAGCCTGGGCACGCCATGAAAACGGTAATAGCAAAGAGGGGTATTTATAACGGCATCATCAAACGTTATTTTAGGAAAACTGACACCACAAAAACTGATGTCATTCTTTTTTAAAACAGCTTTTACATCCTCTCGCCACCAGCTTTCATTTCTAAATTCGATGACATTGTTAAAGGAAGCATCCACCTGGCTAAGGATCTTTTCCAGCCGTTCCTCTGAAAAACTAAACTGCGGTGGCAACTGAAATAATACACAGCTCAATTTTTCCTGTAATCCTTCTTTTAAAAGCTGGTAAAAATCTTTCAGCATCTGCTCGGTTTCTTCAAATTTTTTAAAATGCGTAATGGAACGCGGAACCTTTGCGGAAAAACTAAATCCGGCGGGTGCTTTATCATACCAGCTTTTTAAGGATTGCAATGTTGGAAACCGGTAGAAGGTGACATTTAATTCCAGGGTATTAAAATGTTGTGTATAAAAATCAAACCATTTGCTTTGCGCCAGTCCACGGGGATAGAACTCATTCTTCCATTCCTTGTAATGAAACCCCGAACAACCAATATGCCATTTGATCTTTTGCATTTCAATTGTAGAGACTAAATAATTATACCAGAGGTGGGAGGGAGATGATAGATGATAGTTGATAGATGATAGAAGGAGAGAAGCGGCTGCTGCTGTCTCACGTCTGCCGTCTCACGTTTCACGATGATTTCCCTGGATTCACCCTTGTCAGCTATCCGTCCATTACTGTAGCCAAAGCCTGCTTATGGAATGGATCAGCTCAACCAATTTGTTAAACGAATTGGGTTTGGTTACAAAGCAATTGGCGCCCAGCTCGTAGGCCATGCTGCGGTCCTTCGGGGCCGAGGAGGTAGTAAAAACAATGATTGGAATAGGAGCGTAATGTTTATTTGATTTAATTTCTTTTAATGTTTTACGGCCGTCTTTTCCGGGCATGTTCAGGTCCAGAAGGATCAAAGCCGGAAGGCCGTTACCGGCGTTTTGTTCTAAATACTCTAAAAGCTTATCACCACTGTTTAAAAAAATATAATTCTGGTTATGCGAAGATGTAAAAGCATCCCTGATCATTTCCCTGTCATCGGCATCATCATCAACGATCAGTATTTGTTTGGGATGGCTCATGCCGGTAGAATGATGGTAAAGGTGGCGCCTTCATTTGGTGCGCCACTGGCATAAATGATCCCGCCGTGGTGCTCCACAATTTTTTTACAAATAGCCAAACCAATGCCCGAACCTTCGTATTCACTTCTTCCGTGCAGGCGTTGGAAAATGGCAAAGATCTTTCCGGCAAATTCATTTTCAAACCCTATTCCGTTGTCCGAAATTTCTATTTTATGATACTGGCTGGCGGGGGTTAATTGGTAATGCACTACTTCGTTTTCTGTTGTCAGCAAATAGCTGATGGTGATTACAGGCTGAACCTCTTCCCTCACAAATTTTAAAGAGTTGCTTAAAAGATTTTGAAAGAGCTGCCGGATCTGCGATGGAATGATGTTGGCTTCGGGCAGGGCATCGGAGCGGATGATGGCATTTTGTTGTTCAATTTTGAATTCCAGGGTTTGCAAGGTTTCATCCAGTATTTTTTGAAGGCTGTAGGTTTCAAACGAGCGGTTACCGGTGATCATGGAAATGGAAAGCAGGTCACTGATCATGGTTTGCATCCGCTGCGATGCATCTACAATTTTTTTCAGGTACACTTTTCCCTCCGCCGACAAGTTGTCCATGTGTGTGGCCACCAACCTGTCGCCAAAAGTGGATATTTTCCGCAAGGGTTCTTTCAGGTCGTGGCTGGCTACATAAGCAAATTCCTCCAGGCTGGCATTCGATTGTTCCAGCAGCAGGGTGTTTTGTAAAATGGTTTTTTCCATATCCTTTCGGCGGTTAATATCCAGTGCCGCTCCCAGGATTTGTTCAATCGCTCCCTGTGCGTTTGTTTTGAAAACAATTTCCCGTACCAGGAACCACCGCCAGTCGCCTTCCTTGCTTTTCATGCGGCATTCGTATTGCATCATCGAATCCACCTGCTGAAAATTTTTGGTGCTCTCTTTTCTTGCCGGTAATAAATTATAATCATCGGGGTGATACAATAACGCTGTAACGTTTCCGCCAGCTTGTAGTATTTCATCGGGCAAATAACCCAGCACAAAAAATATTTCACGATTGATATAAGCAATGCTTTGCGTTTCCACATCATACAAATACAAAATAGTAGGAGAGGCGTCGGCAATTTGCTGAATAAAATGTTCCTGGTCTGCTATCTTTTGGGCGGCCTCTTTTTGCTCTGTTATGTCCAGTGAAATGTTGAGCACATGTTCCACCTTGCCTTCGCTGTTACGGTCAAAGATGGTTGCGTAGGTATGAAACCATCGGTATTCACCATTTTTATGACGTATCCTGTAGGTGAATTCAACCACGATGTCGTTTTTATCGGGATGGGCATTGGCCTCCTCGCAGGGCCATTGCATTTTTTTCATCCATGTCCGCCGCATCATCAGGATGCATGATGGCAGTAAAAAACTGAACACCCTGTTCCATAGGATCTTTGATAGAATAGCCTAGTAATTTTTCCAGGCCTTCGTTGATGAAAACATATTTACCGGTGTTAATGTTGTAGGATGTAATGATGGAGGGAGTTGCGTCTGTAATTTTCTGCAGGAAAGTTTGATTTTCTTTTAATTCCTGGTGAATTTGGTAGATTTCAGTGACATCCTGTGTCGTGCCAATCATTCTGGCCGGCTGTCCCGCTTCCACTACCACCTCGCCTCTGCGATGGATAGTTTTCATTTTGCCGTTTTGTAAAACAATGCGGTGGTGCCTGTCATACGTCGTTCTTTTCTCAATGCATTCCTGTATGGCCGCCACTGTAGCTTCTTTATCATGGGGGTGTACAAAGGAAACCAGTTTTTCAAAATTTATTTCTTCGTCATAAGGAACTTCGTAGATCCTGTACACTTCTTCCGACCATTGTATCTTACCTGTTTCTATTTCCCACGTCCAGTTGCCAATATTGGCCAGTGCCTGTGCCTGTTTATAAAGCTGTTCGCTTTTTTGCAATCTTTCCACCAGTTGCTGGTGGGCCGTTACATCCTGCGTGGTGCCGATGACACATTCGGGATTGCCCGCTTCATCAAGTTTTACGTTTCCTCTTGCATGCAGAATTTTTAGCGTGCCATTCTTTGCATAAATGCGATAGTAAAACTCAAAAGGCTGCCTTTGGTCCAGTGCCTGTTGCAGGTTTCTGTCAACCAGGTTATTGTCATCGGGGTGAGTATAAGCTCTTATAAGAGCAAAATCAGGATTGACAGATTGAGGCTCTAACCCATAGATGCGGAATACCTCATCCGACCACTGGATGGTGTTTGCCTTTATATCCCATGTGTAATTGCCAATATGTGTGATGGCTTCTGCCTGCTCGTATAAAGATTCTTTTTGCTGTAGCTCCTGAACCAGCATTTCTCTTTCCGTAACATCCATTAAGGTGCCGTGCATATTGGTTGCCTTTCCTTCCTGATAAGACACCACGCCACGGGCCCATATTATTTTTTCGTTTGTGTGGCCTATGAAACGGAATTCACATTCAAACCGGCCGGTTCCCAGCGCATCCTGCACGGCTTCTTCCACCTTTTTCTGATCGTTGGTATGAATCCTGTTTAAAAAAAATGCTTTATCGCTAAGATCGGCTTCTAAAATTTTTTTTGTTTGCGGGTGAGCCTTCTAAAATTTCTTTTTCAAAGTCCCAGGTAAAGCTTCCCAGTTGTGCAATTTCCTGGGCTTCCAGAAGTTCTTTTTCTCTTTTGCGTAATTCGTCTGCTATAATTTTTTGTTTATGCACATCTATAGCAATTCCAATCTTCTCGCTTACTTCTCCCTGTGCATTCCGCTTAAACACGGTTTCATATGTTCGTAACCACCGGTACTGGTCCTGGTTGTTCTTTATGCGGTATTTAAAAGAGCGTACTTCACCGTCATGGGTGGCTTTAAATTCTTCTTCGTAGTGTTTAAGCCGGGCAAGGTCGTCGGGATGAATGAGGGTTTCTACAAACTTGCTGTCCAAAGCTGTGATATCTTCCGGCCGGAAGCCTAAAAAATCAGTCGTTGTTCTATTGGCATACAACTCTTTATTGTTGATAACATCATACACATAAATAATGCCCGGCGTAGTATTGGTGATCTTTTCAATGAAATGAGAGTGTTCGTTAATTCTTTCTTTTAAAAGATCAACATAAAAATTGGTATAAGCCGTTTGGCTTTCCAGCAGGAAAAGATCAATTTCCCTGATCAGTTCGATCATCTGGGCTGTGTCAGCGCAATAGTCGGGCAGGAAGTATAAAAACGATTTTTTGTGCAAGTACGTGATGAGGGTTATGTCGTCAGCTATAATATCGTCCTTCTTTAAAAAAGCCAACTGGTTTTCCTGCCAGCGTTGCAAAGATTTTTCAATTAGCTGTCTTGCCTCATTTTGGGAGAGATCAGTAAGAAATTCTGAAAGCGCTTCTTTAACAATGGCCAAACGTTGTTCATACGGTTTGTCTTTGAAAAACTGCAGTAAAGGAAGGTTGATCTCTTCCCCGATACGCATTTGAATAACCGCCAGGTCGTCCAGCCGGTGCAATAGTAAATAGTGCGCAAAACCTGGCAGGTAATGAAGCTTTTCCAAAAAGGTCCTGGTTTCTGTTTGTATTTGCACGGAAACTGAATTTGCTATCCTCTTTAAGGGTGGTTAAAAAGAGAGCTTGTTCAATAAAATGATGACGATTAAAGTTACAGGTAAAATTTTTTTTACGTTCATCAAATACCAAATGATAACATTGCCAAAAGAAAACAAACCGGGCTCTATTTGGTGATCAGAATTTCAATCTTTCTGTTTCCCATGCCTTTTCTTCTGCTGTAGAGAAAAGAATAAATATCCTTTGATGAATCAAGCAGTATGGTTCCGCTAGCTGACTTTATTTCCAGCGATTCCAGCCTGTCTGTTATAATGGCCAGTGTGTCCTTTGGCCAGGAGCCCATGCCAAAGGACATCTTTACCTCATCATAAGGTTTTTGGGGTTTCAATTCAAATTTCACCGTTCTTGAATTACTCATGAAAAAAGGACTCAGGTAAAGACTGTCCAATTTCTTTAGCGTCCAGGTAATTTCCACAGTATCTCCCGACGCATTCTTCATATTGATCTTCCGCTGGGGGCTGCAGCCCAACAACAGAAAACAAATGATATGTAAAACAACAAAACGGTATTTCATAAGTTTACGGTTCTCCTCTCTCCGGGCCTGAATACGGATCTTCTTCCTGGGCTTCGTGCCTGTCGCCACCTAAACTGTAATAATTATTTTCTTCATCTTCTTCGCCTATTTCTTCATTCTCGTCATCCAGGTCGCTTCCCGGAATATCGAGGTCGGTATTAATGTCTTCATTTGACACATTTTGCGGCAAGCCTATCTCTGCATCTGTTGAGTTTAAAACAGCCAGATCATCATCCGTTACATCCGCTTCTGTGCCCATCCGCAAATTCAGCTCGTCGTTCTTTTCCAATCCGGGTTGCCGGGGTTCTTCAGCTCTTTCATTGCCTTGTCCGGTGGTAAAGCGCTGGCTAACACCGGTGGTATTGCGGTTTGCGGGAAGATTTTCCACATCCATGTCAACACGATGCGAATCGGTGCGCTGATCCATAATATCTTCTTTGGCAGGGTAATGAGGATAACCCGGAAAGTCCTGGTCTGTTTTTGCATCATTTGACTCCTCTACTTCTTTTTTGCTGTCCATGGCTTTGGATGGATCATTTTGCGGGTTTCTTTGCTCTCTGTCCCTATTATTGTTTGTTTGGTTCATAACTTCTTTTTTAATAGTATAGAAAATGTTGTGCCGACTCTACTATAATCATGAAACGGAACATTAGAGATGGCTTGATTTTTACTGCTTCGTCCTTTTGCTCTCCATTACATTTTTCAGAAATTAAAACAAGTGTCATGAAAGCTGCAGTGTTTCATAAGATCGGTGATATCAGTGTAGATAATGTGGCAGACCCCAAGCTTGAAGCGCCGGATGATGTGATTTTAAAAGTTACGTCCACGGCCATTTGTGGCTCCGACCTGCATATTTATGATGGTTTTTTTCCTCAGCTTCGGGACCAGGTTTTAGGACATGAATTCATGGGTGTGGTGGAAGAAGTAGGTGCGGCTGTAACCAGGGTAAAAAAAGGCGACCGGGTAGTAGTGCCTTTTCCCATCGCCTGCGGACAGTGTTATTTCTGTGCACATGATCTGCCTACGCACTGCGAACAAACCAATCCTGAGCATTATGGCCCCGAAGGTGATATGATGAAAGGCAAAGGCGGAGGACTGTTTGGCTATACTGATCTGTATGGCGGATATAGCGGAGGGCAGGCAGAATATGTTCGTGTGCCCAAGGCCAACTATGGGCCCAAGATCATTCCCGATGGGTTAAGTGATGACCAGGTTTTGTTTCTGACCGATATTTTTCCTACGGGCTGGACAGCGGTGGATTGGGCTGAAGTAAAAGGTGGTGAAACCGTGGTGATCTTTGGCAGCGGGCCTGTGGGATTGATGGCGCAAAAATCGGCCTGGCTGCGTGGCGCTGAAAGAGTGATTGCCGTAGACCCGCTGGACTACCGGTTAAACAAAGCCAAAGAAGTAAACAAAGTGGAAACTATAAATGCCCATGATGAGCATTTGATGGAAAAACTGCGGGAAATGACCAATGGCCGGGGCCCGGATGTGGCCATTGATGCCGTAGGCACCGAAGCGGAGCGTTCGTTCATGGAAAAACTAAAAGCGGTGATCAATGTAGAAAAAGGAACCATGAAAGTAATTGACTGGTGTACGCAGGCCGTGCGCCGCGGCGGTATTGTTTCGGTAGTTGGTGTGTACGGCAGTCCTTATGATAATTTTCCTGTTCATAGAATTTTCGACAAGGGCCTGATCATGAAATTTGGACAGGCACCCGTGCAGAAATACATTGATCATTTATTTGAAATAGTAAGAGACGGAAAAGTAGTGCTGGATGATATCATCACACATAAGATTCCATTGGCCGAGGCGGCACATGGATATGATATTTTCAAGAACAAGGAAGATGATTGCGTGAAGGTGGTGTTGAAGCCATAGTCTTTTTTTGCCCACAGAGAGTCCAGGAGGTTTACACAGAGGGCCACAGAGAGATTTTAATAAGACATTCCATTTCTCCAAGAAATGGAATGTCTCTTTAGCAAACGCAGTTTTTCGACTGCTTACTGTTAAACAAAACGCAGTAAATTTGAAACATGAAAATCCCACTTCAATACGTTAACGATATAAATGGAAAGACACAGGCTGTTCAGTTGCCACTGTCTGAGTGGGAAAAGTTACTTAACAAGCTCAAAAAATATGAGCAAGCGCTGAAACTCCGCTCTGACCTAAAAGAAGCCCTTGACCAGGTTGCGGTTCTTAAAAAGCAAAGGGGACACAAGCAGACACTAAACGAATTCCTGAATGAGCTTTAGTGTTATTCCAAGTGACAAGTTTAAAAAGGAAGTTAAACGTCTCTCCAAAAAGTACCCATCACTCAAGGAGGAACTTGCGGAGCTAAACGACATTTTGATCAACAAACCCGAAACGGGAACATCATTAGGAAATGACATTTACAAAATCCGACTTGCCATCAAAAGCAAAGGCAAAGGAAAGAGTGGCGGCGGACGGGTCATTTCTTATGTGGTAAAAGACAACAAAGAAGTTTACCTGCTGACCATCTACGACAAGTCAGAATTCGAAAGCGTTGATGATAAAACGCTTAAGAACATCATCCAATCATTAAACCTGGGCGACTAAGGCGAACGCACAAAGCCGTCGAACGTTGGTTCTTGTTAGCCAATTTTTATTTTAACCACAGCGAACACGGAGAATACAGCACTGAAAGATCTTTGTGGTTTCACCTTTGTGTTTTTGTGGTTCTTTTCCTTGCTCAATAGAATTCCAGAACGTACAAGTGTGCGACGCAACAGGCGTTCAATAGCAGTAATGGCGTTTAGTACAAAAGCAAAAGCCTCGTGTAAAACGAGGCTTTTTATTATAAAACTGGTTATTTAATAATCATTTCCGTTTTTCTGTTCTTCGTCCTTCTTCTTATCCTTACCGCCAAACAGCTTTTTAAAAAATCCTTTCTTTTCTTTCTTTTCATCGGTTGGGTTCATTTCCCCGATCTTAGGCGCTTTTTTTACCGTATCTTTTTTTGTGTCTTTATCTTTTTTAGGTGCATTGTCATCCACCGGCGCCTGCGATTCCCCCGGAATGTTATGCGAAGTATCTAAGGTATAATCATCAGCCCCAACTGTATTGCCTTCATCCGATGGAATGGTTTCATCAATGATGCGCATCATGTCGGCATTGTTGATCTCGTTTTGCAGATCGGCCGGTCTTACAAACTGAGCATTTTTATCTATGCCCAAAGATTTATCGGCATATATTTTTTTGAAAAAGGCCTGCCATATTGGGCGGGCGGCTGTGCCACCATAAAATGACGAATTTTCGATGCGAATGAAACGGTCATCAGCTCCAACCCAAACGCCGGCCAGTAATTGAGGGGTAAAGCCCATGAACCAAAAGTCGGAGTTGTCGTTGGTAGTACCGGTTTTGCCGCCCATCTCTGCGGCGCCCAGGGTCTGCATCAGGCCGGCAGCCGTGCCCTTGGTAACAGGCCCTTCCAGCATTTTGCTCATGTTATAGGCGGTCACTTCACTTACGGCTTCTTTGCGGTTCGAGCCTGCATCAAAACGTTTCAGCACGTTGCCGTTGCGGTCCTCAATGCGGGAAATAAAGACGGGTTTTGTAGAGAAGCCGTGGCCGGGAAAAATAGAATAACCCCACATCATTTCATAAAGCGAAAGATCGCAGGAACCCAGGGCAATAGAAGGGTAGGGATCCACCTTTGTAGGGATATTGATGCGTTCTAAAAAGTTGGCGAATTGTGCCGGGCCTACCTGCTTCATGATATAAGCGGTGGCGCAGTTGCGCGACCAGGCCAGGGCAGAAGCCATCGTCATGGTGCGGCCGGTACAGGTTTTACCCGTGGCCGGCACCAGTTGATCTTTTCCAAAAGTTTGCTGTACATCTTCCACCATGGTTTCCGGTGTAAAGCCCCGCTCTTCCATAGCCTGGCAATACAAAAGCGGTTTGATGGCAGAACCTACCTGGCGTTTGGTTCTGATATTGGCGTGATCGAGCTTCCATGTTTTAAAATCAATACCGCCCACCCAGGCACGAATTTCACCGGTGGTGGGATCCGTAACCATGAAGGCTGTCTGCATCATCTGGCGGTGGTATTTAATGGAATCCATTGGCGTCATCAACGTGTCTTTTTCTCTTTTGGCATTCCAGGCAAAAACCTTCATTCGTGTTTTTACCGAAAAGGTTTTCTTTATTTCAGCGTCGGTCAGGCCGTCTTCTTTAAGGTTTTTCCAGCGGTCGCTGGCCTTCATGGCGGCGTCCAGCACATTCTGACGACCTTTCCACACACTTCCGTTTTTTATATTGTGCTGGTTGTTCAATGCTTTTTGAAGCACGGGCATTTGCTGGGCCACGGCTTCTTCTGCATATTGCTGCATCTTTGGATTGATGGTGGTGTACACTTTCAGGCCATCATCATATATGTTATAAGGGTCACCGTCAGATTTAGTGAGTCCCTTTAATGCCTGATCTACTTCGTCTTTTAAGATCTCACGGAAATAGGGGGCAAAGCCGTTATTTTCATCCAGCTTTTTATAATTGAGTTTGATGGGCAGGGCTTTCAGGCGGGTAGCTTCTGCAGTAGTGAGGTAGTTGTTTCTTTCCATCTGGCTCAACACTACATTGCGCCGGTTGAGCGCTGCTTTGGGATTTACACGGGGATTGTAGATATAGTTACCTTTTAACACACCCACCAAAAGAGCGGCTTCTTCTTTGGTTAAACGGTCGGGCTCTTTTTGAAAGAAGGTACGGGCTGCATTGCGGATGCCATAAATATTATCGCCATAAGGAACGGCATTTAAATAAAGCGCAATGATCTCTTCTTTGGTAAAATTCCGTTCGAGGCGTATGGCAACAATGTATTCTTTTAATTTTTCAATGACCCGCGTGGCTTTGTTTTTACTGCCCGAGCCGGTAAGTAAAGCCTTTGCCAATTGTTGTGTGATGGTACTACCACCCCCGCTTTTACCCAGGGTTACTACAGCGCCAATGGTTCTTTTAAAATCAATACCGGAGTGGTCGTAAAACCGTTCGTCCTCGGTGGCCACCAGGGCGTCAATTACATGTTTTGAAATATCGCGGTAATTGGCATTGCTGCGGTTTCCTCTTTCACGGTAATACTTCCCCATTAAAGTGCCATCTGTAGCATATACTTCGGAAGATTGTAAAATGGTTGGATTTTCCAACTCCTTTAAGGAAGGAAGTTTGCCAAAGGCCCCAAACATGCACAACAAAATAACAAGTGCAATAAAGCCAAAACCGGAAAAAAAGACGATCCAGAAAATGCGTATGTGTTTTTTCATGAGAATATGTGTATTAAGGCTAAGAGTTCGAAAAAGAGAAAAGAGATGTAGAAACCTCTTTCCATGTATGTTTCCTGTTTCTTTCTGCTCAAAGCTATAAAATAGGGTGCAATGGAAGGTTAAAATTTACCCGGCAAGTTTTGCTCCAAAAATTTCCTGTACTGCGATAAATCCTTAAGATTTTGCAATACTTCAAGGTTTTCGGGGCTTAAAATAGAGAAAGAGTATTTTTCCGGTTTCAGCCAGGGGATAATTTCCCGGGGGGCCAGGCGTTTTGCCTGTTGCATATAATCCAACGCTTCCTGGGCACTGTTAAACTCCCCGATAAGCACTAATTTATATGTGCTATCCAGGTCAACGGAATTTACCGGCAAGGTTTGATTATAATATTTTTCGCGGTTAAAACGGGCAAAAGCATTTTTGGTTTCACCACTGAACACGGCATCCACCTTATCTAAAATGACGACGGCAAAATGTTTTAACGAGGGTTCGAATGTGTAAACCGTATTGTTTTTACGTGGGGTGACAATCTGTTTTTTAGACATGGTATCACCCAGGCTTTTAGGTGCTGTGTTGATGACAACATCAGCCTTTGGCTTTGAAAGGATCGAATCTCTTTTTACCGTAGGCGATATGATAGGTTCTTCTGCAGGGGCTACGGGTTGCTGCACCACTTTGGCGGTATCTTCTGCCGGCCGCTGAATTTGTAATCTTGTTAATTCGTCTTCTATTTGCTGGCGGCGGCTGAGTACATCCAACATGGTTTTTGCCTTTTCTCCCAACGGGGAATCGCCGCTTTGTGCAATCAATGTATTTAAAATGTTTTTAGCGTTGCTGTCGTTTCGTTGCCTGATATTATACACCGCTTCGATGTATAACAACTGGGGCTGCCAGTAGTTGGTTTGATAGATGCTATCGGCTCTTTTTTTAGCGGCTTGGGCTTCATTAAAACGGCCTTCGATGAACATATCGTAAATGGCTTCGTAATCTTTTGTGGCTTCCGGAGAAGTTTTTGATTTGGCTGCAGGATCTTTTCCGGTGGTAGCTATGGTGGCAAAACGGGAAGACGCATATTGTTTGGAAAGAAGTGCCTTCATCTCCGCCGCCTTTACGGCATCGCCCGATTTGGTATAGGCGTAGTAAAGACCGAAAACGATTTCGTCCATTTTAGGATGGGTTGGGTTACGAGACCTGATCTTTTCAAAGGCTTCAATGGCCGAGGCATAATCTTCCAATTCATTTAAATAAACGGTTCCCAGGTCAAACAGCGCATTATTAATGGAATCGTTTGATGCCTGCAGTGCCTCCGGTGTAAGCGGCAGTTTGTTTAACAGGGAGGTATAGGTTGGATAATTATCTGTTTCAGTGGTGGTGTTTGTGCCGGCTACATCGCGGGGTAGCAGCGGTTGGTAGTTTTGCCCGCAGCTGGTTGGAAACCTGCGCAAACCTGCGCCAGTTGTCGGCATTGGGACGATTGCCCCATGTTTGTTTGAACTGGGCGGCTCCCTGTGTTTTTAGACTGCTGTTATAAAAATACCATTCGCCTTTGGATTGGTCAGTAAACAGATCGGTAGGGGCCGCATTGTTAAATGGATTGGCATTACCCGCAGAAGGACTGGCATTTTCATCAGATAAACCCTGCTGCCTGCGCAGTTTTTTTACCAGCTTTGTAATGTAGTCCTTTCGTTCTTCTTCCGGCATGGCGGCAATGCGCTGCAAACTATCCTGCCGGTTAATAATGCCGGTGCTGGCCACAATTTTTGCCAGGGAGGGCTTGCGGCTTTCCACTCGTTTGATTTCGTCTTCTTTTAATTCGCTTGTCTGTATGCTATCGTAAAAAGAAGCGGCCAGCAAATAACTTTTACGATCGTAAGAAAGATCGGCGATCAATAAAAAAGCCTTGCTTTTGGAGGAAAGATTGCCGTTGTTGTATTTGGAAACTTTCAGCATAAGCTCCTGTGCTGCTGCCAGGTTGCCCCGGTCCATTTCCATTTGCGCCGCCATGAAATAGATCACATCGCGGTATTCCGAAAACCGGTCCCGCTTTGCCATTTTCAGCAGTTCGGCAATATTTTTATCAATATAATTTTCTCCGCCGTCTTTGTTGGTACGCACCAGGTTCAACCGGGCATATACATCCAGTATCGGATCGGTACCATGGCTGATGGCCTTTGCATAGAGTTCCTGTGCCCGGTCCAGATTTCCTGTCTTCTCAAACATCTGGGCGGCCAGGTATTCCCATCTTGCTTTTTCCTGTTTGTTTTTGGCAATGCTTAGTGCATTCAATAAATGCATGGCCGAGCTGTCCCACATTTGCTGTTGATAAAACCAATACGATTGTACTTCTTCCAGGTCATCGTGTAACCGCTCCGGAAAATTGGGATCGTTTTTTAAAGTAGCTATCAAACTGCCGGCTTCTGTTAAGTTGCCCAGTTGCATCAGGCTTCTGATTTGCCAGATAAAAGCCTCGTTACGGCTGGGTGAGGTAGAAAAAACTTTTTTCACCAGGCTGTTGTTCTCTTTTGTAGAAATGCTTAACGCATTGTTGCCGTCCATGCGGCTGCCGATGTATTTGTAATAGCCATCTTTTTCTTTTTCAGCAAAAGCATAATTGATGAACTGGAACATGAGGGAGGCGGAATCAAACTTTTTTTGAAAATAATAAGCAGCGCCCCAAAGCATGTACAGGTTATCGGCCCAGTCGCTGCGCAGGTCGTGCATCACCAGGCCCGTTTGCGATTTATAAATAACGGAATCCAGTTCCATTTCATCGCTTGCCGTAACATCTAAGCTGTAATTATAGAAAGGCAGCAGTGCAGCATAATCGTCCTTATGACCGGCCTTGGCCCTTTCAATAACCGCGTTCAGTTTATTGTTGGCGTTGAAAAAGTAATTATAGTGCGTTGTAAGGTTTTGAAAGAACCTTTTGGGCGCTTTGATCTTTTTATCGGTGGGTGTTTTCTCTGCTTTTAAAACCCTTTCTTCATAGGGCTTGGGCTTTTTAACATCCAGGTTAAACCCCATTTGCGCCGACAGGGGCTGGAAGGCAGCCCCAAAAAGGATGGTTACAAAACAAATAAAAAAATGGCGGCGTTCTCTCATTTTCCGGTCGCAAACTAAAGTGTTATAAACTGAAATTCAAAGATTTTAGTATAAATAGAGGGGAATTATTTTGGTGCGGTCCCCTCTAACTCTCCGCCGAAGGCGGAAGAACCCAACGCACAAAGGCCGGCTTATTGGACGATACTAAAAACCCTCAACCTTCTTTGGAGCTGAAATTTTTATTTGAAGGATTGAATGACTTGACAAACAAAGGCCAGTACTGGCTTTTCCTTCCTCCCGTTGGGGAAGGTTAGGATGAGGGCGTTATCTTTACCTTTTTAAACTCTGTCTATGGCCAAACTGGATGCCGAATCTACCCTGAAACGATTGAGGAACCGATACCGGCTTGTTGTAATGAATGATGATACCTATGAAGAAGTGGTAACCTTTCGCCTTTCCCGCATGAGTGTTTACATTGTTTTAAGTACCGTTTTTGTTTTGTTAACAGGACTGACCGTGGCTTTAATTGTATTTACCCCACTTAAGTACTATATTCCGGGTTACGGCAATGCGGGCATTGGCAGGGAATACCGTCAGTTAAAATACGTGACGGATTCTTTGGAGAAACAAGTGACCTACCAAAGCCAGTACATTGACGGGCTGAAGAAAGTGCTAAGTGGAAATACTGAATTAAAGCTGGATACTACGCAAATGCAGGTTCCAAAGGATGAATTATCAAACGATTAATTACTTTTATCCACTAAAATCAATCCTATGTTCAACAAAGACAAAACCAACAGCGTTTCGGAAAAATTAGGCAACAGCGCCACCCTTATTAGCGAAGGCACCCTTTTACAGGGCGATGTAAAAAGCGAAAACGATCTGCGGGTTGATGGAACCATCCAGGGTAATGTCATTAGTTCTGCCAAAGTGGTGATAGGTCCCAACGGACTGGTTGAAGGCAATATCCACGGCAAACAGGCTGATATTACCGGAAAAGTCATTGGAAATATTGCGGTGCAGGAGGTGTTGCAGCTTCGCGGACAATGCAATGTAAAAGGCAACATCAATGCGGGCACCCTGCAAATTGATCCTTCTGCTGTTTTTAACGGGCAATGCCAGATGGGCGGCGTGCAGGCAGCCAACGTAGTTTTAATGAGTACAGAGGATGAATCAAAAACAGCAAGAGCCAAGTAAAAACTCAACCAGCCTGATGCATTATGCGGGTTGGGGAACCCAGCTGTTTGTAATGCTGGCCCTGGCTGTTTACGGCGGTGGTAAAATAGACAAGTGGGCCGCTTTTTCCACGCCTTTGCTGGTGTGGATCCTGCCCTTTCTTGTATTGGTGCTGATGATTTATCAATTAATAAAAGAAACTTCGAAAAGGAAACCAGATAATGATCAAAAGAAGGTTTAAGTCATTTGCACCGGTTGCAATATTTTTTATTGTTTTGAATGGCTTTTTTATTGTCGGAAAAAATATGCTGGCAAAGTGGGGGGTTGACCAGGATGTGGTGATCCTGGGTAACCTGCTTTTATTCCTGATCACACTTATTTCATTTGTCTTAGGCCTGAAGGGATTAAACAATCCGAATCCGCATGCTTTTGTGCGGTCGGTTTATACCAGCATGATGCTCAAACTTTTTCTGTGCATTATTGCCGCCTTTATTTACATCGCTATGTACAGGGATAACCTCAACAAGCCGGCCCTGTTTACCTGCATGGGACTTATATCTGGTGTACACCTTTATGGAAGTTTCTGTTTTAATGAAATTGCTGAAGGAAAAAAATCAATGAGCAGGAAAGAAGCACCCATTTCCGCCCTTCAACATTACCTGCCGCCCCATACTTTAGAGGCCGTTTTACATTACCTGGAAACTTATCATGTGCACTTAACAGTGGCCCGCGAACGTAAAAGTATTTTGGGCGATTACCGCCACAGAACGCAGGCTAAAAACCACCGCATCAGTGTAAACGGCAATCTGAATAAATATGCCTTTTTAATTACGCTGCTGCACGAACTGGCGCACCTGCTTACGTTTGAAAAGTTTGGCAACCGCGTAGCTTCTCATGGTAAGGAATGGAAGATGGTCTTCGGGCAATTGCTGGCGCAGTTTATTGAACACAATATTTTTCCCGCCGATATAAAGAATGCTTTACTGCAATCGCTGCATAATCCTGCCGCCTCCAGCTGCGCCGATGAGCTGCTTTTAAAAACCCTGAAGAACTACGACGAAAAACAAAGCCACCTGGTTTTTGTAGAAGAAATTCCGGAAGGGACTTTATTTAAAACCCATGACGGAAAGGTTTTTCGGAAAGGAGAGAAGATACGGAAGCGTTTTCGTTGCGAAGAAATAAAGACAAAAAGGATCTATTTGTTTAGCCCGGTGTATGAGGCAATGCCCTTCCCCCTGTCCCCCTAAAGGGGAGACTTAGGTCTGTAAAGACTTTCATTGATTCGCAACTTGTTTTATAAGGGTAAAAGCTAGTGATGCATGTGACCAGCTTTTAACGCAATTCTATTGGAGGTTCTGTTGTGTCACTCCCTTGTACATTAGTAACGCTATTCAGCTAGGGGTTTCATAGAAACTTGCTTTACTAACTGAGTAAGAACAGTAAAGAAAAGTTTGATTGACCTAAGTCTCCCCTTTAGGGGGACAGGGGGCGCAACATCCACAAATCACATCCAAAATGCCCGGTATTGCCCATGGGATGATCAATGTATTCAAAGCCAAACTTCTCGTATGCTTTTAGTGCTTGTTTCAGTTCCGGCATGGTTTCGAGATACACATTTTTATAAGCGGCTTGTTTTGCAAAATCCAGTGCTTTTTGAATGAGCAGTTTGCCCAGGCCAAGACCTCTCACTTTTTTTAGTAAATACATTTTTACCAGTTCGCAGGTATCATCCGGCAATCCTGGTGAAGGAAAAATACCCCCGCCGCCTACCAATTCATTTTGATATTCGGCCACATAATAAACGGAGCCCGGCGTTTGGGAGAATAATTGAAACAGTGCATCTGTTGAAGCATCGTAATAAACAGTGCCGGGATGATTGGCGCCGAATTCTTCAAGAGTTGTCCGGATGATATGGGCGATGGCAGCATTGTCTTTTTCTTCAATGGTTCGGATCGTGCATGCGGCAAGAGAGAGGGGCGCTTGTTCAGACGTATTCATGTTTTGTGTAATTAGGCGGATCAAAATAAGTGATAATTCGTAGTACCGTTTAAAATTATCGGGTACAATAGAAAATGTGCTGGCAAATTAATTGTAAAGCTCGGTTGAATTGCTGATATTTATTACATTCTCAATATGAAAAACCATTAAGATCCAATTATCCTAAAAGCCGGACGGATCTAAACCTAAGAAAAACTAAACAAGTTCAGTCCGTTGAAAACCCAGGCGTCTGACCCTTTGAAAAAACAAGTCACTTTTTCCGCCTGATCGAATTGATCCCTTCCTGGCAACAGGAGGGGATCGCCATTTATACCAAACCCCTGTCCAGGAAACCATCGTGAGACGTGAAACGGCAGACGTGAGACAGAAGCCTCTTTCTCTTCTATCATCTATCATCTATCATCTGCTTCATCTTAATAGCCATTTGCCATTAGTTTGCGGCCGCATGCTGACCAAAGTTACCAGGCGTACAAGAGTGCGACGCAACGGAAGCATCATAGTAGTAATGCAGTTTGCTAAACAAAAAAGCTACAAAAGATAAACTTCTGTAGCTTCAAAATATTAGATATTCAATCTTCAATATTACATCTCTTACGCCGCCGCCACTGCTTTGTTCACCAGGTCGGCTGCTTCGCTTAGCAAAATAGCCGATTGTACTTTCAAGCCGCTTTCATCAATCAGTTTCTTGGCTTCTTCTGCATTGGTGCCCTGTAAACGAACAATGATCGGGATGTTGATGTTGCCCATGTTCTTGTAGGCATCAATCACACCTTGCGCCACACGGTCGCAACGCACAATACCACCAAAGATGTTAATGAGGATCGCTTTTACTTTTGGATCTTTCATAATGATGCGGAAACCGGCTTCCACCGTTTGCGCATTGGCGGTACCGCCTACGTCCAAAAAGTTGGCAGGCTCGCCACCGCTTAATTTGATCATATCCATGGTAGCCATGGCCAGTCCGGCGCCGTTCACCATGCAACCCACGTTGCCATCCAGTTTTACAAAGTTCAGATTGTGTTTTCCTGCTTCCACTTCTGTTGGATCTTCTTCTGCTACATCACGCATGGCGGCCAGGTCGGGGTGACGCATCAGCGCATTATCATCCAAATTCATTTTGCAATCCACAGCCACCACTTTATCATCAGCTGCTTTGAACAGCGGGTTGATCTCGAGCATAGAGCAATCCAGACCCAGGTAAGCTTTGTATAAATTGGTAACAAACTTCACCATGTTTTTAAAAGCATCGCCTTTCAATCCAAGATTAAAAGCAATTTTTCTTGCCTGGTAAGCCTGCAGCCCGCCACCGGGGAAAACCCATTCTTTAAAAATTTTCTCGGGTGTTTTGTGGGCCACTTCTTCAATGTCCATACCGCCTTCGGTGCTGTACATAATTACGTTCTCGCCTTTGGCACGATCCAGTAAAATGGACAGGTAAAATTCTTTCCGATCGCTTGCGCCATCGTAATACATGTCCTGTGCAATCAAAATCTTGTTCACTACTTTCCCGGCTTCGCCCGTTTGAATGGTAACCAGGGTGCCGCCCAAAATCTTCTGCGCCACATCCGTAACTTCATCCAGCGACTTTACCACTTTTACACCATTGATGCCTGTTTCGCGGATCTTTCCCTTGCCGCGGCCGCCGGCGTGTATTTGAGCTTTTATTACTGCAAAGTTGCTTCCGTGTTGGGTTTTGATCTGGCGGTAGGCTTCTTCGGCATCGTGTGGAGTGCTTACTGCAATGCCTTCCTGCACCGGAACGCCGTATTTTTTCAAAAGTTCTTTAGCCTGGTACTCGTGCAAGTTCATGTATCAAAATTTTGCCGCAAAGATAGACAGGAGATGAATATGACGAGATGAGAATTTTAAATGAGTTAATGAGGTTTAGAAAGAGGTGTAAGTTCTTTAGAACATCTTTATTGGTACCCGGCGGTTCATTACTAACAATCCCGAAAACTTTGGATTTGTTGTGTCCAAAGCTACAAACGCTTCAGGCTTCTTGTAATACTTTCAGCAGGGTTTCACGCAAAGAGTGCAATGGACAGGTGTGTTTATGAACTTTGCCTGCTTATATTCTTGCAGAGAAATGGAACCTTAATCTTTTAACCATCTTCACATCCAGGGCAATTGATTGTAATTGAATAGCCGCATATTTTTCTTCCACCGCTCCAAAACTCTCTAGAAAAAAGCAAGATTGCGGATATCGCTTCCTTCAAAGTCTAAAAGCAGGTCCTCTCCAGCATAGTCCTTTAATGAATGCATCAATCAGCGCATGAGAAGCGCCTAAGGTTCTGCCATTGGGATGATTGCCTACCAAAATATAGTAGATCCTTGTTCTGCAATAAAAAAAACACACAGGACGCTAATAAGCTGGTCTTGTTTTGAGTACACTCCATAACTCACCGCTTTTGAAACCTCTTTTAAGCAGTAAAGAAGCCTTAAAGTTTTCAAAATCTTTTTCTTCTGATGGCCTGTTCCTTTTGCTGCGGATGCTGTTTAGCCAGTTCAATAATGGCTTCAATGAAGTGTTTATAGAACAACCATAATTCTCTGCTTTTTTAATATTGCGTTTGATGTTTTCTCTATACTGCCCGTATAAAACTTCGTAGGGTTTATTTAATGCCAAAACAAAATTGCTTCTTTGGTGCAAAGGATACTGCTCCAGTGCAAAGAGGTTTTGGTGATTCAATGAAAGATCCCAGTATTGGAATTTTTTTGGAATGGCCTGAAAGAAATGTAGGAGCAGGTTCGAACTAATGTTATTGCCAAACAATCCCAATTGCGCCACAAAGGCCGGTTGGTACAAATAATAAACGCCCCATTTTTTTCTCCACGGCAAGGGCATCACGGCTTCGTAATTGTTTAGCACCAAGGCATCCCAGTTGTCCGTCATCGCATCCAGGTAATAAGAGAAACCATAGATCAAACTGTTTGATGCTTTCTCCATGCACCGGTCCCATTGCTGCTTATCAATTTGGTTGCTGGCGAGGTATTGTATGTTGGCCATGTTGCATCAAAACTCAGTTTCCCTGTTCAATTTTTTCAGATGTTTATTGTAAAGGTTTATGCTGAAGGAAATGGTTTTCAAGAACCTGTTTTTCGAAATGGTGGATTTTAAATAATCGCCATACACTTTGTTGTAAAAAAGAGGAATGTAAATATTCAGCGATTCATCAAGGAGCGGAATGTGTAAACCGGCATCAAATAAAAACCGGTCGTCCGCCGAACCTTTTTTCCAGGGACCGGCATAAGTGCCTACGTCCAAAAAGACACGCAAAGGAATTTTGACGGGCAACACCGCCAGTGGGTTAATGCTTTGCGGAACGCTGGAGTTAAAGTTCAGCGCCATCAGCCAGTCATCCGTTTTTCCGATCTTATCGGCCAGCAGGTCAGTTCTTACTTTAAAGCCTCCGTCGCGGATCATGATCTGTTGGCTTCCCACACCTTCAAAAAGATTGCGCCCCACGAAATAATCACTATAGGTATAGTCCTCGTATCCTTTTGCTCCTGTCATGTTCAAATGATAACGATCGGTAGCGAATTGTTTGGAAAAAGTTTTAGTACCCAGGTAAAAAAACGTGCCGGCAAAAAAAC
This sequence comes from uncultured Bacteroidota bacterium, assembly GCA_963697545.1. Classification (GTDB taxonomy): domain Bacteria; phylum Bacteroidota; class Bacteroidia; order Chitinophagales; family Chitinophagaceae; genus Flavisolibacter. Next base: position 135,700 of record CAVOOL010000007.1, on the reverse strand, counting down.
GAACCTGCAGACCGCCTTCTTTTGCATAGTTGAAAAAATAATTGGCCGTAAGCGCAGGCCGGATAAAATCTTCGGCCTGTTCAATCTGAAGCGTTAGATCAAAAGGATACAGGGCCCGGTAGTTTTCATAAACAAACTGAAGTTGATTGAGGTAACGGTTTTTTTGCGGCGTGGAATAACGTGTCAGAAAGGCTGTATCCGTCCCGTTAAAAATAGTATCCGGGGTGAGGCGGATGGATTCTTCATTTATAAAAAAGGTTTTCCATTGCAGGTATTTGTTAACAGTGCTGCGCGGGTCTTTTTCCTTGAAGGTTAATTTAAATCCCGGCACTATTTTCCGGAACTGCATTTTTATTTTGTTACCGGCTGTATCGGTAAATTCATCCATGGAAAACCGGGCAGCATTAACAAAGACATCTGTCTTACGAATGAAGCCGTCGGATGCAATGGTGTAGTTGAGTTTTCCCAGGCCCGTAAATTGTTTGGAGCCTGTTGCATACATAGGAATGGCTAAAAACTGCAACCTGGTGGGTGGTAGTTTATAGTTAGTAATTATTCCGCCAACCATCAATTTATCGTAGGCATTAATACCGATGGCAGGAGAAATTAAAAGCGCATTTTTGGTGGGTTGTTGTAAATATTCTTTTATGGAGTTCTTTTTAAAAGGAGAAACTATTTTAAATCCACTTAGCTGATGATCGGGCAATATGCCTTTGGCATTTAACAAACGGAAAGCCTCTGCGGTATCATTCGGTAACCGGCTTGCTATAATTGCTTTTATATCTTCCGGTTGCGGATGTTTGAATTTCCATTGCTGATAATACTGCTGCATCATCTGACGAAAAACATCTTTACCCATTTTGTTCTCCAGGTACTGCATCCACTCAGCTGTTTTATGATAAGCCACCAACCCATAATTGCTTTCGCTGAAGTTTTCCGAAGGGGTTTCAATGGGCTGGTCTGTTTTTCTTAATGCTTTTGTTTGAAAGAACAGCTCTTCTTCCTGCGGTTGCTTTCCGTATTTCTGCTCAGTGTATTTTTTTTCGTAAAAAGAATTGATGCCTTCATCCATCCAGGGATGTGCTCTTTCATTGGAAGCCAAAATTCCATAAAACCAGTTGTGGCCAATTTCATGGGCCATCGTTACATCCAGTTCTTTTTTATCAGCAGTGGGAGAGATGATGGTAATGGTGGGATATTCCATGCCGCCACCAAAACTTTGCGGTCCCTGCACTACACTTACTGTGTTGTACGGATATTCTCCCACTTCCGCCGAATAAAAACGAACGGCATCTTTAGTGTATTGAATACTGTTCTTCCAGATCAGGTTCTTCTGCCGCGGTATAGTAGGTAAACACCTCAATTGTTTTTCCCGAGGGCAGTTGACAGGTGTCGGAGTTGACAATAAATGTTGGATCAGCAAACCAGGCAAAGTCGTGAACATGGGCCTGTGTATAATTCAACGTTTTTGTTTCTGCTAATTCATTGGCTTTAGGTGTTACTTTATTTGGGGACGAGATTTTTTTTGAAGTACCTGTCTTTACATTAGGTGCAGGCTTTTTTTCTGAAGGCTTAGGAACAATAATCCTCTTTTTTAACCAGGCTAATTCTTCTTCATTCTGTAGTTCACCGGTGGCAGCCACCACGTAATTCTTTGGAACGGTGATCCGCACATCAAAATTTCCAAACTCGCTGTAAAATTCTCCCTGGTCCAGATAGGGCATGGGATGCCAGCCATTTTTATCATACACGGCCGGTTTGGGGTACCATTGGGTTACCTGGAAGGATTCGCCGTCGTAACCGCCACGGGAAAAATTAAACGGCAGCTTTACATGAAAAGGCGTGGTGATGGTTACTTCCTGCTTGGGGGCTAAGGGTTTTGGAAGCAAAAGTTTAATAATATCAATATGCTGCGGATGATCTTCCGTTTTGGCAGTGGTACCATTTACTTTAAAATCAAGGCGGTTGATATAACCTCTTTGCTCTTTATTGGAAAAATAAAATTTGGTGTTTCCGTTTTCCAGCAACTGGTCGCTAAAAGCTGTCTGGTCATTTTTATAGGCATTGGGCCATACATGAAACCAGATGTAGGTGAGGGTATCGGGAGAGTGGTTTATATAACTGATCTTTTCAAAGCCATCCAGGGTTTTTTCGTTGGGGTTCAGTGACACATCAATGATGTAGTTGACCTTTTGTTGCCAGTAGGGAGATTGAGAACGGGCCAACAACCACAGGCAATGAAACAACAAGAAGCAAATAAGGTTCTTCACAAAAATCGTTTCATCAAAAATAGAACCTGAAACAGCAAATGAGAAATTATTGGTGATTACTTGCCTTTGCCCCCGAAAATAATGCGTAAGGTGTGCAGCAATATTTTAAAATCCAGGAGTAAGGAAATGTTCTCTATGTACATCAAATCAAATTTGCTTCGTTCGATCATGGCGTCCACATTTTCGGCATAGCCATATTGCACCATGCCCCAGGAAGTGAGGCCAGGCTTTACTTTCAGCAAATATTTATAGTAAGGGAACCGGGCCACGATCTGGTCAATATAAAATCTTCGTTCGGGCCTTGGTCCTACCAGCGACATCTGGTTCAATAAAATATTCCATAGCTGGGGCAGTTCATCCAGCCGCCATTTGCGCATGGTCTTTCCCCACGGCGTAATGCGGGGATCGCCGTCGGAGGACAGGGCCGGGCCGTTTTCTTCCGCATGGGTGTACATGGACCGGAATTTATACATGCAGAATGTTTTGCCTCTGTAACCAACCCTTTCCTGTTCAAAAAAAATCGGTCCTTTGGAGGACAGCCGGACCCGTATGGCTATGTAGATTAAAAGTGGAGATAATAAAACCAGAAATGAAAAAGAAAAAACAACATCCACTACCCGTTTAATGTGCAGTTGCCATTCCGGCATCAGGCCTGTGTGAAGGTCTATCAGTACCGCTCCCAATACATTGTTTGTTCTTACCGAGCCGGCAAGAATGTCAAGGGTATCGGCCTGTATTTTAATAGCCACGTCTTTTTCTGATAAGCGGTTGATGATTTGTTCAATTAAGCTTTGCTCTTTTTTATCAATAGCAATAATGACCAACTCTATTTTGTGCTGGTCAATGATGGTTTCCAGATCTTCAATTAGTCCAAGATTTTGTAAGGTGGATGGTGTTACTCTTTCCTCGTTACTTACGGCGATGTATCCTTTTGCATAATAACCTTCCCGTTCCAGTTTCCGTTCTGCTTCTTTATAAATGTTCAGCGAGCTTTCATGTGTGCCCACAATAACCGCTTTGAAGCGAATGGTTTTAGTTTCCAATTGTTGCTTGGCAATGGTTAAAATAACCAGGCGTCCGAGATAGGGAATGAAAGAAATGAATGGCCAGTAAAGCGCCAAAAGCACTGTAGTAATAGTTGTAGTTGTTTTTGCCATCATCCAGCAGAAAAAGAAAAAATACAAGGAGGCATCCAATAAAGCTGCAAATAAAAGTGCGGCTCGCCTCTGCAAGCCTTGATTTTTTATAAATGGAATGGTAGCTTCCTGCCAGTGCATAAAGAATCAGCCAACCCAGGGGAATGAGAAGAACGCCCAGCCAGAATTTGGAATCTGTGCTAAGCGGCTCTCCGAGCAGTTGCTTGCGGACAAAATAAAAAAAGCACCAGCTTACAGCGGTGGTTACATAATCTGTTAGTGCATACCAGGTGGGATGGATGGGCTTTTTAAATGACACAATTACGAAGCAATAAGATTATGACTGATTTTATGTAAGATCTGGTGTGCCACCTCCATGGCCCTGAAGCCGTCAATCTCGTTCACTATAGGCTGGCGGTTATTTTGAATGGCGGCAACAAATTCTTCCAGTTCTTTTTTAATGGCGTTCACTTGCGGCACCTCCGGACTGGCTATGGCGATGGTCTTTGTGCCATTGGGCGTTTCGATGTCGAAGGCAAAAACATTCTGGTCTTTCTCTTCTTTCAGTTTGATCACTTCTGTTTTTTTCTCCAGGAAATCAATTCCTATATAGGCGTCTTTTTGAAACAACCTTATTTTCCGCATCTTTTTCATAGAAATCCGGCTGGACGTAAGATTGGCCACACAGCCGTTGTTGAACTCAATGCGAACGTTGGCAATATCAGGTGTGTCGGTCATGACGGCCACGCCGTTGGCAGAAATGGATTTTACATCGCTTTTTACCAGGCTTAGTATCACATCAATATCATGGATCATCAAATCCAGGATCACACTTACTTCGGTGCCTCTTGGATTGAATTGCGCCAGGCGGTGCACTTCAATGAACATGGGGTGCAGGTCCAGGTCTTTGGCCGCCAGAAAAGCGGGGTTAAACCGCTCCACATGTCCTACCTGGAATTTTATTTTCGATTCCTGAACCAGTTTCACCAGGGTTTTTGCTTCTTCCATGGTGTTTGCCATGGGCTTTTCTACAAATACATGTTTCCCTTTTTTAATGGCCCTTTCACAAACGGCAAAATGGTATTGTGTAGGAGTTACTACATCAATGGCATCGCAGGCAGCAATCAGTTCGTCCTCGTTTTGAAAACGTTGTAAACCGTATTTGGCCATCACTTCTTCCGCAATGGCGTCATTGGGATCATAAAATCCAACGAGTTCAACGCCGGGAATCTCTTTCCAGTTATTCAAATGGAACTTGCCTAAATGTCCCGTACCAAATACCCCAATTTTTAGCATGACTCAAAGATAAGGTTCAATGATTTGTAAATTTTTGAAATGAAAATCTGCCAGCGGGCGGGAAATCCGCATTTGGGTAGGGGATAAATACTTTTGCTATTCTACATTACCGGCGAGGCAATGGATATGGAAACCCGTCAGGCTTTATATTTACAGAAATCTTTTTCAATGAAACGTGCCACCCAACTTTCTTCTTTTTTTATTTTCTTTTTGCTTATTTGTTGTGGGCCGGATGCAAAGGCACAGCAGCGCCAATATATAGAACTACGGGTGTATCATCTTGCCGATACGGCGCAACTCAATTCGGTCCACCGGTTTTTGCAAACGGCTTACCTGCCTGCCCTGCATAAACAAGGTATTAAAACCGTTGGCGTTTTTACAGCCATTGGTAATGATACGGCTGTGGATAAAAGGATTTATGTACTGACTCCTTTTGCCTCCCTAAAAAAAATGGAGGAGTTGCCCCGTAAATTGGAAAAGGATGCTCAATACCAGGAAAATGGCGCTGCCTACCTGAATGCAGCGCATAACGGGACACCCTACAAGCGTTTTGAAACAATATTATTACAGGCGTTTGAATTTATGCCAGCAGTGGCAAAGCCGCAACTGACCGGCGACAAAAGCAACCGGGTATATGAGCTGCGCAGCTACGAAGGGCCCACCGAAAAATTTTATAAGAATAAAGTGCAGATGTTTAACCAGGGAGGGGAAATAGATATTTTCAAACGCTTAGGTTTTAATGCGGTTTTTTACGGAGAAGTGCTTTTTGGAAGCAGGATGCCTAACCTGATGTACATGACCTCATTTGAGAACAAAGCCGCACGGGATGCACACTGGAAAGCTTTTGGCGAAGACGCAGCCTGGAAAAAACTCTCCGCCATGCCGGAGTACAAGAATAATGTTTCTAAGAATGAGATTGTGTTTTTAACGCCAGCAGACTATTCCGATCTGTAAGGAGAAAAAGAAATACGGTTAATACCAAACGACTATCAGGATCATAGTTGATAGTTCATGGATAATAGAAAAGAAAGAGGCTGCGGCTGTCTCACCTCTCACGTTTCACGTCTCACGATGGTTTTGTTGACAGCGGTTTGGTATAAAAAAGCCCCGCACTAAGCGGGGCTGAGAACCAACCAGAGGACATGAGAAAAACACCATTCCACAACTACTTACTACCCTCGTTTGCACTGTTTTTTTCCAGGATGGCAATGTATTTTTTAGCATCGGCATTTTCAGGATCCACTTCCAGCACCTTTTGAAAATAACCTACCGCCTCTGCATAATCTTTTTCCGTATTGGCTTCGTAAGCCGCCAGGTACGCATACGCTTCTACCATCCATTTTTTATAATTGCTGTTGGCGGTATCTTTTTCCAACGCGGCAATTAAGTTTTTATAATGGGGTATGGCAGTTCCTTGTGCCATCTCCTTATCCAGGGCCGCGTTGCTGCGGGCCTGCCAGTAAAAACCAAAACTTTGCTCGGGGTATTTAGTGACATACATTCCAAAAACAGAATCGGCCATTACATAATTTTCTGCCAGGAAGTGGGCCAGTCCCCAGTTAAACAGGTCAACATTGGTTGCCTTATCATTGCCGCTGTAATATTTTTCCAGCCATTTGGCCTGTGCGGTGTAATCTTTATTGGCCTTTGCCATGTTGGACAAGTTTTTATAATAGTCAAAAAGGGCGGAAGAATCTTTTTGTACGCTGGCCGCTTTTTCATAAAACACGATTGCCGAATCTTGTTTTCCTTCTGTATTGCCGTAAAGTAAGGCCATCGTTTCAAAGTCTTTTGCAATAAAATTGCTGTCTTCTCCCTTGTTAAAATAGTGCTGCATGTAGTCGATGGCCTTTGCCGAATCTTTTAATTCAATATGGCTGTATGCCAGCAATTTGTAGATGCGTGGTTTCAGTTGAGCGCCTTGCGTAGCGGCCAGGCTGTTTGCTTTTTCAATGGCCTTATTATAGTCCTTTGTCAGGTATAACAAATCCGCCAGGTCATATTCCGTTTGAAGGGAAGGATCTGATTTTGCTACATAGTCATTGTAGTACTGAAACGCTTTCGCTACATCATGGTAGAAATAATAAATGTACAACTGGTAGAGCGACGGAGCATAGTTAGCATCGGCAGTGATGGCTTTGGTAAAATACTCCAGGTAGAGCTCTGAATTTTTTTGTGTTAAAAAGATCTCACCTGTTTTATGGTACGCAGCTGCATACCCTTCATTTTTTTCGATTGCGGATTTATAGGCCTTATAGGCTTCAGAGCCATTGTTTAGTTTTCTATACGCATCGCCCAATAAAACATCCCAGGCGGCATTCTTCTTATCTCTTTTAATAGCCTTATTTATCAGTTCAATGGCATAATTGGCATCGCCGTTCTTGCTGTTGACGTGGGCTTGTGCTACGGCAGCCAAAATATTTGCATTTTTTTCTTTTGTTTGCTTTAAGGCATGGCTGAAATACAGGGCGGCACTGTCTTTTTTATTCTGATCCAACAGCGCATAACCCAAAGCTGCTTCATAATAGGGCTCGGAGTAAATGCCGGATGGTGCTAAGCGCAGGCTATCCATGGCTTTGGCGCCTTCTTTTTGCAACAGGTAAGCCCTTGTTAAGCCATACCAGGCTTCGGCATTGGCCGGCTGCTGGCTTAAAATAGTATGAAAATTAGTTTCAGAACTTTGATACCGCTCATAATAGAAAAGCTGATTGGCTGTTTCCAAAGATTGCGCATGCAAGGCTGCCGCACCCGCAACGAAACTGATTGAAAGAAGTAGTTTTTTCATGTCCATGGTTGTTTTAATAAATTAATGCGTTTGGTGTATCGTCAGCACCTGAACCCGCGAATGGGGTGACAACACGTCTGAAATATGCCGGTTCATCCAGCCGATCCTTGTCTCTGAAACCGGATTGACCAGCAACATATCTGCATGTACCTTTTCTGCATACTGCAACAAGGCCCTTGCTTTGTGCTCTTTATCAAGAACGGTGTACTCCACCTGGCAATGCAAGGTGTCTTTCAGCCACTGATATAATTTTAACAGGGCAGACGAAGAGAACTGCACAGGTACATCATCCTCGTTCATAAAAGAAATAAGATGCACCTTCAGCCGTTTCATTTTACATAAGGCGGCCATGGCTTCCATTTTGTGCCTGGGCAGGTCTTCGGTTACCGGCACCACCAGGGTTTTTATCTTGTTGTGTAACGAACCTGGTTTTACGGTTAAAACAGCACAACCGGTTGTTTTGGCCAAATCACTTGATAAAACCGTATTTAAAAATGGAAACCAACTATGATTGTTTTTTTTGCCTATTACAATCAGGTCTGCCTTTAGTTTTTCTGCTTTTTTTTCAATGCTTTGCTGAACGGAAGAATGATGAAGCGTCCAGCAACATACCCTAATGTGTGGATTTGTTTCCTGTATGGTGCTTTTCCACTCCATGATCATTTGTTCGGTGGAAGGCGCAGCAGTTTTAGCAATTGGTTCATACAGTTTTTTGTTATTTTGCAGGGAAGGCCACGATAACGTATCACGTAACACATGCATCAAATGAATGGTGGCTCCTTCTTTATCTGCAACTTCCAGGGCCTTATTGATAGCCACCTCTGTATTGATAGAGAAATCAACCGGAACTAATATAGTCTTGAAGGAAAAATGCATTTTGTTTTCAATTGCATAAAACTATGTTTTCAATATTAGGCCCTCATTAAGCCGGGATTAGAAAGTTATTAGAAGAGTGCCGGCGAGAGCAGGGCTTCCCCTGAAGGGTTAAATTAGACGCTGAAATACTATGGACGAACGCCGCATTTTACTGGTGGAGGATGAAAAAAAGATTGCCGATACCCTCCGTCGGGGCCTTTCGGAGCAGGGCTTTTGGGTGGAGGTGGCCTATGATGGGCTCATTGCCCTGCGGCTCTTTGACCAGCACGCCTTTGATTTGGTGGTGCTGGACCTGAACCTGCCGGGGCTCAACGGCTATGAGCTGTGCCGGCGCATCCGGGCCCGCAACCCCCGCATTCCCCTGGTGGTGCTGACCGCCCTGGGCGCCCTGGAGGACAAGCTGGAGGGCTATGACGCCGGGGCGGATGACTACCTGGTCAAGCCCTTTGAGTTCCAGGAGCTGCTGGTGAAGCTGCGGGTGCTGCTCAAACGCTCCCTGGACCAGCACCTGCCCCAGGGCCGGGTGTTGGGCGCAGGCGACCTGGAGCTACACCTCGACAGCCGGGAGGTGCGCCGCCAGGGCCGGGTCATTTCGCTTACCGCCAAGGAGTTTCAGCTGCTGGAGTATTTGCTGCGAAACAAAAACAAGGTGGTCTCCCGCGCGGCCATTGCCATCAATGTGTGGGACATTGACTTTGACACCAATACCAATGTCATTGATGTGTATATCTCCTACCTCAGAAACAAGGTGGACAAGGGCTTTGACCAAAAACTCATCCACACCCAGGTGGGCCTGGGCTATTGCTTAAAAGAAAAAACCTGAAGAATGCAAAATGGTTTGATAAAAATCAGGATCCGGCCCTTATGTATTTACAGGAATAACCAGCAGCACATGGTGTGATAAACAATGTTGCTGGCAGGAAGAAACAGTGATTTAAAGAAAAAAAGCAAATTTTTTATGAAGATAAACCTGGCGCTTATCGCTTCTATTATACTGGCCGTAGGTTTGGTGGCTTTTGGCTTTACGGTTTTTCAGATTTCTTCGGAAAGGCAGCAATTAAGTAGTGAACTGAAGGCAAGGACCATGCGGGTGGCAGATGATTTTTATGGAAACCACCTTCGTGGCTTGGAAACAGGAGATAGCCTGTATGCTAAAATAACCGACAGCATCATTACGCAATACAGTTTTGCAGGTATCGCCATTTATTATAATGCAGACAGCATTGTTCCCCTCAATAAACCAACCCAATCTTATCTGGAAGAGTCCCAGGATTATATTTCAGAGGCGATTTCTGCCGATACGTCAAAAGGAAATATTCTTACCGTCAATGGTAAAAAATTATACCAGTTCATCAAGATTATTAAGCGAGCGGATTTGCCGGATGCCGCCGTTATTTTTTATTCGGATGCAGAGTATATCGAAAACATTCTTAACAATATTTGGCTGCGCAACTTTGCCCGTTGGTTTTTACAGGCCCTGATCATTTCTATCGTTACCCTTTTTATTATCAGGTGGGGCATTCTAACGCCTTTGAACAAAGTAGTGGAATGGGTAAAGGCTGCCCGTTCGGGAAATGTGGAGCAGTTAAAAGGGCGGCCGCCGATCAATTTTCTGGCGCCCTTGTACAAGGAAATTTCCGGCATAGCACAAGCCATGCAGGAAGCCAAAGCAATTGCACGGGAAGAAGCCAGATTAAGGACCACCGCTGAATCGGTATGGACGCCGGAGCGGTTGAACGAAGAAATGAAACAGCTGCTGATGGATAAAAAGCTGGTGGTGGTTTCCAATCGTGAGCCTTACATGCACATACGGGCAGGAAAGGAAATTCAATGCATTATGCCGGCCAGCGGTATGGTTACCGCACTGGAGCCTGTATTAAAAGCCTGTGGCGGATTGTGGGTGGCATCGGGCAGCGGCGATGCGGATAAGGAAACGGTAGATGAAAACGACAAAGTGCAGGTGCCTCCCTATGAAAACAAATACACCTTGCGCCGCATATGGCTTACCAAAGAACAGGAAGACCATTTTTATTACGGGTTCTCTAACGAAGGTCTGTGGCCGCTCTGTCATATTGCGCATACCCGGCCGGTGTTCCGCAAAATAGACTGGGACTATTACAGTGAGGTAAATGAAATCTATGCCCAGGCCATTTTAGACGAGATCAAGGACGAGGAAGAACCTTTTATATTGGTACAGGATTATCATTTTGCTCTTTTGCCCAGGCTTATTAAAAAGGAAAGACCCGATGCCAAGGTGGCCATCTTCTGGCACATTCCCTGGCCCAATCCGGAATCGTTCGGTATATGTCCCTGGCAAAAAGAACTTTTATCAGGAATGCTGGGCGCCGACCTTATCGGCTTTCACACCCAGTTTCATTGCAATAATTTTTTAGAGACCGTAAACAATACGCTGGAGTCGAGGGTGATCTGGGAAAGTTTTTCGGTAAAGATTGGAAAGCAGTTTACACTGGTTAAGCCTTTTCCCATCAGCATTGCATTTACACTGAAAGATTATGAAGAACGCAGTACGATCAAACCCGAACCATCTGAAATTTTAAAACAACATGGTGTGCATGCACAATATTTTGGTATTGGTGTGGACAGGATAGATTATACCAAAGGATTGATCGAAAAATTTTTAGCCATTGAACGGTTCCTGGAAAAATATCCCGAGTACCAGGGCAAATTCACGTTTGTACAAATTGGTGCGCCAAGCCGGTCGCTTTTAAAAAGTTATTCCGATACGATTAACGCCGTAGAAATTGAAGCCAACCGTATCAACTGGAGATTTAAAGCCAAGCACTGGCAACCGATTTTGTTTTTAAAGAAACATCACAGCCATGAAGAGATCATTCCCTTTTACAAAGCGGCCAGTTTTTGCATGGTCACTTCTTTGCACGATGGCATGAACCTGGTGGCCAAGGAATTCATTGCTTCCCGGGACCAAAATGACGGAACACTGATCCTGAGCCAGTTTGCAGGCGCTTCGCAGGAATTAAATGGTGCCCTCATCATCAATCCTTACGATATTGAGCAATCAGCCGACGCCATTAAAACAGCGCTTCAAATGCCTGAAGAAAAACAACAGCGGCAAATGAAGCAAATGAGAAGAATGGTCATGAGCCATAATGTGTACTCATGGGCGGCCAGTATTTTAAGAACGATGGCGTCCATCCAAAATTGATGCTGGAATTAAGGAGGCTTATACCAAACCTGTCAAGGCTGCCATCGTGAAACGTGAGACGGCAGACGTGAGATGCGAGTCTCTTTCCCTTCTATTATCCATGAACTATCAACTATGATCCTGATAGCCCGTCTGGGATTATTTTGAAAGGTGCTTTTTAATTATTAGGGTGCCTGCATAGTTGCCAGTAATCATAAATCAGCCGTATCATTTTACCGATTTCTTTTATGTTGGCACCTTTTTCAAAAAAGCCCTGGACGCTCATATTGTAAGCCTGCTTTACAGCCGAAGTGCTGGCGGTAGTTGTGAGAAAAATAAAGGGGATACTTTTATTTTTTAACTCTTCATCTTCATTGATGAGGGCTCCAAGCTCAAGGCCGTTCATTAGCGGCATATTCACATCGCTAAGAATTAAAAAGGGCTGATCGCTGGTTGTTTTTAAATACTGGAGTGCCTCCCTGCCATTGGTGAAACAAATCAGTTCGTTGCTGATATGGACCTGGTGTAATATATCCTGCATCAACTCCTGGTCGTCCTTATCATCTTCAATAAGTATGATGGGGCCTTTCTTCATAATAAAACGTATTATTCCTGTTTGAACGATTATAGAAAAATACTTTCGCAGCTTATAAAACCGCAGATGTAACTTCTAAGTTATATTATTTGAAAAGGAGATACTGTTGAGCTGGAGACTTGAGGCAATTCAATATGAACCTATAGTTTTAAGCTTGCCAGGGGCTTCCATATTTGTTGCCTGGTTTTTTTAAGCTTTACATCAATTGAAACGTTTTTGATTCAATTGATGTAAAGCCCGTTGAGATGGTCATTGCAAAATGTAGAGCAAATTCTTTCCGGATGCACTGATTTCAGCTGATCTACACATCCATAGGCGCCGGTTGTTTTTTATTCAGTGGTCTGTCAGCAGTTGTATTTTTTTTCCCGGCAGAAAAACCTTTTATGGCATAGTACAAAATAAAAACATAGCAGGGAACCATCAGTGCAAAGAACACGGTCTGAAAATTATAGTGCTCTTTCAGGCTGGCAAATATTTTTGGAATAACGGCGCCACCGGCAATACCCATAATCAAGATGGCAGAACCTTTTTCTGTAAACTTGCCCAGGCCGCTGATGGCTAACGGGAAAATGGCGGGCCACATCAGGGCATTCGCCAATCCCAGTGCGGCTACAAAACCTACGGACACATAGCCTTTGGTAAGAAAGGCGGCCGTGGTAAAAACAATACCCAGAATAGCAGAAATGCTCAGCGCTTTTTGTTGTGAAATATATTTTGGTATGGTTAACAAACCAATGATGTAGCCAATCAGCATGGCGCCCAGGGTGAAGGAGGTGTAATATTTGGTTTCATCGGTAGGTATGTCAAATCCCTTACCATACGTGCCGATAGCGTCTCCCGCCATTACTTCCACACCCACATATACAAACAGGCAAAAAGCCCCCAGCCATAAATGCGGAAACTGAAAGAGGCTTGTTTTTTTCTTTGAGTTATCGCCGCCGGTTGGCTGTACATTCACTTCTGATGCTTTTACTTCGGGCAGGGAAGATTTGATGATCCACACAGCAAGTAAAACAAGAATGATCGCCATAATCAGATACGGCAGGTACACCTTGGATGCAAACTCATTTAAAATAGATTCTTTTGTTTGAGCATCTGTGGCAGCGTTTACTTTCTCTTCTAACTGGTTAATGCCTTTCAGCACCACCAGGCTTAATAAAATAGGACTGATGATCCCTGCTACTTTATTGCAAATGCCCATGATGCTGATGCGTTGCGCCGCACTTTCAATAGGACCTAAAATACTTACATAAGGATTGGAAGCGGTTTGCAGCAACGACAAGCCCGAACCAATGACAAATAAGCCGGCCAGCGACGCAGGATAATTGCGGTGTGTGGCAAACTGTCCGAACACAAACGTTCCTATTGCCATTACCAGCAAGCCCAAAGCCATACCTTTTTTCATGCCTGTTCTTTCCAGTATCCAGGAGGAGGGGAGGGCCAGGAAAAAATAGGCCATGTAAAAGGCAGTGGTCACTAAAAAAGCTTTGGAATCTGTATCAAGTCCGAAGGCCAGTTTTACATAAGTGATCAGCGGACCATTCAGCCAGGTTACAAATCCAAATACAAAAAATAAAATACCAATGATAATGATAGCAGAGCGGTTCGTGTTGTTGTTCGTTTGCATACAATTGCAATTAAATAATGATAGTGGGGTTTGAAAATAAGAAAACGATTTTCGTTCAGCCTGTTCAAACGGTTGCGCAAATTAAATATTGCGCCTGCAAACTTAGGTATTTGATATATGTTTGAAAAGGGCCAAGATAGGATCAACAGCTTTTAGCAACATACTATCTATGCTGGCAGGTTTTATTTTCTCAATAAGCAATCGTTTAGAGGCGGCTGTTGTTTTTACAACGGCTTTTTATTTCTGCTGCATTCGAAATTGCTCTTTTAATTTAAATTCAGGCGATGAAACAATTGAAAATATCTTTTAATGACAAGATAAGTTATAACCAGGCTATTGGTGAAATAGCTGCACTTATGGATAAACCGGAGAAACATTTTTTGGAATTTGCGCCCTGGCCTGATTACCCCTACAAGCCGCGGGTGCAGTTTTCCATAGCCCATTCCAACGACTGCATCTTTTTGAAATATTTTGTAGATGAAAAATGTATCCGGGCAGCGACAGGCAATATCAATGGGCCTGTATGGGAAGATGCCTGTGTTGAGTTCTTCGTTTCATTTGATGAAAAGGGGTATTACAATCTTGAGTTTAATTGTATAGGCACGGCTTTGGTTGGTTTTAGAAAAGAAAAGGAAAGCCGGGTACGTCTTCCTGAAGAGACCATCCGGAAAATAAAATATGGCTCTTTCATCAGCAACGGGGAGGAAGGCACTGTTCATTGGGAATTAACCGTTGCCATTCCCCTGGAGGTGTTTGCCCATCATGACCTTTCCTCATTAAAAGGCAGGGAGGCCAGGGCTAATTTTTATAAATGCGGTGATGCTTTGCCTGAACCTCACTTTATTTCATGGTCGGATATTGAGGCGCCAAAACCTAATTTCCACCTGCCTCAGTTTTTCGGAACGGTAGTATTTGAGTGAGATTAACAAAGCCTTGTTTCCTATAAAGTTTTCAAATTATAATTTTATAGATGCCTTCAATAGTTTTTTCACTGTTTCATGAAAAATGAATTACCTACCATAAAAGAAATTGCTAAACGGCTGAATGTTTCGGTTTCAACCGTATCAAGAGCCTTAAGCGATCATCCGCGTATTGGCCTGCGCACCAAAATGCGGGTGCAGGAACTGGCCAAGGAACTGGACTATGTCCCCAACGAACGGGCGCCTTCTGCACATTCATTGTTTCAAATAAAATAAGCTCAGTGGCAGCTTATGATTTTGCACAACCGTTTGCATGGAACTTCATCAGCTTATTATTTTATTTTCATAGCGCTGATCATTGGGCAGGAGTGAACAAACGAACCGTGTTATATTCCCGGTAGGTTGAACGTTAAGAATCAAAAGCGGGGTAGGCAGGATAGGATGGTCGTGCTGCAACCCGCATTTCAATATTGAAAACAATAAACAAGCATCATAATTTTAAAGCATGAATAGAAAAGAATTTGTCAAAACAACTGCTATGGCCACGGCTGCATTTGCTATACCGGGTGGTTTATTTGCCAGGCCTGCCGCTGCAAAAGTGCGGATGGCCATCATAGGTGTGGGCTTGCGGGGACAAAACCACCTGGACCTTGTTTTGCGCAGGGACGATGTGGAACTGGTTGCTATCTGCGATATAGATAACCGAATGCTCACCTCTGCCAGGGAAATGATTAACAAGAGCGGTAAGAGGCTGCCACAGGTCTATACCGGTGATGCCTATGCCTGGAAAAGGCTGCTGG
This sequence comes from uncultured Bacteroidota bacterium, assembly GCA_963697545.1. Taxonomy (GTDB): domain Bacteria; phylum Bacteroidota; class Bacteroidia; order Chitinophagales; family Chitinophagaceae; genus Flavisolibacter. The sequence goes on along the minus strand of CAVOOL010000007.1, from coordinate 120,232 downwards.
AGAAAGAAAAACTGGATGCAGTGATCATCGCCACACCCTGGGAATGGCACAAGCCTATGATCATAGGTACGTTGGAGGCAGGAATTAAATACGTGGGTACAGAAGTGATACTAGGCATTACGCTGCAGGACCATTGGGACGTAGTTAAGGCCGCGGAAAAATACAACGCCAACGTAATGATGCTGGAAAATGTTTGTTACCGCCGCGATGTAATGGCTGTACTGAACATGGTGCGCCAGGGATTGTTTGGCGAGATCGTTCATTTGCAGGGCGGCTACCAGCACGACCTGCGGGAAGTAAAATTTAACGACGGTGTTCGTCCTTATGGAGGCGGGGTGGAGTTTGGGGAGAAAGGATTTTCAGAAGCGCATTGGAGAACCGAACATTCCGTTCACCGCGATGGCGATCTGTATCCCACGCACGGCATTGGCCCCATTGCGCATTACATTAACATCAACCGTGGTAACCGCTTTTTGACACTGAGTTCTTTTTCTACCAAAGCAAGAGGCCTGCACGATTATATTGTAAAGAAGGGCGGAGAAAATCATCCGAATGCAAAAGTAAAATTCAAATTAGGTGACGTAGTGACCACGCAGATCAGGTGTGCCAACGGCGAGACGATCTTATTGCAGCATGATACCAATCTTCCCCGTCCGTATTCACTGGGTTTCCGTGTGCAGGGTACCGAAGGTTTATGGATGGATGTAAATAAAGGAATTTATATTGAAGGCAAATCGGCCAAGCCGCACCAGTGGGATGAAGCAAAGACCTGGCTGGACAAATACGATCATCCTTTATGGGCCAGATGGAGCAAGGAAACGCAAGGTGCCGGCCATGGTGGCATGGATTTCTTTGTCATTCATTCCTTTGTTGAATCCATCAAACGCAAACTGCCCACACCAATGGATGTATATGATGCGGCGGCATGGAGTGCTATTACACCTTTGAGTGAACAATCCATTGAATTGGGAAATGAAACCGTGGAGTTTCCTGATTTTACCGGCGGCCAATGGATGTACAGAAAGCCCGTGTTTGCTTTGAATGATGAATATTAATCAATAGAATTTGCGGTTCAAAACAAACCGCAAATTTTCTTTTAAGTAAACGGAGCGGTTGTAAACAGTAAAGTTTTCAATCACCGTTTCCGAACTGTAAACCTGTAAACTGTCATTGTCAGTTGAATAATTTAGTGAGAAATAATTTAGACTATATGTTACAATCCGTTTTGCCAGCTTATGGGCTGAAGGAAGAAACCATAAAGGTAGAGTCCTTCGGCAGTGGATTGATCAATCATACCTGGAAAATAACTACCGCTGACAAAGAGTATATTTTACAAAAATTAAATCATGCGGTTTTTAAAAATCCGGAAAGCATTGCCCATAACATCAGGCTGATTGCCGGCTATTTAAAGCGGCATTATCCCCATTACGCTTTTGTGGCACCGGTAGCTACTCTTGATGGAAAGGAGATGATTAATTTAAATGATGAAGGCTTTTTCAGGTTATTTCCTTTTGTAGCGGTTCTCACTCCAAAGATGTAGTGGAAAGCGCCGGTGAAGCCTATGAAGCCGCCGTGCATTTTGGAAGATTTACAAAGCTGCTTACAGGCTTTGATGTCAGCCAGCTCCAAATTACCATTCCCCGTTTTCATGATCTTGGGCTGCGTTACCAGCAGTTCTTACACGCATTGAAAAGTGGTAATCAACAACGTATCAGCCAGTCGGAAGAGTTGATCAGGATACTGAATGACCAGGCTGATATTGTAACCGAATTCAAAAACATCCAATCCAATCCCGAATTCAAACTGCGGGTCACGCATCACGATACCAAGATCAGTAACGTTTTGTTTGATTCGGAGGGCAAGGGCATTTGCGTTATTGACCTGGATACGGTGATGCCGGGATATTTCATCAGCGATGTGGGTGATATGATGCGAACCTATCTGTCTCCTGTAAGCGAAGAAGAAACAGACTTTTCAAAAATTATTATCCGCGAAGAGTTTTATAAAGCCATTGTGCAGGGATATTATAGCGAAATGAAGGAGGAGCTGACAGAAACAGAAAAGCAATACTTTTTTTATGCCGGTAAGTTCATGATCTACATGCAGGCCTTACGCTTCCTGACCGATCATATCAATGATGATGTGTACTACGGCGCTAAATACGAGGGGCATAATTTCGCAAGGGCCCATAACCAGGTGGTTTTGTTACAACAGCTAATTAGAAAACAAGATCGTTTGCACAACATCATCTCTTTATAAATGATCAATTAGTTTTTGTGCAATATAACCCTTGGCAATAGCGCCAAAGTCCAGTTGCATGCCTTCCTTTACTAATTGCACTCTATGATGAACCGTATCCAGTAAAATATTTTTAAAACCTGTTTGTGTTTTTGCCTTTAGCACTTCTTCCTTTTCAGGAAAGGTTTTTGTTTTTCTTGCCCCTCGCCACAGTTTGGAAAGCGGCCCCATAGTAACATCAACCGTGCCGTTGCTTTTTTGCCAGGCTGTTGCTGATTGCCGGAGCAGTTCAAACAAAACCGGTGAAACGCTTATCCATTCACCGCTTCCGGCTTTTTCACTCAAGCGGCTCGTTTCGCTTTGCGAATCATAGTCGCTTAGAATAGCATTCAGCGAATCCACCAATTGGTAACAATTTGTTGCATGTTGTTTTGCCTGCACACTGTCGGTAGCATAAAAAATAATAGTGAATGGCGAACCCATTTTAGGCTGGGAAAAACTAAACCTTTGTAACTGCGCAAACGATTGAAAACCGGTAAGCAGCGCAAGAAGAAAAAAAACTTTTTTCAAAAGATAACAGGTAATAAAAAATGCAGGTAAATTTAAGACCAAACTATATCATGGAGAGAAGAAACTTTTTAAAGCAATCCGCTCTTGCCAGCGCATCGCTGATTGGATTTTCATCGTTACAGGCTGCACCAAAAACACAAGCCCTCACCAAAGCAGAAAAACCTTTCAATCTGAATTATGCCATTCACGACGGCATGTTTAAAAACAGCGCCGGCGAAAATTTTATTGACCAGATAAAATTTGCGTATGATATGGGCTTCCGTTCTATTGAAGACAATGGCATGATGGGCCGCACGGTTGATCAGCAAAAAAAGATTGGGGATACGCTTGCCAAGTTGGGCATGACCATGGGGGTGTTTGTCATTACTTCGGATAACTGGCACTGGAAAACTTCACTGACAACCGGTAAGCAGGAATGGATTGATAAAATGATCAGCGATTGCAAGCAGGCCGTGGAAGTAGCTAAACGTTGCAATGCCAAATGGGTAACCGTTGTGCCGGGCAATTATGAAAGAAGTTTGTCTTTTGAATATCAAACAGCCAATGTGATAGAGGCTTTAAAAAAAGCTGCCGCCATTTTAGAACCGCATGGTTTGGTAATGGTGCTGGAACCTTTGAGCGATAATGCCGATCTTTTTCTTCGCCATTCCGATCAAACTTTTATGATCTGTAAAGCCGTGGGCAGTCCTTCCTGCAAAATTTTGTTTGACATGTACCACATGCAGCGCAATGAAGGCAATATCATCAACAACATCAATAAGGCCTGGGACGAGATCGGCTATCTTCAAATTGGCGACAACCCGGGACGCAAGGAGCCCACTACCGGTGAAATGAATTATAAGAACATCTTCAAACACATTTACAACAAAGGCTTCAAAGGCATATTGGGTATGGAACACGGCAACGCCTTTCCGGGTAAGGAGGGAGAGACATCTTTGATCAATGCTTATAGAAGTTGTGATGGCTTTTTGTAAAAGAGGTACACGAATTTTCTGCACGAATTACACGAAGTGGTTCTTAAAAATCTTTAGGGTCTGAAAGCACTACTTAATTCGTTCATCGGATTGGTGTCATCACAAAACATGGTCTTCGAACGTCTTATTGTGAAACAAAAACGGAATTAAGAAGGCCGCGCTGATGCCTGTAATGATCACCACACCCAACAGCAATTGCCTGAACTCTGTATTCAACAACTGATTGGCAGAGCGGTGCACACCTTCGGCTTTCCATGCCAGGAAGATCGTGAGCAGAACAAAAACAATGATAAAGATCACTTCTCCTTTTTTGAATGTTTTTATAAAGCCATAATAGATGGCGCCGATAATAAGAAACACAAGGTTGATAATAAAAACCAAAGACGTGCCATTGATAATTTCTGCCATTGCGAACCTTGTACTATCCCTGAAAATAAGATTGTAAAGCATGCAAACTATTGTGGCAACAAAGCCTGCAAAAAGGCCGGTTAGAATTGCCTTTGAAAGCGGCGACTGATGAAATTCGTAATCCATAATATTTGTTTTTAAGAGATAAGCGGGCTGAAGAATACCTTGTTAAGGCAATATATTTAGCCGTATTTAGAAGTTATTATGATACAAAATTATGACATAAACCATATAATTAACTTCCAAATACTGTCATTGGCTTAGTTTTGCGGCCATGCAGGAAGTTTTATGCAACCCCGGCGGTTGCTTTTTGTGCAGCTCTTGTATTCCTGAATGGAAAGAAGTTGTTGCCGTAAAAAAGAAAACCTTTCAATACAAAAAAGGCCGGAACATTTTTAGCAAAGGGGATAAAGTAACAGGCATTTATTTCATCTATGAAGGCTCTGTAAAAGTGTATAAGCAATGGGGCGATCTGAAACAACTCATTCTTCGCTTTGCAAAAGCCGGTGATATTTTAGGGCATCGCGGATTGGGCGGTGATGATGTGTATCCTATTACAGCCACAGCTATGGAAGATACCAAAGCCTGTTTCATCACCAACGATTTCCTGGAAGCCACACTGAAAACAAACCCTTCTTTTACCTATAAGCTCATGCATTTTTATGCTCATGAATTACAAAGAGCTGAAAAGCGCATGCGTGACCTGGCACATATGGAAGTAAAAGGACGCATCGCAGATGCTTTGCTGGAACTGGCTTCGGTATTCGGGCAGGATCCAGCACAAATACATCGCCACTTCCATAACCCGGCAGGATATTGCTTCGTACGCCGGCACTACGTATGAAACGGTGTTCAAGTTTTTTAATGAGCTGACTACTGCAAAAATTATTTCCACCACGGGCAAAAACATTAAGATTCACAACACTGCCAAACTCAAACAATTTAGTACAACGGCATAATCATTCAACTTTTTAATTAATGGCCGTCTGAAAAACTTTTGATGGATGAAACAAAAACCGCTCTCTCATAATGGTATTCCAATCTCCGTATCGCTGGACGAAACAATGGATCAGCAGGAGATCAGTCCGCGTATTTCAGCAGATAAAACCAGGCTGTTATTTATCTCTTTGCTGGCCGTTGGCATTGGTGTTTGCATCAGCTTTATAGCAAAGCTTTTGGTTCACCTGATTGATTTAATTACCAATCTTTCCTTTCATCATCAATTCTCTTTTGCCGCTTCAAGTCCGGCAACCAATACCTACGGAATTTTTGTGATCATTGTTCCGGTCATTGGCGGCATCATTGTAGGGTTAATGGCCCTGTACGGATCAAAAGCCATTCGTGGCCATGGCATACCCGAAGCTATGGAGCAGATACTGACCAACAAGAGCAAGATCAGGCCATCTATCACTTATTTGAAGCCAATTTCATCGGCAGTATCTATCGGTACCGGCGGGCCCTTTGGTGCAGAAGGCCCTATCATTGCAACAGGTGGTGCCCTGGGATCTACGATCGGGCAGCTTTTAAAGATCAGTTCTTACGAAAGAAAAATATTACTGGCAGCCGGCGCCACGGCTGGTATGTCGGCCATCTTTGGAAGCCCCATTGCTGCTATTTTTTTAGCCATTGAATTATTGCTGTTCGAATTTTCACCACGTTCCATCGTGCCGGTTGCATTGGCCTGCATCACCGGTACGGCAGGACATCATTTTTTGTTTGAAGAAGGCCCGGTTTTTCCTATGCCCTTTGTAGAAATGCCTGGTAATACGGCATTGGCGGCTTACAGTGTCATTGGTATTGTGATCGGATTGATTTCGGCAGGCATCACCAAGCTGGTTTATTTTATTGAAGACGGTTTTGAAAAGCTGCCTGTTCACTGGATGTGGTGGCCGGCCATTGGCGGCCTGGCTGTTGGTATTGTAGGATATTTTGCTCCGAAAACCTTGGGAGTGGGCTACGATAATATCACCGATATATTGTCGGGCAATATGACCATGCAGGTAGTCTTGTCGCTGTGCATTATGAAATTTATTTCGTGGGCCATTGCACTGGGCAGCGGTACTTCAGGCGGAACACTGGCGCCTTTGTTGACCATTGGCGGTGCAACCGGTGCACTGTTGGGAACAGCTATTCTTTTTTTATTTCCGACTTCAGGAATTACACTGCCCTTGGCGGCATTAATTGGTATGTCGGCCATGTTTGCCGGTGCTTCAAGGGCTTTGCTTACGTCCATCATATTTGCCATAGAAACTACCGGTCAATCCAATGCACTGTTGCCTTTGCTGGCTGCTTGTGTGGCTTCGTATTTTATTTCTTTTTTGCTGATGAAAAACACCATTATGACAGAAAAGATTGCCCGCCGCGGCGTAAAAACACCACACTCTTATGAGCCGGATATTTTGGATAAGATCAGTGTGCAACAGGTGGTAAAAGAGGAGGGAACGGTTTTGAGTTATAACACTATGATTAAAGAAGTGAGAGACTGGCTGGCGAAAACAAAAGAACAGCAGCGCAGTTATTATATTGTTGTTAGCGAAGAAGGCGTGTTTAAAGGGATCGTCAGTTCTTCCAACATCTTCAGCATGCATCATAATACAAACAATGCGGTGGGTTCATTAATCAAGCGAAGGGCTGTAACCATTACCAACGAGGACAGTTTAAAAACGGCGGTGGAATTGATGGCAAAGGAAAATATAGATGTGTTGCCGGTTGTGTCTGCCAATGATAACAAGATCACCGGCATTTTATCGTATAAAGATGTTTTATCGGCCTACCGCTACAGGCTCGATGAGCACGAAGAAGGCGTGGCCATTTCATTAAAGCGAAGAACACTGAAAGTATTGGTACACGGCAAAAGACGAATTTCTGTTTTGAAGGATAAGAAGAATAAAGGCTGAATGAGTTTGGCGAATGTATAATGCCGAAATCCCGAAGGGATGAGATTACTATAGAGGTTCGTTCATGAGGATGTAACAGAATCCCGAAGGGATGTTATTACTATAGAACGAAAATGGTTATTTTAACATGAAACCACGAAGTGGTGACATAAAAATAACATGACATGCCCGGTACATTTTCACAGATCTACATCCACTACGTTTTTACCGTAAAGGGAAGGCTAAATTTCATCTTACCTTCTTTTGAAGAAGAACTTTATAAATACATAGCAGGAATTATAAAAAGCAAGGAGCAAAAACCATTGGCTGTTAACGGCATGCCTGATCATATTCATGTATTGGTAGGATTAAAACCTGCGATGCGCATTTCTGATCTTATCAGAGATATTAAAAACAATTCTACCAATTTTATCAATGATAAGGGCTGGCTCAAACAAAAGTTTTGCTGGCAGGACGGCTATGGTTCCTTCTCTTATTCACATTCCGGTTTTGGCAATGTGATTGAATACATCAAAAATCAAAAGATTCACCATGAGAAAAGAACCTTCAGGGAAGAATATTATGAATTCTTACAAAAGTTTGAAATACCATTTGAGGAACAATATCTTTTTGAGTTTTATGACTGATTCACTAATGTCATCCCTTCGGGATTTTGGTTCACATCCTATTTTGAATTCTATAGTAATAACATCCCTTCGGGATTTCGATGACGTAATATTTCAACATCTTTTGGGAAACATCTCTTTGGAATCGGCAGGCTGTCTATTTTGTACGAGGCGCAACACCGCAACAACGATCCGCATTTGATAGAACTGGGTTGCAAAATGCTTGATTACATGTGGGAGGGGGCTGGGATAAAGAACATGGCGGCATTTTATATTTCCGCGATGTTTACAACAAGCCTGTTCAGGAGTATTGGCAGGATATGAAATTCTGGTGGCCGCACAATGAAGTGATCATTGCTACATTACTGGCGTATTTAATGACCGGCGATAAAAAATATGCAGAGTGGCATAAGATGGTGCACGACTATTCGTACCAACATTTTCATGATAAACAACACGGTGAATGGTTTGGTTACCTGCACCGCGATGGAAGCATTGCCCAAACAGCCAAAGGAAATTTATTTAAAGGCCCTTTTCATTTGCCCAGACAGGAATGGTATTGTGTGCAAATACTTCAGGACTATCTTCGGTAAATTTTTAACAAAGGGAAATGCATATAGGTGCACTGCAAAATTCAGATGGTTCGCAGCAGGATTGGTATTTGCCGCTTTATGGGCCTCGGCTTCCACGGCTACTAAATTGGGTCTTGCAGTGGCGCAGCCCCTGGTGATTGCCTTAATGCGTTTTGGCGTGGCTTCGGCCATCATGTTATCGGTAGCGCATGCTGTTAAAAGATGCAGATTGCCACGGGGCAAAGAGTGGAGCCAGCTCATTGTATATGGATTGCTCAACATTACCATCTATCTTGGTTGTTACGTCATTGCCATGCAAACCGTCACTGCTGGTATTGGTGCGCTGGCCGTTGCTACCAACCCGGTCTTTATAAGTTTCCTGTCCGTATTTTTTCTAAAAAAGAATTTATCAACGCCGGTTGTTTTGGCCATCATTATATGTACCGCAGGCGTGGTTTGCGCCGCCTGGCCCCTGTTTGCTGAAGCCGTGGTAACAACACAGGGTTTGCTGATCCTGTTATTCAGCATGCTCTCGTATTCTGTGGGAGCCATTTATTTTTCGGCAAAGGATTGGGGCGGTCTCGATTTGCTGACCATCAACGGCTGGCAAACTTTATTGGGTGGCTTGATGCTGCTTCCTTTCACCGTATTTTTTTACAAGAACGAGTTAAATCATTTTGATAAAACATTTTGGGGGGCTGTTCTTTGGCTGGCCATACCTGTTTCTATAGCTGCTGTGCAACTTTGGTTATGGCTGCTGAAAACAAATGCGGTCAAGGCAGGCCTCTGGCTGTTTTTATGTCCCTTGTTTGGATTTGTTTTTGCTGCCTGGCTTATGAAGGACAGCATCAGTTTATACACCATTATAGGCGTGGCAATGGTGATTGCCGGTTTATTGCTCTCTCAAAAAAAATAAAGAAAGGAATTGGTAGCCTTGCTCTGTTGATGTTTTTAAGCATCCACTTTTTGCCCATGTGTGAACGAAATTTTGCCAGCAAATATTTGTTTCATTTGTATTGTTAGGGAATGAAAAAGTTGGTGAATAATTTTTTGGCGTGGAGGATAATGTCATCGCCCATCTTGCTACTGCTTTTTCAGGCTGTTCAGACCTCGGAGGTTTTAAAAACCTCCGAGGTCTTCAAAGAAAGCAACCAACAGTAGTACACTAACACAATGCTCCATAGCGATAAGAACGTACAAGTGAGTGACACAACCGAAGCCAAATAGTAGCAATAATGATGGCAACAAAACCAAAAATCTTAATATTATGCAATAATCAGGTGCAAAGCCTTTTAACACAAAAGACCATGAAAAAATGTTTCATCTTTTTTTTCGCCTTTCTCACAACCCATTGCCAGGCGCAGTCAACCGAAAACATCATCATTATTACTACCGATGGTTTTCGCTGGCAGGAAGTGTTCAAGGGCATGGATTCTGCCATTGCCAATAACAAAAAATTTAACCAGGGTAACAGCACCTATCTGTTTGAAAAATACTGGGACAATGATGAAATGCAGCGAAGAAAAAAGTTGTTGCCATTTTTTTGGTCCACGCTTTCTTCTAAAGGACAAGTGTACGGAAACAGGGCATACAATAACAAGGTGGATAACGCCAACCCTTACTGGTTCAGTTATCCGGGTTATAGCGAGATGATGACAGGCTATCCGGATACGGCCATCAACTCCAATGCGTTTGCTCCTAATCCGCATGTGACCGTGCTGGAATTTTTAAACCAGCAGCCAAAGCTGAAAGGAAAAGTAGCGGCCTTTGGTGCCTGGGAAGCTTTTGATAGAATCTTAAATGAAAAGCGCAGTGGTATTCCTGTCGTTTCGGCTTTTGACGCAACAGGTGGGAAACATCCAACAGAAAAACAAAAATTGATCAATGCTATGCTGGCCGATTCGTATAGACCATGGGGCAACGAGGAATGCCTGGATGTGTTCACCCATTATGCGGCTTTGGAAGAGCTGAAAACAAAAAAGCCAAAAGTTTTGTACATCGCTTATGGCGAAACAGATGAATGGGCACACAGCGGCCAATACCGTTCTTACCTGGATGCGGCGCACCAGGTGGATGCCTGGTTAAAACAGATATGGGATTTTGTGCAAAGCGATCCGCAATACAAAAACAAAACGACCTTGTTCTTTACTACCGATCATGGAAGGGGAGATGCGATCAAAAGCGAATGGACCGATCATGGCAGTTCTATACAGGATGCCCACCAAATATGGTTTGCTGTAATGGGCCCGCAGGTGAGGGGTAGGGGTGAAGTAAAAGAAGAGATGCAATTGTATCAAAAACAATTTGCACAAACCATTGCCAGGCTAATGGGCTATTTGTACAAAAGCAATCATCCCATAGCAGCAGAAGTAAAGCAGGTGTTCACCAAATAACCGCATAAAAAAAGGGCTCCGGAAGGAGCCTTTCTTATATTACGTATTCAGAATTAGGGTACGTTTTATCCCTGTTTGTATGCAGGTTGATTTTTCTGTTCCAATACTCGGCCCTTTTGGCGAGGGATGGTTTTTCAACTATTTTATCTATTGACTCATCAAAAAATATAAACTTCCGTTTCTCTCTGGCCCCTTTATAGTTCAATTCAATAAAAAGTTTGGCAGTGCTGTTTTTTGTTTCGTTTTTTATCTGGATGATCTCGCAGTAATCCAACTGCGGCAATGCTATACATTCTTCCTGCCGGGTAGTCCTGTTATGATCTACTAATAAAAGTTTTCTGTTCTGTCTATCAAAACCAATTAACCTGTTGTTGAAAACATAGGTTTCTTCTATTGACAGCTTGTTTTTCATAACCAAACGTTCATAGGTTTTTGCCAGGCTCGCCTGCTTTCTTTTTTCCTGTAGTTCTCTATAAATCAATTTGCCAACAATCGTCAAAACAAGAACAAGTACAATAGCAAGAATTATAAAAATCATATTCAAGATAAATGGTTCGGTATCAAAAATTATTCAAACTGGTTGATCACTTCCATGATGGTAAAGGTTTTATTGCCGGAAGGTACCTGCCACTTCACTTTCTGGCCTTGCTGAAAGCCGATCAGGGCGGTGCCAATAGGCGCCATCACGGAAATTTTCCTTTGTTTGATGTCGGCCTTGTCAGGCGTTACCAGTGTCAGTTCCATCACTTTATCTTTATCTTCTTCCTTTATTCTTACCACAGAGTTCAGCCGCACCACATCACTTGGAAAGTTTTCCGGGGTCACCAGTTTGGCTTTTTTTATTTCGGTTTCCAGGTCTTCCAGATTTTGCCTGTCAAAGGCGGAACGCATCTGTCCGTTGCGCAGGCAGGCAATCAGGATTTCATAATCATCTTTTCTTAGTACGAGCTGATTTTTTAATTTTTGCATAACCTTTAATTTAAAAATGAACGGAGATTGTTTTTTAAGGCATTGCCTTTTTGTTTAAAATAGATCTGTTCAAAGCTTTTTGTTTCCTGTTCATTGATCCTTCTAAAAAATTTGGAAGGACGAACACTTTCGATGTTCTCAAAGGCACAGGCTTCCATGATCTCTTTCGTTGCTGCAATTGTTTTTGCATGAAAGTTGGCGACTCTTACTCTTTTGTCTGCCGGATCAAGCCCTTTGTATAACGACGGGTTTTGCGTTGCTACCCCCACCGGGCATCTGCCGCTATCGCACACCAATGCCTGGATGCAACCCAGGGAAAGCATCATGCCCCTGGCGCTGTAACAGGCCGATGCACCCAGCGATAAAGCTTTCAATATGTCGAAGCCGGTAATGATTTTTCCGGCTGCTAAAATTTTGATGTGGTCCGATAAACTGAACGCATCAAGTGTTTGTTTGACAAAGGCCAGTGCATCGTAAAGGGGCATTCCTAAATGGTCGGTAAACTCCAGTGGCGCAGCCCCTGTGCCGCCTTCGGCTCCATCAATCGAAATGAAATCAGGAATAATGCCGGTCGATACAATGGCATGGCAGATGTCAACAAACTCCTGCTTGTCACCAATACACAGTTTAAAGCCTACGGGTTTCCCTTCCGATAATTCACGCATCAGTTGAAGGAACCGTATCATGCCTTCGGGGTCATCAAATTCCGCGTGACGCGTTGGTGAATGAACCGTGGTGCCGGGCGTTACAAGACGTATGGCGGCAATCTCCGGTGTGTTCTTGGCGGCCGGTAAAATTCCACCGTGTCCCGGCTTGGCTCCCTGCGATAATTTTAGCTCGATCATCTTCACCTCGGGCCGCAAGGCATTTTTTCTGAAGGCCATAGGATGAAATCTTCCGTTTTCACCCCGGCAACCAAAATAACCGGTCCCAATTTGCCATATCAGGTCGCCTCCTGCAAGATGGTGATCGCTGATGCCGCCTTCTCCCGTGTTATGTGCAAAGCCACCAATTTTTGCGCCTTCGTTCAAAGACTGAATGGCGGTTTTGCTCAAGGCGCCGTAGCTCATGGCGGCAATATTGTAAATGCTGGCATGGTAAGGTTGCATGCATTGATAATTACCAATGTAAACCCTCAGGTCTTTTTCTTTTAGTTGAACCGGATAAACCGAATGCGCCACCCATTCATACCCCGGTGCACCAGGGTTTGCCTGCATTCCAAAAGCTACTGTTTGCTTTTGGTTTTTAGCCCTTTGATAAACAATCGAACGCTGGCGGCGGTTAAATGGCTTGCCATCCAGGTCAGATTCGAAAAAGTATTGTCTTAACTCCGGACGTATGGACTCAAAAAAATAGCGCAAATGCCCAATGATCGGGTAGTTGCGTACTATAGCATGTTTTTTTTGAAGCCTGTCTTTTAAGGCAATGATCAGTAATGGTACCGACACGATTAACGCCCAATACCAGTTTTCGTTTCCTGTAAAAGCAGCTTTTAAAATAGCTGCGTTAAGCAATACAACAAACAAAACGATCATGCCACTAATCGAAACCTCTTTGCGATTCCGTATCATAGCAATATTTTTTTTATTAATAAATAATCAGAATGTAAAGCCCCTTGCCGGCAATCGTTGTAAACAGGCAGGGGCGCCACGCTTAAAGTCTTTAAGCGTTGGATAGAAATTTAATGTTTGGATAATAGCATTGAGCATTTTTGAACAGGCACACAAGGCTATTGCAGTAAGCCAAAAATGCTTAATGCCGGCAATAACACTGGTATGGATGTATTTTATCATTGTTCAAAACTTCAAGACGGTGGTTTTTTCATAGCATTTTTTTGGATTTATTTGTAAAGGCTGCACAAATCTTCAAAGTGAACTTTAAAGCGGCAGCCTTTTACACTCATGGCCTTTTTATCTGATCAGATATATGATTAAGCTCTTTTTTTCTGTTGCTTGGTCAAAAGCTTTGAAAGAATGGCTTGCCATCCTTTTGCTTTTGTTTCCAGCTCTTTTATTTCAGAAGGACCGTTAACGGCCTTGTCGTAAAATGAAAGAGTGATGGGTTTGCGTATTCCATTTTTAAAATCAAACTGTAATACAATCGAATTAATAAACTCCTCTATTCCTTTTCTCTTAAGCTCTCCTGCGGGTATGCCGTTATATATTTTTTTTAGGGTACAGCTTTCAATTTCTCCCAAATCAATTGTTTGGAGAAGTGTTCGTCCATTTACATCATCCATCAACAGAAGCTTTCGTTTTATTCCATCCAGCCCGATGATCTTATCACCAATCATCTCCTGGCTCGAAAAGCTCAGATCATTTTTTGTTCCCTGCTCACTTAAATACAAAAACTGTTTCATTTTCCTGGTTTTTAAATGCCTTTGGTTGATATAAACGAGTGTTTGTATCAGGCCTGCAATAACGAGCAACACAACGATGAAGGTTGTCATCATAAAACATAATTGTGTAGTGAACTATTGACTACCGTGACAGATTAAAAACTGCTTTGCCTGTATTGTGATGGGTGATTCCAACCCGGCAACACAGGTACAGTGGTAAATATCCTCTCGTTTGAGATTAGGCCTTTTAAATGATTGTACAATTTTTGTGAAAGAAAAGCCGGTCTTCGTTGCATTGTATCCATTCACCTTTTAAAAGACCAATGGTAAATACAGATCCCCGGACCTTACTGGCAGGCCGGGGCCAGCGTGTTAAAGTCTTTAAAATTTGAGACGTAATAGAGTTTGGGGCAAAAGGGATAAAACTCCGTAAAGGAACAGGTATAGCAATCACTCGTATCCAGTACGGTGTACGTGGAGTGGTGATTGGATATAATATGAAAACGAATACCTGTCATAATGCAAACTTATCAAATAAATATACAGATAAAATCTTTATTGGTTTATACTAAGTTAAATATAGCCCTTTGCGTTTCAGGGGCGTATTTTAGGTTTCCGGCTTTTATCCATTGATTAAGCTTCTCTTGCGCTGTGTCCGACTACTGGCGGATCGCACTCTTCAGCATCCGGTAACCCTATTGATCAGGAATAAGAAAGAGGCTGTCCATCTTCATTCGGGATTTTGAAGCGGCAGCCTCTTTGACCTGGCAGTGTTTACTGTTAGCAAAACAGCAATAGGCTCATTTACGTTAAATCATATGCTGATTATTCATAAAGTTGCGTGACTGCCATTATGGTGAAATAGCGTTTGCCGGAATGTATCTGCCAATTCACATCTTCGCCCATGCGAAATCCAAACAACGCAGAGCCGATGGGAGCCAGCACGGAAACTTTTCCTTTCCTGTGATCCGCTTCTTCGGGAAGCACTATCGTGTAAACATAATTATAACGGGCAATTTTATCTCTAAGCGTGACCCTGGTATTCAGGCGGATAATATCTTTTGGAAATTCTCCTTCGTTCAGCACATCTGCTTTTTCAATACTTTCCAACAGATTACTGGCGTACACTTTTTGGTTAGGAAACAGGTTTTTACCTTTTTTTACATAGTTCATCAACAGATCGTAGTCTTCCTTTGCTACAATTAAATTATTTTTTACTTGAATGGTCATGACTTTAATTTTACAAAGACGGGTGTGTCTTGGTGAAAAGAATTATTGCAGGCAATTGCGCCAGGCAATGCCCGAATCAAATTGATTCTATACAAGAATGAAGTATCCCCGGGCCAGGTTACAGGGCCGGGGCCAGCGTATTAAAGTCTTTGAAATTTGAGAAGAAGTAAACCTTTCTAAAAAGGCTCAGAGATGAGATCTTTATGTTTTGACGGTTCATCATCGGCGCAAAGATAGCCATAAAAATAGATTTAGCGACTGCAGCGGAGGAGGAAGCGCTTTGTTGTTACTTTGGTAAGAGATCGCCAAAAAAATAAATTGACTATCGCTGAACCGAACCTTTAATTGGAACCACATAGAAACATAGCACACAATAGCAGGAATCACATAGAATTCTATGTGAAAACCTATGTTTCTATGCGCCTATGTGGTTCAAAACAGTCGATGGTTCACTTAACCCGATAGTCAATAAAAATTAAATAACCTGGAAATATGGAAAAGCATTGTTCAAAATGCGGAAAGAACTTTGGTTGCCAAAATGAAACGCGGGGATGCTGGTGTGAGCAGCATCCATCTTTCTGCTGAAACATTGGCCCACCTTAAAAAAAACTACGACAATTGTTTATGCCCGCAGTGTTTAAAAAGCTTTGAACAAACTAAGCCCGGTTCCGTCCAACGATTAAGCAGGCTATTTCTTTATCCTAAAGTTTATGCTGTGATTTTAAACTCTTTTGGCTGCGGTACCCTGGCACGTATCTGTCTTCTGAAGATCCACAATTGTTTTACCTCTTCTTTTTTCAATGCAACCTGCGGATAGAGTCCTTCGTTATCAGAGATCAGCACCCATTCGGTAGCTGATTTTTTATAGATCCTTTTGATCAGTAACTGGTCCTGTGTGTGAATAATATACACACAGAAGTCTTTGATGTCATTCCAGTCTTCGGCCGGAACCATGGTAGCCAGCACCACATCACCGGCGCTTAGCGTAGGTTCCATGCTATCGCCTTCAATTTCAAAATAACGCCAGATAGCGCCTATGGGATTGACACCCGGCGGCAGGGAGTATTTTTCCAAAGTGTCTATATAATCCACATGATCGTACCCCTTTACATAGCCTGCCTGTGCCTTAATGCCTACCAAAGGAACCATGAACAGGGTAGCTTCGTTCTTGTGGCCGCGACGGGCGGCCAGATAAGATTCGGTGTGGCGTTTTTCGGAATGTGAAAATTTTCCTATGATGTTCACATCTTGTGAAAAACTTTGTGGCGGATTGTTCTCTAAAAAGCGCTGGATCTTCTTCCAGGTGGGCTTTTTCATTTCAACTTTTCCATTTTCAATTTTACTCACTAATTCCCGGCTCATCTTCACTTTATGGGCAAAATCGGTCTGATTTAACCCGTATAACTTCCTGATTTCCAATAGATTTTGCGGTTGTTGCATTCCGTTAAGTTATTGTGAATAAAAATGTGAATTTTATGTTGATAATGTGAATATTTGTATCTTTAATAGATCAAATTTAGCTTAAAAATTCACAATTCCCAACAATGAGAAAGACAAGAAAAAGCTTCACTTTCCACTATCCCTTAAAACACAAAGTGGTTCGTGATTTAAAGATCGTGACGGAGCACATTGGCGACCTGGAAGTGGAAGGCGTGGGGTATTTCAATTCTTCGGCTTCGGTACTGGACATATTTGACCGCTATACCGTGGATATAGAATTTGTCAAATGGAACGGCACTGATATAAAGCCTGTACTGGAAGTAACCGGTGCAATGGATGAAATTACGGAAGCAGCCATCCGCTACTTCGCCCATGAATTCGAGCATAGTGTTGGCCGGGCAGCGTAAAGTTTTAAGCCTTACCTAAAAACTGCAGCCATTATCCCAAAAAACATTCTTCGACCCACGAATTAACTCCTGTGTGTCATCAAATTAAATCATCAGTGAAACCAGAGATATGCAATTAAGAAAAGCAACAAGAAAAAAAGCAAAGATCCGCCTGGGACTCTCGGCAGTTTCCGGCGGCGGTAAAACATACAGCGCCATTTTAATCGCCAAGGGTTTGTGCGGCGATCTTTCAAAAGTAGCCATAATAGACACCGAAAACGGAAGCGCCGATTTGTATGCCCATTTGGGTGATTATAATGTGCTTCCCTTAACCGCTCCCTTTTCGCCGGAACGTTATATAGAAGCCATCCGGTCCTGTGAAAAAGCCGGTATGGAAGTGATCATTGTCGATTCTATTTCCCATGAATGGGATGGCAAAGGTGGTTGTTTGGAGATTGTTGAAAGCCTTGGCGGTAAATACCAGGACTGGGCAAAAGTTACGCCCCGTCACCAGGCGTTTTTAGAAGCCATTCTGCATAGTCCCTGCCACATTATTACAACCGTGCGCCGCAAGCAGGATTATGAAATGATCAAGGATGGCAATAAGATCAGGATTGAAAAAGGTGGCCTGCGGGAAATTACACGGGAAGGTTTTGAATATGAGTTGACCATCAACCTGGAACTGGACACAAAGCATCATGCCACCACGTCGAAGGACCGTACCAATCTTTTTATGGACAAGGCGGCATTTGTTCCATCCGAAAAAACAGGAGAGATCATTGCGCAATGGTGCGACCAGGGCGAAGAAGATTTCAATGTCATCAAGCCCGGAAGTGATTGGTATAACAAGGTGGAATTGTGCAATACGCACAAAGAACTGGTGGAACTGTATCAAAAAAATAAGATGGATGTAGATGCCAATCCGCTGTTACAACAATTAATTGCTAACCGTAGAAATCAAATCAATGGCAAAACACTTAGTGCAGCATAACGAATCGTCTCTTCCGTCCATAAAAGAAGGATTGACCAAAAAACAGATTGCGGAACTGGCCATCCAGTCTGTAGAAAATGTTTTGGAAGAAGGCAATGTGTTCGAGGTGGCAGAAGCGCTGGCGGCCATGGAGGAATTTACAAAAGCAGTGCGCAAAAGCGAACGCTATGTAGAGTTCTTAAGGGAAGAACTGGTGAAGCACAATGGAAGACTGATCACTACTTCAGGAGCTAAAATTGAGATGTGCGAGGCGGGTGTCAGTTATGATTATTCACACAGCGCTGAGTGGAGTGAGATTGAGGAGCAAATAAAATTTTTGCAGGATAAGAAAAAAGAAGTGGAAGAAAAACTAAGAAAAGTAGCTCCCGGACGAATGGCTGTTGATCCGGAAACCGGCGAAGTGATAGAAGGAGCCTTTAAAACATCGAAGTCAACCTATAGGATAACGCTGGCCAGATAATATCTTCAGGCCAATAAAAATGATAGCCATGACAAAAACAATTTTCCAGGAATGTGTTGATATAATAAAGGGGCTTGCTGGTCATGATTATTTGTACTTCAAAAATGCTGTAGAAGTAAAAGTAACACCACACAGTTTTCCCTTTAATGCCTGGGCTGTATGTGTAAGTCCGAAAGATGAATTATATGTTATGGATAGCGATGAACAATGGCATAAGGCAGAATTGAGCGACGACAATGCAGCTCTTGTTATTGGTAGTTTATATCAGCGTTTGAAGATGATGCGCATCAATTATGCAAAAGCAAGCTAAGGGGACAGGCGAAGGCTCTGAAGGGATTTTATTTGAAAGAGAAATCGCTGGTTTTTTAGCCATTCATAAATTATACAGGAGATAACATGGATAACACTAAAATAGTATCGCCTGATGAAGCCCATTCAGGCGAAGATTCATCCGGCGGGATAAAAAAGAGCAGGAAACGCTTTATGCGTTCCCTTGAATACGAGGTGATCGCTAACCTTGCCCTGCAACAATATGTAAAAGAAGATAAAGCCGATTTTGAACTTTTACTTTCCATTCCTTTGCAAGAACGCATTCCGGGCCTGGTAGCGGAGTATGGCTTAAAGCGGATGCACAAGCTGGTTAAATTAATCTTGCAGGAATTTTGTTATTCGGTGGCTTTACCGAAAAGTAAAAAGCTGACCGAAACAAAAACTTCGGTTTGTGCCTGCGACCTGATTCTGGCAGCAGAAGAAGACCAGTTAAGCCTGGAAGACCTGATCGTTTTTTTTGAATTGGCAAAAGCCGGGAAGTATGGTAAGTTCAAAGGAATGCTGACACATTACAGTATTATGCAAAAGCTGGAAGAATTCAGGCAGCAGCGCTTCGATGCGTATGTTCGGGCAAAAGCCCAAAAGGAAGCCGAGCAAAAAAGCCTGGGACCGGCGGAAAGAATAAGTCCTGAACCTACTGCCATCAAGCATTTGTTTGATAATTCTGATGGAAGGATCATACCACTTAAGAAAATAAGTTAGGTTTCTCCCGGTTCAGCCGGGATTTTTTTAAAGATTTTTTTCAAAACCTTTTAGTTTGTTTTGGCTCGAATAAAAATCTCTCCTATTTTTGCAACCCCAACTAAGGATCGGTAGTTCAGTTGGTTAGAATGCCGCCCTGTCACGGCGGAGGTCGCGGGTTCGAGTCCCGTCCGGTCCGCAAAAGCCCTTGTAAGTCTACGATTTGCAAGGGCTTTTTCTTTTGTGTGTCAATTCGGGTGTCAAAAGATGGATCAAACTGAATTGCCGTTATGTTGATCGTGTTATAAAAAAAGTTTCATCCTTTGCGGCAGTTTCTTACTTGGCATACAAAGAGTCAGTCCTGGTTCTTAAAAAGGATATTCTGATGTCCAATTTCATTGAACTTATAAACAGTCTATACGAGTGGGTCATCAACCAGTAAGAATGTAAACTGTCTCTTTGAAATAAGAAATTCGTACTTCGTTGTCAAGAGGGCCGGGGAATACCATGTTCAACCTAAGGTTTCATATGCAGATTGGCGATACTATTGCAGAGTCTATGTATATTGATTTATGTGAGATAAAGAATAAGCGGGAAGTAATAATGCTGGCTTTAGCAACATCAAACTATTAAGAAGCTTAATCCGAATTCCGGTAATAAAAGCAGAATTCACAAAGTTTCAGGCCACATACCTATTACTTCCTTTAAGCAGGATTCAATGATAGTAGGTTTACCTCATGAAAAAATTATTAATCATATCGCTGCTGGCGATTTCAGTCAGGGCCTATTCGCAAATTGATTGGTCCAATTATTCAACCTCATTCGGAGAAACCGGAGATAAGCCCTCGCTGGGTGTGGCCATTCCGTATAATGGTATTTACGATAATTTTGAAAGCAATATTGTGGGTATATCACACTGGAACCCCCAATATAAATTAAATATCGACACAGCTCTGAATGAGCAAACTCCTTTATTCTTTGTGTATGACACGGCCGGGATCTATTTTTTAGTGCCCCAGTTAAATGAAAAAAATGCAAATGATTTTGAATTTACTGTTTTGCTAAATAACAAAACAACGATAACCCCCTGGACGCATATTAGCCAATTTACACAAGAGCGTGTTGGCAACATGAAGGCGGGTAGTCGGAATTACAGGGAATTACCGCGCAGGTATTGGACAATATTTGGTAGCTCATTTAAGGAACAAGGCGGGGCAGATCATTTCGTCAAGGGTTATTTATTTTAAAAAGAGCGCCCCGGAGATAAAGTCGCTAAGTACTTCCGATAATGCCCTGGTTTTTTCAAATTTGATAGCCAGTGAAAATCGTTTTGATGAGCGTCAACTGGATGTCGGATGGCATCGCCAGTACACGAGCAACTTATCCGTTTCGTCGGAAAACTTGAAACTGGCCTACAACGAAAACAATGTGCTGATTGATATTAATTCAAAGATTTACAGGAAAGATGCGTTGGAATATGCTCTTTTTAAAGGCTGATAAAGAAATAAGAAAATGGGATGGTAATGAATACAACAATCATTATATACTTCTAAAAAATCTTGACCCTGGTGATTACAGGGTTCTCATCAGATTTAAACGGCAACGGGATAGTATAAGTGAATTACGTTTTTCAATTTCATCTGTCTGGTATAAGACGGCAGCCTTCAAGGCTGCCATTTTAATTTTGCTGATTTTGGCAGTTGTATTTTTCAACTTCCTTTCAAAATTCCGTAATCAAAAACAGGTGGTAAGGCTTTTAAACAAAAAAGCGGAACAATCTGCCGAAGAGCTAAAAAACATTCATGCATTGTTAAACCCTCATTTTACCTTTAATGCACTGAACTCTATTCAGGGACTTGTTAACAAAAGAGATGTAGACGCTGCCAGTAAATATCTATCATCATTTGGGGAATTATTACGAGAAACACTTAAGGAAAGCAAGACAGACCTTATACCGGTTACTAAAGAACTGGAAAATTTGAAAATTTATATTGGCCTGGAACAACTGAGATACCCCTTTATATACAATTTGAGTATAGACAGAAATATAGATTTATATTCTTCAACAATACCTCCTTTTTTACTGCAACCATTTGTGGAAAATGCAATTAAGCATGGTTTTTCTAAATTGAACGGGCAAGGAGTGCTAAACGTGAGCCTCGATAAAAATGGAGATACTATGGTGATTAAAATAGCTGATAATGGTCCTGGGTTTGAAACAGCCCACCTTAAGGAAGGATATGGCTTGAGTCTTTCCAGGAAACGAATTGAACTACTAAACAGGGAGTATGGTGAAGAATTAATTAAACTGCACATGGAAAGCACCAGCGAGGGAACTTTAATTTTATTATCATTTAAAAACTGGCTATAAATGGTACCAGCAGTTATTGTGGATGATGAGATCAGCAATATTGAGAATTTAACAATTTTGCTCAATAAGTATTGTCCGCAAATTACCGTGGCAGGTACTGCTACGAATGTTGAACAAGCATTGCTCCTCATCAGCGAAACCAATCCTTCAATACTGTTTTTAGACATACAAATGCCAGGTAGGGGAGGGTTTGATCTATTAAAAAGTATGACAGCTCCCGACTTTGAAATCATTTTTGTTACAGCTTATGACCAATATGCCATTCAGGCTATAAAGTTTTCTGCCATCGATTACCTGCTAAAACCCATAAACATCGATGAGCTGATTATGGCAGTAGACAGAGCTATTGTTAATGCCGTAAAAAAGAAGCAAAACGAGCGGTTGGAAAATTTGATTCGCACCATCAGCAATAAAAATCAACTGCGAATTGCTATTCCCGGGCACAAAGAAACTCTTTTCATTAGCCCCGAAACGATTCTTTTCTGTAAATCAGATAATAACTACACCAATTTTTATTTGAAAGACGATCGCAAGCATACTTCATCAAAACCTATTTTCGAATATGAAGAGTTGTTAAGCTCATATGGCTTTATCAGGTGTCATCAATCCTATTTGGTAAATAGTATATTTATCAAAAGCTGGATAAAAGTTGAAGGGGACAGACTGCTAATTGAGGGAGGACATGAAATACCTGTTTCCAGAAACAGTAAAGAAAAAGTAAAGCAGGCCATCGGTATTAAGTAATTTGTATCAATTGTATTCTATTCCATCAGCCTGCCAGTATATGTACATGTAAAAGAAAGATTGATTGAACGAAAATTATATTTCGGATTATTTAACTGTTTTTTCCGGGCGGCCCTTCGGGATTGTTATCAAGATGGCTATTATGGCTACAACAACCATAAATACGTTAAAAAGCAGTCCTATGCCTGCTGCATATCTTACATCTATATTATCGGTCCTGCCCATGAAAAGATCTGCCATTGGCGGAGTTCCTTTCATCTTGCTAAGCCCGTAAAAGATGGCTGCAGAAATGGCAACGCCAAAGGCAGCCCCCAGCGATGAGGCCATCTTATAAATACCGGATGCAGACCCCGCCTTATTACCAGGAACATTACTTAAAGCTGCATCGGTAGAAGGTGTGGCATAAAAGCCAAGCCCTACGCCAAATAATGTGAACCCAATAAATGAAGCGATAATATACTCCTTAGCCATTAAAAAGGTAAGGCTTGTTAATAATATACCCACACCTGTTATGCAACAGCCAAGCAGCATTGGTTTTCTGGGCCCCATTTTTTGAAGTAATTTTTCGCCTACCCGGATGGTGCCAAGTATGGCTACTAAATAACCAATAGTAATTAACCCAGACTGCAAAGAAGACAAGCCTGCCTCTGTTTGTACAAGCGCCAGCGAAACAAGCAGTGTTCCGGCAGCTCCGTTTAGCAGAAAGTTGGATAGGGTAGCTCCTGAAAATGTTTGATTTTTAAAAAGCGATAGATCAACAAAGCTGTTTTCACTCTTATTTTCTATCCGGAAGAAAACAATAGCGGATATGATAAAAATGACGCCGCAAATTAATATGGCAGGGCTTAACCAACCAAGGCCGGAGCCTTGCCCAATGACAATGTTTATGGCCAGCATGGCGATAATAAATGCGATAAGTCCTGCCCAATCGAAGGCTTTTTTGTCTGTAGCCGTTGATTTACTTTCCGGTGTTCCCCTGATTAATAAATAACTTATAATAGCCACAAGAATAGAAAGAACGAAGATCCACCGCCAGCCAATGGTAGAGGCAATCAATCCGCCGAATAAGGCAGAGAGGCCCGAGCCGCCCCATGAACCAATAGACCAAAAGCTAATGGCACGCTGGCGTTCTTTACCATCATAGTAAGCTTTCGTCAATGCCAGGGTTGCAGGCATGATACAAGCTGCTGAAAGGCCCTGCAGAATTCGTCCGGCTAATAGAAATACAGCAGTACCCGAAGGTGAAATAACAATAAGAAGGGAACCAATGATACTAAGCAGCAAACCAATGTAAGTAAGTTTCACCCTGCCCATCCGGTCCGCTAAGCCCACCGGCTACAACAATAAAAATTCCGGAAAACAGCGCCGTGATGCTCACGGCAAGATTGTTCAGGTTGGGACTGATTTTTAGATCCGCACCCATTACCGGCGCAATGTTTAAGGTTGTTTGCGCAAAAAGCCAAAAGGTAATGACAGCTAAAACAATCCCTGTAAGAAGTTTGTCTGTGCCGTGGTAGTTTGCGGATGAAGCGACTGTTTGACTGGAAGATACCATACCCGCCTTATTATTTCGTTAAAGGATCTTATCCGTGGTGTTCGCCTCCATTGATACAAATCTGAGCCTTTCAACAACAGGTAAACAGCACATCGTTATTAAAATGCTCAGCGAAACACTTGCGTAAGTACGCTATATTAAAATTAGAGCTATTTACCAGATATAAAACGACGATTTTCAAACAAAATTATCCGCTTAAGTGTAGAGTAAAAGCTATGCATGCCGTGAGCGGTCAGCCATCAGCTTTCAGCCTTCAGCAGTGAACCGTAGCAACTCTTCCTTTAGAGTGCACTCTTGTCTCACGTCTGACGTCTCACGTTTCACGTGTTTCTCTATCAACTGCCTATGCCAAATACTAAATCCGGAATTGCCGCTCAAAAAAACATTAGCAAATTCCGGGTTTTATGACTGCAAAATACTTTCGACATTGCAGTACAAAATCGAAGCAAATGAATACGCAGGAAAATATAAATTATCATCGCATTGCAGAAGCAATAGATTATATCAAAGAAAATTTCAAGGCACAACCCAACCTGGACGAAGTGGCTGAAAAAGTGCACTTAAGTCCGTTTCATTTTCAACGTTTATTTACAGAGTGGGCGGGCACCAGCCCTAAAAAATTCCTGCAGTATATAAGCGTGGAGCATGCAAAAAAAATACTTAAAGAAGGACAGGCAACATTGTTTGAAACGGCCTTCGAAACGGGTCTTTCGGGCACCAGCAGGCTGCACGATTTATTTATCAATATTGAAGGCATGACACCGGCAGAATATAAAAACGGCGGTAGCGATCTTGCTATTAATTACAGTTTTGCCGAAAGCCCCTTTGGAAACCTGATTGTTGCGACGACTAAAAAAGGGGTGTGTTATATGGCTTTCAATGAGGACGAAGAAGGGGCGCTGGAAGATTTGAAAGCAAAATTTCCGAATGCCCTATTCCACAGAAAGCTGGACTTATTGCAACAAAATGCATTGTTTATTTTTCAAAACGACTGGAGCAAACTACCGCAAATAAAATTGCATTTAAAAGGAACCGATTTTCAATTAAAGGTGTGGGAAACCCTGCTCAAAATACCTATGGGACAACTTTCTACGTATGGCTCGATTGCCCGTAAAATTGATATTCCAAATGCTTCAAGGGCAGTAGGTACAGCTATTGGAAGCAATCCTGTCGCTTTCCTGATTCCCTGTCACCGCGTTATTCAATCTTCAGGAATTTTTGGTGGATACATGTGGGGAAATACCCGCAAAACAGCCATGATCGGTTGGGAAAGAGCCAAAGCAAATGCAGAGGTGTAAAACAAAGACGATGCAGAATCTTACGTCAAAAAGAGCTTACATCGGCTGGCAAAACAGTACAGCGAAAATGGCGGCGAAATACACACCGGGAATCATTTTTTACGATGCATTAATGTAGAAATGATACAGCACATAGACATTGCGGCGGAAGTGTTACGAAGAAAAATCAGGCATACCGAAATTTGTTTTGGCGGGCACCTGAAACTAAAAATATATGGAACACTGCAATGCACATCAGGCAAGCGGATGAAACGGGAGGCCAGGGTTTTCTTTTCATCGGAAAACGAAGCCCTTGAAAACGGATACAGACCCTGCGGGCATTGCATGAAGACTAACTATCAAAATTGGAAAAATGGATTTATTCAGTAATGAAACCGGCGGAACAATAAATGTTTTGCCTAAAGACGGCATCGTAAATTATTATGGAAAAATATTTTCGGCCAGGGAAGCGGATAACTTTTTAAACTGTTTACTGGCCGGTATAGAATGGCGGAATGACGAGGCTATTATTTTAGGAAAACTGGTTGTTACCCGGCGCAAAGTAGCCTGGTACGGCGATAAAGATTTTGAATACACGTATTCCAACAGGACCAAAAAAGCCTTGCGTTGGACAAAAGAATTACTAGAACTCAAAGCTATGGTAGAAGAGAAGACCGGTGAAACGTTCAATTCCTGTTTGCTTAATCTATATCATAGTGGCGAGGAAGGAATGGCCTGGCACAGCGATGCTGAAAAAGATCTGAAAAAGAACGGCGCAATTGGTTCATTAAGTTTTGGAGCCCAGCGCAAGTTCTCGTTCAAGCATAAAAAATCAAAAGAAACCGTTTCCCTCATTTTAGAACACGGCAGCCTGCTGGTAATGAAAGGAACAACACAAACCAATTGGTTACACCGCCTGCCGCCAAGCAAACTGGTTACAAAGCCCCGGGTGAATTTGACCTTCAGAACAATAACTGATACCAAACCGCGGTGAAGAAAGCCATCGTGAGACGTGAGACAAGGTGAATCAGGAAGGAAGTGTTGCTAGATTTCACGTCTGACGCTGACAGCTCACGGCTGATATCATCTATCATCTATCAACTACCATCTGTCATCTGTCATCCTGATAACCGTCTGGTATAAGAGACTTTTCCACTCACCATTCACCACTCACAAAAAGCCTTTGTGCGATGGCTTCTGGTATCCTGCTCAATCAATGATGGGCAATAAACAAGGAAGCATTGGTCTCCTCTAAAAGGGTATTGGAAAGACTATTATGAAACAAGGCGGCCAGGCCCTTCCTGCCAAATGCTCCCATAACAATCAGGGACTGGCTGGCCTCTTCACCAATAAATTCAATGAGTTCTTTTTTTAGGTCGCCCTTCAGCAAATGAATTGAAAGGTTGTTGAAATGAAGAAACAGCCATTGTTTAAGATGTTGCTCATTTTCGGTTTGAAGCTTAGGGTTAATAGAGAGTAAGGCGCTGTTAAGCAGGTGCCATTGAGGGAAAAGATAACTATAGAGTTTTAAGGCATAAATACTGGAGGGAGTTTCGTCGTAGGCCAGGATCACCCGGTCGGGTTTTTCAAAATTCCGGTGGATTAAAAAAACCGGGCAGTGGGCACCGGCAAGAAATTGTTTAAAGGAATAATCTTCGAGTGCTTCTTTGGTGTCGCTGATAACAAAATCAGCAAATTTGCTGTGCTCAATCAGTTCTTCAATGGAAACCCAGTTTTTGGTATCAATAAAACAATCCACATTTTTTGATTGACAGGAGTCGGTAAAGAGCCGCCTGTTGGCTTCCAGGGTGTGCAGGTCCGCACTTTCTTCATCGGCTTTTGTATAGCTGGATTGGCTGAGTGATAAATCGTTGGGAAAGAAATACTGGCCTTCACTTACATGCACGGGCTGTATAAAAACCGGTTGTAAAAGTGCATACGCACCGTTGGCAAGCCGTAGCGCAAATTCCGGTACATGCAAGGGATAATTGGTTCCGTTAAAAACCACCAGTATCTTTTTCATGATGCCAGCATTTGTATAAAAGTTACGCCTTTTTGTTAAGAACAAGAGGAGAGGCTTTAAAAAGTTAATGCAGGGATAATACAGGGAATCAATGTCCCTAAAATTTGATTGGTTTAAATGATTATCTGTAACAAACGCTTATACCAAACTGCTCTCAAGAGAGCTGTGAGAGGTCAGCCGTCAGCAGTGAACGTAGCAATGTTCCTTCAAAGTACACTCTTGTTATTGCCTGTGGCAACGCTTATATAAGATTGGGAAGAGCGTTGTCTCACGTCTCACGTTTCACGTGTTTCTCTGTCCACTTGAAAGCGGCGGTTAGCTCTTTATCAGTAAAAAAGCGATATAAAAGAGCATAAACTATAATCTAAAGAAGACCTTGCTTAACAGAGGCATATCCTTTGCTTATGTATTGCTCTTTAAGCTAAACGATATGCCAATCAGTTCCCTTCAGCACGAAGCAATAGAAGAGTTTTTTCAGCAAAGCCAGTTTTTTAAATGCGGAGCGGTCATTACAGATCTGGATGGTACGGCCATACACGAGTACCAGGGAAAGTATTCCATTCCCAGCGAGGTTGAAGCAGGATTAAAAAAAATATACGACCTGGGAAGGCCTATCGTCATCAATACCCTTAGGTTTCCCTTATCAGTCATGCGGACGTTTGGAAAGGACTGGTACCGCATCTCTAACCGTCCCATACCTACGGTACTGATGAACGGCAGCCTGTTAGGTTATATTCTGGAAGATGAACAAAACGAATTGATCTATCAGGAGATAGCGGCTTTTCCGCTTACTGAAACAGAAGTTGACGAAGTGATCGCCATTGTAAAAGACCTGGTTGATAAAAAAGCCGATGACATACTGGTGTTCTTTTATCCACGGGACTGGCAAAGGGGAGAAATTATCTGGACGCCGGCAGAAGAAAAGAAGCAGGCAGTTGCAAAGAAGTATGTAAGTGCTTCCGAAGTAATCAGCGGTTCGGTAACAAGCCTGGAGAAAAGGCTAAAGGAACAGGAAGTTTGTATGATCTTTTTGCTGATTGATGTGCCGCAGGACCAGCTAATGGCTTACCAGCATACACGGCAAAGTAATTTTTTTACACACAAAGAAGTGGATAAGGAATATGGT
This sequence comes from uncultured Bacteroidota bacterium, assembly GCA_963697545.1. Lineage (GTDB taxonomy): Bacteria > Bacteroidota > Bacteroidia > Chitinophagales > Chitinophagaceae > Flavisolibacter. The sequence continues at coordinate 91,654 of CAVOOL010000007.1, read as the reverse complement.
GCGCATCGTCTTTCTGAATACCTGAAATTTGACATGTTGCACTCTGTTGGTGCAGGTGATTCGGAAATGGATACGTTTTTAAAATCGGTAGGTCTTTCCATACAGGTGGGTAACAATTCCCTTCCCTATAAAGGCATTCATTCTTCTATCTTTGCCTCCGGCTCTGGTGAACTCGGAGATCTTTTATTTACACTGGCGGGCTTTCAGCAAAAACTGGCTGTATAATGATGGCAAAACGAACTACCGCTCAAATACGAACGAAGACCCAATTGGTGCAAAAAGTCATTAAGCATTATTTTGGAACAGAGCCAAAGAAAATAGAATTCAAGCCTGCCGGACTTACCAATTTTGTTTTTGAAGTGCAGTGTAAGGACGAAACATTTATTGTCCGTATTGGTTCCTCTGCCGGTAAACTAAGCGATTATTTAAAAGAACAATGGGCGGTTGAAAAAGCGGGCCGGATCGGGGTGCCTGTTGCAGAGATTTTAGAAGTAGGAAGCGAAATTATACATGCTCCCTACATGTTGCAGAAAAAAGTGGAAGGAACGGAAGCCGTTAATCATCCGCTGCGGCACGAAATACTTACAGGAACTGGGCGCCTATACACAGCTGATACATTCTATACCTACCAATAATTTCGGCAATACCTTTAATTGGTCGAAAAACCGGTTGTCGAAAAATAGTACATGGAAGGAATATTTGCACGGGGAATGGGATTTGCCCGCCCGGATGAAAACATTAAAACAAACCGGGTTTTTTACCAAAACAAAATGGACAAGGTTGGAAAAGGCGGTGAGACAAATGGAAAAATGGACCTTTTCTCCCGCACTCAATCATGGGGACCTCCGCTTGAAAAATGTAATGGTAAATGAAAAAGGGAAAGATACTGGCCCTGCTTGATTGGGAAAATTGCGTATCTCATATTGCCCCGCTATGGGACCTTTCTATTGCGCTTCATGATTTGTCCATAGATAACAAGCAATATTTCCTGGAAGGCTACGGGATTAAACCGCTGGAGTATGAAAGCCTTTCACAGGGCATCAAGATATTTAATATTTTAAATTACGCTTCCCTGCTGCAGCCGCTCAATGAAAAAAAAGACAAGGCCGGCCTGGAAGTTTTCCGGATGCGATTGAATGGTAGTCTGGATTTGTTTTCACTTTAATTTTCTCCTTGCGCATCCTAAAGCCAGCATCAGCAGCATTTAATTCCTTATGCGGGCAGTAGGGCGTTTACTTATCAGCGGTTTAAAAATAAAGCCCCCGGTGTGGAAACACCAGGGTACATACACATGAGAAAATTGAGGCCGCAAGATAGAACGAGTGCAGTCCCATAGCTGTTAAATCATTATTAAGCTTGCTGGAAGGAAATAATACCAATCTGCTAGTCAGGGCAGCCGAGAGCAGTCAGCCATCAGCCTTCAGCCGTCAGCTGTGAACCTGTAGCAACGTTTCCTCCATAGTGCATTTTTGTCTCACGTTTGACGTCTCACGTTTCACGTGGTTCTCCTGTCAACTTCAAAGCAGTTTAGTATAACTTCCGGTTCGCCTTATGCACGATAACATTAAGTTAACCTGTACCTCATCTTTTAGTAACACCCCGCTAATACTTTCGCATGCCATAAAGCCAAACACGGCTATGGCCAATAATGGTTTGGCTGTTAGATGAAAGTGAAGTGGCTAACCATGTATTTGTAGTTTTCCCGTACAACGGGAAGCGTAAATAAAAAATCCTATGAAACATTGACCATTTACTAACGTGTTTGTTAGTAGAGCCCTCAACTTTTCTTCTCTATAAGCAGTCCAACAGTTCCCGGTCCTTTTTAGGACCGGGTTTTTTATGCTCGCCAAGTGTAAAAAGACCGGTTTATACCAAACCCCTTCAGGGAAACCATCGTGAAACGTGAAACGGCAGACGTGAGACAGCAGCAGCTTCTTTCCCTTCTGTCATCTATCATCTATCATCTGCCATCTTATTAGCCGCCTGGTATACGAAGGAGTGTAACCCTTATGCTCATAAGCATTACCGAACGATGCAGTGAGTGACACAAGGGACGGTGATAGTAGCCATGCAGCCAGGTAAAAAATTAAATTTCGTACCAGCCGCTGACCAATATCATACGATCAACTTTCAGGCAAATAACTCAATCAACCTATCTTCGCAAGGCAAATAATTTTTTATACATAAAAAATCATCAATGAAAATTACAGTTGTAGGCGCAGGAGCAGTTGGTGCTACCACGGCCGATAACATTGCACGTAAAGAATTATGTGAAGAGTTGGTGTTATTGGATATTAAAGAAGGTCTTGCCGAAGGTAAGGCACTGGACATGATGCAGACTACCGCCCTGCTTGGTTTTGACACCAAAATAGTGGGCAGTACAAACGATTATGCAAAAACGAAAGGATCGGATGTAGTAGTGATCACGTCTGGCCTTCCGCGTAAACCCGGAATGACCCGTGAAGAACTGATTGGAACCAATGCCAACATTGTAAGAGGTGTTACACAAAATATTTTACAGCATTCTCCCGATGCTATTATTGTAGTGATCAGCAATCCAATGGACACCATGACCTACCTGACCTTGCAGTCAAGCGGCGTGGCTAAAAACAAGATCATTGGTATGGGCGGCATTTTGGATAGTGCAAGATTCAAATGCTATTTAAGCATGGCATTGAATTGTTCACCAAACGATTTGAACGCCCTGGTAATTGGCGGACATGGCGATACCACCATGATTCCTTTGATCCGTTATGCTACATGGAACAGTGTTCCGGTAAGCCAGTTCTTAAGTGAAGAACAGCAACAAAAAATTGTAGCCGATACCATGGTTGGCGGTGCTACACTTACAAAATTGATCGGTACCTCTGCGTGGTACGCACCGGGGGCGGCTGGTATGGCTTTGGTGGAAAGCATTGTGCGTGATGAGAAACGCCTGTTCTCCTGCTGCGTGGCCCTGGATGGCGAATACGGACAAAAGGATATTTGTCTGGGTGTGCCGGTTGTGTTAGGCAAAAATGGCTGGGAGAAGATTGTGGATTATAAATTGAACGAACAGGAACAGGCTGCGTTTAACAAAAGTGCTGATGCGGTGCGTAACATGAACGATGTGTTGAAGACCTTATAAGGATATAAAGCTTATAAAGAGAAGCGGACCTTAAACAGTCCGCTTTTTTATTGGATAACACCTTGTATAAATACCCGTCTGTCATCAAATTGGCGATCTTCTATCAGCCATGGATTATGATCAATAGGATTTTAGAAACCCCAACCCAGCCTGGTATAACCACAGTTTCACATGCACATGAGAAGGCCCCGCTTTGGCGGGGTTTTATTTTGTGATCCGGAAACACTGCCGTTTTAGTTTCCCGGCAAAGTCGAAAGGAGTGGTGGCCTTTGTAATGTCTTTAATGGAAGAGGCCTTTATCTTTTCTGTATCTATTTGAAATTTAGTAAAGTTGGTGCTGAAAAAAAGAATTCCTTCGGTACTCAAAATGCGCATGCAGTCATTTATCAGTTCTGCATGATCTCTTTGAATGTCCAGGAAATCTTCCATGCGCTTGCTGTTGCTGAACGTGGGAGGGTCCATGATGATCAGGTCAAAACTTTGATCCGGAAGCTTTTTTAAATATTGCTTTACATCGGCATGTCCTGCTTCATGGCCTGTAAATTCCGGGAAGTTCAGTTGCATGTTTCTTTCCGCCCAATCCAGGTAAGTTTTGGATAAATCAACCGACACCACCTTCGATGCGTTGCCTGCGGCGGCATAAACCGAAAACGAACCCGTGTAGCAAAACAGGTTCAGCACTTTTTTTTGATCCGACAGTTCCCGCACCATTTGCCGCGTAAGGCGGTGATCCAGAAAGAGCCCGGTATCTAAATAATCGCTTAGGTTGACTATGAATTTTAACCCGTTTTCATGAACAATGAATTCAGTTTTTTCTTCATTGAGTTTCTGGTATTGTCCCAGCCTGTTCTCTTTTCTTTGCCGGAGCTTTAAAAAAATGTTTTCGGGGCCTATGCCCAGAACATTCGCCATAACCTCCTTACAATGCAGCAACCACTCTTCATGTTCTTCATCCGTGAGGGTGTGTCTTCTTTTGTATTCGGCTACATAAAGCTTGTCTTCATAAAACTCAATCAGGAAAGGAAACTCCGGAAGATCATGATCATAAACGCGGTAGCACCCGAGGCCCTGCCGTTTGGCCTGTTTGCCAATATGCTTATACACCTTTTCCAGGCGGTTCCGGAACATTAAATATTTGTCAAAAGCTTGTTGCATTACTAAAAATTTTAGAACTTCGATGCCTTTCCGATTCCTCAAAAATACTTCAGGGTGATGTATGCAATTGTAGATATTGAAACGACCGGCGGCTACGCAGCGGCAAATGGCATTATTGAGATCTCGATAAAAATATTTGACGGGCAGAATATTGTTGAGGAATACGAAACAATGATCAACCCGGATCAGAATATTCCGAGGTATATACAGGCCTTTACCGGCATTACCAATGAAATGGTGCAGGATGCGCCGCGTTTTGAAGAAGTGGCCGAAAAAGTATATACCTATTTGCAGGGAAATATTTTTGTGGCCCACAATGTAAACTTTGATTACTCCTTTATAAAAAGCCACCTGGATTTTTATGGCTATAGTTTTCATGCCAAAAAACTATGCACGGTTCGCCTGGCACGGCAGATCTTTCCGGGCTTCCCTTCGTACAGCCTTGGCAACTTATGTCATTCGTTGGGTATTGAATTAAACAACCGCCACCGCGCCGGCGGCGATGCGGCGGCAACCGTTATTTTGTTCAGGAAACTTTTAGAAAATGATACAAAAGATTTGATTCATACAAGCCTGAACAGAAATTCGAAGGAGCAGGTGCTTCCACCCAATGTGCCTAAAGCGCATTTTGATGCTTTGCCCAAAACACCCGGCGTCTATTATTTTCACGACCAAAAAGGCAAGGTGATTTATGTGGGGAAGGCCAGGAATATCCGCACAAGGGTGAACAGTCATTTCAGCAATAATTCGGACAGCAAGCAAAAACAAAATTTTTTACGTCATACCTACTCAATCAGTTTTCAGTCCACAGCTACCGAGTTAATGGCCGCTATTTTAGAATCAACCGAAATAAAAAAGTTATGGCCCCTTTTTAATACTTCCCAAAAAAAGCCGGAAGAGTTGTATGGCATTTTTATGTATGAAGATCAGAACGGCTATATGCGGTTGGCCATTGAAAAGAAAAGAAAAAATTCAAACCCCGTTTATACCTTTCATTATAAAGTAGATGGACATGGTGTGCTGCGCAAACTAATGAAAGAATACTCCTTATGCCCCAAGCTTTGTTTTATGCAAACCGATGCAGACAAATGCGTTGGCATGATAGAGGAGCATTGTTTGGGCGCCTGTGAAAAAACAGAGCCTTATACGGCGTATAACGAAAGAGTACTAAAGGCCATTGCGTCTTTAACTACGCGGCCTTCTTACGTGGTTTTGGATAAGGGATTGACAGAGCATGAAATTTCCTGCATTTTAGTAGTGAAGGGAAGCTTTTTTGGAATGGGGTATCTGCCTAAAGATTTTACCGATATCACTCACAAAGCCGTGGCAGAATATATACAACCCTATAAGGAAAACAGCTTTATACGAAACCTGCTGAATTCGTTTTATACGGTTAACCCGGCACAGGTAAAACTATTGAACGACTTGCCTTAAGCATAGCCGTGAGCTGTCAGCCATCAGCTATCAGCCATCAGCCATCAGACATCAGCCATAAACCAGGTAAAACGCTTCCTCCGTAGTGACTCTTCCCACTCACCATCTCACCACTCACCGCCAATCATATCCATTCAAAATTTTCGGCCATGGGCATTTTGCTGAATACATCGTGCACTTGTTCCGGCGGAGACGTTAGTTTGCGTTGAACGATATTCATCCAGGCGCCGTCAACGGTTAATACGGCGCAAAGTACGTCACCATTTTTTACAATCTGGTGTTGAATGCTCCATCTTGAAAAATCTTTCCTGGCGCGGATCAATTGCAGGTTCATCTTTATTTCATCACCTAATTTGATCTCTTTTCTAAACACACATTCTTCTTTAAAAAGGATAGGGCCGAACTGCAATTTTTGCATGACTTCAGCCGTTAGTCCGTATGCATTTAAAAACTCCACACGGCAAAAAGCCCCCCAGTCATAATAAACCGAATGGCGCAAATGAAAATTGGGGTCAAGATCGGACCAGCGAATTTGAATGGGGCGGCTAAAATCATTCATGGCTAAACATTCTTTTTTTCAATAAATAAAATCCTGCAGCTGCAAAAATGCAAATAATAAAATCAATGATCCAAAGTGTCTTAAAGCCGGCGCGGGAAGCAATTTGAGAAGCTATGGTGGGGGCCATTACCATGGCCAGTGAAAAGGACATCGTATAAACAGCTGCATATTGCCCTCTTGTGCTTTCTGTACTTCTGCTTACCCAAAAATTATTCATAAACGGGAAAAGCAACATTTCACCCAGGGTTATCACGACTATGCTAAGCAAAACAATCAACATTGCAGAAGAAACGTTGAGGATCAAAAAAGAAAAGCCGATAAGGAAAGCCCCCAGCGTCATATATAAAACGGCATTGCGCCGGTTTTCTAATTTGTACACCAATATCATTTCAACCGCGGCTATAATCAATCCGTTTAGGGCCAGTATCCAGCCTATGGTGGCTTCATTCAGATGCAGTTGCTCTTTATAATAAACGGGAATGATGCTGAACATTTGAAAAAAGCAAATGCCTACGAGAAAAATATAGAACATGCCGGATAAAAATAGTTTATCACGGTAAGCTGAATTCTTTTTTGTGTTTTGCGGATGTTCTTTTTTGGGGGCTTGCTTTTTTTTATCGCCTGAAAACACGATGTACAAAAACAGCGATGCAAAAATGCACGTTAGTCCGTCAGCCCAAAATAAAAGAGAATAACTAACGCTTGCCAAAATTCCGCCCACGGCCGGACCCACAGCCCAACCCAGGTTTACGGCCAAACGATTCAGGGAATAACACCTGGTTCGGTTGCTTTCATTACTATAGACCGCAATGGCAGCCGCGTTGGCCGGCCTGAAAGCTTCGCCTAAACTGCTAAGAACAAATATGCAAATAACGATCTGCAGCATGGTCTGCATGTAGCCCAGCACAATGAATAAAATACCATTGATCAACAGGCTAAAGACCTGTACATAAAAATGTCCGAATTGATCGGTCAGCCGGCCGCCCAAATAACCACCTAAAATGGCGCCGGTTCCAAAAGCTCCCATCACATAACCGGCCTCGGCAAGCGTATATCCTTTATCGGTTAGATAAACCGTTAAAAAAGGGATAACCATGGTGCCGCAGCGGTTAATAAAAATAACCAGCGCCAGCCACCACATGGGTCTTGACAAACCGCTGTACGCATTTTTGTATAGCTGTATAGACGCTCTGAGCATTAGCGAAATTAATTTATCATTGACAACCTTTGACAGCCATTCCTTTATTTTTGTTGCTTAACATTAAAACATGAAAAAGTATTTTGTTGTGGGTTTCGCCTTATTTTCTCTGGCCGCACAAGCCCAAAAGACGGCTCCCAAAAAAGCTGTTCCTAAGAAAACAGCGCCTGCAAAAGCAGCTCCGTCTGCTTCTGCGTTAAAGAACCTGAATGATTCGGTTAGTTATGCAATAGGTATGAGCGTGGCCAATTTTTACTCCCAGCAGGGAATTAAAAACCTGAACACCTCCGTTGTTTCCAGGGCCATTAATGATGTTTTTAGTAAGCAGAAAATGATGCTTACAGAAGACCAGGCCAACATGTGTGTGATGCGGTTTTTGAATCCCAACCTTTTTACAAATGTTGAGGAAGGCGAAAAGTTTTTGGCAGAGAACAAAACCAGGCCCGGAGTTAAAACAACCGCTTCCGGTTTGCAATATGAAGTGATTAAAGAAGGCAGCGGCCGCAAGCCACTGGCAACAGATACGGTTGAAGTAAACTATGCCGGTACTTTGATTGACGGAACAGAGTTTGACAATTCTTATAAAAGAGGGGCTCCCATTTCTTTTCCGTTAAATGGAGTCATTCGCGGCTGGACAGAAGCTTTGCAACTAATGCCTGAAGGCTCAAAATACAAATTGTACATTCCGTATCAACTGGCTTATGGTATGAATGATCACGGGCAAATACCAGGCGGTTCCGTGCTGATCTTTGAAGTGGAGCTGTTGGATATTAAAGGGAAATAAGGTTAAAAATTATAAGTGGGCTCATAAATGAGTGAGTGGTGAGTGGTTAGTGGTGAGTACTACCAAACCATCGTGAAACGTGAGACGACAGACGTGAGACAGCGCTGGGGGCTTTCCCTTCTATCATCTATCAACTATCATCTATCATCCTGATAGCCATCTGGCATAAGAGAGCTTTCCCTCACCACTCACCTCCCATTCACCACTCATAAAAGTAAAGGGATGATCAATTGATCATCCCTTTTTTTGAGCTAACCGACCTTAAACTATCGCTTCTTTAAATACGTTCTATTGTTCCTGTTTTAAGGGAATGGTCAGTTATGCAGTATCTTCTTGTAAGTTTTAATTGGTGTGGAAGGGAAGAGCGGCACTTCCAGGCCGGGGAGATTAAAAATTCCATCAAAGAGACTTGCTGCTCTTTGATGGAATTTGTGTTATAGTTATTGTACAATGAACTTTTCAACCGAAACCTGGTTGCTTTCTCTTTGTTTCACCCTTGCCAGGTATTGACCTTTGGGCAGGTTGGAAATTTGTTGGGTATTTTTAACAGCAGAGAACTCTTTTACAATTCTTCCTGAGTTATCTACGATCTGAATATCGTAGGTAGAACTGGCATCGCCTAATACAATCGACACGTTGGCATTTGAAGGAGCCGGGTTAGGATAAACTGATATGCGGCCCGCCTGGCTGCCGTTGCTTACCGATCTTACCATGCTGTATTTAGATTTGCCATCTATGTCAACTTGTAAAATTCTGTACTGCAGCAGTGCCTTTAAAGTTGAAAGTCATCGTCGTATGTGTAGTTCAGATCTGCAGCTGCTATTTCCGCCTTCTGCTTTAGTTGCGACATACATAATGTTTTCCCACTGGCCGTTGTAAAAACGCTGCACATAAAAACCTTTATTGTTGATCTCTGTGGAAGTGGTCCATTTTAAAGAAGTGGCACCGTTGGTTTTAGTGGCAGTGAAAGATTTGAAAGAAACGGGCAGAGGGGTACTGGCGCAACTGTTTTCAATAAATAAGCACATTGTCGTAATTATTACCGGATACTCTTGCTACTACAAACACTCCAAACTTACTGCCAGTGAGTTGTTGATCGTAAGTGTAATATCCATATGTTGTTTTGATACCTGCTGGGTTGGTAATTGTAACATTAGTCTGTGTTCCACTAATACCGGACCCAGATAAATTAAGTTTACCTGCATTCCGATCGGCGTCATCAAACACTCCATTTTCATTAGCATCCTTGTAAGCAGAAAATGTAATGGTATGATGGCTAAGGTTGTAAAGTCAATAGAAAACCTTCTCGGACTCGAACATATCAAGTAATCCAGTCATAACCGGATCGTTACACAACTACACTTATGGTGTTTGCACTAAGGCAGGAGGCATTTTGGTCATTTTGCGTGGCCCAAACATCACCTGTTATAGTAGCAGCCTTGGGCGGCACAATTGGTCACAAGTACCTGCAGCCCTTTAAAGCTATAAGTTCTTTCCATTAGCATTTTCACTCCATGAAAACCGCCGGTTAAAAATTTCATATTGGATGTAGAAGGTTAGTTCCTGCTTTCATATCAGAAGGCCATGCTGACAATAATGAAGTGTGTAACATTAGGGTTTTTTACCACAATTGTTCCAATCATACTTGCTGTGTTTGAAGTAGGAACGGGGTAAGCACCTGGAGAGGCATGGCTGCCTTGCCACAAATGCACAACGGCATATTCACTTCCGCCGTTGACGGTTGCAGTGTAAGATAAATCAAATGTTACGGTGCAGGTGCTTGCATCTACATTTGTAGGTGCAATGGTTACATTTGTAATCGTACATTGTGCATTTAGCTTACTCAAAAAGGCAAGGGATCTAAAAAAAACGAGAGTAAAATCCTTTTCATAATCAGAGAGTTAGGGTTGAGAAAATAGTTTATAGGTGGTGTGCTCAACACCGGTATATGATGCGTTATTACATCCTGTTTTGAGGTTGTTCGGGGAAAGTGGAAGAGGTAATTATGAATAGGATGGGTGGAACAGTATCGCAGCTAGCTGCAATCAGTTGACGTAGGGATTAGACAAAAAGGTTCGTTTCTGAGGATAGTCAGGAAAATCGGGTTGCAATAAGTTTCGATGATTTGGGGGACGGTCTTTCTAAGAAAAAAGGAAGGGATGTGCTTGTGGTGCAAAAATAGAAACATTATTGACAAAGTCAAATGCTATTCAAACTTTTCTATAAATCTTTATTGGACGATTATTTTTTCGCTTGACACTATGCCGGTTTGCCTGTCAATCACACGTACTATATAATTGCCTCTCTGCAGATCGTTTATTTGCTGATTGGTATTATTTACCGACAACCATTGCTGTATCAATTGGCCATTGATATCCAGTACCTGTACATCCCTTAAAGAATTGACACGTCCAAAAGCCACATTCACCCGTCCGTCAGGGGTGGGATTGGGGTACACGACTACCTTATCAACCAAACCTGAATTGTCCGGTGTTTGTACGGAACTGTAAGTCGTACGGCCATTCATATCCATTTGTTTCAGGCGGTATTGTACATTGCCTGCAGGTAAACCATTGTCGCCATATAAATATTTTAGAGCCTCATTGCTGTTGCCATCAGGAGCTAAGGCGGCAACATAAGCAATGGTGGTCCAGGGTTCGCTGCCGGTTTTTCTTTCGATTTCAAATCCGCGGTTGTTTCGTTCCCTGCTTGTTTGCCAGGCTATTTGTACGGTGGCGTTATTTCTTCTGATTTGAAATTCTTTAAAATAACCATTTGCATTTGTTTCATATGGCCGGTTAAAAATAGTAGCATACATAGAGGGCAGGGTTCCAAACCGAACGGTGACCAGATTGCCACAGGAGTTGGTAAAAGAAAGATTGGGTAAGAGGCTTAAGAATTGGGATAAATTGTTATTGACATCAATCGGAAAAGAAGCGTCGGCTAATTGGCTACCATTGAAAAGAAGTACCATACGATCGTCAGATTCATTGGTGCCAATTGGTTGATCAAAAAAATCAGAGGAGTTGAGTGACGCCGTATTATTTATAAAGCTATTGCTGTTGATACTGATTACATGTTTCTGAAGCAAACCTTTGGCAAAAAGGTCTTTAAGGCTAAAATTGATATGGCTATTGTAGTTATTTCCGTAAGAAGGTGCGGCCGTGCCAATTGTAACAACAGCATTGACCGCAATATTTTGATTGGGCAATGTAAGAACATAAAAACCTCTGTCAGTGGTTGTTTTGTAATAACTAATAAGCGTATAGCAACCTAAATTCAACGGGCTTGCACCATTGTTTGCCAGCTCAAAATAAGAGTTGCCATTTTGTGGCGTGTACGCTTTAGTTAACTGTATTTGTGCATGGGAGAAAAAAGCAACAAAGCTAATCAGGGTAGTAAATAAAATCCTTTTCATAACCATTGTTTTAATCGTCATAACGTCCGCACAAATCTCCTGCAGGAGATTTGTGCCCTTAAGCTGAAGAAACAATGGTAGCCTGCCTTTAAAACAAGAGAGCTATACTTATAGAAAACAAAAAAAGGTCCAATAATCAGGCGTACTGTTCAATATGCTCCAGCGCCCATTTATATGCTTTTTGAAACTGTTCTTTTTCTGTAAGATGGGTATTATCTAAAACAATGGCGTCCTCAGCCTGCCGCAAAGGACTTATTTCACGGTGTGAGTCTATATAATCTCTTAACTCCAGGTTGTTTTTAACTTCTTCCAGTGTAATGTTGGGGTTTTTCTCGTAGAGTTCCTGGAAGCGTCTTTCTACTCTTACTGCATTATCGGCCGTCATGAAAATCTTTAATTCGGCATCAGGAAAAACTACAGTGCCAATATCTCTTCCATCCATCACAATACCCCTGCTTTTTCCCATTTTTTGTTGTTGCGCCACGGCATAATCACGAACCTCTTTAATAGCAGCCACATCACTTACTTTTTCGGCTATTACCAAATCGCGGATCACATACTCAACATTTTCATCATTGAGGTAAATCTCCGATCTTTCACTCTTTGGATTGTAAACAAACTCGAGGGAAATGTCTTTCAGGGCTTTTTTCACTTCCTTTTTATCTGTCCAGTCAATATGATTTCGTAAGAAATACAAGGTGATGGCACGGTACATAGCGCCACTATCCACATAAATATAATTCAGCGCTTTCGCCAGCTGTTTGGCCAGCGTGCTTTTGCCGCATGATGACCAGCCATCTATTGTAATAATGATCTTTTTCATATCGCTCCCTGCAAAAATGCAGTCAATAAATTACACAACAAAAAAAGGATCCTTTTTCTATAGCCATTTGAAACAAATTTTCAATCGTGCAAAAAAAATCCCGCCGAAGCGGGATTGTATTTTAGTTGCTTAGATTATGCTTTCGATTCTGCCTTGGCAGGTTGTTTTAAAGTAAATATAAGTTTACCATTTTCCTTATCAAGATCAGCCTCCAGCACATCACCGGCTTTGATATTCATGTTCAGAATTTCTTCTGCCAGCGGATCTTCCAGGTATTTTTGAATGGCCCTGTGCAATGGCCTTGCACCAAACTGTTGATCATAGCCTTTATCCGCAATAAAGCCTTTTGCATCTTCTGTCAGCTCCAGGCTGAATCCAAGATTGGTCAGGCGTTTCATAACACCCTTCATCAAGATATCGATGATCTCGAAGATATGGTCCTTGGTCAGCGAATTGAAGATGATCACATCATCAATACGGTTCAAAAACTCAGGAGAGAAGGTACGCTTCAGTGCTTTTTCAATAACTGCTTTATTGTTCTCATCCTGGTTTTGAACACGGGCTGCGGTGGCAAATCCAACACCTTCACCAAAATCTTTCAACTGGCGTACACCAATATTGGAAGTCATGATGATCATGGTATTCTTGAAATCAACCTTGCGGCCTAAACCATCCGTTAACTGTCCATCATCCAGTACCTGCAATAAAATATTGTAAATATCCGGATGCGCTTTTTCAATTTCATCCAGCAGGATAACACTATAGGGTTTGCGGCGAACTTTTTCTGTCAGTTGACCACCTTCTTCATAACCAACATATCCCGGAGGTGCACCAATCAAACGGGACACGGTGAATTTTTCCATGTATTCACTCATGTCTATTCTAATCAGGGCATCTTCACTGTCAAACATATAACGGGCTAAGGCTCTTGCCAACTCTGTTTTACCAACACCGGTAGGGCCAAGGAAGATAAAGGTGCCAATTGGTTTTTTAGGATCTTTCAAACCCACACGGTTACGCTGAATAGCTTTCACCACTTTGCTGATGGCTTCATCCTGTCCAACCACCATGGCCTTCATTTCATCCGCCATCTTACGGAGCTTTTCTGTTTCAGCCTCCACCATACGCTTCACCGGAATGCCGGTCATCATGCTGATCACTTCTGCTATTTCTTCTTCACCAATAGGATAGCGTTTATGCTTGCTTTCTTCTTCCCATTGTGCTTTTGCTTTTTCCAGTTCTTCACCCAGCCGTTTTTCGGTATCACGCAAGGCTGCTGCTTCTTCAAACTTCTGGCTTTTAACTACCTTGTTCTTTTCAACTTTTATATCTTCTATCTTCTTTTCCAGATCCAGAATGTTCTGAGGAACATTGATGTTTTTTAAGTGAACCCTGGCGCCTACTTCATCCATTACATCAATGGCTTTGTCGGGCAACAGACGGTCTGTAACATAACGATCACTCAGTTTTACACAAGCATCAATGGCTTCCTGGTCATAATTCACATTATGATAGTCCTCATACTTAGCTCTTAATGTTATTCAGGATGGTGATAGTATCTTCTACGCTTGGCGGATCAATCATTACTTTTTGAAAACGACGATCCAGTGCTCCATCTTTTTCAATATACATTCTGTATTCATCCAGAGTAGAAGCACCAATGCATTGCAGCTCGCCACGGGCCAAGGCTGGCTTAAAGATGTTGGAGGCATCCAAAGAACCAGAAGCGCCACCGGCACCTACAATGGTATGAATTTCATCTATGAACAGAATCACATCGCGGTTCTTTTCCAGCTCATTCATGATCGCCTTCATTCTTTCTTCAAACTGGCCACGGTATTTTGTACCGGCTACCAGTGCCGCAAGATCAAGAGAAATCACTCTTTTGTCAAAAAGTACTCTTGATACCTTACGCTGAACAATCCGCAGGGCCAAGCCCTTCTACAATGGCGGTTTTACCCACACCGGGTTCACCAATCAGGATGGGATTGTTCTTTTTACGGCGGGAAAGGATCTGAGAGACCCTTTCAATTTCTTTTTCCCGGCCAACGATGGGATCGAGTGTTCCTGTTTCGGCCAACTTGGTGATGTCCCTGCCAAAATTGTCCAATACAGGAGTTTTACTTTTTGTGGCGCCGGCCTGCCTTGATTTTGATCCGGAATATTTCTTTTCTTCATCAAAATCATCGTCATTTTCTTCCTGGTACTCGGCGCGGGGGTCGTTTGATTTCATCACCCCAAGTTCCTGTCTGAATAAATCGTAATCCACGTCAAATTGATTTAAGATTTGAGTTGCAATGTTTTCTTTGTTCTTCAGAATGGAAAGCATCAGGTGCTCTGTTTCCACAGTAGCGCTTTTTAATGCCTTCGCTTCCAGAACCGTTACCCTGATCACTTTTTCGGCCTGCTTTGTTAGAGGTAAGCTATTGATGTTCGCAATGTTTTTACCAGTCTTATCTTTTACGGCCAATTCTATTTCTTTTCGCAATTCGTATAAATCAACGTTAAAGCTTTTCAAAATTCGAACCGCTGTATTATCACCTTCACGAATTAATCCCAGCAATAAGTGTTCCGTGCCTATAAAATCATTGCCTAAACGTAATGCTTCCTCCCTGCTGAACGATATGATCTCTTTTACTTGTGAGGAAAAATTATTATCCATTTTAATAGTTGTGCTTTATACAATAATAAAAAATATTTTTGAGCAGGGGAGACGGAAAATGTTAAGTCTTTCCAGCTGTTATATATGGAAGTCAAAACTGATACCAAAGAGAAATTTCATGTCATCCGTGTTGAAACTTCAAATTTGTCTGCTAATATGGCAGCAGAGTTGAACCGCCGGTTGTTAGAGCTACTTAAAGGTAGTATAAAGAATGTTGTAGTCAACTTAAAGAATGTAGAAAATATAGAGGAAGAAGCTGCCGAGGTTTTGGTAAGAACCCAGCAAAAATTCTATGAGAACGAAGCTTCTTTTGTTTTTTGCGAATTGCCAAAGAACCTGGAGGCTTTCCTGGATGAAAAAGAGTTGTTGGAGATCATGAATGTGACGCCTACCGAAAGTGAAGCCTGGGACATTGTTCAAATGGAAGAAATAGAAAGAGAACTGCTGGGCGGCGAGGATTTCGACAGTTAGCATTTAGAAGCCATCTCGCCAATGCCTTTTGTGAGTGGTGAGTGGTGAATGGTGAGGGGGAAGCTCTCTTATGACGGCCATCAGGATCATAGTTGATAGTTCATGGATAATAGAAAGGAAAGAGGCTGCTGTCTCACCTCTCACGTTTCACGTCTCACGATGATTTCAATTTCTCACCACTACACTACTCACCCTATAAAAAGTCCATTTAGGAGACCACTTGTAGTGAAATAAGAGTTGGTGCCCTTGCTTTTTCTCACGGTATTTATCAGCTGGGTAGTGCTATCGAACTTACTGGCCCGTCCGTACCGGCACGGGCAGATGTTGCCCTCTTCAATGTCCTGTAATCTTTAGGAAGAATATGCAAATTTCTTTAACCATTCAGGCTGCCATTCAGCAAAAACTGGAAGAACATTTTCCCGGTGTACGGCATTTGAAATTCCAGGCGGTTGGCGGCGGCAGCATTAATCAAACCTGCCGTTTGGTGTTCTCTGATCATTCCGTTTTTTGCAAGATCAATTCTGCTTCAAAATTTCCACACTTGTTTCAAAAGGAAGCGAATGGGCTGAACCTGATAAGAAAACAAAATGTTATAAAAACACCAGGGGTGATTGATTGCTTTGAACAGGACCATTCCCAGATTTTATTGCTGGAATGGATAGACACGGGCGAACGAACGGAGGTTTTCTGGAAAAGCTTTGGAGAACAATTGGCGGCCCTGCACCAGGTGTCGAACGGGTATTTTGGCCTGGATGAAGAAAACTATATGGGCAGTGTGCCGCAAACAAATCAGCCTTCGGCTGACTGGATCCCTTTCTTTGTGGATCAACGGCTGCGTCCTTTACTCCTGAAATGTGCCGATAAAAAATTATTGACAACCCGGCATCAGCAGCAGTTTGAAAACCTGTATCAGCACTTGCCCGGCATTTTTGATAGCGAATCAAAACCTGCTTTGGTGCATGGCGATCTTTGGAGTGGCAACTATATGTGCGGCCCTGCTTCGCAGCCATTTCTTATTGATCCTGCCGTATATTTTGGGCATCCTTCCGTTGACCTGGGGATGACCACTTTGTTCGGCGGTTTCCGCTCTTCGTTTTACGAAGCGTATCAATATCATGCTGCTTTTCCTTACAATTACAAAGAGCAATGGAAGGTCTGCAATCTCTATCCTTTGCTCATCCATCTTTACCTTTTTGGCCGAAGTTATTTGCCTCAAATAGAGCAAACTTTGTCTAAGTTTTAATAGTTCTCTTTATTTTTTGACAATTATCTTTAAAAAATGTTGTCTGTAACCATACTTGGAAATAACTCAGCAGTACCAGCTTTCAATCGTCACCCCACCAGCCAGGTAATATCTCACGACGGCAATAATTATTTAGTGGATTGCGGTGAAGGCACTCAAATACAAATGATCAAATACAAGATCAGAAGAGGTAAAATATCGCACATCTTTATTTCGCACCTGCACGGCGATCATTATTTTGGTTTGGTAGGTTTGCTTAACACGTTTGGATTGCTTTCTCATAAACAGGAGTTGCATGTGTACGGTCCTGCTCCCTTGCAACAGATCATTGAAATGCAGATGAATGTGGCTGATACCACATTACCGTATCCTTTATTTTTTCATACACTTACAAAGCCTGAAGTATTGGTGGATAATGAAAAGATCAGGATCAGTTGCTTTCCTACCACGCACCGTATAGAATGTTATGGATTTTTATTTGAAGAAAAGGAAGGCAAGCGAAAACTGTTGATAGACAAAGTCCGGAAACTGAATATCCCGGTGAGTTTTTATTCAAGCCTGCAGGAAGGCCTGGATTATATTACGCCCCGCGGACAGCGCATCAGCAACGACGAAGTGACCTCTGCACCTGAACCCGGGAAAAAATATGCTTTTTGCGCCGATACAAGATATGATGAGAATATGATCCCCTACATCAAAGGCGCTGATATGATCTATCATGAAACAACCTATCATGCCAACATGCAGGACAAGGCGTACGAACGCTTTCATTGCACCAGCAAACAGGCGGCAGAAATCGCCAAGAAAGCAGGCGTAAAAAAACTGTTGATCGGCCACTTCAGCTCCAAATACAATACGCTGGATCAGTTTGAAGCGGAAGCCAGAGAAGTTTTTCCCAATACGGAAATAGCAGTGGAAGGAAGCTCGTTTGAGGTGCATTAAGTTCCTGTCCTCCTCAGATGGCGGCTGATCAGGTTGATAGTTGATAGTTAATAGTTGATAGTTAATAGAGGCCACTGTCTCTCTGCTGGGAAGGACGAGGCTGCCAGCAGCAGAGTGATGGGGTGAGGTGGAGAACCAGGTAGAAACGCTTCCTTCATAGTGACTCTCCCCACTCACTATTCACCACTCACCACTCACGATTACCTTTTTTCTTACCTCATGGCCAGGATTTTTCCGCTGCCCGCATAGCGTACGCCTGTAATGCTGCCTCCAGTTCCTACAGATCCCATCCCGACACCGATAGCCAGCATGAGGCTGAAATCGCTGTTTGGAGGCGCCACCGGTAACTGCAACTTCAGGCTGAGGGCCGGTGAGCCGCTCTTCACCGGGTACCATTCCGTCTGCGCTGCCTGTGCTATAACGGGGCCGTAGTCTCCCTTGGGCCGGTACAAAGGCAATGCAGAATACAGATCGGGCACTACGCCCAGCACCATCATCAGGCGGTAATAGGGATGGCTGCCGGAAGGAAAAAAGGTAAAAGAAGGCAGCAGGGCGGGGAATTCCACTACAGCACTAAGCGATTCCCGTAAAAGCCTGCAGCCAACAGGGTTGCGCACCACTGAATCAAAAGGATGCCTGCGGTTGAAATTAAAACCCTCCAGCAGCTGAGGGGCCAGCGAAAGGAGTACATGACGTTCACCAAATTCACTTTGCCGGTCCATTTCCTGGATGGGCTTGAGCAGGGTATTGAGAGGTGCTGAGAGATTGTGATCAAAAAGAGGCTTTAAAGGATGCAACACGTTCCGGATCCATTTGACCGCCGTGGAGCGGCCGCCAAACTCCCTGTTATTCCTTCGGGTAATATCATAAGAGGGCTTGGTCTTAATGTCTTCTTTGGAGGGGCCATAAGGGGTGCGTAAAATAATGCCTTCACATCCCTGCATGGTGTAAGCGGAGAGGCCTTTGAGGGTTCCGTTAAAATGGAAAGGGCCGTGTAGTTTTGCCATAGTGTCGTTTTAAAGGGTTATGGATAGAGTGATCCAAAAGATACACAGCCTGAAGGGAAAATGCAAGGTTCTGCCGGGTGTATTCCTGGCTTGTTGCACGATTGCTCCATAGATGTCCCGCATCTAAAAAGGGTGGGACATCCCTGGGACAACTACGGCACAAGTGTGGAACATCTCCGGGACATCCCTGAGGGAAAGACCCTTCACCACTTGTTAGGGCTCTTCTGACCGGCACAGCAGGAAGATAAAATAAACTACAGGAATCCTAAACCACCGGACCGCTAAGCACAAGGACTGGGCTTGGAGTCTCTGAGGGAAAGCAAGGAAAAGGAAATAAAAATTATTTAACTGCATCACGGGGGCGGCATGGCCAGGCCCCGTGCGGACGACAAAAGATACGCTGTGGCGCTCGTTGGAAAAGGAATTACTCAGAATGTGCTACTGCAGGAATATGCATATTGGCAAACATATCCACACGTTTCCTTCTAAGACTTCCTGCCTTATATTTTTGAAGCCATTCATCACTGTCTTTTAAAAATACGGTTTCTTCTTTTTCTTCTTCCGTTTCTTCATCCTTCACCCGGTTGTATACCGACCGGAAATAATAATGGTTGAACAGCCGCATGAATTCTGTAAAATAAATATCGGCTACTCTTAAATCTCCCCTGGTGATTACCATATTCTCATCGTTTTCTTCGGTGGATGCTGCGCTGAAATTAGCAGAACCCGAAATCACAACCGGATCTTCCGATAAAGGATCTTTTAAAAGGAATTTTGAATGGATGTAGGCAACATGTGTATTTAATCCTAACCTGCGGGTGCTTGTTTCTCTTGTCCATTGATACAAGGGATCGTCAATATAGCTTCCAAAAGATTCATACACATTATTGCGCCAGGTTAACCTGATATAAGGATCCTTGCTTTTTGGATTCGGTTTGTCTTCCGACTCCAGCAAAAGAAAAACAAGATGGTTGCGTTGTGTATTGTCTTTTAAAGCTTCTTTGAATTCCTTGTTCACACCAAAGGCTAAGGTGATGCAGGCTGTCTGGCTGGCACCATCTACCATTTTAGCATAGGTCTTTAACATGGTATCTGTTGTTCGCGGACTGAATACGGGTGTAACGCCGACTGGTATATTCATCTATTTCTTCTTCGGGAATATCATCCTGAATGCCCACCACTTTTTCTTTGTAATCATCGTTATCCTTTTTTCGTGTTTTTCGATCATCGCCGGGTTGTGCGCCGGGGTCTTTACTTAACAGGTTCCAATATTCCAGGTATTTTGTTGCCAGTGTTTCATCATGGATTTGATGCCCAACATTTGTTTGACCAAAAATGCCGCCTTCAGAAATATTTGCTGAACCCGTCCATACAGATGTTGGTGTGTTTCCTCCTTTACTAAAAACAATAAACTTATTGTGATGAATATGTGTTTCATTCGCCTCTCTGGGTATCAAAGCCGATTTCGGAAGCTTTGCCGAACGGATGGCTTTTCTATTGGCCTCCCTTGGAAACGCCTCGTGGAAATTTCCTTTTTTATCGGTTGAGGAATTGTCTTTTGCATCGTAAATGATCTTTACATCAACGCCCCTGTCTATGGCATCAGCCAAGGCTTCCAACACGTCGGAATAATGAAATTCGTAAAAAGCGCCGCGAAGACTGTCTCCTTCCTGTGCGTCGTTAATAAATTTCAGCAATGCTTCATCCAATCCCCGGCTTAACCAGGTTAGTGCTTTTTGTCTTTTATCATCCGGCATATCATAGGGGTTTTTATACCCGAATTCTTTTACATAGGCCTGGCTGCTGGCTACTCCGCGGTTGAAAAAGATGGCATGCTTTGATTTCTTACTGTATTTGGGCTCTGTTCTTACTTTGATCTCAATCGGTTCTCCTCTTCTTAAGTTTTTGGGCCTGCCTTTAACAGGGTGGAAATAGTAAACGTACTCACGGTCGGGTTTTGCTGTAAAATCATCCCAAACAAAACTTTGTACCGGGTGATCGTAGGAAGAATATTTCTCATCGGGCTTGGGGTGCTTTACAATTTCCCTGAACACTTTCATATTATACATCCAGTATCGCTGGTCTTCGTGCGGATCGTATCGTTCTATTGAAAATCCCAGCAAGCCATCGGTGAAGGCAGGGTCGGCACTGATGGCGAAAGAAATGGAATAAATACCACTAACGGCAAATACGGTATAGCCACCGGCAGGTTTTGAACTGAAGCGCATAAAAAATGATTTAGGATAAAAAATGACCGTTTTAATAAGGAAGATTAGCGCAAGGCAATGGCTGGATTCAGGAGATAATAGATGAATAAAAGACGCTATATAAAGTAAATCATTCCTGCCTTATTGCCAAAAAAAGATTGGGGTTTTGTCGTTCAGTTTTATGGTTTGGATGTTAGAGTTGTCTTTCGAAGTTTGCTTAGGGTCTTAGCCGATGTCTCGTTCTTAAAATAAATTTGCTTTCCCAGCGGGATGCACTGCGGGCTTTGTGCATTAGCCCTGGTCCTAGCGGCGTAGAGGGTTTGTTTCCATATTTCATCCAGGTTTGTCACTTGCTGAACTTTCCGGGTCCGCCCTGCGCAAAACCAGCGCTGTGAGACCTGGAAAGGAAAGAAAGGTAAGATCATTGTTTCCAGATCAAAACCTTATGCTGAAAACATGTTCAAAGGAAAAACATTAGTTTTCTGCTGCCTTATTTTTATTTAGGCCTGCTCGAAGCCCCAAAAACTTTTTTATCAAACATTTGCAGTGTTTCATTCCACTCTATTACCCGGGCAATATTGCCTTTTCCATCGCAGGAGGAACAAACTTTTTCCGGCACATACACATTATTGGTCCTGGTACTCATACGGGCTGGTGTGGTGGTGGTAACGGTACGTGTGGGGAACTTTCCGTTTTTATCCAGGTCTTTCGATACCAGTTTTTCGGTTCGGGTGGTCGTTTGCGCCGGAGCAGTCTGGTACGTTTCTGTTTCCTTTATATAATGAGCCGCAACCTTACCATTGGTACAACTCCGGCACGTGTTAAATTCCACTATTTTGATATATCCTCCGGCCGGAACTTTGTCAAGCCGGACTAAAAAATCTTCAAAAATATTTTTTGAGAAGGTGGCCCTTAATTCGAAACTGGCTGTTTCTTTCTGCTCTTGGGCGTCAGGAAATATGTAGGCAGTATCGGAGGAGGTGGAGCTTGTTTTACGGGTAAAGTCTTCTATAAGCTGCAGGCCATGTGTATCGGAGGATGCGTTCCACGTCATCCCGTTTGTAAGTATAGAATGTTTGAAACGAAGACTCAACAGGCCGGGAGGTACAATGAGCTCGCCGGTTGGACCAAGCACACCCAGGAAACCTTTTTCATTCCGGAATACACGATACAACGCCATTTGTTTTTTAAGATTTGCATGATCTGCTTTTCGGTTATCCCTGATTGCAAAGATGTTTTCAACTTCATCGCCTGAAAAAGGTTTCAGGCTATTCATATCGTAATAGTCGGTTTTTCCGGATGCATATCGGGCTGCAACCCAACCCCTGTAAGTTTTTTGATTTAACGTGAGACTTGTTGGAAAATCTTCGATAACTATTTGGTCGTATTTCACAGGAATAAATGAGGCCGTATCAGCATTCAAATAAGCTCCCCGCCATTCAACGCCACTGGCATCCTTCCTGGTGACCATAGACAAATAGCCGTTGAAACCACTGGATACGATATTTGAATAGCCGTATTCAAGAAATGGCGAAAGAATTTTTCCGTCGATATCGGAAACAGCGCCCTTTCCGTTTTTGTAAACTATATACCATCTGCTATTAAGGGTCCCTATCGAATCGTACTCTGGTTTAACCGATGTGGAAGACCTGGGAGGGTACCATCCCCACTTACCATTAAGGTGCAAAAGCTTACTGAAGTAACTAGGAAACAGTTTTTGATGAAAGCTGTAAATAAAAGAAGTATCCGTTGGCAGAATATCGCCCAGGTATAGTGTAAGATTACTGCGCCAATATAGATCGGCGCGACTGCCTTTAATGGCCAGCACAAATTCCTTTGTCAGTAACATATTATCATATTCAGGTTTAATCTCAAAATGATGAAGTTTTGACTTAAGCCCAAGCAGCCCCTTTTTCTTTACCAGTTTTTCATACTTATCAATCTGTAATTCAGTTTGTCCAACAGCATTTCCTGAACTGAATATTAAAAATGCAGAAAGAAGGAGTATCTGTATACATGGGAATGGACAGTTTGGGGCTTGCTTCATTGCAGAACGGGGTTTTCCAAACAATATAGAAATTTTTTTAGACACACTAAAGGTCTTCCAGGGACTGTAAGAATTGTCTGATGAAGCTACAATCAACAACATTAATAATACTTATGAGAACTCTCCCGTGACGATGTTTGACTATCAATTCAATCCTATTGAGAAGTATATTGAAATGGCAGAAAGGAATACGCAGCTTTATGAACGTTTATTGCAAACGGAGAGGGAGAAGTTAGAGTTGCTGGAGCGGTACCATAAGCTACCGGCGGCTTTCTGACATGGACGTTGACATAGTCTCACGCCAGCTACCCTATGATCGAAAGAACACTACTGACAGCTGGAGTTACGTTATGATTGCCGGTAACAGTAGTATTTCCGTATTAGCCGAAACTACTGCTTTTTCCTAATCCATGCATTTCCATTCCTTCGTTTTTCAAATTGTTGTATTTCGCCAATACAACTCATTCTATGGGCTGTAATTGCAAACCACAGCCAACCCTTGACTGTTTATGGCCGTTTACGGGTAGGAACACTCACGACAGCAGGTAGCGCAGGGTTGTTTTTCTCACTGTAAGGAGGGACAATCAGAACGTTACTTCTTTTTGCAATCTGTTTGAACAGCCTTTTTTGTCAATGGTTAAAGCATCTTCCAATCTCCCAAATTGCAATGGCAATGTTGGCATTGGGTCTTTGATAGCCTGCAGCACCCCGAAGGGCTGCCCTTAAGGCCCTGGCCCGGGGTGTGGACACAAGCCGGGGCATCAAAGGATGTGACCTTATTACTCAAGCCTAACCCCTTACTTCTTCGCTGAGTTTCCCTACATGACCTTGTGTGTTAGGTGGACTCGGCGGGTGCTATATAATATTGCTTTGCTGCCATAAGAGACAAGATACTACATCACTAAAGCAAACTGAATTAGTGATGTAGTATGTGTAAACGCCAAGTTCAGTCGAACCATGAAACATATGAAGTAAGTCTTCGCGGAGGTATGTTTTTATTAAGCCCCTTACTATTTAAAGCTTCAGAAATCTTAATACAATTTTCGTATTTAGTCTTTGTAGCTCTAATATGTACAAGGAAGGTTTCAAAGAAGAAACATCAATTGTTTTATTTGTAACTGTGCCTGTACTTAACCTAGCACCTAAGGTATTATAAATGATATAGCTATAAGATTCATTTCCTATTGACCTTATATGCAGTAAACTAGCAACAGGGTTGGGAGAAATTGAAATTGATTGATTTATAATATTGATAGAAACGGTTGGAGAGTATTTAAAGCTTCCATTTGAGTCCAACTGTTTTAACCGGTAGAATATCTCGCCATTCTCAAAGGCCGAAACATCGTGGGTATAAGTATAATTAAAATTCAGGCTGCTGTTTCCTAATGGAGCCTTCGATGGAACGAAGGCGGCTTTTATGAATATTTGGCTATCTAAAGAGTATTGAAGTTCAAAACCACTGCTTTCAATCTCATTTGCTGTTTCCCATTCAAGTATGTTTTCTGCACCACGTGATCGTACTGAAAATGAGCGAAAATCCACCGGTGCAACTGAATGATTTTCCGGTGTGGTAATACAAGTAAACATAGTGGTTCTGGTGTTATTGCTGGCAGCCCCATAGACTCTATAATAATAGGTAGTGCCAACAATCAGGTTTTTGAACTCTGTGTTAACCTGGCTATAATTGCCATTGGTAATATACCGGCAACCCAAAGAGGTTAAAGTACCGGAGGAAAGGCTAAATAACTCTAATACAGGGTTAACGTTTTCACTGGTTTCTGCCAAAATCTTATGAAGGGTTGAGGTGGCTGTAAACTTGAACCAGACGTCATCTTCTGCTGTTCCAAAGCAGGCAGGCATTGATTGGGTAGCGCCCACATTGGTGGCATGTGTTAGGACTCCCGCGCAGGAAGTGCCTGCTGAAGGCGTTACTTCAAAGGCGCCTGTGTATTCATCGTTATCGATCACAGTGCTGGCCGTACTAAGACACAATGTAAATCTTTGTTCAGGAGAACTCCAGCCATACATATTATAGGTTCTCATATAATAAGTAAGGCCAGGGGTTAGGTTGGTAATTAAAGTTGTGATTGGACCTCCTGTGGTAGTGGGTGTAAAACAATTCAATGAAACAAGGTTATTACAATTGCCTGAGTAAAGTTGTAAAACAGGTGTGAAGGCTGCGCCATTGCCGGGAGTTAGAGTTACCCTGTGGCTGGAAGCCGTGGCAGTAAACTTAAACCAAATATCCGGTGCATCATATCCCGCAGGGGTGCAGGCTGGCAGGCTTTGTGTAGCATTGCCGTAATTACCTGAATAGACCGCAGTGCAATTATTACTCGCATTTACACTCAATACAATAGCACCACTACATTCATCATTGGGGGGCAGGCTTGTCGGTGTGGTAATACAAGTAAACATAGTGGTTCTGGTGTTATTGCTGGCAGCCCCATAGACTCTATAATAATAGGTAGTGCCAACAATCAGGTTTTTGAACTCTGTGTTAACCTGGCTATAATTGCCATTGGTAATATACCGGCAACCCAAAGAGGTTAAAGTACCGGAGGAAAGGCTAAATAACTCTAATACAGGGTTAACGTTTTCACTGGTTTCTGCCAAAATCTTATGAAGGGTTGAGGTGGCTGTAAACTTGAACCAGACGTCATCTTCTGCTGTTCCAAAGCAGGCAGGCATTGATTGGGTAGCGCCCACATTGGTGGCATGTGTTAGGACTCCCGCGCAGGAAGTGCCTGCTGAAGGCGTTACTTCAAAGGCGCCTGTGTATTCATCGTTATCGATCACAGTGCTGGCCGTACTAAGACACAATGTAAATCTTTGTTCAGGAGAACTCCAGCCATACATATTATAGGTTCTCATATAATAAGTAAGGCCAGGGGTTAGGTTGGTAATTAAAGTTGTGATTGGACCTCCTGTGGTAGTGGGTGTAAAACAATTCAATGAAACAAGGTTATTACAATTGCCTGAGTAAAGTTGTAAAACAGGTGTGAAGGCTGCGCCATTGCCGGGAGTTAGAGTTACCCTGTGGCTGGAAGCCGTGGCAGTAAACTTAAACCAAATATCCGGTGCATCATATCCCGCAGGGGTGCAGGCTGGCAGGCTTTGTGTAGCATTGCCGTAATTACCTGAATAGACCGCAGTGCAATTATTA
Organism: uncultured Bacteroidota bacterium; assembly: GCA_963697545.1. Taxonomy (GTDB): domain Bacteria; phylum Bacteroidota; class Bacteroidia; order Chitinophagales; family Chitinophagaceae; genus Flavisolibacter. The sequence continues at coordinate 65,411 of CAVOOL010000007.1, read as the reverse complement.
CTCGCATTTACACTCAATACAATAGCACCACTACATTCATCATTGGGGGGCAGGCTTGTCGGTGTGGTAATACAAGTAAACATAGTGGTTCTGGTGTTATTGCTGGCAGCCCCATAGACTCTATAATAATAGGTAGTGCCAACAATCAGGTTTTTGAACTCTGTGTTAACCTGGCTATAATTGCCATTGGTAATATACCGGCAACCCAAAGAGGTTAAAGTACCGGAGGAAAGGCTAAATAACTCTAATACAGGGTTAACGTTTTCACTGGTTTCTGCCAAAATCTTATGAAGGGTTGAGGTGGCTGTAAACTTGAACCAGACGTCATCTTCTGCTGTTCCAAAGCAGGCAGGCATTGATTGGGTAGCGCCCACATTGGTGGCATGTGTTAGGACTCCCGCGCAGGAAGTGCCTGCTGAAGGCGTTACTTCAAAGGCGCCTGTGTATTCATCGTTATCGATCACAGTGCTGGCCGTACTAAGACACAATGTAAATCTTTGTTCAGGAGAACTCCAGCCATACATATTATAGGTTCTCATATAATAAGTAAGGCCAGGGGTTAGGTTGGTAATTAAAGTTGTGATTGGACCTCCTGTGGTAGTGGGTGTAAAACAATTCAATGAAACAAGGTTATTACAATTGCCTGAGTAAAGTTGTAAAACAGGTGTGAAGGCTGCGCCATTGCCGGGAGTTAGAGTTACCCTGTGGCTGGAAGCCGTGGCAGTAAACTTAAACCAAATATCCGGTGCATCATATCCCGCAGGGGTGCAGGCTGGCAGGCTTTGTGTAGCATTGCCGTAATTACCTGAATAGACCGCAGTGCAATTATTACTCGCATTTACACTCAATACAATAGCACCACTACATTCATCATTGGGGGTTGCATGCGCTGAAAAATTGAAAGAAAGTATGTTTAAAAAAACAAACAATAAAACTATAAAGGAACCTTTATTTCGATTAGACATAGGTAAGAATAAAGTCAGTGACAAACAGCTAATAATTATATTGTAAAATATATAGAAGAGAACTTAATTTTTCGGATCTGACATTATGCTAAGCCGAAAAGCTAGCTTCAATACTTTATTAAAGCAAATAAATAAATTTTTTCTTATAAATCAAAGTCATCCAAAATCAATCAAGCCTATCTTCTTTTCATGATAATAATCCCTTGCATTGTTATACAAGTATTTTTTTACTTTATCCACCATACCCGCCGCTACCGTAAGATGGTGTATGTAATTCAGCTTCTGATTCATGAAACGATCACTGTGCATTTCTTTCGGCTGCTTACCTCGCCTCCAGAACTTGTATTTAGTGTTTCGGCTGTTTAAAGTTCATAGCTGTTTAAAATTTAATAATATACTATCCTTGTTGCTTTTCACTCATTAGCGAGAAGCTTTTCAACAAAGTTGATTGATTTGTTCCTTAATTTTTCAACTAGAAATTTACCCAATTTATTTAAGGGTTCTAAAGTCTACCTACGAAGTAATTTTTTATATAATTCTACCTTTCTTCCGTCTGGATCAATAACAACAGCCATATAACCAAATTCAGTTTGCGCTGGTACAGCGAAAATTGTAACATCCTGTTCTTTAAGTTTTTCTACACTCATATCAAAATCAACAGCAAGACCCAGTCTCAAGTTTCTATCTGCCTCTGTTTGACTTTTGGCCAAGTGATAAATTTCTAAAACTGTTGGCGCAATTGTAGTTGAATGATGGTAAGGAGAGTTGCTATGCTTATGATAGACAAAACCTAACCCAATTAGACTATAAAAATCAACTTACCTTTTATATCACTTGTTCTTATAACTATTATTCGTATATCCATTCTATTTCCTTATGTAAAATGCGGAGTGTCACAATTACGCTTGCAGGCAACATCAAAGCATTGGCGATGTGGCCGCATTGATTGAATGTCCAGTCGATAACCAATACTGAATAATTGTACAAATGTTCATTGATTGTTGTATAGCTAGATAGAATTCGGCCACGTTGCGACAAAAGCTGATTAATGATTTATTGCCGATTGTTTTGTTCATCGCCCCGCCATATGTGCCAATGCCCTGTTAGTGGTTCGTGTTATCCGATTTTGAGCTATCGTCATTATCACGCTATTATCTAACTATACTCAAGGAAAATCAAAATGTAGAGACTAAATTTTTCCAATTCATTACCACTGTAATGTCAAAGTCTCGTCTGAGGGTTTAACATATTCCAGTATTATATCCCTATGTCCAATTAGCACTCCACTACTATCTTTGGTTAATGTAATAATAGAAGCTGTTCCGCCCTTATGACTGTTTAATTCTTTACGATTTTTACTTGTGATTAAATCATCTCCTTCAAAATAATAGATGATTGCATATTCAGGAAAAACAGGAGCCGACACATGTGCATGAACATGAGCAGGCGTAGTATGACTTGGATATTGTCCCGGCTTAATTGTCCGGAACTCATATTTTCCATAAGCGCCTGTTTTCATTCGTCCATGAATTCGTGGATGCAGTTCTCCTGCTCCGCCACCGCCTTCAATGTAATATCCGTTTGCGTCCGTTTGCCAGACAGAAAGAACTGCGTCTTTTGCAGGCGTTTTCCCATCAGGCAAATAAATAGTTCCAGATATAATCATTGTTTTGCCAGGTTCACTGTCAGCAACTAATCTAATTTTGGAAGGAATGTTATTGGTATCCTTAGCTTTTGCGGCAATGTCATTTGAATTACCTGTCTGTCCGCATGCGCCAATCGTGATGGGCAAAATTGCAAGTATCAGAAGAACGCTTTTCATTTGAATTTACTCTTAGAAATCCAGGAAAAATAGTCCACCGAAAAACTCCATTGTCTTACAAAGGTAGGCGCTCAAATGAGGAAATGGAATATTTGCTGTCTTTAAAGTGGAAGCCAGGTCCAACATATTTTCATGGTGAAACAAACGACCGGCCATATCGCACAAAAATTTCACCCACTCATATTCTCAAAAGGAAAATTACACATGTCAATAAAGCTTGCCGTCAAAAGAGTATTTTATGTATTGACCTAATCTTCTTTTAAAATGCTGTCTTATAAATGGTTGCAATGTCCTCTTAGCATAACCGCCAACGTCTGAAGCATTTGCGATGGCATGGCAATAGCGAACCGTTAGCCGATACAAATGCTGCATTGAAAGCTGATGTTGAAGTTAAGAACTAATGACCAACAGCGTACTATGTGCCGAAACCAAAGCTGGTAAATGATTTGCAGCAGAAGTTTATTTCGTCAGCCATGCTATTGCAAATGCAATGCTGTAACCATGTGCTTCTTCGTCACTCAATCACTTCCTTGTCATTTGTCCTTGGATTTATTTCTGTGTAACGTACAATGGCGAGATCTTTCAACTCAATTTTAATTTTTCTCCACACACCATCGTCATTATAATTAACTGTCGAACTCGCCCCATTACCGCCTGTTGTATAACTGTCACCCTTAAAATAGCCTAAGTCAAGCGTTATTAATGTGTCAGTTTGTGAAGTGGTTCTAAACTTATAGCTTGAACCGACTTGCATTAATTGAGTTAATCCTGTCAAGAAGTTAGTAAGTGAACTTTGGTCTTGGAATTTCTTACCTAAAAATAATTGCACCAAATGTTGATTTGTTCCACCATACCACAGAGGTTCAACAAGTGTAATCTTTGATTTGAGACTGTCAAATAAAACCAGACAAATCCCTTGGTTGACATGCCAGCCTAAATAGTTTGTCAAGGTAACACTATAAAAGTCGTAGTTTGGGATCACTGCTTTCACTGTAGGCTTGTCAATCTTTTCAATGTTTGCATTGTCAGCATAAAACACCCACCTGCCGTCAGATGTAGAACTTTCGGGAAGCTCCTTCTTCAACACTTTTTCCAAAGCAGGAAATGCCTGCCCATAAGCAGTAGTGAATAGTCCTAATGTCGCTATGATTATTAGCCGCTTCATTTTAGCATTGTCTACAACAGTAGTATTTCTATATTAGCCTAAACTACTGCTTTTCCCTAATCTATTCATTTCCATTACTTCCTTATTTCGTTTTTTGTAATGTTGGATTTCGTCAATACAACTCACCACACCCAGCTATCTCTTTACATAGGATGCATTGTTGGTGGCAGGGCTTTATTAAGGAACCGGATTGAATCGCTCGAAAGATTGCCAATACTTGTCTTTGTAGATGTCGTAGGAAATCTCCAGCTGTCCGGCATATTTATTTTGAGCGTTGTACAGCACTTTTGAAGGTTTGCGAAAGTCACGGCAAGCAAAATAAATCTCTCTTGTGCTCTTAGCTGTTTGCCTGCCGATGTTCAAGTAGCCCTCACTGTCCTTCAGTTCCTCTAAAAAGCTGTTCTCCACGTCGTTTAGCAGCTGATATGTTTCTTCGTCCGGCATCCCGTTGTTGTTACTACCATCATAAGGTATTTCAACCGTAACAATCCAGGGATGCGAAGCCTTGCTGTCCCACTTCAGCAATTCTGTATTGATGGCAGCTATGAGCGTATTTCCGCTTTCCAATTCTGCTTCTAAAACAGAATACTCGTCTTCGTCTGTGTTGTGCCGGAGACCTTCATACTTTTCAACAAATTCCTTTTGCCTCCAAGTAAGATAATCCTTTAGCTTTTCTATCGGGATTAACTCTTTCCCGGCTTTACCTCTTTCAGTAATTTCCAAATTGTCGATGTTCACGGCAAAATCCAGCTCACCCAGATAATTGTCCAGGAAAATGTAAATGCCATTTGTAATGGTCGTTTTATTCTCTTCAGTAAAATCGTTGTGAATAATGGTAATATCGACTTCATCCGGATAGTCAGCGTGGTCGTTTGCGTAAAAGTGTAAGGTTTCACTGTTGAACTCATATCCTGCCATGTTGATGGAAACATCCTTTTTGTCTAACGCAGGCTTCAAAGCAGTAAACTTCCAGCCTTCAATATGAGGGGCTGCTTCAATTAACTCTTCGACAAATACAATGTTTTTGATTGTTCCATCAGCTGTAATCACCAGTTCTACTGTATCATCGTCATACATGCCTGTCAGATACAAAAAACCATCCTTTAATTCATTGAGTTTAGGAGAGAGTTTATCGAAGAAGTCTTTTTCGATGTTGCCTTGGGTCTTTACCACTTTGTAAAAGGCTTTTTCGTGCCTGAGAAACCAGTTCCAGAAGCCCTCATAGGATTGTATGGGTGCGTCTTTTGTCTTGAAGATGCTTTTTAGAATGCGCATAAGTCAGTTTGTTATTTTGTCTTTGACGAAGTGTCTTGCTTAGCCTTGCCACGAACGCAAAGCCCATGTAAGCTGCATGTGCTTTGCGTCAACCGTGTTTTTGTATATAAGGTAAAATAGCCAACAATTGTCTGTATGTGGATTGTATCTTCCATTCTTTCAAATTCCCCTGAAACACTGTCTGACTTCATTAAGTATTCTGCTCGCTCTTGCGCTCTACTTTTGTAATAGTCATTGCATGAAGCAATAGTGAATATTGTTAAAGCAAAGAAGTAAAAACCGCTCTTCATTCGTATTGTTGTAATTCGTGTATAAGATGGTTCTTCATTTCATCGGCGCTTACCACTACTGCTTTCAACTCTGCTGACGGGAAGCCTGCTATTCTATAGCCTTCTTCCAATTTGTCAAGCCAATCTATAAAGTCGTGCACTTCTATACACTTAACTGTATAGTCTTTCCAGTTATCTGCCAACATTAATTCCGCAAACTGCTTTTCCGGCCAAACAGGTATGGCAATTTGTTGTTCTTTGTCACCCAGTGTCACGTACTGATCTTTGTCATGAATGAGCCACACTTCTTCAATGTCGGCTACCTTTCGTATGAAGTAACCGTATCTATCCTGCGGAGAAAGGTTTAGAATATTTTTCTGTTTATCTGGATGCATGGTTGTTTCAGTTGTTGCTAACGATTCAGGCATTTCTGCAGTAGCGGGATTCTGTGATTCGTCAGCTTAAATTTATTACAAATGATCAATGAAGTTACTATTGTTCAACACCTATTCTTCAGCCGCTACTGCAGAAATGCCATGTTAGCGGTTCGGGCTTTTGTTGTCATCACTTTGACTTTCCATTTTTTCATCCTTCTTTTGATAAACGGAATGCTACTAAGCTGGGATTATGCTCGTCAATAACTGCCGTTTTCTCAAAGCCAAACTTTTGTAGGAGCTTAGTTGAACTTTGATTGTCCGTGTGTGTAAAAGCGTCAATTGTCTCAAGTCCACGAGTGTCTGAAAAGTAAATTCAATGACTTTTTTTAATGCCTCATTCATAAGCCCTTGCCCTTGATAATCGGGTAAAAGTTCATATCCGATTTCACACTTTTTAAGTTCCTCTGAAAAATCAAAAAGACAAATTGTTCCGATAAGTTTTTCGTCGTTTGTCTGTGTAATTGCCCAATAAAGGCCCGAATTATTCTTGAAGTTCTCATTTACTTTTCTAATAAAGCTTAATGCATCTTCCACTGTTTCGCTTGGTGGCCGGTCAAGATACTTATTTACCATCGTGTCAGACCGAAGTAAAAATATTGCTTGCGCATCGCTTTCCAACGGTTGCCGAAGTGTTAATCGTTCGGTAGTCAGTGTCGGAAAAGTTGATAAAATCTTATTTAACATTTTTGCTCCGGCTTTTGTTTTGGTGTCGCTTCGCTTGACCGCTAACAGTTGTATTTCCGTATTATCCGAAACTACTGCTTTTCCCTAACCCATTCATTTCCATTCCTTCCTTATTTCGTTTTTCAAATTGTTGTATTTCGCCAATACAACTCACTACTGCCAGCTTTTATCCCGGTATAGTTCATCAAGCGGGTTGACCAGGGTAACTACATCTTCTTTTTTTACACACAGGGAAGGAGTGAGTCCAGGCGGAGAAGGAAGATAGAAAACGGTTGCTGAACGTTCCTTCTCCGCCTGGCACAAAACCAGCGCCGGGAGACCCGGAAGGGGCAGAAGTGGTTGTTTATTTTATGGGGGCTGTAGTTGCAAGCTACAGCCAACCCTTGATTGTTTATGGCCGTTTACGGAAAGGAACACTCACGACAGCAGAGGAGAGCCACCCCTTGACGGTTATGGCCGTTTACAGAGGGGAACACTCACGACAGCAGGGGGGATTAATCTTTGTAAAAGACAACGCCATTTCTTCCTATATAACCAACCATTTTTCGGTCTTTCCAAGAGCAAAACACATGAAATACAGGCTTCCCATTCTGATAAATCGTTTCGCAATGAACCAAGTTTGAATAGCCTTTTAGCTTTTCAAACTCGCGACTTTTAAGTTGCGGCCACGGGGCGCTTGTCAGATTGGACTCGTCGATTGGCTCTACAACGTCTACACTAAAATCCGATGTGTGGGAATTGATTGGCTTTGGAATCTTCACACTGGTGCTTGACTTGACATCAACGAGAAAGTATTCGGCCCCTTTACGACCGATGAATTTATGTTTATGGCTTTCATCCCGGTATTTTTGGTAGAGTGCGGCGTACTTAAGATTGTCGTAGTCAGGGGCTACCAGCTGGACTCCTTGTTCCGAATAAATGCCTTGTTTTCCGTTCAAGGCAACGACAAAAACGCCGGCAAGATGCTGATACCTGTCTGAAAACGGAAATAGCGTTTTCCCTTGATGATCGATCAAGCTGACTTTACCGTCCTTAAAGACTTGCGTAAACTGCTGCGAGTAATTAAAAAAAGCTGCTTTGTCAAAGGCCGGCTTTATTTGAATTACGCCATTCGTATCGGCGTATCCCCAAAGGCTTCCTTGCCGAAACGGTATTAACACAGTCTGGGAAGAAGAAAAAGACACGAAGAAGAAAACGAAGCAGAAAACAAACAATTCTCTTTTGTAATTATTCATAATGGAAGGTTGCAGGTCCGCGCACAACAGTAGCATTCCCGCTAATATACACTACTGTTTTTCATGCGGCAATTTTCTTGGGTAGTAAAATATACGCGGTTAGTGCCCTATAGCGCAAATACAACCATGGCCTAAGAGCTACTTCATCCCGTTCTTTCTGATTAAGCGCAGCTGTTTGTCAGCGGCAAAAGTGAAGAACAGCGTATCCCCACTGCCTTGTAGGGTGGTGCTGATCGACAGGCAATAAGAACGATAGAAACGTTTTCTGTAGTTTCCGGGATCGCCTGGCACAAAAGTCGGGAGACCCGGAAAAAAGTGGTGGCTTATTTTATGGGCTGTAGTTGCAAACAACAGCCAACCCTTGTGTGTGTATGATGGCCTACTAATACGAACACCCCTGGCTAACCGCACAAAGCCATGAAGGAGACACATCGGGGAAGAAAGAAGATAACACAAAAGCTTTGGGGGCGACGCATCAGGGAAGAAAATCCGGGGCGATTCTTTTGTATGAAACCCGGATCATTTTTTTATTTATTTTCCCGGACACAGTTTAGAGATCATCGCGTTCAACAACACCATTAAATCCAACCACCGAATCAGGTAAAGTTATTGGATCAATTAATTGATTACTGACGGGCATATAGGTGCTGTAAGTAAATTTTTGTGCAGGATTTGCCGGCACATCAATAATGGTATACGCTTTTCTTCCAATACCATCATGTCCCATAATAGGTCTTTCGCCATCACCTATACAGCCTGCATTTAGCAAGCGTAATCCATTTTTCTTTGCGGGATACCAGGCATGCTGATGACCGCTGATATAAAGATCAATTCCATTGTTCCTGAAAAAGGTTAAGGCACTATCTGCACTAGCATTCACTTCTCCCGGTTTATTTTTAGCATTCACTATCGGATAAAGTGGCAAATGTCCTACCAATATTCTCAAACGTGCAGCACGGGCGGTTTTATTATTTAATTGTGAATGCATCCAGTCATATACTTCTGCAGGAACACGGGAGCCCGCAGCATCCCAGCTCATAAAAAAAACATTGTTTTGTATATAACTAAAATAAAAAGGATAGTGTGTGGTATCAATAAATTGTAAGTTGGTGGCCTGCTTGTTTTCCTTCCAGAATTGCTTTGCCAATGAACGGTCGGTTAGATAAGAAGGGGAGGCGTCATGATTGCCTAATGTAAATCCAAACGGAATGTTTAACTGGTTAACCGGCGTTAATACCGTTTTCTTAAAACCCTTCCACATATCGCGGATATTTTGTTCGGTAAGGGATGCTTTCTGCCCTGCCACCATATCACCGGCGCATACTATAATGTCTGGTTTTAACCTGGCCAGGTCTTTTATCACAGCGGTCACTTCATTATTATAAGTAACCGACCCATAACTGGAATTTAAATCGCTGATCACTGCAATTTTTAACGCTTTGTCTTTTGTTTCGTTTTTCGTGGAAGACCGGGAAGAAGAGTGATGGGTGCAGGATGATTCAATCAACAGAAGCAATAAAAAAAATGCCGGGACAGTAAGTTTCATTGTTGCAATTTATAGCATAGACTTTATAGAATGGAAATACAGGGAGAAGGATTGTTTGACATTGTAACAGGTACGCGGTTGCTGGTATTACCAGGATCGTTAGAGTAAACTGTACGGTTACTGCCGTATTCACTACCTGTGTTTCCATTTTGGCATGGAAAGGTTTTGATGTAACTGATGCCGTTTTTTTACCGCCTGCAAACTGGGCGGGATCTGTTATCACAACAGAACTGCCATTGGCATCGGTGAAGCTAATTTTTGTGAAGCTGTTGTTCAGAAGAAACCAAAAAAGAGAATCCGTTAACGAAGGCTCCAGGAAAAATTTAATAAAATACCGGAACATTATTAAATGAACCGTTCTTAATCACTACAGAACCTGGGATACCGTAAACATTATCGGGGTATCCCGGGATTATCGCTGGTGTAAGCTGCCCGGAAAAATTTCCGCTTATGTGTCCATCCTTATATGATGTGACAGTAAAGTTCATGTTATCAGTTGGGCCGTATACATATTGAGGCTTGCCCTCGAAGGTTGTAACATACATGGGGCCATAATTACTTGTGTATTTGTAATTCCCAACTTTTAAACTATCAGTATAAAAGGTAAAAACAAAGTCACCTGAACTGCTTACGCCGCTAAGAATATAGCTACCCGATTTGACACATTCCAATCTGCGAAAACCACCTCCCTGGTTGTCAGCATCCTCAACTGATATTGTCACCAGGTTTCCATTGATTTCATAACTCAATGTAGCAGTTGTGGTTTGCTTTCCGGAATCACCGAGCATAGCATCAGCTATGGATTGTTTTAAGCAGGAAGACAAAGAGACAGTAATCGCGGCAATGGTCAAATAAAACTTCATAGTCATTATAGGTTCCTTGTGTACTTTAATAATCGCTATCTCTTTTTCCAAAAGAGATAAATCTTGATATTCCCAGGCTTATCATGTTGTTAGAGCCGCCATGAGCAATTACTGTTTCATATCGAAGGTTTAAATCAAAAGGTGCACGCCCAATTGTGAACAGGTAGCCTGTTCCTGCCGCTAATACGACTCCATGATATTTTAAGTTTATGTCGTTGCCATAATTATCGGGCAAAGAGGTGATTCCAACCAGGTTGAAGCCAACCTGTGGCTCAACATAAAATCCCTGCCCGGTTCCATTCAATGTATGCCTGTAACCCGCTTTCAATGGGCACATGATCGTGCCGTATTCAGTTCCATAACCTTTTAGCGGAAAAATATTAGCGCCTAATTCCAGTGTGATATCGGCAGCCTCTGAAACAGGAAACCCGGTTTTAATAAATGCGCCAAGACCAATTGCATAATCTTTGGTGTTGTTTCCAACCAGCTTCACCGCACCTATTTGTGCACTTGCCTGCACTATTAAAAAAAACACGAGGGAAGCTGCCAGTATTCCTTTACCCATAAACATGTAAGCTTTGAATGGATCAAATATAATTCTCAGGTACTGTTATTGCAACCCTGCTTAAAGGCATTTTCAAGCCTTCGCAGAGGTTTTTGATAAGCCGGAGGAATCCTGTATTTGTTTACATGTCCGCCCGGGGTCATAACTGCAGGGGAAAGGCGTAAACGGTTTGTGCGACACGGTCGGGGCTGGGAGATGTCCGGGTTTGTTCATTTACTCTGTTTACTCTTCATTTACTATCCATTTGCCTGCCTGTTCGTAAAACTACTATACAGGTGAGTGAATAAAACCCTGGATTGGCTATTGTGACTTTCAAAAATGCAATGGGGATTTCCTACTACTTGCAGACAGAGGTTTGCTGGTTGTTTGTTTATGGGCTGTAGTTGCAAACGACAGCCAACCCTTGACTGTTTATGGCCGTTTACGTATAGGAACACTCACGACAGCAGGGGCCTAAACTCCACAACTATAACTTTAGAACCTTTCTCGTGATCGTTTGCTTTCGTGTACTTTCTCTTATGGTAATCATGTAAATACCACGCGGCAGATGTGCTAAAGATATCCTTGTAACATTTGTAACTGAACTGGTTGAAAATAACACCCGCCCATAATTGTCGTGTAACCTGACATCTATAACCACCGCAGCATCGTGTTTGAGGTAAACATACCCGGTAGTTGGATTAGGATAGACAACCAAACTGTTTTCAAGCTCCAGGTCAATATACGTGATATCTGACATCGGGCTCAGGCATCCTGCGTCAGTAACCTGTACTGTGTAATTGCCGGAGGTGTTTGCTTTCAATGTTCTGCCCGTTGCACCCGGAATGGCCTGTCCATTAAGATACCATTGATTATTGAATGCGTAGGAGGATACCAGTGAATCGCCGACAACCGATATCACAGGCTTCGGAAAGTTCAGTGTTTTGAAAGAAAATTCGTCGCTGTAAATAAAGTTCCCTTTATATGAACATTTCAACCTGAAAATATACGTCTGTCCCTGGGTTAAATCCTGGATTTTCTTTGTAACCCGTGCGGTACTGTTGCTAACAGAAAATGGACTTACAGCAACGCTATTGCTAAAGCTCGTAGTGCCGTACTCCACCCAGATGCTGTCAATGCTTCCAAAAGCTACAGACACATAAGCAGAAAAATCGGCGCTGCAGTAAGTGGTATTATTGACTTTTACAGAATCAAGAAAATACCCTGGTATCTTCTGTCGCAAAATTTCTCCTCCATAACCTGCAATGTATATGCTTGTGTCGGAAGATGAGTGTATTAACTTCGGAGCCACATTCAGTACATGGTGCCATGTAGCTCCGCCGTCGTAGGTTTTCAGTACGCCGGTATTATAGGTCTCGCTGGTTAAATATCCTCTTTGTTCATCAAAAAAATACATTGCGGTGATGTGTCCATAGGGCACATTTACTTTGGACCAGCTTTGGCCGCCATCAACGGTCTTTTTCACAAAGCCGTTGTCTCCATAACTGTAACCCTTCAATGGACTAACAAAATGAACGCCATTTACCCAGTCGCTGTTATTTCTATCAATAACTTGCCAGGTCTTAGCACTGTCTATTGTCTTGTAAACATCGTGATAGGCTACGGCATAGCCCGTGCTGCCGGTTACAAATTCCAGTTTAGTAAAAGGAATATAATAAGTCCCAACATTGGTCCAGCTTTCACCGCCGTTAGTTGTCTTAAATACTTGGGTAGCGGTTGAATTATTCATGCAGAGATAGCCTGTTGTATCATTTACAAAATCCATCGCCCCGGTGTAATTGTACCCGGATGGTAATGTATAAACCGCTTGCCAGGTTTGGCCGCCATTATAAGTTTTGTAAAACATTACAGGGTTGCTGGAAACAACGAATCCTGTATCCTTATTCCTGAACCATGAATGTGTAATGCGACTGTTTGCATTTGGCAATGTAAGGTTAGCTGGCTGCCATGTTTGTCCGGCGTCCGTTGTTTTATATACGCTCCACCAGTCAGTTGCGTATCCAACTTGTTTGGTTGGAAAGCAGAATGAGGTCATTTCCAAGTGGGTCACAGCATGCTGTTGCCAGGTAGCTCCTGCGTTTGAAGTAGTAAGGATTTGTCCGCTCACACCAACAACAAAACCCTTGTTAGTATTCAAAAAATGAATGGAGCGGTACAAGTAACCTCCGAAAGGAGATGTTGGAGACACGATACTCCAGTTTATTCCTCCGTCTACCGTCCTATAGATCTTCCCCTGTTCTCCTGCGGCATAGATGGTGTCGGCATCAATAAAAAAGAAGGAGAAAACACGAAATAAAATATTGCTGCTGGTCCAGGTCAATCCACCGTTGGTTGTTTTCAATATTTTACTGTCCTCAGTGGAGGCAAAACCAAGGTTGTCATCATGAAACCGAATAGACAGGATGCCCCAACTCCCAATATTCTGCTGTTGCCACGTGAATCCGCCATCCGCAGTTTTATAGATCTTCCCAAAACCGCCTAAGAACCCAATCTTTGAATTGACAAAATATAAACTCTGATTATTGTTCAACAGTGGATTTGTAAGTACAACGCTCCAGGTGGCACCGCGGTCTGTACTCCGGTAAAGCGTATAATTGTTCGAATTCAATGCAAGCAAAGTGTCCCTGCTTACCACCTGCACAAAAGGAAAGTAAGGATTATTGCTGCTATCAATGATTTTCCTGGCCCAGGAGCCACCATCGTTGCTGCTGATGTAAAGATGGTTTGAAAAGCCAGCGATGATACCAGTGGAATCCTTAATGTCCATTGCCTTTGCATTGGCAAAATGTTGTTGAATGGACCAATGTGCGCCACCATCAGTGGTTCGGATCAGATCTCCATTATCATTGAAAATGAAGCCATTATTAGCATCCGAAAAATAGACCTTAGTATTTGTATATCCCGCCGGCTTCGGGTTTAACCATTCCCATTGTGAGTCAGATTGCTGCGAACGGGACTGCAATGCAAGAAAGCAAAATAGATAGGATAACAGATGTTTTATGTTCATAAGCACTTGGGTAGGGACCGACAAAATAAGTTAAAAAAATACAACTATTAAATGGTGATGCAAACCCAAAGTTCGCTGAAATAAAAAAGCACGTCGTTGCTAAAAATATTCTAAAAGATCTGGATGTGGTTAGATCCCCGATTGATCTCTTTACGCTTTGTATCTTAATGTGATGTTTCGGCATTTATCACCAATCCTTCGACGATGTAAACTTTATTGAAGGCCCGTGTTTGAGCGAAAGAGAAAGTGGTAGTCAGCAGCGTTAATAAAACAATCAATATTCTCATGATGCAGTTATATTTTAAAACCTCTTTTTTTGTCCTTAAGCTGTCTCAGTTGCGGCTAACACATAAATATATGCCGTATCCCCCGAAATGTCAACCTTGATTGCCAGGTCTTTGGGCTTTCCATTTTCGAATATCAACGGCATAAATGACACTACTCCCTGTCGACAGAAATGCCTTTAGTAACAGGCCGGCTGTTGTTGCAAATGACGGCCCACTCTTACGGTGTACGGATGGCTTACTAATAAATACTCTGCACAGCAGGGGAAAAAGAGCAACATCCGTCTTTTCCCTGCTGCAAATGCGAGACTCTAAGGTTGTATACCGTATTGAAAACAAGGAGGGAAATGGCTAATCAAATCACCCTGCCCGTTTCAACCAAGCTTAGTGAGTGCATCCTGCCTCACCCTGCGGGTGTACAAGCACCCTCATAATTTTTTCGTTCGTTCTTTCCTGTTATAAAACTCAGGCCTTGTCTTTGCGTATTTTAAGCTTTGTTTATTATTCACAGATCACCGTAATGCCAGCCCTGGCAGCCTTATACTCTATTTTTTCATGTCCGCCCGGGGTCTTCACTGCGGGGGTATTTGTGCAAAGCGAGACCCCGGCAGTTTCGAAGCAAGAGCATCATTTAGATGTATTACATTCTCATACTTTTTTACTCCTGTCTCATAAAAGGCAGCGCTTGAGTGTTCATAGTCTGTAACCTCCCTTACTAAGTTCCATTTCTTACTTACCGGATTATGATGCATGTATTGCAACTTCTGAAAAATGAATTCTTCACTATAGCATTCTTTAGCATCAAAGCTGTCTTCGAACACTTTATGTATTTGTCCTTTTTTTGCTTCTCTTTTCTTTACGCCACTATGAAGCAGATCAAGCAACTTGTTTTCTTTCTTTTGTTCCAGTCTTTTAATGATTTCATAAGCCATAAATCTTTTAGCATTGCCAATTATAGTGTTTAGTGATTTTGGCATTTGAGGAAAATACAATAATACATGTACATGATTGGGCATGATAACATAGCCCGTTACATAGATGTTGTTCTTATAAAGGTGATCAAACCAATTGTAAACGGTATCGTATGCATCAACCTCTTTGAATAGGTGCAACCACTTGTAACCAGTGAAGGTGATGAAATAAAAGCTGTTAGTATTTTGATTGTGCTGAAAGCGAACAGGCATTAATTAAAGATACTGCTTTTAAATCCCGGGGTCTCTGCCTCGCACAAGGCTTCGAGAGAAGACCCCGGTGGACCGAAAAAGAAGGCGCACACTTTAGCTACTTGATCTTAAAATTGGATTATACTCTAAAATTTTCTCACCAAATCCAAGAGAAATATCTAAAGCTAATTCTTTTAGAATTTCAGGAGTGTATTTCGGATAAAACTTACTATGAGTTGTAAATTCAGAATTTTCGATAGTGAAAAGCTCAAATGCACCGCCCATACATATCATAAACAAGTAGTGCCCTAATTTCCAAAACTCCTGTTCCTTTTTTTCATTAAGATGTAATGTATAATATTGGAATGCAAGTCTACCATGCTCTTCATTCTCGGCGTCATCAAAGCAACCTATACCATCTAAATATCCGTAGTCAGATTTGAAATCATCAAATGACTCCAATTTTTCCAACGAAGAGAGCTTAAAAAGTTGATCAAAAATGGGTGCAATTACTTCTACATTAAAATCTCCATAGTATTCATTTCTTGTCTCAAAATGTCTATAATTTTTATGAAATAGGATAAGTAAAAAGCCAATATCGTTTAACGATAGTTTTTCAATATTGATATTATTAGTTACTTCTCTAATGGATTCATAACTAGGATCGATTTTATAATGAAACCAATGCTTTTTTATATCTAAAAACAATTTTTCATATCGATCTTCCGTGAAAAAACGTTCAACTAAGTCTGGAAATTGAATAATTCTGTTTTTTAGTTCTTGCCCTTCAATTACTATTAAATCATACGATTTTTGTCCTTTAATTTTCTCTAACCATACTTTTGCTCCTGTTGTAATGTATGAAGAAGTAAATATTACAAGAGAACTAGGAATTTCTGCATCCGCCCAAGTAATTTTTGAATTTAGATGTTCAGGAGGAACTCCGCCACTAGTATAATGTTTACATTCAAAAAACCATTTAGTTTTTTTGGTATGGATTTGATTCGTAAAGTTCAAATATCCCTCAATATCTCGACCATTGTCTGCGCCGCCCTGACGCCACGACAATTCTGTATATCCATATTTTATCAAAAGTTCATAGCATAATCTTTCAAATTCAGTTGGAGAAAGTTGTTCAAATTTAATATCGTCAGTAGTATAATTCATGATGTTAGAAGTTGCGCCTAACGTAACAGGTATTGCTTCAATGGTGGCAGTCTGTGTCCTGTTGCTTGATCAGAATCTCTTAGGTAGGAATTATAAATCGGATCGCCTATGAGCCCTTCAGGCAGCGAAAGGGCAGGATCGTATTTGTACGACCGCTGTTTCAACTCATAACTGCGTTCCGTCACGGCAAGCGTGGCGTCGTTTGACATCCACCTGCCCGTTATTCTTTTTTGTTCAGGATCGATGGTAAAACCAAACCGGCCATCGTACCGGTTATCACCGGGCTCTGTGGCCAGCACACTATATGAGCCGCCCTCCTTTGTGTAGGCACCTTTAAAGGGCCGCTCATTTCCGGCTACAACACTATGGCCGTACAGCGTGTTGCCGTCCAGCGAATCAATGAAGATGGTGATCTTATTTTCAAATACTTCTTTATCCTCCCGGAACTTTTCGGGAACAAAGGCACCGGTGTACAATCCTTCCACACCGTATTTTACAACAGGCATGGCAAGGGATCTGGCAGAGGGAGGCCGCTGTTTTCTTTTCCGGTTTGGGGGCAGCGTTATTACAGGCGGCAAGGGTTGCCAGTGCGATGATGAGTAAGGCTTGCTTCATTTGGTAGATTGTTTATAAATGATGTATTCGGCAATCAATAAATTTAATATCCATCCCAGCCAGGCTACGATACGGTAGGCGTCCATAGGCCGCAGGTGCAGCAGGGCGATAAGTACATATTTCCAGCCCCTTAAAGTAAGAGCTGATAAAGTAAGTGCAAAACTGCGGTACATAAAAGCTTTATGGGCTTTAAACTGTTTTTTTACAGCCTTTGTCCAGGCCATGGCTGTATAGAAGGCCCACAAAACAGCCAGCAGGCAAAAGGATATACGGGAGCCGGGGCCGCCATTGGCATAGAGCCCGATGAGCAACCCAGAAGGGGCACCCAGGCACAAAATGGACAGCGCATACACCTTTCCGTTGATCCGGTGAACAACCGGGAAGGTTTTTAAAAAGTACCTGGAAAACTGGGTAAAGCCCGCGGGCAGGGCAAAGATGGCTGCAAACACATGTACATAAAAAGCCGGCAAATACCAGGGCAGTTGAACATACTCCTGTTTAATGCCCAGGAAAGCTGTGTCGGTGCCTGCAGGAATGTATTGCAGTACAATCTGCAGCATCAGGAAGCTGAAAAACAGGTAGGCCAGGAAAAGAGAAAGCCGTGGTGTCGCTGTGCGGATTTTAGTAAGAAGCATGGTGTTCACAATGATTAAACAGGAAACTCCCCTAATCCTCGTAGTTAGTGGCGTTTTCCGCAGTAGTGATCTCAAGTCCCTGCAGGTTCTTTTGTTTCATTAATTGGACAAAGGTTTGCTCGCTAACCGGGGGATTGATGTTTACTTTCACCCGTTGCGATTTGGCTACCCTAAAGGAAGCAAGGCCATAGAAAACCTGGTTGCCGCTGCCTCCGAAAGCCACTATCATGGCCTTGTCATCCAGGTGCAGCGGAATGCGGCCCCCGTCTTTTTTAAAATGATACTGTCCATCTTCATGCTGCACACCAACGGACAAATTTCTTCGGGCGGGCACCAGCAGGTAAACCGTCATGGGAACCGTTTCCTTAAAATTGTCCAGGCTTACTGTCAGGTCGCATAACACCGTACCTGGAAGGCCTTTTACATAGGCATCTACATTGTACCAACCGAAGGTTTGTATTTCAAACCGGTACCACGAATCCGTAAATCCCTGCCTTAAGGATTGCTCCCAAAGCTTTGGATCGTCCGACTCAATGCTGTCCAGGCTATCCGCTGAATAGGTGCTGGCAGCAGGTCGTATTGGCCAGGCATCCGCCCTTTCAAAAACAGGAGGGGGTTGCAGGTCGTATCTTGAAGAATCGCTCATGGGTTTGCGTTCTTCGCTTTCAATAAAAGCAAGAAGATAGTCAATGGCTGTATCGGAAAAGGCCGGGAAGCCAGGCATAATGGTGACCGTATGTTTTTTGCAGGTTCCGGGTATAGGCCGTTGTGGGAATAAAAGCACCCGGGTTCTGTAACCACTTAACGAGGTTTTTCCGGTCTGCCGCCCAGGGGCCCCTTTGGGTAAGACCCGCCAAACGGGGGCCGGTTAAATCCTTGTGGATGGCGTGGCAGGGACTGCAGCTATGGCGGAACAATGTTCTTCCTATGGTCACGGCACTGGTATCTGCCATGGGCTGTACTGTGCCGGCCTCTGTCCAGTTCATGATGCCGTCTTTTCTGGCGCCTTTGAACAACTGCATTTGGGCCAGCACCGAAGGCGTGGGAATAGAGATAGAAATAGGCTTATTAATGGCTGCCGGTTCTTTGTTCCGCTGTGTTTATATAAATCATTCCCCCGCTCTCCAGCAGCTGCCCGTTGGATTCGGTGACCAGTCCGGCCAGCAGCATGTCCTGTAAGGTATAGGCTTCCCTGATCTCCAGGGTTAGCTCTTTATCAAAGCTCCCTTTGGGAATGGAGATGATGCCACCTTTGGGCAGGCGCAGAACCGTGTCTTTTGCCGGATTGATGGTTACAGTCACAGGGGCCAGGTTGTAATCGTTTAAAACAGAAGTGCTGTAATCCTGCTGTGTACAGGAGAAAAAAAGCAGTGCCCAAAAAATAGGGGATATTCGTTTCATTATAAGCAGTTGGGCTTTCCAAGATAGCAGTAAATACGGATTGTGCAAACGGGCAATAGGGTTTTTGACTACGTTCTTTTGTAAAGCGTTTATCAGCGAGTTGTCACTCCGAAGCAGGGGGCTTTGGCTTGTGTAATAAGAAAAGGCCAGACCAGTCTTACAAGCTTTCCTTCAGTCCTTTACAGTAGTTACCACAGATGCTTCGTGCCTCAGCATGACAAGCAATCTGTCTTTACTGGTTTGGGTCATTTCTCCATGCGAATGCCTCCTTTGCGTCCGCCAGGGGCTTCCCTTACGTTGCCAGGGCGGACACGAAAGGTTGAAAGCAAATCACAATGCCTTAGACATTCGTTCTCCTCTCTACTTTATCAAACTCTCGTACAAGCTGTTCACCGTTCTTTTGATCACCAGGTTATAGCCGTCCTTATATACAGGGTTGCAACCGTTGGTGATGACTACGATGCCAAACTTTTCTTTTGGATCAAAAAACATGGCGCTGTATAATCCATAGGCAGAGCCGGTATGGCCTGTAAGCATTTTGCCGGGAATGAGCTTGTCCGTATGCATAATGGCCAGCGCATACCCTTCTTTTTCCGCCACGGTGGTCTGCATGATCCGGGAGCTTTTTTTAGAGATGATCCGGACGCCTTTGTACTTTCCCTTTTTCATGTGCATGGTCATGTAACGGGCAAGGTCCGCAGCCGATATCTTCATGCCGCCGGTGGGGGAGAAGACGGGCGTGCTGTAACCCATAACATAGTTCTGTATCTCCTGGCTGCGCGGGGCATACGCCCCGGGAGAAGGCACCAGCTTTTTTGTGGAATCATAATCATATATAGTGGCAAACCGGCCGGCATCCAGCGAGTCCACACAATAGCCGCCATACAGCTTCAGCGGCTTCAGCACATGGTCCCTTACATAGTTATCAAAGCGTTCGCCGCTGACTCTTTCTATAACAACGCCCGTCATATTGTAGTCAAGGTTGCAGTACTGGTATTTTGTTCCCGGCTCGTAATCATTATAGCATTTTGCATAGTTGGCGCCTTTAGCCGGATCGATAACATCCAGCGTAAAATATCCCTGGCTGTCGTTAATACTTGCCGTGTGGCTCAGTACCATCCGCAGGGTAATAACTGTTTGCGGGAACTTTGGATTGCGTACGGTAAAACCCACCAGCTTACTGAAGTCATCGTCGAGAGACAACTTTCCTGCGTCAACCAGCTGCATGATAGCCGTAGCAGAAAAAGATTTTGATATAGAAGCAATCCTGAAAATATGGTCGTTGGCCAGCGGTTGGTTGGCGGCAATATCCTTAAACCCGAAAGAGTTGTTATAAATGATCTTTCCTTTTTTTACCACCGCCACCGACAGGCCCGCCACATCCAGCTCTTTCATAAGCTCTTTTATTTCTGCTTCTGCTTTTGCCGGCTGGCTGTAGCTTTTGGGGCAAACCGGTATAACGAAGAACAGGGCTAACAGGAGTTTGTACAGTGATTGTTTTGTCATGGATGATCTGTAGTTTTTGGTGAAAGTGTTCTTGCAAAATAAGGTATGTTCTTTACTTAACGTTCAAGAGGTTCAGCTATCAGCTATCAGCTATCAGCCGTCAGCGGTCAGCGGTCAGCCGTGAAAGCGTAGCCCCTTCCATTCTGTCATACCTATCATTTGCCATCCTGATAGCCGTTTGGTATAACGACATTCTTTCTGTCGGCTCGGGGCTTCGCAAAGGCTTACCTGTTTGGAGTAACGGCCACCCTCTCCCGCATTTCTTCGTCGTGCACGAACTATGTTCCAATCTGCGGTGGCTCCTTGAGGAGAAGGAAAAAGGAAGCAGAAGCTGTTTGGAGAGGAAAAGGACGGCGCTGCTAAAATGGCTTGTAAATTATTATCACTTGGTTCTTTCTACCTCACCCCAACTACCTCTCCGCTGTTCGGAGAGCCTGCCACCCCTCTCCACCTCATCCGGCACTCCTATGTCGTGCCACCTTCTCCTCCAGGAGAAGGAAGAAGGAAGCGGAATCTTTTGGAGAGGGGGAGGACGACTCTGATAACATTAGAGTGATGGTGGGGGTGAGGTGGTAAAAATATTGGAAAGGGGGAAGGACGTCTCTTATAATGGAAGAAAGATTGTAGGGGTGAGGCAGTGCGAATGCCCCTGCCTTATCAGGCTGACTGCTAAAACAAACCATCTTCCTTGTCCTCCCGAAGAATGAGGGATCTGTGCACTGCCCTATAGGAAATCATACAACCCGTTTTACTCTTTGCACCAGTCGCTTAAGCACTATCCACAGATGCTTCGTGCCTCAGCATGACAAGGAAGAGTGCCATAGGTTTCAACCAGTACGAATATCAGAGTGACTGCTATAATAATGTTTCTTACTTGTCATGCTTCCCGAAACTTCGGGGGAAGGAAGCATCTGTGGACTGCATTAAGAGAAAGCTACACAGTAGCGTGATGGTGGGGTGAGGTGGTCCACTCTTGTTTCACATTTGACGGCTCACGCCAAAGCGTTGTTGTTGCGTGTGGCAGTGGCAGCAGTGCAGTTCAGTAAAAGATAATCAGATGCCTGTATTCGTCAGTCAATAGAATTACTTCCAGCCACACTTGCCGTAATGCGCAATTAGGCGGCGTTATACTGGATTGTAGGAATACTGTCAATCAAACTACCTTTCGCATTGGCTTCTTCCTCAAGATCAAAGTCGTCTTGCAGTCCAAGCCAAAATTTAGCCGAATTACCAAAATATTTGCTGAGTCTTAGAGCTGTGTCGGCAGTGATCCTTCGGTTTCCCTTCAAAATCTCAGAAATTCTTGTCTGCGGAATACCAATGTCCTTCGCCAGCTTGTAAGCCGATATGCCAAAAGGAATCAAAAACTCCTCTGAAAGCACTTCTCCGGGATGTATATTTTTCAGATTTGCCATGTCATTGCTTATTTAATGATAGTCTAAAATTTCAACTTCGGAAGCATTTCCTGTATTCCATTTAAAAATTATCCGCCATTGGTCGTTGATCCGAATGCTGTAAAAATTCTTTAAATCACCAGATAGCTTTTCCAGCCTATTGGCAGGTGGAATACGCAAGTCAGCTAAATCAACAGCATTATTGATCATTCTGAGCTTGCGTCTGCCGACTTCCTGAACAGTTAAAGGGATTTTGCTGACCCGCTCTCCTCGCCAAATTTTTTCCGTCTCCTTGCTACCGAATGAAATAATCATGCTTCCGGATTGCGTTACTAACGCCAAAGGTAAGTATTTTCCGGCAAATTTTGTAAAACATAGGAGATTCAATAATGCCGTCTGACCACTCACCTCCAAATCCGTTCTGCCATCCAATTATTTAAGCGTGGGAAGATATTGCTGTACCTGTTTTAAAACGCTTTGGCTCAACGGCACTAAAGGAAGACGTAAGTAGTTTTTAATAATTCCCAACTCGGCCAGCACGGCTTTTACGCCGGCCGGATTGTTCTCTGCAAACAGGAGGTCGTAACCTTCCAGCAGTTTGCCATTTAAACCCCTGGCCGTAGTGTAGTCATCATTTAAGGCAGCATCTACCATGGCGCAAAACTCCTTTGGAAAACAGTTGGCTGCTACGCTAATAATGCCCCGCATGCCGCAGGCAATCTGGGCGAGGGCCAGGTTGTCGTCGCCGCTCACTACCAAAAACTCCTGTGGTTTGTCGCGCAGTATTTGCATGCACTGCACCATATTGCCGCTGGCTTCTTTAATGCCATGAATAGTATCCACTTCATTTGCCAGCCGGATGGTGGTGCTGGCAGCAATATTGCTTCCGGTGCGGCCGGGAACGTTATACAGAAGAATGGATTTGGAAGTGGCGCCGGCAATGGCTTTATAGTGCTGGTAAATCCCTTCCTGCGAAGGTTTGTTATAATAAGGACTTGCGGAAAGAATGGCGGCCGCTTTTTCCAGCGGGAAGGTTTCTAAGTCGCTGATGATAGACCGGGTATTATTTCCGCCAATACCTACAACCACCGGCACCCGCTCTGCCACGGCTGAATACGTGAAGTTGATAATGTCGATCTTTTCTTCCCTGTCAAGCGTAGGTGTTTCGCCTGTGGTACCCAGGGTTACCACATAATTCACGTCTCCGTCAATTACAAAATCAATCACTTTTTTAAGCCCGTCATAATCCACAGAGCCGTCTTCATTAAACGGTGTAACTAAAGCTACTCCTGTTCCTTTTAATACATCTCTTAATGACATGAATAAATTGTAATTTATAGTTTGTAATTACTGATCTATCCTTCCATACCTTGTTCTTCAGTTTTATATTCTGCGGTCTCTTCCCAAAAACCCATTTTCCCAAACTTTTCAATGCGCTGATTGATGCGTTCTTCGGGAGAAACCGGTTTTAGCTCCTGCAACACCTTTACTAAATGCTCCTTCAAAATTTGTGCAGCTTCTACATAGTCCCAGTGGGCGCCACCGGCAGGCTCAGGTATGATACCGTCAACCAGGCCAAAGCCTTTCATATTTTCGGCGGTCAGTTTCAACTGTTCGGCCGCAATTTCTTTTTTATCCCAGCTGCGCCATAAAATAGAACTGCAGCTTTCCGGCGAGATCACCGTGTACCAGGTATTCTGCATCATGTACACCCTGTCGCCCACACCAATGCCCAGTGCGCCACCCGATGCACCTTCACCAATGATCACACAGATCACCGGTACTTTCAGGCGGATCATTTCGTAAATATTGCGGGCAATGGCTTCTCCCTGTCCGCGTTCCTCTGCTTCAAGGCCGGGGTAAGCGCCGGGGGTATCTATTAAAGTAATGATAGGCTTGCCAAATTTTTCGGCCAGCCGCATTAGCCGCAACGCCTTGCGGTAGCCTTCGGGGTTGGCCATACCAAAATTGCGCATCTGCCTTGTTTTGGTATTAATTCCTTTTTGCTGGCCAATGATCATCACCGTTTCCCCGTTCAACTGCGCAAATCCGCCCACCATGGCCTTGTCGTCCTTTACATTTCTGTCTCCATACAATTCCACAAAATTGGTGGTCATGTTTTGGATATACTTCATGGTGTAGGGCCTGTCCGGGTGGCGGCTCAACTGTACTTTTTGCCAGGCCGTAAGGTTTTGGGTAACTTCTTTTCTACGTTCAAGAATATCGTCCTCCAATTCGAGGATGCGCTTGGAATGGTCAATTTTTTTTTGTTCGGAAACGTGTTTTAAGCGTTCGATCTCATCAATCAGATCTTTGATTGGCTTTTCAAAATCCAGGAATTGTCTGTTAGCATTTGAGGGCATAGGCAAATAAGATTGGCGCTAAAATTAAGCAGGAATGCGCAATTTGGGTTTGAAAATTAGAAAATGGGACAGGTGCTTACCGGCAGTACGGCTATGAAACGCCCGGCGTGCGGCGTCCCCGGTAACCGGCGGCTCACACATGTACACTATCACAGGTTTATTCAATAACTATTCCCGAAAGGTTTGAAGCATTTTGGAAATTTCCATGGAACCTTCAAAAACAGAGATCAGGTTCCCTTTTTTATCGTACAGGGCATGAAAAGGAAGATTGTGTATGGAATAAAAAGAAGGAAGCACCAGGTAGAGGTCTTTTCCTACCACCACATTGTTTAATTCCTTCAGCTTGTATTTTTCTACAAATTCATTCATCTGCCATAAGGGGTGAAAAGTGATCATAACCACCTGGATGTTTTTCATTTCTTCCTTATAAGCCGTTAACTCTTCGGCTTCGTGCTGGCAGTGGCTGCATTCGGGGCTGAAGAGCATGATGAGTACAGGTTTTTTTTGGGGCAAATTTTCTTTGGTGAACTTAGTGGTGCTATCGCCTAACAATAGTTGAATAGGAGGCAGGGTAGGGAACTTTTTATAAGGAGGCGTTGTCGAATCTACCTGCGCAACTGCGTTCAGGGAAACACCCAGCACCAAAAAAAATAAAAGCCACTGTTTCATGGAGATGTTTTTTCAAAAATAGGGCCTTATCCGCAAGGAAGAACCGGGAGGCTAGCTCCCTTTGTTTTTTTAAGCCATTCTTAATTATTTTAATTGACTATTGGGTTAATACCATTTTCATTTAAGCCGTAGTGGTATTTTTTGAACCACATCAGAAGCATAGGCACAGAGAGGGTTTCCACATAGCGTAACATCAATAAATCTATGAGACGGCCTATGTTTCTGATGTGTCTATGTGGTTCAGGCAAGTGTAACTACCATTTCAAATTAGGCCGTATGGTATGTTTAAACCTCTAACCCCTTAACCTCTTAAACCCAACACTCCATACTACCTAACTGAATCACGGTATTAAGTGAACCATCGGCTGTTTTGAACCACACAGGCGCATAGAAACATAGGTTTTCACATAGAATTCTATGTGATTCCTCCTATTGTGTGCTATGTTTCTATGTGGTTCCAATTAAAGGTTCGGTTAAGCCGATAGTCAATTTATTTTAAATCAGGAAGCTTTGATAACAGGCTTCGCCCTTTCTAAAGAAACTTTCCAAGCCGGATGTTTATTCTTCTTCCTTCTTCGGATAGGCCATAGGTGGCGGCTATGGCGATTTTATTAAAAGGCACCAGCATGACGCCGCCGCCATAACCGTAATGCCATTTGCCGGAGCTTTCGCCTTGCCTGCCAAACGCGGCCCTGGTCGAAGAAGGCCAGCAACCCCAGTCGTCCGCTGAACAAATGACCTTTTACACCGGGTAGCCAGCGAAGCTCATTTTGATTATAAAAAGAAGAACTGCCATAAAAGCGGTAACGCCAAAAGCCACGTAAGGAATAAAAGCCGCCGAGGGTATTGTATTGATACAATTCGGGCGTGCCGGTAAGGGTGGCCGCCCCGGTTTTAACAGCCAGGGAAAAGGGCTTTACCAGCGGCAGGTACACATTCAGTGAAGAATTGACGTTGCTTACATGGCGATCCCGTTCCTTTAAGTTTTGTGTATAGGAGCCCTGCAACTGGAAGCTGACGCCTTTTGTAGGAAGAACCTTGTCGTTTACACTGGAATAAGAATAGGTTAAAACAGAACTTCCGAATTGTTTCCATGTAAAGTTGGAAGGGTCTATGATCCCTTCCGACTTTGAAGTAAAGCGGCCGGGATTGTCAATGACATCGGTGGCGTTATATAAAAAATCAAGGCGCAGGTTATGGTGTGTGCGAAAGGTGCGGTCCACACCAACACCGCCATACAAATATTTTAGGCGGAACCAGTAATAGGCTATGTCTGCTGTTTGTACAGTCGTTTCATTGCCCAGGCCAAAATAGTTAAAACGCCGCACGGCATCATAACCGGCATTCAGGTTCAGGTTCCATCTTCCTATTAATTCAGTGAATGTTCCCGTGTAATAGGGGTGAAGTGATCGTTCCACCAAAGAATAACTAAGTCCCCATGTATGCTTTGCACGGAAAGAGCCATCCCTGGCCTTGTCTTTTGTTATGGTGTAGGCCAGTCCCGCATAAAACCGGTAAAAACGGTTGTAGAACAATACAGGCTTGATGCCCCGTGAGTCGTATTTGAATACCTCGTAATCGTAACGGTTAATAGAAGGGAATTTTGATAGATGCAGTTTTGTTTCGGCCGATGTGGAAATATCATTCCCCGGGTTATCGTAAAACTTTGTTTTATGTCCCCAGCCGCCTACGTAGGACCGATCCACCAACGAATCTTTGCCGGGCCCGCCAATGACCCGTATTTTAATTCCTACGTCTGTAATTCCCTCTACTATAAAAACATCATTACCATCTACGCCATACACACGGACCTCTTTTGTTTCGGCGGTCAGGAAAATGCGGGAAAAAACCGGCCTGTCTTTTTTGATGTCTCCTTTTTTGTTTACCCGGTACACCGTTACGGAGGTTTCTTCATTGCTTACTCTTTTTATTTCAAACCATTCGTTTTGCCGGCTGCCGGGCACTTCCACATCTTTGGACAGAAAAGCATAGTATTCCCTGGCATAATCAACCAGGTGGTCGCGGCGTGATTTTAATTTCCGGATCGTTTCTTCACCGGAAACCGCAAAAATTTCCGGCGGCATTTGTTTTACGGCGTTTTCAATCACACTATCGGCCAGGTTTTGCTGTAAGGCCCGGGCCGAGTCTATCCATACCTGTTGTGGTAAATTGTTGGTGAAGCGTTTATCCAAACTAAAAGCCGGGTAGTTATACCATTTGATATTTTTAATATCATCCTCAAAGCTTTGGAGCTCTTTGAACTTGCCAATGGAGATGATCAGTGAAAGAAGGGCGCCTTCAAATTTTGCATAGGTCTGATCCCGGTCCTTGGGAACGGGCCTGTAGATTTTAAAGCTTCCGCTATCAAATTTTGCCCATCTCCAGTTGTCTTTATGACGGCCCCAATCACCAAGGAACATGTCGAACAGCCTTGTTTTTATATAGGCATGCTGGTCCACCAGGTGGTCGTTCTTTTCTAAAATATTTTCCATCATTTTTTCTGAACTGACAATATCCTCCGGCTGTCCAAAATTGGGCTGGCTCGTTTGTGTTTCATCGGGGCGCTCTTCCAGCAGGCAGAGGGTATTGGCAAACTCCTTATTATATATACCTAATCTTTCATGATAGGGAACAATGAAATAGCGGGGATTGGTATGATAAATACCCGCCGCATCCGCCATTTGGGGAACGGTTAAAGCCGCATAGGGATGATTGGTGGCAATTTGGTCGTTGGCCAGGTTTTCTACAAACGTACCCTGCACCATTTCGGGCAGGGCGCCCAGGTAGGTTTTGTTTACACTTCGCAGGACATAGCGTTTGCCCGTGGCATCCTGTAAATGCAACGATTTGGTTTGCCGGCCACCACCTTGTTTTACAGGGGTAAGGCCTCCAAAGGCCGAATCGAGATTTAATACGGGAATCGTTACAGGCGTTGTCCATTCGGTGCGGTAATCGGAGCCCCACAGCCACCGGTACAGGCTTCTTTTTTTATATTCGGCGCCTGCAATAACGGTTTTATGAAAGGGACCGGTGGAGTCCACGATCGTGGTGGTTTGCCCGATAACGGAATGGGTAAGGAAAAGGGCAAAGATTACTAAATTGGCAAACCACAGTTTCATTTCCCCGGTATTTTCCCGTATTGCGTTTAAAAAATGGTGCCAATTGGGACGGGGCTGATTTTTTCCACGGTCTATTTCCTTACTTTTGCCCGCCTAAACGTAGTAAATCTTAATTCATTTATGGCATCTACATCAGATATCAGCCGCGGTTTGATACTTAAACTCGATGGCAACCTTTACAAAGTAGTAGAATTTGGTGAGAACAAAACAGCTCGTGCCGCAGCGAAAGTGTGGGCCAAATTAACTGGGGTTGACAATAACCGCAGTATTGAAAAAACCTGGAACAGCGGTGATACCATTTACCCGGTTCGTGTGGAAAGGAAAGAATACCAGTATTTATATAAAGACGATACGGGTTATAATTTCATGGACAATGAAACCTTTGAACAGGTAGCCGTTGCTGAAAACTTAATTGATGCCCCCCAATTTTTAAGAGACGGGGATGCCGTATCCGTTTTGTTTAATACAGAGACCGAAACGCCTATGAGTGTGGAATTACCCGAAAAGGTGGTGGTAAGGGTAACCTATAGCGAGCCCGGATTAAGAGGCGATACCGCAACAAGAACCTTAAAGCCGGCTACTGTGGAAACAGGCGCCACCGTGATGGTTCCCCTGTTTGTAAATGAGGGAGAATTGATTCGCGTAAACACAAAGAGCGGTGATTACGTAGAAAGAGTAAAGGAGTAATTCTATTATAATTCAAACATATTGGCGTCAAAAGACGCCTTTTTTATTGTGGTGGAGTTTTTGAGTAGGTACTATTTATACGAAACCGCTGGCAAGGCAGCCATCGTGAGACGTGAGACGGCAGATGTGAAACAAAAGCAGTCATTTCCCTTCTGTCATCTATCAACTATCATCTGCCATCTTGATAGCCGTTTGGTATTAATTCCTATCTTAGCCCACCTGTATTAACCAAAATCATAATAAATTGAAACAAATGGATTTCAAGCAAATTCAGGAATTGATTAAAATGATCAATGATTCGAATATTGGTGAAGTAACGATTGAACAGAAAGAATTTAAAATAACGATCCGGCAAAAAGAAGAACAAATAACACAGGTTGTGGCAACATCCGGCCCCATGAATTACGGCCAGTTACCACAGATGCAACCGCAGGCCCTGCCTGCCGCAGCTGCCGCGCCGGCCGGTACAACCCAGGCTCCATCGTCTGTTTCTGCATCTGCTAACACCGTTACAATAAAAAGTCCGATGATCGGTACTTTCTATCGTAAACCATCACCCGACAAACCCACCTTTATTGAAGTAGGTGATGAAGTAAGCCCGGGCAAAGTGGTTTGTGTAATTGAAGCCATGAAGTTGTTTAACGAAATTGAAAGTGAAGTAAAAGGCAAGATCGTTAAAGTACTGGTTGAAGATGCTTCACCGGTGGAATACGATCAGCCGCTTTTTTTGGTAGAACCAAGCTAATTTGAAAATGCGGCAATTTGAAAATTTGAAAACAAAGTTTCAAGTTGCTTCTGCAATTTTCAAATTTTCAAATTTTCAAATCCTTATACTGTGTTTAAAAAAATATTGATTGCCAACCGTGGAGAAATTGCTCTCCGTGTGATACGTACGTGCCGCGAAATGGGAATTAAAACGGTGGCTGTTTATTCTACTGCCGACAGGGACAGCCTGCATGTAAAGTTTGCAGACGAAGCTGTTTGTATTGGCAAACCCCAAAGCAGCGATTCTTATTTGAATATCCCGCATATTATGGCAGCATTGGAAATTACCAATGCGGATGCTATTCACCCGGGTTATGGTTTTTTGGCCGAGAATGCAAAGTTCTCCCAGATATGCGCCGACCATGGCATTAAGTTCATTGGCCCCACAGCGGATATGATCAATAAAATGGGCGATAAGATCACGGCTAAAGACACCATGATCAAGGCCGGCGTGCCGGTTATTCCGGGCAGTGAGGGCTTGCTGAGCAGCCTGGAAGAAGCAAAAAGCCTGGCAAGGGATATGGGATTACCCGGTGATCTTAAAAGCAACCGCAGGTGGTGGTGGCAAGGGAATGCGTGTTGTGTGGGAAGAAAGCGAAATGGAAAGGGCTTACAACACGGCCAAGGCAGAAGCAGGCGCCGCGTTTAAAAATGATGGCATTTATATGGAGAAGTTCGTGGAAGAACCCCGCCATATAGAAATACAGGTGGCCGGCGACCAGTTTGGTACGGTTTGCCATTTGGGAGAAAGGGATTGCTCTATTCAGCGCCGTCATCAAAAACTGGTGGAAGAATCTCCTTCGCCATTTATGACTCCTGAATTGCGTCATAAAATGGGAGAAGCGGCCAAGAAAGCGGCTGCTGCCATTAACTATGAAAGTGTAGGTACCATTGAATTCCTGGTAGATAAGCACCGCAACTTCTACTTTATGGAAATGAATACCCGTATTCAGGTAGAACATTGCGTAACGGAAGAAGTGATCAATTATGATCTGATAAAAGAACAGATCAAAATTGCCATGGGAGAGAAAATCTCAGGAAGGGATTATGAACCCCAGTTACACGCTATCGAATGCCGTATCAACGCCGAAGATCCTTATAATGATTTCCGTCCTTCGCCGGGAAGGATAACGGTGTTGCACCAGCCGGGCGGCCATGGCGTTCGGGTGGACAGCCATGTGTATGCCGGTTATGTTATTCCGCCTTATTATGATTCCATGATTGGCAAACTGATCACGGTTGCGCAAACAAGAGATGAAGCTATCGCCACCATGTACCGTGCCCTGAGTGAGTATGTAATTGAAGGGATCAAAACAACCATTCCGTTTCATCTGCAATTAATGCAAAATGAAAAATTCCGGGAAGGTGATTTTAATACCAAGTTTTTAGAAAGCTTTAAACTGCAATAAATAAAAAACCCCGGTGATGATCACCGGGGTTTTATTTTGAGATTGTTTTTATTACTTAACGTGAGTTTGGGAGAAAGCCATGCTTTTTTCAAAGGCCGTCTTTTTTTTTTTAGTCCACCCCTCTGTTTGTTACTTTTTTTGCTGGCCCAAAAAAAGTAACCCAAAAAAGGGCCCGCAAATCCAAATGCTCCGCTGGATTTGCGAAGCCAGCGCACAGGGCAAGAGCCTTTTAGTTACGGTCTTTTCTTACGATAGTATGGTGGTCGTGCTATGCGCAGCTACTGCAGGCGCTGTATTCCGCTACTCTTTTCCTAAGCAGATGTTGTACATAGCTAATGCGGAATAAGGCGCTGCACCTTTCTTTTAAACGGTAGAATATAGCAGGTCGTGATTTCTTATCCCCAACTCACATTACTTAATCTTTGTCTTTATGTTTTCCGCCATATTTATGCGGATTTCCTTTTCCTTTTTCCCAGCCTAAATGCTTGCCATTATTTCCTTTATTTTTTTTGGATTTGTAGGCTTTGTGCCTTGTCGTTTTTTCCATAATAGTGGTTGTTAAGCTCCCTGATCTTTCTGGCCCGGTCGCTTTCCAGTTGGCGGATGGTCCTGTCTTTTTCTGCCTGTGTTAAATGCCCGTTATTGCGGATGGACTGGATCTTTGCATCATACTCCCTGTTGATCTGGTTTATTTGCGCCTCACGGGATCCGGAGGGATAATTGCCGGGATAAGAAGTGGGATTGTTGCCGCCGTTGTTACCACCGCCTAAAATAACGTCACGCGGATTTTGTGTTGTAGGTGTGGTCTTTGGTGCGTCTTTAGGTTGGCCCAGGATAACCCTTCTGGCTTCTTCTTTTGACGTTTGGGCATGTACGGCTATAAAAGAGCCGATAGTTAACAAAAGGGTAGTGATCTTTTTCATAGTTAAGTTTTTGATACCTCTAATATCCCGAAAAAAAGTGCCAATTGAAATTTTTATAGAGAAGGAATTGTTAAAGCAAACTGCAAAGCACTGGAATTTAATTTTTCCTTAGAGGAACAGGAAACCTGATTGATATAAAGAAGGAACAGGTAAGAACATGCGAAGCTGAGTTTTGATAACAGAATACTGATAATGCCTCATGATGTGGAACTGTGTTGGCAAAGGCCAGTAGCGTAAGAAAAGATGTTTATGTTAAACTCCCGTGTATGACAATCATTAAAAACGAAGGATGGAATTGGTCAGAATAAAATCGGTATATACTTCTGTTTCGGCAGCTGCTGCCTGATGCTTTTTTTGCACTGTTTGTTTCCTGGGAAGGCAGTTCTTTGTAAATATCTTTTTATCACAGGCATTGGTGCTGGTGGTACCAACAATGGCACTTACCACTAAAATAACAACTAGTATAAAGGCGGGTTTTAAAATGAACTGTTTCATAAAAAGTCATTTACAGTTATCCATAATCAGGTTGAGGGTTTCTTTCATTTTCAACAGATCTTTTTCATGAATGCCTTTTAGTGCTTTAGTCCTGTTCTGCTCTACCACTTTGGCGATGGTTTTTATAAGTGCTTTGCCTTCCTTAGTCAGCTCCAGACTAAACCTTCGTCTGTCAGAGTGGTGTGCTTCTCTTGCTAAATATTGTTTTTTTATCAGCAGGTCAATGATCCTGGTTACGCTGGCCGCATCTTTAAAAACTTTCTCAGCAATTTCCAGTTGACTGATGCCCGGCTTCTCAGCTATGGCATTTAAAACCAGCCATTGATCTATCGTGATATCCAACCCGGCTTCTATAAATCGTTTTTGTGCAAACTGCCTGTAGGTCTTTATTGATTTATCCAGCGAGTAAAAAATAACCCGGTCTAATCTTTCCATATTTCGGCACAAATATAATTGGATTTATCAATAGTTGATATATCAAGTAATTTTTTTTCTAAAAATTTCCGGCTTTATAATTGTTAGCTTTAGAAAGGCCAAATTGCGTTCAAGCTGACAGGAGAACAGGTGAGTGGTGAGTCGTGAATGGTGAGTGGGAAGAGTCACTATGACCGAAGAGTTTCTTCGGTTTCATGTCTCACGTTTCACGGCTGACAGCTGACTGGGCTCATGGCTGCCCTAAGAGCAGTTTAGTATAAGGCTGGAAAACTATGCAGTTACCTGATCTTTCAAACCCGCTCTGGTTCTTCATCACAACCGTAATTGTGTTTGTTGTGGTGATGGGACGTTATTTTTTTATTGCAGGCTTGTTTTACCTCATCTTCTATTTATGGTTTCCTCACAGGTGGCAACAAAGAAAAATTAATAGCCGGGCTTACAGGCAGGGGCAATTCAAAAAAGAAGTTGGATGGAGCTGTGTGACGGCTTTCATTTTTGCGATTTCCGGAGCAGCCATGGCCGTGTGCTGGCAAAAAGGATATACAAAAATTTATACAGAAGTTGATCAGTATCCTTTATGGTGGTTGCCGGTGAGCCTTGTTATTGCTTTGGTGTTACACGAAACCTATTATTACTGGCTGCACCGGTGGATGCACTATCCAAGGATCTTCAGGATTGTTCATAAAGTGCATCACGACAGTAACATTACCTCGCCATGGACAGCCTTCTCTTTTCACCCGGTTGAAGGATTGTTGCAAGCTGTATTTATTCCGCTTTTACTTTTCTTTCTCCCTATGCATTTATACGTTTTACTCATACAGCTCACCATTATGACGTTCAGCAGCGTCATCAACCATTTGGATATTGAAATTTATCCGAAGAATTTTCACAAGCATTTTTTGGGGAGATGGTTAATAGGTGCTACGCACCATTCACTGCATCATAAACAGTTTAAGTATAACTACGGGCTGTACTTTACATTTTGGGATAAATGGAAGAAGACCGAAAGCCCTCTTTATGAAAAATTATTCGAAGAAAAAACAATTCCGGAAATGGCTAAGATAAGCATCACTACTCTGCGCTTTTTAAAATTCCATTCACCAAACTTTTCCACTGAATTTTTGAAAAACCGCTCATCGCACCCGTTGCTACAGCGGTGTTTCTTAGCTTATCGGTTACAGCTTCTGAACCTGTGTTTGGTTTTTCATTTCTTCCATAAACGCCGGCCGTTACCTTGTTCTTCTCTCGTTTTACTACAAAAGAAGAAGTGGCTTCCCCGTTAAAAAAATGGGCAATGTCTTTCTTATTGTTTAAAGGATTAGTGGCGGGCCGAACGGTAATAGCGGTAAACTCTTCGGCCTCCCCCTCGTGTGACGCTATGGCTTCTATCTTCACCCAGTCATAACCTTCTCCGGTTATGGGCCCGGGTCCGGGAATATCAATTTTAAAATGGTCGTTCTCTTGTGCAATACGATTTACATCATTCCCCTTTTCATCGGTTAATTGAAATGCAGCTGTTGCCGGCCCGGCCAGGGCCTGCCATCCATTTACCTGCAACAACCTTTTTTTAGCTATTTGATAAAATTCTTTAGCCTGCCGGGGATCGTCAAAATCTTTTGAACTTTCCGTATTGGTTTGCGAGCCTGATTCATTTTCAGGTATAATATCATTTTCTTTTTTGGGCATTACAATTGGATCTTGCCTTCTGCGCCATCGGCCAGTGTTTTGCCGGTAACAACGGCGGCCGCTATTTTCAGGAATTGCACCATTTTGCCGGTTTCGGCATCCCAGTAATAAATATTGTTGGGTTGAACTTTTAAAAGTCCAAGGTTGGGGTTGTCTATACCATCGGGGAACCACGCCTTTACAATGGGCGACCATTTATCAACAATAGTTTGTTTATCGGTTATTATGCTGGCCTTTCCCCACACATCCACATAACTTTCTTTTCCCGGATGGGCATACACCAGATGAACCGTATTTTCCATGCTCACTTCTTCCACCTTAATGGAACGAATATCGGTAAAGAACCAAAGTGTGCCGTCATCTTCCACTTCTATGGTGGCCATTGGCCGGGTATGGTTCTTTTCATGGTTATTGGTGATGAACATGCAGACGTTTATATCATTTACAAGTTTTTTAAACTTTTCCAAAGCTTCCTTATTCTGAAGATTCTTTTCCATAACAGATGTTTAGTAAAAACTATTAAATAACATGCCATTAATTATACGGCTACATGGGAAGGTTTAATTCTTTAGCCACATCTTTTTCTGAGATCAATCCGATTTTTTTGGAATGAAGAATGGCTTCAGAACTGTATTGAAAAAAACAGCAGGGTACGCCTGCCGATTCAATGTTGAACAGCACCTCTGCCGTTTTCTGTTTGTTCTTTTTGTATATATCCCTGATATAGACCGCATGAACCTGCCTGGGGAAGTGCTTGACAATGGCTTCGTAGATATAAGGATCATGCTGGGAACTGTCTCCTAATAAAACAAAGCGTTGCCGGGGATAGGTTTCGAGGATACGGGCTATTCTTGTAAATTTTGTTTGATGATTATTTTGCCCTGTTTTTAACAGCTGACTGAATGTTTTTAACTGGTTCAAAAGAAATACCCCTTTTGGAATTTTGTTGACGATGGTGAACTCAAGAATATAGTCATATAAATTCCACTCACTGCTGGACACAAAGAAAAATGGGTTGGGTGCCTCCTCGGTTGTATTGCTTTTTGCCAGCAACTGGTAATGTTTTACCGATCCCTCAAAAGGCTGTCGGCTGCGGGCATTTTCGGTAAAAAGAACAAATAAACGTTTGCGCAAATTGGCCGAGTGAGAAATCAGGAAGGTGTCATCTATATCGGATATAAAGCCATATTGGGTTTCATGCGGAACATATACACTTCCCTTTGACGCTGCAATTAGTTTATGGTTGACTATGGCTTTTACAATGACTTCATGCCAGCCGTTAGGCAAGGGTGGCTTGTCTTTCCAAGCGAATTTGAAAAATCCATCCTTATCGGTTTTGGCATAAAAAATCTCGCCTTCCCATTCCATGGATACATCCACCTCAGCAAAAGGTTTTACCATAAACAGGCGGAGAAGGGCCAGCGTATTGCGCAACATGCTTTTTTTGTACTTCTTCCGGGGCAGGGGGCTAAGCTTAAAAACATGTCCCTGGATCATTAATTGATCACTCTGGCCATAACCATGATAAACCTTTACAGTTGGTTCATTGGTGAGGCCCAGCCAGTTTAATAACCGGGTTTTCCAACGTCTGCTATGTTGGTCGGTTGTTTGCATAATTAATCTTATACAAGAAGTATGCAGAACCAGGAGCCGCTAAAATTATTATTTGTGATTAACCCCGTTTCAGGCGGGAAAGAAAAGAATGACTGGGAAGCTTCCATCCGCAATTATTTCCAGGAAAAGCCCTGTGCCATTGAATTTTATTTACTGACCGGCGACAACGATAAAAAATCTGTACAATATTATATTGAAACCATTAAGCCGGACAGGGTAGTGGCGGTTGGCGGGGACGGTACGGTAAAAATGCTTACGGAATTGCTCATGGAAACAACGGTGCCCTTAGGAATCGTTCCTGCCGGCTCAGCCAATGGTATGGCCAAAGAGCTTAGTATCCCATCAGATGTTGAAGGCGCATTAAAAATTATTACGGAAGGGGCTATCAAAAAGATAGATCTTATAAAGATCAACGAAGAAGAGATCTGTATTCACTTAAGTGATATTGGATTAAATGCCATGCTGGTAAAATATTTTGAGCGATCAGAAAAGCGGGGCATGTGGGGCTATGGTAAAGCCATCTTCAGGATGCTGTGGGAAAAACAAAAAATGAATGTAGTTATAAGCACCGATGAAGCAAGTTTTCGGCGCAAGGCCTATATGGTAGCTTTGGCCAATGCCCGTAAATATGGCACAGGTGCTAACATCAATCCCGATGGCAATGTGGCCGATGGCCGGTTTGAAGTGGTGGTGGTTCGTAAGCTGAATGTTTTTGAAATACTGAAATCCATTTTTACCGACCGGTCTTTCCACCCGGAAAAAATTGAAGTTTTTTCCACCAAAAACGTGGAATTGAGTTTTCACCACAAAGCCTATTTTCAGATAGATGGCGAATTCATGGGTAAAATCAAGAACATAAAGGCCCGCATACTTCCCCAAATCATTGCTGTGATGGTTCCTGCCGAAGAAGAACCGGCAAAACTGGCATAGAATTTTTACTGGTTTAAAAAAATAATGTTATGGACGAATTAGAATTAAGAGGTAAATGGAATGAGCTGAAAGGCAAGGCCAAACAAGCTCAGGGAAATCTTACCGATGACGACCTGAAATGGGAAGAAGGTAAGGACGATGAATTTTATGGCCGTATGCAAACCAAATTAGGAAAGACAAAGGACGAAGTGGTGGATTGGATAAGATCCCTGGGAAAATAACTATTCTATGAACGCTGAATAGGCTCGTTTGTCAAAGTATTCGTACCCTTCATTTTCTTTTTTTGTGCCGTACAAAATGGAATGAATGAATCCATTTCGTTCCACTTGCTGGGTGTGGAATATCGCTCTTCCGGGGTTTTGCTTTAGGAAGAAGGCAAGTTTTTTATCCCGGCTCTCAAAAAATATCAAACTGTCATTTCTTGTGTTTTCAAGGCCGAAATCTTTACCCAGGTGCTCCATCATAAGGTGCGACCGGTACCAGGTGCCGCCTTTTTCGGAAACCACGGGTTTGCCCTGGTAAAGAGCCACGCTGTCGTTATAAGCAAACACGGTCAGGCGGGCTGTTTGGTTTGCCTGGAGCCAGCGTTGAAGTTTGGGATAATACGAACTGTCGTACCCATAGTTGCTGTCCAGAAAACTAATGCGTCCAATGGCAGCAGGAATGGCACTGACGCTTTCCAGATAACCAAAAATAAAGCTGCCGCCCCCGCTGTGGCCATTGAGGTAAAGCGTTTTGGCCGGTACGTCAAACAAATGAAAAATGGTATCCACAATATGGGGGATGGTTTGCCTGTAATGGGAATGCTGTCTTTTCCATAAGGGCCATGACCGGTAGTTGTTTTCCAAATACGCTACAACCACATTTTGCCGGGTAAGTTTTTTTCGCAAAAAATTTGTTTGGGCTTTGATGTGTTGAATATCGTAGTGCCAATCGTCGGTTGGCTGTATTTTCTTGCCCATGGTTTGTTCGGTGGTGTTTCCATTGGGCAGCGCATACAAAATGAGAATGGTGGGCTGTTTCTTCATTTTCAGGGGCTGGTCAATGGTGATTTTTACATCCTGCGCCATCCTGAACGAATCGATTTTGCTTTGGGCGTTTGCCCCGAATGCCCATAAGGCGGCGCTCAAAAAGAAAAGGGATAACTTCATTTTGTTAAAAGCTAAAGCTAAGAATTATTCATCCCTTCTTAACTAAGAAATGCGATTCTTACCTTTACGCCATGCATTACGTGTCGGCCGAGAATTTGAGCAAGTCTTACGGTGTAAAACCGCTTTTCCAGAACCTTTCTTTCCATGTTTCAGAAGGCGATAAAATTGCCCTGGTGGCCCGCAATGGTTCGGGCAAATCCACCTTATTGAAAATTATTGCCGGTATAGAAACGCCGGATGAAGGCAAACTTTGGATCAATAAAAATGTAGAAGTCGCTTTTTTTGAGCAGGATCCTAAATTAATGGAAGAGGCGACTGTGCTGGATAATATCTTCCATGTGGCGCATCCTGTTATGGCCATCATTAAGGAATACGAAGCGGCTGTAGATGCAGAGGATGATGAAAAAATCGGGAATGCCCTGGTCAGGATGGATGAAGCAGGCGCCTGGGATTTTGAAGCCAAAGGTGAAACAGATACTGGGAAAGCTGAATATCCATCACTTAAACCAGAAGGTAGCCACCTTAAGCGGCGGGCAGCGCAAACGAATAGCCCTGGCCAGAACATTAATTGATATCGGCTTTGAACACAAGCATGTGTTATTGATCATGGATGAACCAACCAACCACCTGGATGTGAGTATGGTGGAATGGTTAGAACATTATTTGAATAAGGAAAAGATCACCCTTTTACTGGTAACCCACGACCGTTATTTTTTGGATGCTGTGTGCCAGGAAGTATGGGAAATGGAAGACGGGAATTTATATATCCATAAAGGAGATTACGAAAATTTTTTAGAGAAGAAGGCGCAACGGGAAGAAAGCGAGGTGGCCAGTGTGGATAAGGCCCGCAACCTTTATAGAAAAGAGCTGGAGTGGATGCGCAAACAGCCCAAGGCAAGAACCACCAAATCAAAAAGCCGGATTGATGCATTTTACGAAGTAGAAAAAAAAGCAAAGCAGCAAATGCAGGACCAGCAGCTGGAGCTTCAAAGCAAAATGAGCCGGCTGGGCGGCAAAACGGTTGAACTGAAAAAAGTGTATAAAAGCTATGGCGAAAAAATTATTCTGAAAGGATTTGACTACACGTTTAAAAAAGGAGAACGAGTGGGTGTAGTGGGTAAAAACGGAGCGGGTAAATCCACCTTTATCAATATTCTGCAACAGATTGAGCCGGTTGACAGCGGCAAGGTGAATATTGGCGACACGGTAGTGTTTGGCAACTATTCGCAACAGGGATTGATCGTAAAAGAAGATATGCGGGTGATAGAATATGTAAAAGGCATTGCAGAAAATTTTCCGCTGGCAAACGGCAGTTCACTAAGCGCCTCGCAATTTTTGACGCTTTTTCTATTTCCCCCCGAACAGCAATACACCTACATCAGCAAATTAAGCGGTGGAGAAAAAAGACGATTGCATCTTCTTACCGTTTTGTTCCGCAATCCCAACTTTTTGATTCTGGATGAACCAACAAACGACCTT
Source organism: uncultured Bacteroidota bacterium (assembly GCA_963697545.1). Classification (GTDB taxonomy): domain Bacteria; phylum Bacteroidota; class Bacteroidia; order Chitinophagales; family Chitinophagaceae; genus Flavisolibacter. The sequence goes on along the minus strand of CAVOOL010000007.1, from coordinate 25,688 downwards.
GACCTGCCCACCCTTTCTGTGCTGGAAAACTTTTTACTGGAGTTTGCCGGTTGTTTAATTATCGTGAGCCATGACCGCTATTTTATGGACAGGCTGGTAGATCATTTATTTGTTTTTGAAGGCGAGGGAAAGATCAGTGATTTCCCCGGCAATTATTCCCAGCTACGGGAATGGGAAAAACAAAAAGAGGCCCGGGAGGCGGAAGAAGCCAAACCTGTGGTGCCGCAAAGGCCGAAACAGCACCCTGTTACCAAAAAGAAACTTTCCTACAAGGAGCAAAGAGAATTTGAAACACTCGAAACAGAATTAAAGCAGCTGGAGGCCGAACGCAAAACCATCTACGAAAAGCTTTCGGATGCCAACCTGCCCTTTGAAGAATTACAGCAGCTTTCCGAACGTATCAATTCCATTGGTAACCTGATTGACGAAAAGGAATTGCGTTGGTTGGAGTTGAGTGAAGCAACATCGTAGTTTTACGTATTTGTAGTTTAGAATATTGTTTCTATTTTTACCCCTACAATCCTTCCCTTTAAAAACACAGTAACCAGCATCTGATAGACTTGTGTAAACCATTTTTGAGTTAACACATTAAAATCACTGTGTATGAAAAAAATTTACTCCCTATTTCATGATGAAAAAATTCAGGACACTCTAATTGTGGCAGTTGTATTGGCGATCATTGTTACGCTTTCGCTTGTGTTTCTGTAATGGTTAGTATTCCTGAGCTTTGAAAACTTAATGCATCGCATTAAGAAACTTGTTAGTTGCTAAAACATAAAATAAGAAACCCGCTACATGTAGCGGGTTTCTTATTTGGATTATCTTAAAAAAACCAATTCTCTGTACTTGGGTAAATACCACTCTTTATCGTCCACCAACAACTCAAGCTTATCAACATGATAACGCAGTACGTCGAAATATTTTTCCTTTACATCCGTGCAATAGGCAATCGCCTTTTCCCGTGTATCGGTCAGGCCATTTGCTTTTTTCCTTGCCTCTATCATTTCAATGGCTAACTCACTTACATGGTTAATGTGTTCCGAGATCTTGTTCAGCAGATTGGTGCGGTAAGAACAAACATTTTCAGACAGTCCCGCATCCTTCAGACCTTTGATATTTTGAATGAGTATATTCTGATACCGGATAGCTGCAGGTAAAATATGTGCTGTGGCCAGTTCTGCCATTAAGCGGCTTTCTATTTGCACCTTTTTAATATATTTTTCCAGCTCAATTTCATGACGGGCCTCCAGTTCTGTATGCGAGTAAACATGGTTGTTTTCGAACAACTGCTTTGCTTTCTCCGTAACCATGGCATCCAGCGCCAGGGGCGTGGTTTTAACATTTGGCAAACCGCGTTGGGCCGCTTCTTTTTCCCATTCTTCGCTATAGCCATCACCCTCAAACAAAATCTTTTCACTGGCTACAATGTATTGACGAATGATATGCATGATGGCAATTTCCTTTTTCTCACCTTTTTCAATCAATGCATCTACCTCTTTTTTAAAGCCTCTCAGTGTTTCAGCCATGATGGTATTTACGGTTGTCATGGCATTGGCGCAGTTAGCCGACGAGCCCACCGCACGGAACTCGAATTTGTTACCCGTAAAAGCAAACGGGGACGTACGGTTCCTGTCTGTATTATCCATCAGCAGTTCAGGAATGCTTTTGTGAATTTCCAGCTTCAGCATGCTTTCGTCCGTTTCATCCATTTTCTCTGTTACCCTTTCTTTAACCTCCTGCAACACCCTGGTAAGGTATTGTCCAATGAAAACAGAAATGATGGCGGGAGGAGCCTCATTTGCACCCAGGCGGAAATCGTTGCTGGCAGAGGCGATAGAAGCTCTTAAAAGATCGGCATAGTCATGAACGGCCTTTATACTGTTTACAAAAAAGGCCAGGAACATCAAATTGGTCTTTGGTGTTTTGCCGGGAGCCAACAGGTTAACTCCTGTGTCCGTTGCAAGGCTCCAGTTGTTATGTTTACCACTGCCGTTTATGCCTGCAAAAGGTTTTTCGTGCAATAACACTCGTAAGTTATGACGGGCCGCTACACGGGTCATTACATCCATCAACAAGGTATTGTGATCCACCGCAATGTTCACTTCTTCAAAAATAGGAGCACACTCAAATTGGGCAGGTGCTACTTCATTGTGCCTTGTACGAAGCGGAATTCCCAGTTTATACGATTCATTCTCAAAATCACGCATAAAGGCATAAACTCTTTCCGGGATAGAACCAAAATAATGGTCGTCCAACTGCTGGCCTTTAGCGGGATTATGGCCATATACGGTTCTTCCGCAAGCTATCAGGTCGGGGCGGGCATTGAATAAGCCGGCATCCACCACAAAATATTCCTGCTCCCATCCTAAGGTAGCCGTTACTCTTTCCACATTCCTGTCAAAATAATTGCACACATCTACTGCGGCATGGTTCAATGCTTCCAGCGCTTTTAAAAGAGGCGCCTTATAATCAAGCGATTCACCGGTATAGGAAACAAAAATGGTTGGGATGCAAAGTGTTTTTCCGGTTCCAATGTCCATGATAAAAGCGGGCGAAGAAGGATCCCAGGCGGTATAACCACGGGCTTCGAAAGTCGCTCTTAATCCACCGCTTGGAAAAGAAGAAGCATCGGGTTCCTGTTGAACCAGGGAATCACCTTCAAATTGTTCAATGGGGGTGCCGTCGCTTTTTAAGGTAAAAAAGGAATCATGTTTTTCGGCTGTGGTGCCGGTGAGGGGTTGAAACCAGTGTGTGAAGTGGGTTACGCCCTTGCTTTCGGCCCAGGCCCTGACACCGTTGGCAATTTGTGCCGCCATAGAGCGGTCAATTTTTTGGCCAGCCCTGATGGATCCCATTAAACTTTTGTATGCCTCATCACTCAGGAATTGACGGGCAACCTGGTGGGTAAAAACATTTTCAGCAAAAATAGCTGTGATTTTAGTGGATGCCTCAGGCTGAATGTTGGCGGAAGTAAGAAGATTATTTAATGCGGAAAAACGGAGCGACATAAAGATTTAATTTTAACAAAGGAAAATAAAATCTTACTATTTTAAACGAAAAATTATGGAAATGTGACAAAAACGGGGATAAAATATGTTTTTAGCAGAGTTGTAAAGTGAATTTCTTGCTTTTTTGCGCAAAAAACTAAATATTATTTTTATTTAAAATGTTTCCAAAAAGCAGACGATTTATCTTAGTCCAATCAATTGCAGCTATCATGGGTACCATCAAAAACGGGAAAATAATGCTTCGGTACCGGACAATGGCCCCCAGGATGTTAACGCTATAGCCTATCATCATCAACACTGAAAAAGAAAAGAAAAGGCAGAATAAAAGAAAGGGGCTTAGCGGGACTCCGTTTTTGCTCCAGACAAGAAAAGCTATAAACAAGAGGAGTAAGATACTGATCTCCACTGCTGCTGCCAGGGATAATAAATGATGTACATCGGAAGGATAGGGGCGGATGGTGCTAAGGGTAAAAGCTTGTGGGGCGTTTTGTACAAAGCTTGTAAATGTTGGTTTTAATTCAGTAACCGATACGGCTGATTTCCCGCCCAGGCTTAAAAATTCTTTTTGTTTGGTAACCACCGCTTCGGGAAAGTCAAATTTTGGGTGGACATATTTAGCCGTAAAAAAAATAAGTGCTGCTGTAAGATACACCACGGAATAAACCGCCATTGGCTTGTATCGTAGTTTATTGGCTAAAACGTATGCAATGATGGCGGGAACAAGGGTAAGGATCAAAAAATTTCTCAAAATCAAAACGAGCGTAATGCCAAGAAGTATGAGTGCAACTCTATAAAAAGGAAAGCTTTTTTCTTTAAACCCAAAATAAAGATGATAGGCCACCAGGGCGAAGCCTAAAAAAATGAGCCCGTCTTTATGTAAGCCACTCGTCCAGTATATAAAAGATGGGGTAAGAAAAGTGGCTAAAAGAACAGCAATTCTTCTGGTGGGAAAAACATCCTGCATGACCCTGTAAACAGCAACAGGTCCGAATAGGCTTAGAAAAGAATAAAAAATAAGGTTGACATAATAATGGCCAAAACTAAATACATTGAAAACGGCCATGACCTTGATAAAAAAATTGCCTTTAAGGTCGTTCCACCAGGAATTTTCGCTGATTAAAAAATTTGTATAGCCACCGTCATAAGTATTTTGGAACAGGCTGGTGAAAAATTCTGCCGGATCAGTTCTGAGAAAATGATACTCCTGTATGCTTTCGTAATGATAGGCCCAGGTGTCCACCATCTGGGCCATCTGCCCATAATACACGCCAATCCAGCCGTAGAGAATTCCGGCCATTACTTTCAATAAAAAAATAATGATCAGTTGGGAAGTCGTCAAGCCTGAATTCGTAAAGAACTTTACTTTAGTGACCAGCCATGCAAATAAAATAAGATAAGCAGCGAACAGCAAATGCTCCAACCCTTTTTAGTTTAATCGGCACAAAATAGCAAAAGAACTTTACATGGCTTACGTTTCTCAATCCTATTAAAAGGTGAGTGGTGAGTGGTTAGTGGTGAGTAATGCGTGAAACGTGAAACGTCAAACGTGAGACAGAGACTTCTTTCTTTACTATCATCTATCAACTACCATCTATCATCCTAATAACTTTGGTATAAGAGCACTTTCCCCCTCACCATTCACCACTCACCACTCACAAAAGGCCTTTGTGCGATGGCTTTCAGGCCAACTTTTAAATTCCTTCTTTTAACATCCCACTTCATACCTGATATATCTTAGCTTTGCGCCTTTCATAACAACATCATGGAAATTACCGCAGCAACAGCACAGCAATTACGCCTCACAGAAGAAGAATTTGAATTAATAAAAAAGAAATTAGGCCGCACGCCCAATTTTAATGAGTTGTGCGCCTTTTCAGGAATGTGGAGTGAGCACTGTAGTTATAAAAACTCTATCAAGTGGTTAAAAACCTTACCAAGGGAAGGGGGAAGAATGCTGGTGAAGGCAGGTGAGGAAAACGCAGGACTTATGGATATTGGCGATGGCTATGGTGTTGTATTTAAAATTGAATCGCACAATCACCCTTCGGCCATTGAACCTTTCCAGGGAGCGGCCACGGGTGTGGGTGGTATTCACCGCGATATTTTTACTATGGGCGCCCGTCCTATTGCAGCGCTGAATTCATTGCGCTTTGGAAATCTGGAAGAAGATAAGACACAGCATTTGCTGGCCGGCATTGTACATGGCATTGGTCATTATGGTAATTGCTTTGGTGTGCCTACGGTTGCCGGGGAAATTTATTTTGAAGAATGCTATCATACCAACCCCTTGGTAAATGCCATGAGTGTGGGCATTGTAAAAGCAGGCAAAACCGTTTCGGCCACGGCCCTGGGTGAAGGCAATCCGGTGATGTATGTAGGAAGTGCGACGGGTAAAGATGGAATTGGAGGCGCCTCTTTTGCATCGGCCGATATTACCGCAGAAAGCGCCGAAGAACTGCCGGCCGTGCAGGTTGGTGACCCTTTCCAGGAAAAGAAATTATTGGAAGCCTGTCTGGAAGTAATTGAAACCGGCGCTGTAGTAGGCATGCAGGATATGGGTGCGGCCGGTATTATTTGTTCTACCGCAGAAATGAGTGCCAAAGGCGAAGTGGGGATGCGGATTGACCTGGATAAAGTACCTACCCGTCAGCAGAATATGAAGGCCTGGGAACTGCTTTTAAGTGAAAGCCAGGAAAGAATGCTACTGGTGGTGGAAAAAGGGAAAGAAGATATTGTAAAAAAAGTTTTCGATAAATGGGACCTGGAAAGTTCCGTGATTGGTGAAGTGACAACGGATGGATTATTGAGTTTTTATATTGACGGCGACCTGGAAGCACAAATACCAGCACAGGAATTGGTGTTGGGTGGCGGGGCTCCGCAATACGATAGGGAATACCGCGAACCGAAATATTTGGCGAACATTGCCAGCTTCGATGCTTCTTCAATTGAGGAAGCTGCAGATTTAAAAAGCATTGCCGGACAATTAATGCAATTGCCTTCCATTGCTTCTAAAAGATGGGTGTATAATCAATATGACAGCATGGTAGGAACGGTGAATGCTTCTACCAATGCGCCAAGCGATGCTGCTGTTGTTTTAGTCCGTGAAACAGGAAAAGCTTTAGCGGTAACGGTTGATTGTAATAGCCGTTATGTTTTTGCCGATCCTTACAAAGGCGCCATGATCGCTGTGTCGGAAGCGGCAAGAAATATTGTATGCAGTGGCGGAAAGCCCTTAGGTGTTACCAACTGTTTAAATTTTGGCAACCCTTACGATCCTGAAGTGTATTATCAGTTTGTAAATGCTATTAAAGGCATGGGGGAAGCCTGTCGCAAATTTGATACACCGGTAACCGGCGGTAATGTTAGCTTCTATAACCAAAGTCCCGATGGACCCGTGTATCCTACACCAACGATTGGTATGGTAGGCCTGCTTGACGATGCGGACAAAAAGATGACACTGAACTTTAAAAACGAAGGCGATTCCATTTATGTCATCGGCGTTATGCGGAATGATATTAATTCTTCGGAGTATTTGCATAAAATAAAAGGAGTGGAGTTTTCACAAGCTCCTCATTTTGATCTGGAAGAGGAATTTCAGTTGCAGCAAAAGGTGGCTGAATTGATCGAGGCGGGTGTTATCGAATCGGCCCATGATATTAGTGAAGGCGGGTTATTTGTAACGCTTTGCGAAAGCGGGTTTACCAATGAATTGGGCTTTACGGTGCGCACCGGCAATGATTTTAGAAAAGACGCTTTTTTATTTGGAGAAGCACAAAGCCGGGTGGTGGTAAGTGTGGCTCCTGCCAATTTTGAAGCGTTTGAGAACCTGGTAAAAGATTTCCCTCACCAGGAAGTTGGAATTGTAAGCACCGGTAAGGTAGAAATTGACGGAGAGGAATGGGGCGCTATTCAGCAATGGAAAGAATTGTATAATACATCTATAGAAAAACACTTAGCAGGCGAGTTGGAATCAGAAGGTGCATTGGGCATGCTTTAATTTTTGCCACCGTTTTTCCACAGTATTGTTAAAAGCTTTTTCTTGCTTAAAAAATTGCTGTAGGTTTGCATGACCTCCAGGAATTTTTTTGACCATTCCGCTGGTCAGTATTAACAAGCCGGTTCAGGTGCAAAACGTTAAGTGCCCGCCTAAGGTGGAACAAAAACGAGAGATTCTTAGCTTGTTTCAAATCAATAAACAAAGTTTCAAAACTGTCAACCATTTATTATGGCTAAATATATTTTTGTTACCGGTGGTGTTACATCCAGTTTGGGTAAGGGCATTATTGCCGCTTCGCTTGCAAAGCTGTTGCAGGCAAGAGGTTTACGGGTTACCATTCAAAAACTTGATCCTTATATCAATGTTGACCCCGGTACATTGAATCCTTACGAGCACGGAGAATGTTACGTAACAGAAGACGGTGCAGAAACAGATTTGGACCTTGGTCACTACGAACGCTTCCTGAACATCTTTACCTCGCAGGCCAACAATGTTACAACCGGCCGCATTTACCAAACGGTTATTAATAAGGAGAGGGAAGGGGCTTACCTGGGAAAAACAGTTCAGGTAATTCCTCATATCACCGATGAAATAAAAAGAAGGATGTTGCTGCTGGGCCAGAAAAATGAATACGATATCGTGATATCTGAAATTGGTGGAACGGTGGGTGATATTGAATCCTTACCTTATATAGAAGCCATTCGCCAGCTTCAATGGGAATTGCCCGACGAAGACCTGCTGGTGGTGCATCTTACCTTAATTCCTTACTTAAGAGCCGCCAAAGAATTAAAAACAAAACCTACGCAGCACTCCGTTAAAATGCTTAGCGAGAACGGTGTGTTCCCCGATGTAATTGTTTGCCGCACAGAAGAAGCTCTCACCTCAGATATAAAGAAAAAAATTGCTCTTTTTTGTAATGTTAAGGCCGAAGCCGTTATTGAAGCCCCCGATGCCAGTACCATTTATGAAGTGCCCTTACAAATGATGAATGAAAGGCTGGATCTGATTGTATTAAAAAAATTGAATATCTCCCAATACCATGAGCCAGATCTTTCTAAATGGAAAGAGTTTCTGGATAAACTAAAATACCCCAAAGCTAAAATTACTATTGGGCTGATTGGTAAATATGTTGAGCTTCAGGACGCCTATAAATCAATTTTAGAAGCCTTTGTTCATGCTGGTGCTATTAATGAGTGTAAGGTGCAGGTCATTCCTATTCACTCTGAATTTATAGCCCCGGAAAATGTGGGAGAAAAGCTGGAAGACTTAGATGGATTATTGGTAGCGCCTGGATTTGGACACAGGGGAATAGAAGGAAAGATTACAGCCGTAAAATATGCCAGAGAAACCGGGTTGCCGTTTTTTGGAATCTGCCTGGGCATGCAAATGGCCGTTATAGAATATGGCCGGAACGTTCTGGGAATCAAAGATGCACAATCTGCTGAAATGGATCCGCATGCCGATGAGCCTGTAATAGATATGATGGAGGAGCAAAAGAAGATCACTACAAAAGGTGGTACCATGCGCTTAGGCTCTTACCCCTGCGAAATAAAAGAAGGGTCTTTAGCGCATAAGATCTATGGCAGCACTTCTATTTCAGAAAGACACCGCCACCGCTATGAATTCAACAATACCTACCTGGATCAGTACGAGCAAAATGGCATGCTGGCCAGTGGCCGCAATCCAGAAACGGGCCTTGTAGAAATCATGGAAATTGCCAATCATCCTTTTTTTGTTGGTTGCCAGTATCACCCCGAATTAAAAAGCACGGTTGAAAGCCCTCATCCTTTATTTGTTCATTTTGTTGGAGCAGCAAGGCGCTTCAACGAACAAAAAACCATTGCAAAAAATCCTTTATTGCAAACCGAAATGATATAGATCAGGGATAAGACCTGGGTATACGCCACACGAACCGGTTTGCAGGGAGAAGTTTTAAGTTCTCCTTGTGCCTTTATTCTTGGGGCTTGTAGCTTCTTCTGCCTATCTTTGCCGCCTTTAAATAAGGGCAAAAGGAATAATGCCTTTGTCGGGCAGCCTTTATTCATTACAAATCATTATTATCAGATGAATTTTGACCGTAATACCATCATCGGTTTTGTTGTATTAGCGCTGTTATTCTTTGGCTATTTCTACTTTAATAACCAACAGCAGATTGCTTTTCAAAAACAAAAGGCCACGCAAGACTCCATAGCCAAAGCGGCTCAGCCCAAAATAAACACTCCCGTTCAAAGAACCGATAGTGCAACAATTGATTCCCTTGGCCAGCCAGCCATAGCCGGGGACTTTCAGCAATTCAGCAACGGGGCCGAGCAAACAACCGTGGTAGAAAACGAAGTGCTTAAAATTGTTTTCAGCAATAAAGGCGGCCAGCCAAAATCAGTAGAACTCAAACATTTCAAAGCGCCGGACAGCAGTAATGTAAAACTGGCATCCACCAACTTTGATAAAATCGATTATAAAATTATTCCGGCGCCCAATTCCACGGCAGATATCACCAGCTATTATTTTTCGGGCGGACAGGTAACGACGAATGCGGATAGCAGTCAAACCATTACGCTATGAAATGTCGGCACCCGGTAAATCCATTGTACACCAGTTTGTACTGAAGCCTGGAAAATACATGGTGGACTTCAACCTGCAGATCAACGGTGTCAATCAATTACTTTCCAATAATACCCTCAATCTTACCTGGCAGAACAAGGCCATGCAGTTGCAAAAGGATATTACCTACGAAAGACGCGAATCACAGATCGGGTATCGGGTAGACGGGGGCTATGATCACGGTTCTGCTTTGAATAGCAGTACCGAGGAATTTGGAAAGCCTGTAAACTGGGTTTCTGTAAAGCAGCAATTTTTCAACACTACTATAATTGCCAAAAATAATTTTACATCCGGAAGTGTTAACTGGACAGCTCCTGCCACCACTGATAATAAAACGATTGTGCAGGCGATAGCGAACCTGAAAGTGCAATTACCGGCTGCTGCTTCAGCCACTGTACCGCTGGCTTTGTATTATGGTCCCACCGACTATAAAATTTTGAAGCAGTATGGTAATGATATGGAAGATATGGTGAACCTCGGAAGCGGCATGTTTGCTTTTGTAAAGTATATCAACCGTTGGGTTATTCTTCCCGTGTTCGATTTCTTTACCAAGTTCACCAGCAATTATGGGATTGTTATTCTGCTGCTTACCCTGTTTATCCGGTTATTGATTTCTCCGCTTACCTACTCCAGCTATTTAAGCGGCGCTAAAATGAAGGTATTGCGTCCGGAGATTGAGCAATTGAAAGTAAAATATGGCGGCGACCAGCAGCAAATAAGTATGGAGCAAATGAAGCTGTTTAGGGAAGCCGGTGTCAATCCTTTGGGTGGCTGTATTCCCGGCTTGTTGCAAATCCCCATATTCTTTGCCTTATATAGTTTCTTTAATTCCAATGTGGCCCTGCGTGGTAAGGGTTTTTTGTGGGCAGATGATTTATCGCAATACGATTCCATACTGAACTTTGGTTTTAACATTCCTCTGTTGGGCGATCACTTAAGCTTATTTACGTTAACGGCAGTAGTAACCAGCTTCCTGATCTCAATCTACAGTATGAGCATGACGCCGGATCAAAGTAATCCTGTGTTGAAATACATGCCTTACTTTTTCCCCATTATCCTGTTGTTCGTATTTAATGGTTTACCCTCAGGCTTAACCTGGTATTATACCATTTCCAATATTATAACACTGGCACTACAATTTATTATCCAGAATTATATCATTGACCACGATAAGATCCTTGCAAAAATTGAGGTAAACCGTAAAAAGCCAAAAGCAAAATCGAAATGGGCTGAACGAATGGAACAGATGCAGGAACAGCAGAAGAAAATGCAGGAAATGCAAAAAAAGAACCGCAACTAATCCTGAATAAAAATTATGGAATCCCGCTTTTTAACGAAGCGGGATTTTTGTTTACGCAACTATTACGGATATTTGGTTCGTCTTTACCCTGACAACTTAAATTATGAAACAACGTTTACAGATTTTATCAGCTTCCCTGCTTCTTTTTGTTTTGCCGGCTTTGGCACAAAAAAAGCTGTCCGAAGGAACGATTTCATACGACATCGTAATCAATACAGGGTCTGATAAACCGCAGAATGCTGATTTTCTGGATGGTGCAACCAGTGCCGTTTACATAAAAGGAGCCAAAACACGTACAGAAATGGTAAGCCCGCTGGGCACCCAGTCAACCATCATTGACGGTACAAAGAATTCTATCGTTATTCTTAAAGAATATGGTGAGCAGAAGTACATGATCAATCTGAAACCGGAAGATTGGAAGGACGCCAATAAAAGATATGACGATGTGAGCTTTACGTATAATACAGGGGAAACCAAGACCATTTTGGGCTATAAATGCAGCAAGGCCGTTGGCAAATTAAAAGATGGTACCACCTTTACCGTTTGGTACACTACCGAGCTTGTCCCTGAAAACAAGGATTTTCAATATGCCAACAGGTCTCTGCCGGGACTGGCCCTGGAATATGAAACGAATATGGGGAATTTAAAGGTGACCTACACGGTTTCAAAAATCAGCTTTAGCCCGGTGCCGGCTGCAAAATTCGATATACCGAAAGCCGGTTTCAGGGTTTTAAGCTATAGCCAAAGTAAAATGGGAAGTTAATTGCGAGAGGGGCTAAACTTGATTTTATCAAGCAAAACCTTCTTTTTAATAGGTAACACATAAGTAGCATTGCCCTTTTCAAAGGTGGCTACCGTGTTTAATATGATAAATGTTTTCTCAGAAGGCGAACTGAACAGGTTGTTGCTCCTGTAATTATAGCCCGAGCGTAAAGAGAAATTCTTTGCGTGCAAAGAAAAAGGAGCTGAGGTAGTGTTTCTTATCTTCTTTTTTACCACCATCACCCAAAGCAGCAAAAGCAGCTAAAGAGGCTGTGATAAGCACAACAGTAGCTATTTTTCTTTTAAGTAATCTTGTGATAATTGTGGCGTGGGGGTTCATTCTGGCACAAAGATAGTAATAAATATTAACATTCTTTCAACCTCTTATCCGTTTCTTTACAATTTGTTTAACGCTTATGGAAAGAATATGTTGCATAAACTTGGTAGATTTTCTATGAAAGAGTAAATTGTTTAAGGAGAATTCTAAATGATTAGTGATCCATACCACGACAAGGAAAGTATAGATGAGTTGCTGAAGCATTATAATAATCTTCGTAATGGCCAGGCAAGCATTTTTTTGGAAGAAGAGGCCTTCGAAAAAATTATTGAGTATTACGATGACCAGGAAGAGATTAGTAAGGCGCTTGAGGCCGCTGAAATGGCTATAGAATATTTCCCCTACTCAGCCCCGCTTTTAATAAAAAAAGCCGATCTTCTGTTGGCTACCAGAAAATACCACGAAGCTCTTGAATTATTGGAAAAGGCCGAACTTTTTGACGGTACAGATATCAACCTTTATATTCTGAAGACCGATGCCTACCTGGCCATGGATAAGCCGGAAAAAGCGGTGGAAATACTGGAACAGGCCTTGACTTCTTTTGAAGGGGAAGAGAAAATAGAGTTGTTGTTTGAACTGGCCGACGTATATGATGACTACGAGGAGTTTGATAAGGTGTTTGACTGCCTGGCCGTGATTTTAAAAGAAGAGCCCACCAACGAAGAGGCTCTTTACAAAATCTGCTTCTGGACAGATTTCACCGGCCGCAACGAAGAAAGCATCAGGCTTCATCTGGAAATCATTGATGAACATCCTTTTAGTGAGCTGGCCTGGTTTAACCTGGCAGCCGCTTACCAGGGATTAAAATTGTATGAAAAGGCAATAGACGCCTATCAGTATGCCCTGGCCATTGATGAAAAATTCGATTATGCCTATCGTAATATAGGCGATGCCTATATACGGTTAAGAAAGTATAAAGAAGCCATTGAAGCCTTAGAAAAAGTGCTGGAACTTTCCAAGCCGGAAGAAGTGATTTATGAAGCCATTGGCCACTGTTATGATCGTTTGAAAAATTATGCCCAGGCAAGATTTCATTACAGGAAAGCATCGCATTTAAATCCGGAGGACAGCAAGCTGTTTTATAAAATTGCTTGTACCTACTATAATGAAGGGCAGTGGGTCAGCGCCATAAAGCAATTGGAATCGGCTTTGAAAATTCACCGCTTGCAACCGGAGTACAATTTATTAATGGGGGAGTGTAAGCTTCAGTTACATGAAATTAAAGAAGCGGTTCAGTTTTTATCAACAGCGGTGCGGGTGCGGCCGAAAAATATTTCGGGCTGGGAAGCCCTGGTGCGTTGTTTACACGCAGCCGGTTTTTATACGGAGGCCCGTCAGCAAGCTTTGGCAGCGCTAAGCCATACCAATAATAAAGCGGTTTTCTTATATTACCTGAGTGCTATTCTCTTTGCCATGAATAAATCGAAGGAAGCTTTATTGTATCTGGAAAAAGCGTTGGCAACCGCGCCCAAACAGTTAAAAAAATTTATTCAGCTCAATCCTTCTAGTCTTCAAAATCCGCTGGTAGTGGATATGATCGCCCAGTATAAAAAAGGCAAAAGATAATTATAACGGCCTCATTTTATTTACTTCCCTATTTTTGCGGCCAATAATTTAACTGCCCGATAATGAATTTTAATCTTTCACAGATCCCGGACCGCAATCAAAAGCCCCGTACCTCTGGTATTACAATGGTAATGGACAAAGGACTTAGTGTAGAGGAGGCAAAAAATTTTTTAAGTGTTTCACATCCGCACGTTGATATTATAAAATTGGGTTTTGGAACTTCTTTTGTTACCCCGAACCTTAAAGAAAAACTGGAAGTGTACCGTTCCTATGATATACCCATTTATTTCGGCGGTACCTTGTTTGAAGCTTTTTTAGTTAGAAACCAGTTTGATGATTATATCGCTGTTTGTAAAGACTTTGGCATCAGTTACATGGAAGTAAGCGATGGTTCCATTACCATTCCACATGCTGAAAAATGCGGCTATATAGAAAAGCTGACAAAACACGCAACTGTGTTAAGCGAAGTAGGAAGTAAGGATGCGGCCCATATTATTCCGCCGTATAAATGGATTGAATTGATGCGTGCCGAATTAAATGCAGGCGCCACCTATGTTATTGCGGAAGCCCGTGAAGCAGGAAATGTGGGTATCTACCGTGGCAGTGGCGAGGTTAGAGAAGGACTGGTGCAGGAGATACTGACGCAAATTCCCGGAGAAAAAATTATTTGGGAGGCACCGCAAAAAGCACAGCAACTTTATTTTATTGAGTTGTTGGGCGCTAATGTAAACCTTGGCAATATTGCTCCTACGGAAGTAATTCCCATGGAAACCATGCGCATTGGTTTACGCGGCGATACGTTTCATTTGTACCTCAATAAAGAAAATGTGTAATGAGACGTTTTGGCCTTATAGGAAAAACGTTGAAGCATTCATTTTCTAAAAATTACTTTACGCAAAAGTTCAGAAGCGATCAAATCAGTGATTGCAGGTACGATATATTTGAATTGCCATCCATTACGGAACTGCCGCATCTGGTAAATCGTTATCCCGATCTGGAAGGAATTAATATAACCATTCCCTATAAGGAAGAAGTGCTTTCTTTTTTGGATGAAAAAAGTAAAGTGGTGCAGGAAATTGGGGCCTGTAACTGCATTCAAGTGGTTAATGGCAGGTTGCACGGTTACAATACAGATGTCACAGGGTTTAAGAATTCGCTGCAGCCAAAGTTAAAACCCGGTCATAAAAAGGCATTGATCCTTGGCTCCGGCGGCGCGGCAAAGGCCGTGAAATATGCGTTAAAAGAATTGGAAATTGACTTCCTGGTAGTTTCAAGACGCAAAGAATTTGGCGACCTGGGTTACCAGGAGGTGAATGAGGAAATTTTAAAGCAGTACACCCTGGTCATTAATACCACTCCTTTGGGCATGTACCCAAACATCCATGAGGCTCCGCCAATTCCCTATGAGTTTTTAACGCCGCAACATTTTTTATTTGACCTGACGTATAATCCGGAAAAAACAACGTTTTTGCAGCAGGGAGAAAGCCGGGGGGCGCAGATTGCGAACGGTTATGAAATGCTGGTGATCCAGGCGGAAGAAAGCTGGCAGATATGGAATAGAGGAAGAAGCTGACAACGTTTTTCAGCAAGGCCCGAAAAAAAACTTATACCAATCCGTCATCAACTCTGTGATTTTCTATTGACCATTCACCATTGACTATGGACAGTAGCATTTGATAAACCTGAAACCAGTTTAGTATTATAAGGCCTTTTCATTAGCCTTACTATTCAAAAGTTCAGGGTTTGTAAATCTCCTTACGGCTTCTTCAGGAACAGCCACTACTTTTTTCATTTTATAATCGTAACAAACCATTCCTGTTTTAGCCAGGGCCACCACTTTTCCATCTTTTTCATTAACCAGTTTATAGCATACATCAAAACCAACCTTGCTGAAATCATTGGCGGTTACATAAGCTTTTACAATATCGCCATAAAATAATTCCGATTTGAATTCTATGGCCACATCGCTCATAATAAGGCTTGTGCCTTCAAACTCCAGCTCTGTATAAGCAAAGTGGTTTAAAAACTGCATTCGGGCTTCGTGTAATAAGGTTAGTACCGTATCATTACCCACATGTCCGCCATAGTTTACGTCTGTAATCCGGATGGGAATCCTTGTTGAAAAAACGAATTGTTCGGGAAGAGTAATCTTGATCCGGGCCATTTGCAGGGTTACTGGTTTTCTTTAAGGTTTTTTAGCACTTCCAACACACCGGTAAAATCAGTTGTCAATACAGCAGACGCCACCCTTTGCTGCAGTTGCTGCATTTCCTCTTTGCACAGCACATCTTCCTTAACACAGGTTATGAAATCAAATAGTTTTTTAGGAAGCTTCATGGCATTTCCATCCCCGTCGCTATACACCATATATTTTTCAATGGGGCTGTCCGAACTAACGGTTTGCTTTGCTTCAGCTACTTTGGGCATAAAACTCAAGTGGGCTATTACGGCACCCAGCTTTGTTTGAGGTTGCAGCTTGTTGTAAGGTTTTTTCTTTTCTTCTGTATTTTTTTGATAGTCCGTGTAAGGGCGTGATGATGCAAGTAATGAATTGCTTTTCGGTGCAGTGCTTTGATCAGGGGAAGCCTTCGAATCAATATTGCGTTGCTGGTTTTGAACCGTTGCCGGCGTGGTGGCAGTTATTGCTGACCCGGTTTTATTTTCGATTAACAAAGTGGTGGTAACAGCCAAAAAAATTACAATAGCCGCGGCTGCAGCATATTGTACAAGCTTTTTGTGCTTTTGAAAGAACGGAACAACCTTAGCAGGGGAAGGAGCGTCAAGCCGGGTCTTTATTTTATCCCATGCCAGCGGGGAAGGACTTGCTTCAAATTCATATAATTTTTTAGGGAAGCCGGCTTCCGTTTTTTCATCCAAAAGGCTGGCAATGGTGTCCCAAACCTTTTGAGGTGGTTCAGGTGCATAGTGCCACAGTTTATTTTGGAGTTGAGTGCTCATCTTTTAAGGAACTTGTTTTCTTCTTTCAATAAATTGCCTTACCAGGTCTTGTAATATTAGTTTGGCTCTCGACAGTTGCGATTTGCTCGTGCCTTCGCTGATGCCCAATGCTTCGGCTATTTGTTTATGTGTATACCCTTCTATCACATACATGTTGAATACGGTGCGGTAACCGGGTGATAATTGCTGGACAAGCTGAATAATATCTTTTTCAGCCAGGCTATCTAAAACAGATAAATATTTTCCTTCTACTGTGTCCTCTTCATACTCTGTTATCGGTTGCAGGTAGGTTTTCTTTCTGAAGTGTTCAATAGCCGTATTCACAAAGATCCGGCGTACCCATCCTTCAAAAGACCCTTCGCTTCTAAAGCTTCCTATCTTGTTGAACACTTTTATAAAGCCTTCCTGCAAAATGTCTTCGGCTTCCTCCGCATTACCCGCATACCGCAAACACACACCGTACATTTTAGGAGCAAATCTTTGATACAACTCATATTGCATCTTGCGATCTCCCCTTATACAGCCCTCAATTAAGTCGGAATCACTAAATATTTGGTTGCGTGCGTCGCTCAAAATTATTGTGTGTTTACGTTTAATTTATTCAAAAATGTTACCAATTGGGCAACAGCCTTGCTTCTGTGGCTAAAGCTATTCTTTTCTTCCAGACTCATCTCTGCAAAAGTTTTTACCGATCCTTCCGGAACAAAAACCGGATCGTAGCCAAATCCTTTCTCCCCCTTTTTTTGATCAATAATTTCTCCTTTGCAGGTTCCTTCAAAAAAATATTCCTTTTTATCTAAAATAAGGCAGATGACGGTTCTGAACTGAGCCGACCGGTCTTTGCCGTTCTGTAAGTTCAAAAGTAGCTTTTCAATGTTTTTTTCAAAAGCCTTATCCTCCCCGGCATAACGGGCACTTTTCACTCCGGGTTCATTGTTCAGGGAAAATACTTCCAGGCCGGTGTCTTCACTAAAGCAATTGGTATTGGTCAACCGGTAGATGGTCCTTGCTTTTTCAGCGGCGTTTTCCTGCAATGTATCATGCGGTTCCGGTATGTCAATATTAATTCCGGCTTCCTTCAACGTAATTACAAAAAAGTTCGCCGGCAAAACAGACCGGATCTCATCAACCTTATGCTGATTGTTCGTTGCAAAAATTAATTTCATCATGGATAATTATAAGCCAAACAAATTTTTTAAGCAATTCCACAATTGCAGTTTTAATGTTTTATCAGCGGCCAACTCCTGCAGGGCGGGGCTATATAAATAAGTACGTTTATTGAATGGCTGCAGTTGAAATTGGGGAAAGTTTATCGGTAAGTCAATAGATAAAGGGGGGATGCCAAAAAGCAAAACGCTTTTTGGTTCCAGGGGCTGGATCGCCGTTTCCACTTCGGCTTCTTTTAAAGAATGAATATTGACTATGGCTACATCCGCCAGGCTAAGTTTGCAGGCAGAGAGAATATTTGTTAAAAAACTGAGTTCATCATCTGCCAGGAAAGGTACGGTTGCATTGTTCACAAGCAGTACAATATGCTTTGCATTCTTTCCCAAATATTTTACAGGCTTATGCCCGGGCACGGGGTTTGAAACAGTGGTTTCAGTACCTGTAACGGTTGATTCAATAAGCACATTGGAATATAAACCGGTTAATTGCTGATTCGTTAATTGTATCTGGTTTAGGCTCATTTGCCGCTATTATATAATAAATGATCTAAGCTTTTTTGTTTCTTTGCAGCGCTAAATTAAATTATTATGCTTGCTACAATGGATATTGCTACAACAAAGATTGAAAGAAGTAAACTTCAGGATCTTAACCTCGATAACATTCCCTTCGGAAAATATTTCAGTGATCACATGCTGGAAGCCGATTATGAAGACGGGGAATGGAAAAATATCGAGATCAAACCTTACCAGCCATTGCTTTTGAGTCCCTCGCTTGCCGCCTTGCATTACGGACAGGCCATTTTTGAAGGCATTAAAGCGTATAAAGATGCGAGTGGTAATGCTTATATTTTCAGGCCACAGGATAATTTCCGCCGCTTTAATGTTTCTGCCGAAAGAATGCAAATGCCTCCGGTTCCCGAAGACCTGTTCATGGAAGGGATGAAACAGTTGGTGGCACTTGATAAAAACTGGATACCCGGCAAGGAAGATCATTCTTTGTATATACGTCCTTTTATGTTCTCTTCCGATGAAATGATCGGTGTTCGCCCCTCCGAAAACTATAAATTTCTGATTCTTTTAAGTCCAACTGGCCCTTATTATAGTGCGCCCATGCGTATTTATGTAGAAGAGCAATATGTACGTGCCGTGCCGGGTGGTATAGGCTATGCAAAAGCGGCCGGTAATTATGCGGCGGCCATGTATGCCACAGCGCAGGCAAAGAAAAAAGGCTATGACCAGGTTTTATGGACAGATGCGTTTGAACATAAATATGTGCAGGAGATCGGTACTATGAATGTGATCTTCATCATTGGTGATAAAGCCATTACGCCTGACCTGGGCGCCGGAACGATTCTGGCCGGTGTTACAAGGGACAGCGTTTTAACTCTTTTAAAGGAAGCCGGACTCACCATAGAAGAAAGAGCTTTAAGCATTGACGAAATTATAGATGCCTATAAAGCCGGCAGCCTGCATGAAGTATTTGGTACCGGAACCGCCGCTACCATAAGCTACATTAAGGAATTGCGCTACAAGGATTTTGTAATGAATTTTGATACGGACAACTGGAAAACGGCCCCAACCATAAAAAAATGGTTAACGGATATTCGCGAGGGTAGAAGAGAGGATAAGTACGGGTGGATGATGAAAGTTTCCTGATAAATTCTTTCCGGAAAAATATTGGCCTGCAACTGAAAAAAATCCTGCTTTTTTAGGCAGGATTTTTTTCATAAAGCAATTATTTAGAGGAGAACGGGCTAATTTCCTTTAAAAAAAGATAAAAATCTAAATTCTTGAATCTGAAATTTAAAATGTTTCCCCTACCTTTGCCGTCCAAAATTTAAAGGTTCGTAATGCCTACAATTCAGCAATTAGTACGAAAAGGAAGAGAAATCATCCGGGCAAAAAGCAAATCAAGAGCTTTGGATAGCTGTCCGCAGCGTCGTGGTGTTTGTACCCGTGTGTATACTACTACACCTAAAAAACCAAACTCTGCCCTTCGTAAAGTGGCTAAAGTTCGTTTGACCAATAAAATTGAGGTGATTGCCTATATTCCGGGTGAAGGCCACAACCTGCAGGAGCACTCTATCGTATTGATCCGCGGTGGTCGTGTAAAAGATTTACCAGGTGTACGTTATCATATTGTTCGTGGTTCCTTGGATACTGCCGGTGTAAAAGACCGTAAGCAAAGCCGTTCTAAATACGGTACCAAGAGAGAAAAAGCCGGTGCCAAACCAGCCGCTGCAGGAAAGAAAAAATAATTATTTCTAAAAACGACCGCGGTACAGAGTAAAGTTTTAAAGCTTGAAGACATTCTGCCGCTGCGGTGACTTAAAAATTAAATTTCATGCGTAAAGCACAAGCAAAAAAACTTCCATTAGCTCCAGATCCTCGTTTTAACGATAAACTGGTTACCCGTTTTGTTAACAACATTATGTGGCAGGGTAAAAAAAGCGTTGCTTTTAATATCTTTTATGATGCTATTGATAAAGTAGCTAAACAAACCGGCGAAGACGGTTATGAAATCTGGAAAAGAGCTTTATCCAATGTAACGCCTGCTGTAGAAGTACGCAGCCGTCGTATTGGTGGTGCTACCTTTCAGATTCCTTCTGAAGTTCGTGCGGACAGAAAGATTTCTTTAAGCATGAAATGGTTGATCCGTTACAGCCGTGAAAGAAATGGTCGTAGCATGGCTGATAAATTAGCCAACGAGATCGTTGCTGCCAGCAAAGGTGAAGGTGCTGCTTTCAAAAAGAAAGAAGATACACACCGTATGGCTGAAGCCAACAAAGCTTTTGCGCACTTTAAGGTATAATTGATCGATTTTGTTTCTTATAAAGAAAAAATCCTCTGCTTACACAGAGGATTTTTTTATGTTGAGCCTTTAAAAACTTATGCATTAGCATTATCTACACCTCCGGTACCGCCTGCAATACCGCTATCAAATACATCTGTTGGGGTAGTTACACTTTCAGGAGTTTGAGTGCCTGTGTTGATGTCGGAACCCTGGTATTGGCTGCCTGTGTTGGTCATGCCACCGGACGTATTTGCAGTTCCGCGGTTATTGCTTTTGTTGCCGCCGCTGCGCTTAGATGAGGCGCCCCCACGGTTGCTTCTGTTTCCGCCTGATGCAGCGCCACCTTTGCTGGCTACCTTAGTTCTGGTGCTTTTACTGGCAGAAGCCAATCCTCTTGAAGAAGACCCGCCACGGCTTGCAGATGAACCGCTTCTTGAAGCGCTGCGTCCGCCACCTGAACTTTTAGATGCTGTTTTTGAAGCGCCACGGTTGGCAGATGAACGGCCGGATGAAGAACCGCCTCTGCTGGATGATGAACCTCCTCTGCCGGATGAAGAACTTTTTGATGCAGAACTACGGTTGGAGGAACTCTTTGAAGCGCCTTTTTTTGCTGCTCCGCGGTTGCCGGCACTGCTACGGCTGGAAGAACCGCCACGGCTGGATGAGGATTTAGAAGCTCCTCCTTTTTTTGCTGCGGCCTTTTTAGGTGCTGCTTTTTTGGCTGTTGCTTTCTTAGGGGCTGCTTTTTTCGCTGCACCTTTTTTAGGGGCTGCTTTTTTGGCTGCTCCGCCTCTTGAAGATTTAGAAGCGCCTTTTTTAGCTGCTGCTTTTGACGAGCCTCCCCGACCAGAAGATGAGCCGCTTCTTGAAGATGAACCAGTACGGCTAGATGATTTAGATGCGCTTTTTTTAGAT
This sequence comes from uncultured Bacteroidota bacterium, assembly GCA_963697545.1. GTDB lineage: Bacteria > Bacteroidota > Bacteroidia > Chitinophagales > Chitinophagaceae > Flavisolibacter. Next base: position 4,284 of record CAVOOL010000007.1, on the reverse strand, counting down.
GCGCTTTTTGAAGAAGATCTGCCGCCAGAGCTTTTGCTCGCTGATTTTTTAGATGCGGCTTTCTTGGTTGATTTTGCCATTGTTAACAGGATTTAATGAGAGTTAATAAATTTTATCTTTTGAAATTACGATGATTAAATGATTTGCAAAAATTATACAAGAGTATGGCAGATTTGTTTTTCGTGCTATTGTGTGAGTTAGATGTGGATTGATTTAACAAACAATGTTTCCGCAGTTGCATGAAATGGAAGGTATTTCCCTAACTTTGCACCCTCAATTTTCAGATTGGGGAAATGTGTGTACATGAAACCGCTGAAACGTTGACGGGTAGCGGAGGAACGATGAAGTGAGTGTCCGAAACTTCGGACACAACAGACGATGAACAAGGCCGTGCAGCCGGCTACCTGAAATAAATTAGTACAATATTCAATTTTAATACTCATGGCAGACTTAAGATTTCAACGCAACTTTGGTATTGCCGCTCACATTGATGCGGGCAAGACTACCACAACCGAGCGCATACTGCGCTATACCGGTATGATTCACAGAATCGGTGAAGTACACGATGGCGCTGCCACCACCGACTGGATGGAGCAGGAAAAAGAAAGAGGTATTACCATTACCTCTGCTGCGGTAAGCTGCCAGTGGAACTTTCCAACCGTTAACGGGAAGTCAACCGCTGATACAAAAAAATATTCTTTCAATATTATTGATACTCCGGGACACGTTGATTTTACTGTAGAAGTAGAACGTTCTATGCGTGTACTGGATGGTTTGATTGCCCTGTTCTCTGCTGTTGATGGTGTAGAGCCTCAATCTGAAACCGTATGGCGCCAGGCTAACCGCTACCGCGTACCCCGCATTGGTTTTGTAAACAAAATGGACCGTTCCGGTGCCGATTTTTTGAATGGTGGTAAAGCAGGTGAAAGAAATGCTGGGTGCAAAGTCAGTGCCTCTGCAATTGCCGATTGGTGCGGAAGATAATTTTAAAGGTGTAGTTGATCTTATTACCAATGAAGGGTATCATCTGGCATGCAGAAACAGAAGGTATGACCTTCGATGAAATTCCTGTACCGGATGATATGAAGGAAGAAGTGGAATACTGGAGAGGCCAGTTGATTGAAGCGGTTGCCGAATACGACGACACTTTGATGGAAAAATTCTTCGATGATCCAAACAGCATTTCAGAAGATGAAATTCATGAGGCCATTCGTAAAGCAACGATCGATCTGAGCATTGTGCCAATGATGTGCGGTTCTTCCTTTAAAAATAAAGGTGTACAAACAGCGCTGGATGCGGTTTGCCGCTACCTGCCTTCTCCTGTCGATATTGAAGCTATCGTAGGTACCGATCCTGATACTGGTGAAGAAATTAGCCGTAAGCCTGATGCCAAAGAACCATTTGCGGCTCTGGCGTTTAAGATCATGACCGATCCGTTCGTAGGCCGTCTGGCTTTCTTCCGGTGCTTATTCTGGTCACCTGGATGCTGGTTCTTATGTGTTGAACGTAAGAAGCGGTAAGAAAGAACGTATCTCCCGTATCATGAAGATGTTTGCCAACAAGCAAAATCCGATTGACTTTATTGAAGCGGGTGATATTGGTGCAGCGGTAGGTTTTAAAGAAATTAAGACTGGTGATACTCTTTGCGATGAAAATCACCCGATCACTTTGGAAAACATGTTTATTCCCGAGCCGGTAATTGCCATTGCAGTTGAGCCTAAAACACAGGCTGACGTGGATAAAATGGGTATGGCTATTGCCAAACTGGTGGAAGAAGATCCTACGCTTCGTGTAAATACAGATGAAGATACCGGTCAAACCATTTTACGTGGAATGGGTGAGCTGCACCTTGAGATCATTGTTGACCGTATGCGTCGTGAATTTAAGGTAGAAGTAAACCAGGGTGCGCCCCAGGTGGCTTATAAGGAAGCCTTCAATACAACTATTCAACATCGAGAAGTATTGAAAAAGCAATCCGGTGGTCGTGGTAAGTTTGCCGATATCATGTTTGAATTAGGTCCTGTTGATGCAGATTGGAAAGAAGCAAATCCCGACAAACATTACCAATTTGTAAATGATCTGTTTGGTGGATCTATTCCCCGTGAATTTGTACCGGCCATTCAAAAAGGATTTGAAAATTCAATGGGTACTGGCGTATTAGCCTGCTTATCCGGTTGATAATATGAAGATCCGTGTATATGATGGTTCTTTCCACGCTGTGGATTCTGACTCTATGTCTTTTGAACTTTGTGCCAAGCAAGGTTTCCGCGAAGCAGCAAGAAAAGCAAAGCCTGTATTGCTGGAGCCTATCATGAAAGTGGAAGTCATTACTCCTGATCAATACATGGGTGATGTTACCGGTGACCTGAACCGCCGTCGTGGTATGCTGGAAGGAATGGATACCCGTGCCGGTGCCCAGGTGATCAAAGCTAAAGTTCCGTTGAGTGAAATGTTTGGTTATGTAACTCAATTGCGTTCTTTGTCTTCCGGCCGTGCTTCTTCTACCATGGAGTTCTCGCATTATGCTCCGGCTCCCAATAACATTGCTGAAGAAGTAATTGCTAAGTCGAAAGGAAAAGTTTCGGCTGAATAAGTAAATATTCATCATCATAATAGTAAAACCCCGGCTGGTTTATCCGCGCCGGGGTTTTTTATTTGTAAAATTTTAGTTAGTTCCATCTTCTTATTTGTTTTAGGCATTGCGTTTGTTAAGTGGTAGGGTGTTCGATTTCCCTTTTCAGGATCCCGTTTGATCCGGCCGTCAGGCTTATGAAAAACACCAACGGTAATTGAACTTTGGGCTCATTCGAGCCCAATTTTTATGCACAAGGCTTTGCATTTTGTTAAAGTGGCACCAAACTTGTCAACCGGAGCGAAAAGTATTTTATGAAACTAAGAAAAACACTCCTTGCCGTATTCTTCCTCGCTGTTGGTTCAACCATTTTTTACGCCTGTCAAAAAGAAAATTCGGCTTCTGCAGACAAAGCCAGATTACAGGTGTACCTAACCGATGGTCCGGGTAATTATGACGAAGTAGTAATTGATGTACAGGACATCAAGATCAATTCTTCTTCCGACACCGCCGATGGCTGGCAAAGTTTATCCACTGTTAAGACAGGAACCTATGATGTTTTAAAATTGGTAAACGGCAGCGATACCCTGCTGGGGGATGCGGAACTGAATCCCGGAAAAATTGAGCAGATCCGGTTGATTCTTGGACCAAACAATTATGTAAAAGTGGATGGCCAAACAATTCCCCTGCAAACGCCAAGTGCCCAGCAATCCGGTTTGAAACTAAACATTCACCAGGAGGTAAACGCCGGCGTAACGTACAAGTTGTTGCTTGATTTTGACGCCGCACGTTCTATTGTAAAAACAGGTAACGGTAAGTACATGTTGAAACCGGTTATCCGTACCAGTTTGGAGGCCGTTGGCGGAAGCATTCGTGGTTATGTCCGTCCTGATTCTTTGAACACTGCGGTATTTGCTATCCAGGGCGCCGATACCATTACAGGTACGTACACTTCAAATGGCAGCTATATGCTGAAAGGATTGAATGCAGGAACCTATACCCTTGCTTTTGCACCAGGCGATGCAACGTATAAAAGTCAAAACAAAACCGGCATCACCGTTACGGCCAATACCGTTACTACGGTTGATACCGTTCAACTGGTAAAATAAATTATTCATTTACAGGTATACAGGCCATCCGTTTTCCGGGTGGCCTTTTTATTTTCTGCTATCACGCCATTAAAGTTGTATTAGAAGCCATCTCACCAATGCCTTTTGTGAGTGGTGAGTGGTGAATGGTGAGGGAAAAAGCTCTCTTGTACGGCCATCAGGATCATAGTTAATAGTTGATAGATGATAGAAGAGAAAAAGGCCGCTGTCTCACCTCTGCCGTCTCACGTTTCACAATGGTTTCAATTACTTACCACTGACCACTCACCACTCACGCTATTATGAGACCACTTGTAGTAACTTGATGACCAATTGCAAACTTCAACGATGAATAAAAGAATACTGTTTTTTCCCCTTTGTTTTTTTATAACAATGATTTCTTCAGGCCAGGAAATGGTGCTGAAACAAGGAGCAAAAATTACCGGGTCTGTAAAAATTAAAAGGGCCACGTATAAATTAGATGGTAAGGATAGTTTAAATACCGCGGTGATTGTAATTGAAGGAAACAACATAACGGTGGATTTCAACCATGCTGTTTTAAAAGGGAGCAACCAAAAGCAAAATCCCGATGAATTTTTTGGTGTGGCCATCCTGATCAGGAGT
>CAVOOL010000006.1:0-117018 GCA_963697545.1 uncultured Bacteroidota bacterium | reverse complement strand
TGAAGAACTTATACGCTGCATAACGCCTGTTGGTATCTCCCCACAGGGCAATTAAAAAATACATAGGCACCAGCATCACCTCCCAGAAAAAATAAAAGAGAAAAAGATCCAGAGCTACAAACACACCGGCAATGCCTGCCAATGTCCACAAGAGATTGAAATAATAAAAACCGGTACGTTGCTGAATTTCCCTCCAGGAACAAAGCACCGCCAGGATGCCCAGGAAAAAAGTCAGCAACAGAAGAATGCACTCAATCCATCCAGGGCCACATGAAAGCTGATGCCAAAAGCAGGGATCCAGTTGGCCCGGTAATCAATGAACCAGGTATTGGTGCCGGAGACAGTCGTTACCGGGTATTGTACCACAACGGAGCCAATAAGAATAAGATCAATGACCAGCAGCCAGCAGGGCAATCCACTTCACAACAGCAACATTCCATTGGGCCACCAGCCAGCAAAGCAAACCAGCCACCAATAAAGTGCTTAGCATGAGGATGAGTATCATAAAATTAATTGTAAGGTCAGGATGAACAGAATGCCAAACAGCACACCGGCCACATACCAGCGCAGTGAACCATTTTGTGAAAAGGAGAACCACTGGTTCAGGCGCCGGCTGCCCGATGCGATTCCATTATATAATTGATCAAAGAAATCAGCCTTGTTCAGACGGGTGATCCAAACGAAAGGCCTGACAAAAACAGCATCATACAACTGGTCGAACCGCCAGCCGCTGTACCAGAAGTTACGTATCGAAACAAGAGCCGGCACCTGTTTCCATTGTTCAATCACCCTGGTATCACGATAATATAATTGATAGCCGAGATAAATACCAGAAAGTGTGATCAATATGGCAATGGCCTGGAAAATGGCCTCTGACGGAACGACTTGTTTCAATGTAGTGACTGGCAAAACCTTTTGTACCAAATCAGAAAACAAGGTTAGGTGTACCATGTTATGCGGCCATTCAATGAAGCCGGCTATGATGCTTAAAACAGCGAGAGCAATTAACGGCACCGTCATCAGGCGGCCGGGTTGAGCACTTACTTGAGTTTTCATTTCGCCAAAGAAGACAACAACCACTAAACGGGTTGTATAAAAAGCCGTGACCAGGGCACCCGTTATGGCCAATATCCAAAGGCCAGGATTTCCTCCGTTTGCACTCCATGCATACCATAAGATTTGATCTTTACTGTAAAACCCGGCACTTATAAAAGGCAAAGCCGCCAGCGCCGCTGCACCGGCGAGAAAGGTGGCAAACACAACCGGCATCCTGTTTTTTAGTCCACCCATGCGGAAAATGTTGTGCTCATGGTGCAGCGATTCAATGATAGCACCAGCCGCAAGAAAAAGCAAGGCTTTAAAAAAGGCATGGGTGAAGAAATGAAAGATAGCAGCACTCCATGCACCTACACCCAATGCCAGAAACATATACCCAATCTGGCTAATGGTAGAATACGCAAGAATGCGTTTAATATCCGTTTGTACCATGGCGCTGAAGCCGGCAACAAATAAGGTGATTCCGCCAACCAAAGCCGTTACGGTCATAGCTATGGGCGACAACTGAAATACCACATGCATTCGTGCAATAAGATACACACCAGCGGTAACCATCGTGGCTGCATGGATCAACGCACTCACAGGAGAAGGACCTGCCATAGCATCGGGTAACCAGGTTTGCAAGGGCAACTGGGCCGACTTGCCCATACCGCCTGCTAAAAGCAGTAAAGCTATAAGTGTAATATTTGAAGCGCCTTGTTGAAAATGGGATGAGTGAAGCGTTGAGTATGTTGGGAATATTTAAAGTGCCCAATTCCTTGAACAATAAAAATAAACCGATGGCCATCGCTGTATCGCCAATGCGGGTGATATAAAAAGCCTTGTTGGCCGCGGCGCAATTGGCCGGGTCTTCATACCAAAAACCAATAAGCAGGTAGCTGCAAAGCCCCACTCCTTCCCATCCCAGGTACAGGAAAAGCAGGTTATCGGCCATTACCAGGATCAGCATGGAGCAAACAAAAAGGTTCATGCTGGCGAAAAAACGGGCATAATCCCGGTCTTCCTTCATAAAGGCAACGGAGTAAATATGGATCAGGGCACCAACAAACGTGATGATAAAAACAAACACCAGCGACAGGGCATCTATCCTGAAATTAAAGAAGATGGAAAAATTGCTAACGCTGATCCATTGCCATAGCGTTTGTGTATAGGCACCCGAAGCCGGAGGCGATTGCAGAAATTGTATGCCCAGCAAAATAACCAGAATAGCTGCTGCACTGACGGTTCCGGCGCCTATCCATGCAATGAGGGTTTTTGACAACTGTCTTCCAAATAGAAAGAGTATAAGAAACCCCATCAGAGGCAAAGCAGGGATCAGGGCTATTACATTATTCATATAGCGTTGTTTAGTGGTTATACAAACCTTAACAACCATCTACTTTTCATCCATTCTCTTCATCTCTTAGTTCTTTCAATTTATCAATGTCCAATGTTTTGTATTGATGATGGGCCTGGAGCACCAATGAAAGACCCACGGATACTTCAGCCGCCGCCATGGCCAGTACAAACAAAAACATGATCTGGCCATCGGGTTGTCCCCATCTTGAACCGGCGGCCACAAAGGCCAACCCTGCTGCGTTCAGCATGATCTCAACAGAGATAAGAATGAAGATGATGTTCTTCCTGGTAAGCACACCAACCAATCCCAATACAAAAAGTACAGCGGCTACCATTAAAACTACATGTGTATTGAAAGGCATAACCTGTATTTGAAAGATTATTTTAGTTGTTCATTCATCCAACCTCCACCATTCCTGTCTTATTCTTATCCTTTATTCTTAACCTCGTCTTTTTTCTTTTCAGAAACTAACTCCTGTTGCTTCCTTATCCATCATCACAATTAGTTTTTCTGTTTTTCCACTTTGTTCAGGTTCCATTTTTTCTTCCTGTAAAAAACGATGCAGATGTTTTTTCTTATGCTTGCTGATATGGGCGGCACCTACAATTCCTGCCATGAGCAGGAAGCCTGCCAACTCCACGGCAATGACATATTCCCTGTACAATGAAAGGGAAACATTGCGTATGGGCACTGCCTGAACCTGCAGGCCTGCCTCTGGACCTTTCAACAGTAAAATCACCAGTTCCGCCAGCAACACCAGGGACAGTAAAGATGGTCCTATCCATACCTTTGGCTGAAGCCATTGTTTTTCCTGCATAGCCGTTTCACTACCGAGGTTTAACATCATCACTACAAAAATTAAAAGAACGATGATAGCCCCTGCATACAGAATGATCTCCAGAACGGATACAAAGGGAGCACCGAGGGACAAAAAGATCATGGCTACCGCAAGAAAGGATACGACGAGATACAACAAGGCATGGATGGGCTGGTAACGGGTGATCACCATTATAGTGGAAAGAATCGCCACAACAGATGCGATATAAAACAGAACAGGCATTTGCTTACATTAAATTCATAAACCAGATGTTTCTATGTTTGCCTATGGCAATAAGCTACGGATATCCACCGGTGGTTCTTCGCTTTCTCCCCGGCCTTTGGGTTTAACGCCAGCATCTATTCCTGCCATTTTATAATAATTATAGCCGGGATATTTCCCCTCGCTATCAATCAGCAGGTCTTCTTTTTCAAATACCAGATCCTGGCGTTTGTACTCACCCATTTCAAAATCAGGAATCAGTTGAATGGCATAGGTGGGACAAGCCTCCTCGCAATAGCCACAAAAAATACAACGCGAAAAATTGATACGAAAAAACTCCGGGTAGCGGCGGCCGTTCTCGTCTTCTGTGGCCTGCAGGGCTATACAATCCACCGGGCAGGCCGCGGCACACAGATAGCAGCCTACGCAGCGTTCTCCCCCATCCGGATCTTTGGTTAATACAATCCTTCCCCGCCAGCGGGGGGGCAGCTTTATTTTTTCTTCCGGATACTCAATCGTTACCTTTTTTTTGAAAAGGTGCAGAAAGGTTAACCAAATGGTACGCAGGTGACTAAACATAACTGCGAGTTTTATTAATTGTATAATTCAAAATGAAAAACTGAAAAATGAACAATTGGGTTTCCTAAGTCTGGATTCTGTTTTCAGAGTAGCAGGACATCTTATTTTTTTCCATTTTTCATTTTATCATTTTTCATTTTTCATTTCCTTTCATCCCTTCAACCACAACAATACAGCACCGGTAACCAGGATATTCAACAGCACCAGGGGCAACAACACCTTCCAGCCTGTCTCTATTAACTGGTCGTAACGCGGCCGGGGCAGCGATGCCCGCAACAAAATAAAAAAGGCGATGAAGGCAAACGTTTTCAGGAAGAACCAGGCCCAGGGTGGCAGAAAAGAGGGTCCTAAATACCCACCAAAGAACAGGGTCGTCATCATGGCAGAAATGAGTGTAATGCCCAGGTACTCGCCAATAAAAAACAACCCGAATTTCATTCCCGAATATTCGGCGTGATAACCGGCAATCAATTCGCTTTCTGCTTCCGGTATATCAAAGGGTAAGCGGTGTGTTTCTGCTATTCCGGCAATAAAAAAAATAAGGGCGCCCAACGGTTGCTTTACAATGAACCACATGCCTTGCTGCGCTGCCACTATATCGCTTAATTTGAAAGAGCCGGTCATCATCACCACACCCATCAGGCTTAAACCCATGAAGACTTCATACGCAATCATCTGAGAAGCGCCACGCAAGGCACCCAGCAATGAATATTTATTATTAGATGCCCAGCCACCCAATACAATGCTGTACACACCCAAAGAAGACATGGCAAGAAAAAACAGCAAGCCGACATTTAAATCAGAAACAATAATAGCAGGTGTAAAAGGAATGATCACAAAACTTAAAAGCACACTGGCCACCACGATAGCCGGAGCCGTAATAAAAACCCATTTATCAGCAAACGGAGGTATCCAGTCTTCTTTAAAAAACAACTTTAACGTATCAGCCAGCACAATCAGGATGCCGAACGGGCCGGCACGGTTGGGGCCTAGCGGTCCTGCCATAAAGCCAGCAGCCTTCTTTCTACCCAGATAAGTCCTGCGGCTATATTCAGCAGCACGAACAAAACGCCCAGAACAATCCATACATGTTGCATGACACTCATATGGTTTTATTTATTGTTCATTTCATAAATAAGCTGGAAGCCCACTCGCAAATGCCTTTTGTGAGTGGTGAGTGGTGAATGGTGAGGGAAAAGCTCTCTTACTCACCACTGACTACTCACTACTCACCTTCCTTTTTCCACTCTTACCCACGAACACCAGTTCATTGCCTCCAAACCCTGTAAACCAGCGGCCACCAGGAGTATTCCATTCATCAACTCCTTTTTTACCTGTACAGGAAGCGTATAAGTTTTACTACCCGTGTATAAACGTATGTTGTCGTTATCGCTTACCTGAAGCCCGTTTGCATCATCGGCTGATAGCACTACAAATGGACGGGGCGATAACTCCTGCAATGCTTTGGTATAACTGCTTAGCTCTCCCGAACCCAGCACATGGTATTGCGGAAGCATCAACCATTTTTGGGGCCGGGGCCTGAAGGCCTCCGGTGGTTCTTTAAAATAGGCAGGGCCGGTTCCGTTGCTGACAAATAATTTGATACCGGGATCACCTCCTTTAAGTGAACCGCCGGGTTCCACCTGGTATTTGGCTACCGATTGTACAGAATTCCATCCCGGCGCCCAGAAGAAAGGTATCAGGGGTGGTGGCGGCATACCTTTATAACCTTCCATGGTAAAGGACAGTGGTGAATCATCATCACGGGAAGGCTTGGGTTCACTTACATTCCTGTTGGCCAGCATGGCCGTACGACCGCTGTAACGGTGCGGTTCCCGTGGTATGCGTTCTCCATGAATAGAAAAACCATGTACCGGAGCCGCTTTATTAATTCCTTTAAACTGTGGTATCGCTGTTTCCAGTTCTGCCAGCACCTGATCGGGATGCAGGTTGTGGCCGTTGCTTATTTGCAGGCGCATCGTGTGCATTTCTTTCAACCATTTCCATGTTTCTTTTAGGAAAGGATTGGAAGGCATGAACACCTGGCAAAACCGTTGGGCACGGCCTTCATAGTTCACCACCGTTCCATCCCCTTCGGCAAAGGTTGCCACCGGAATCAACACCTGTGCCCTTTCTGTTGTGCGGTGAAACAGGGAATCGAGAACGACCAGGTATTTACAATTTTTGAAGAAAAGATCGGCCTCGCTGGAAGGAATAAAACGATAAAGGTCATTTTCAATAAGCACTGCCGTGGTGTCTGTCTCTTTTAATCTTTCGATCGCTTTGTCCATGGAAGGAGCCTGCATAAGACCTAAGCCCATGCTGTTGCACTCAGGCAACACATAACAAAGGCCGGCTTGTTTTCCCAAACTATTCAACAAGGCAGCCAGATTATAACGTTGCTTTGATCACGCCTTCGTTATACACCGATGTGCCGCTGATAATTACCGGTCGCTTTGACTGTGATAAAACGGCAGCGATAGCTTTTGCCTGTTGAACAAAATTTTCGTCAGCCCCTGCAACTGCGGGTTGACTCGCATCCAACTGGTTGGCAATGGCAAATCCCAAACGTGCCATATCATCCGGAGCCATGCGCAGCTTTACGGCAGCCACCTCATCCAATGGAGAATCGATCAAACTGATATTAGCAAGAAATCCGTTTTCTGCCTGCACATATTCTTTTATCGCCGCATCATTCCACACCGGTACTTTCAATTGCAGGGAAGCATCGGCCGCAGCCGTTTTCTTAACAGACTGTAAAACAGACAAGGCCATCATCGGCGCAGTATTCCAAACATCTTCACCCAATATGACCACAGCATCAGCCTGTTCAATATCGTGCAGCGAAGCGCAGTGTACCGCTCCTGAACTTACAATGGTGGTGATCTTGCGGATCAGGTACGCCTCATCTTCACTGATGGCCTGGTAAAAATTATCTTCACCCACCAGTTGCCGTAAGGCAAAGTTGCTTTCCATAGAGGCCCGCGGCGAACCAATACCGATCAATTGTCCGGAAGAAAGCACCATCTGCAAATGGTCCATTAATTCTTTTTCACTCACGGCTTCGCCTAAACGATTCCGGATCAGGGGCTGTGTAATTCTGTTCTCGCTGTTTACAAATTCATACCCGTACCGTCCGCGGTCGCAAAGAAAATAGCCATTGACCTCACCATTGTACCGGTTCTGTACGCAGCGGATGGAGCCATACCGTTCCCCGGCAATGGTATTACAGCCCACGCTGCAATGCTGGCAAACGGATGGCGCCATGGTCAGATCCCATTTGCGGGTATAATGATTTTTAAGCGTTTTATCGGTAAAAACACCGGTGGGACAAACTTCGGTCAGGTTGCCGCTGAAAGGACTTTCCAATATGCCATCGCTTTCTCTGCCGAAATAGACGTGGTTATGGGCGGCAAAAACATTCAGGTCCTTGCCATTGGCATAATCCCGGTAATAACGAACGCACCGGTAACACTGAATACAACGGTTCATTTCATGATGAACCAAAGGACCCAGGTACTGATTGGTATAGGTACGTTTTTTAAACTGGTACCGCCGGTAATCATGTCCGGTCATCACGGTCATATCCTGCAGGTGGCAACTGCCGCCCTCATCACACACCGGACAATCATGCGGGTGGTTGGTCATCAACCATTCAATCACCTCCTCACGAAAATCCCTGGCCGCTTTATCCTGAACAGAAAATCGCAAACCTTCTTTTACTTCTTCCATGCAACTCATGACCAGGCGTCCCTGCTTATCATTTTCATCCTTAAACACTTTAACGGCACATTGCCGGCAGGCGCCAACACTGCCCAGGGCCGGATGCCAGCAGAAATACGGCAGATCAATACCCAAAGCCAGACTGGTTTCCAGCAGGTTCTTTCCTGCTTTTACGTTATAAGGTATGTTATCAATAAAAACGACAGGCATTTCATCAATCATTAAGACATTATAAGTTCAGGGCACAGTTCTCTTACGGCTTTCGGATACGCCGGTTTTAATAAACGGTATTTTCTTCCATAATGGCTTGCATTCCCACATCTTTCCAATCCAGTACGTTCCAGCATTCCACAAACCTTCCGTCTTTTAAACGGATAATTTCCATCACCACGATCTCTATGGTATCAGCCGGATCTTCTGACCTGGACATCAGTTGTTTTCAATGTTCCATAATAGGTTTTCATGGTAACTACCTTATCGCCTTCAGCAACAACATCATGTATGTTTACTTTTAAATTGTTGATGGAAGGTTTTAACAAGCCCTGGAAGAAATGGTAATAGGATTCCCTTCCTTCCGGGGCAGTTTGAGGATCGGTATGATATACAAATTTTGGATCGACAATTTCATTGAATACACTGTCATTCCCGTTTTCAACAAACTCTTTATTAAAGCGAAATACGATTGCTTTATTTCTTTCCAGTGTTTCCATGTTTTACATTTTACTGTTTAACAAATATTCATTTCGTAAATAGTCGTACGGTTAAAACCAGACGGCCGTGATCATTTATAAAGAACTTTATTCTCACTATCATTTACACTAACCGGATTCAGCCCAGGGACAAGTATGCTCCTGGATATGTCTTTCAAAATCCTCCCGGAAATATTTCAAAGCACTTTGCAAAGGTTCCATAGCACCGGGCGCCAACGCACAGAAGGTTTTTCCCGGACCAAGCATTTGTGTATGCTGGCTCAATATTTCAAGGTCTTCTTCACGCCCCTCTCCTTTTTCCATGCTCCATAAAATCTTTTCTACCCAGGGAAGTCCTTCCCTGCAGGGTGTACACCACCCGCAACTTTCCTGGGCAAAAAAATGCTGAAGGTTGTGTACAAATCCAACCGGGCAGGTAGCATCGTCCATAACGATCATGGTACCTGTTCCCAAACGGCTGCCCGCTTCTGTCACTGATTTAAAATCCAGCTTTACATCCAAATGTTCTGGTGTTAAGAAATCGGTGGACGCACCACCGGGCAACACACCTTTTAGCTGGTAACCGTTAAGCATTCCCCCGGCATGTTCTTCCAGCAGTTCCCGCATGGTAATTCCCATTGGTAACTCCCATGCACCCGGACGTTTTACTTTGCCGCTTACCCCGTAGATCTTTGTACCACCATCTTCGCTTTGGCTTAGGCCTTTGAACCACTCTGCACCATGGCTTACTATATGCGGCACACAGCAAAAGGTTTCTACATTATTCACCACCGTTGGCTTTCCAAACAAGCCACTTACCTGTGGAAAGGGCGGCTTGGACCGGGGCATGGCCCTCTTACCTTCAAGAGCATTTAACAGGGCGGTTTCTTCGCCGCACATGTAGCGGCCAACACCGGTGTGCAGCTGCATTTCCAATCCCCAACCACTGCCAAGGATATTTTTTCCCAGGTAGCCAGCTTCATAGGCCTCTGCTAAAGACTGTCGTATAAGTGTAGCCGCTTTTTTATAAGCCCAACGTAAAAAGATATAGGATATATCTGCCTGTATGGCGTAGGCGGCTAGGATCATTCCTTCGATTAGCTGGTGCGGATTGCCTTCGAGCAATAAGCGATCTTTAAATGTTCCCGGCTCCATCTCATCGGCATTAGCTATAAGGTATTTGGGATGCCGCACTTCTGGCCCCATTGGAACAAAACTCCATTTCAAACCGGTATTGAACCCTGCCCCACCACGGCCTTTCAGATTACTGTCCTGCACCATTTTTTGCACTTCCTGTGGCGTTAGTTCCTTTATTGCTTTTCGCAGGGCTGCATAACCTCCTGCCTGCTCATACTCTTTCAGATTGAGCGGCGGACGATCGGGATTGATATGTTGGGTTAAAGGACGTTCCATGGTGAATAGTGAATGGTCAATGGTCAATATGTTTGGTTACAAGTGGTCTCATAAATGGGCTTTTATAGGGTGAGTGGTGAGTGGTTAGTGGTGAGTAAGAGAGCTTTTCCACTCACCATTCACCACTCATAAAAGGCATTGGTGCGATGGCTTCTGGCAACTCTTGTTTATTATACATACTTATTCAAGATCTCATCTAACTTCTCTATCCTTACATCGGTAAACAGATCTTCATCAATCATTAAAGCCGGTGCATGGTCACAACAGCCAAGACAGGCATTGGGCAATAAGGTGAAACGTTTGTCCACTGTTGTTTCTCCAAATTTTATTTCCAGCCTTTGCTGCAATGCTTCATATATTTTCTGGTACTTCATTACATAACAACTAATGCTGTCGCAAAGCAGAATAACATGCCGGCCTACGGGTTTGCGAAAAATGAGGTTGTAAAAAGTGGCTACACTGTCCACTTCTGCACAGCTCATGTCCAGGTATGCTGCCACTTCTTCAATACTATCATCTGAAACCCAGCCCCGCTTTTTCTGAACGATCTTCAAAGCCTCGATCACTGCCGCTTTTTTATGCGGCAGCAAACTCACTTCATGATCAATAGCGTGTATTTCGTCTTGCGTTAACATGGTCAATGATCAATAATGAATGATCAATATTTTTTGGTTAGCAAATCTTTGGTTCTTCATTAGCCTATCCGCACATTATCAAATCAGCACATTAATTACCTGTCAATATCCGCCAGCACAAAATCCATGGCCCCCAGTATCGACAAAAGATCGGCTACCGTATATCCTTTGCTGATATAAGGCACCATCTGCATGTGCGGAAATGATGGCGTACGGATGCGAACGCGGTAAGGAGAAGTATCTCCATCACTTGTTAAATAATAACTGTTGGCGCCCTTTGTGGCCTCTATACAACTCATGGCCTCACCGGCAGGAATGACCGGCCCCCAGCTCACATTTAAAAAATGAGTGATCAGCGTTTCAATATCCTGCATCGTGTATTTTTTCAAAGGCGGAGTGGTCAGCGGATGATCGGCCTTATAGCTTCCTTCCGGCATTTGGTTTAAGCACTGCTCAATAATGCGAAGGCTCTGCCGCATCTCTTCCACCCGTACAATAGCCCGGTCATAACAATCACCATTATGCGCTATGGGAATTTCAAAGTCAAACATCTCGTAACCTGAATAAGGACGTTTCTTTCTGAAATCCCATTCGAAACCACAAGCTCTTAAGGCCGGACCGGTTACGCCCCACTCAATGGCTTCTTCCAGGGTAAAAATGCCAATGCCTTTGGTGCGGCCTTTAAAAAGGCTGTTGCGCAGCACCATATTGGAATATTCCCGAAGCTTTGGAGGAAAATAATTGACAAAATCACGAACCAGTCCGTCCCACCCTTTAGGCAGGTCCTGCGCCACGCCACCAATGCGAAACCAGTTGGGATGCATGCGGCCGCCACAAATAGCTTCCACAATATCAAACACTTTTTCGCGGTCGGTGAACATATAAAACACAGGCGAAAGCTGGCCGACATCCTGGGCAAAAGTGCCAAACCAAACCAGGTGGCTGGAGATGCGGAACAGCTCACAGAGCATAACCCTTATCACTTTTACCCGGTCGGGCACTTCGATGCCTGCCAGTTTTTCTACGGCTAACAGGTAGGCCAGGTTATTCATTACGCCACCCAGGTAATCTATCCGGTCCGTATAGGGAATGTAGGTATGCCAACTCTGCCGCTCACCCATCTTTTCGGCTCCGCGGTGATGAAAGCCAATCTCCGGAACGGCATCCACAATATCTTCTCCATCCAGTTGTAAAACAATGCGCAATACACCATGTGTACCCGGATGCTGGGGTCCAATGTTGAGGAACATAAAATCAGCATCATCACTTTCCCTCTGCATGCCCCATTCTTCCGGCTTGAATTGCAAGGCATCCTGTTCGCGGTCTTCCAATTCATCATATAATTTAAACGGCCCCATCTCTGTTGCTCTTGCCGGATGTTCTTTACGCAAGGGATAGCCCTTCCAGGTAAGCGGCATCAGGAGCCGCTGCAAATGCGGATGCCCGTCGAAGCGGATGCCGAACATGTCATAGATTTCCCGCTCGTACCAATTGGCATTTTTAAACAAGAAGGTGATAGAAGGCATGGAAGGATATTCGCCTTCCAGTGCCACCTTTAAGCGAATGAAACTGTTTCGTTCAAAAGAAAAAAGGTGATAAACCAGCGTGAAATCTTTTGAAGGCACAGCTTCCCTGTTACGCCTGTCGCGTTCATCTATGCCACATACATCATAAAGTAAGTTGAAAGGCTTTGCCGTAGATTTTACATACTCCAATACCGGGATCAGCCGGTCCCTGGAAAGCCACAGGGTTGTGATTTCATCAACCGTAGCTTGTGGTTGAACCGCATCAATGCTGAAGCGTTGCTGAAGCTGTTGCACTATAATGTCATCATCAGGCATGAGCAATCGTTAAACGTTACATAAACAGTTCAGGTGCTGAAGTGACCTGGCAGCCTTTTCTTACCACCTTTCCTTGCTTATATGGTATCTATACTGCTGAAGTTTACCATCTTCATCCGTTCTTCTCTTTTCTGTTCCTTCATTGGTGTAATTTCAGGCTTAATGACTCCCTGGTCTCCAATAACCCAACTCAGGGGCCGCTTTTCTTCACGCACCGCCTTACTTAACAAAACCAGTCCCTGCATAAAAGCATCCGGCCTTGGGGGGCAGCCGGGTACATATACATCCACCGGCAAAAATTTATCAACGCCCTGTACAACACTATAAATGTCATACATACCTCCACTATTGGCACAACTGCCCATGGAGATGACCCAGCGTGGTTCCATCATCTGTTCATGTAATCGTTTAATAATAGGCACCATCTTAATAAAGACGGTTCCTGCTATTACCATTACATCGGCTTCACGTGGAGTACCCCGGATTACTTCTGCCCCAAAACGGGCTACATCATATTTGCTGGTAATACTGGTGGCCATTTCCACAAAACAACAGCTTAGCCCGAAGTGAAAAGGCCAAAGGGAGTTTTTCCGTCCCCAGGCCAGCAGGCTCTGCACAGAAGTTAACATGATGCTTTTGCTCATGGTCTCTTCCATGCTTCCTGTGCCGGCGACAGCTCCGGTAACGGTGCCAGGTTTATTTAACCACCATTTCATACCAGAATTTTAAATGTCTTTATTTCTGAAGGACAGGGTTGGGATCTTCTTTTGAATGCCATGCTATGGGAGAACGCCTTTATTGCAAAATCCATTACCACTCGTACGAAAATGATAAGGTCAAACTGATGAGAAGAAAGCCAGTGCGGGTTCAAGGCCAGGGCTGAATCAAAAGCAATCGTTACAAAGGGTAGAAATCAGAAGACGTACTTTACTAAACGTCAATTCAAAGAATATATTTAAAAACAGACACTAAAGTTAAACATATCTGTGGGAAAGAGCTCTTTCTCATCCTGCAGTTGGTACATGAACCACTTTGTGAACCGCCGGCGATTCATGTTTCTTTATGGCACTGGTAAGCTCTTCTTTTCCCGGGTTAAACTTTTATATTTTTTTAAAATCCCTTTCACATTCGGACCTATGTCTAAAGCTCCAATGCCCCATTCATAAATCAACACTACAACCAGCTGTCCAATAAATATGGCTATGCCGATGTAACCGGCCCAACCCAACTCATAAAAACCCAAAGCCCACAACATAATAAACATGGCTTCTACATCAAAAATGACAAACAACATGGCCACCAGGTAAAACTGTACTGAAAACCGCAGCCGGGCAGAACCGGTTTGTTTAATACCGCCTTCATAGGGAAAATCGGTTGCCTTTTCACGGTGATGTTGCCCTAACAGATACGATAGCAGGATGATGCTTCCCAGCAGGAACAGCACTATGCCGGCGTACAACAAGAAGGTCCAGAAATCATTGGTATGTATTTCATTACCCGGCATAGCATTTTGTTTGTTATCCAGAAAAGCAAGAACGAACGAAAGGTTCGTTCACACACAATTTCTAAAGCAAATCAGCCAGAGATATAATGACTTAATGTATCAATTATATAGTCCTTTTCTTCGATGGTGCTCCGTACAAGATCTCCGATGGAAACAATGCCTACCAATTGACCATTATCCATTACCGGCAAATGCCGGATAAATTTTTCGGTCATCAATTGCATGCATGTTTCAATTGAAGTGTTAGGCGTTACCACAATGGGATGATCGCTCATAATATCTCTTACCGGAGTATCTTTTGAAGCCTTACCTTTCAAAACAACTTTGCGGGCATAGTCCCTTTCGGTAAAAATTCCCATAAGCTTTTCCTTATCCACTACGACTAAAGCGCCAAGATTTTTGTCTTCGAGCATTTCCAGGGCATCATAGACACAACTGTCGGGGTCGATGCTGTATACTGCATTACCCTTTTGAAGAAGGATGTTTCGTACAGTACCCATAAAAAATAATTTAAGAGCGGAATTGCATTATTAAGTTACAGCATTTTTCGAATCGGGAAAAGAGAAATTTCGCCAAGCTGGGTAGCTCTTTTCAGGATATCAACTACCATTTTATTAATAACCCAGGTTTCAATACCCCGCCGGGTAAATAAGGCATTAGATATTTACCTGTTACACGGGGATGTTAAATCCAAATGTGCTACCCTCGCCTACCTGGCTTTTCACCCAGATTTTACCACCCATGGCTTCAATAAATTCTTTACAAATAGCCAAACCAATGCCTGAACCCTTTTTATCTGATCGGCCCGGAACTTGAAAATACCTTTCGAAAATGCGGTTAAGGTAGACTTCCTCTATTCCCGGCCCCCTATCCGTAACAGCGAAGGAGATCTGGTTGTTGGTTTTGTACAATTCAATTGTAATAACACTTTCCGTAGGCGCATATTTGATGGCATTGGTAAAAAAATTATTCAATACCCAACTTATTTTATCAGCATCTGCCCTGATGTTTGGCAAACCATTACCCATCTCTTTTTTGATTTGAAGCCCTTTCTCTTTAGCAGGTGTCATAACCGCATTTATGGAGTTCCCGACAATTTGATAAGGACTGACAGATTGAATATCCAGTTGAATTTTCCCTGCTTCTACCTGGGACATATTTAATAACTCGCTTAAAATCCGAAGCATCCGCTGGTTGTCATTTTTTAGCTGTTGAATTAATTCCTTTTGTTCCCTTTTGTCAATGCGATTATCCTCCAATAATTTCAAACTGAAATCAGAAGAAGCCAAGGGCGTTTTTAATTCATGAGAAATCGTGGCAATGAAATCCGTTTTCGCCACATCCAGTTCTTTAAAAGAAGTAATATTTTTTAGAACAATTACTTTATTCTTTGTTTCTCCCTGTGAAACCTCAATCATTTCCTTGACATAATAATTCTCTTTCCCGTCCACCACTATTTTAAACGGATTCTTTCCTTCATTCTCCAGCAGAAATTTGAAAAGGTCATTTCGTTGGCTTATATCTTCTGTGGATTTCCCTATGGTTTCTTCCAGTTTTAAACCCAGCAACTGTAACCCCTGCTGGTTGACAAATAGGACCGTATTGTTCTTATCCATTCCAATGCTAGCATCTTTTAAGCTGTTGATCACCGCCTCTGCCCTGGTTTTTTCAAAAATCAGTTTATTCAGGTTACTGCTTTCAAAATATTCAAGCCGCTCTGCCATTTCATTGAAAGCATCAGCCAGTGTCCCGAATTCATCTTTTGAATCAACATGGATGCGGTGGGAGTAATTTTTTTGCCCTATTTCCTTAATGGCCAGCGTTAGCTTTTGAATAGGTGTGGTAAGAATAGAAGGGAAGTTATACGCAAAGGTCATCCCGATTATAAAAATGAAAGCAATAATTGTAAAGAGGATCGTCATGGCATCTTCAGCCGCTTTGCCGGCTTTTTCATTTTTGTCCTTTATGGCTTTCATATTCAGCAATAAAATGTTTTGTAATTGAAAGCTGATCTGTTCATAGTTCGCTATGGTCGTATCTCCATGAGGTAATTTATTAAAGGAATGACGCAGTTTTTTTGTAGCTTCTTTTTCGCCCGGCTCTGTAATATTGCTTTCTTGTTTTCGTAACACCCTGTCAAAGGAATCAAGGTAAGCCACCCGTTGATCCTTTATACTATCCAGTGCCGTTTGCATAAAATGGCAATATTGCAAGGACTCGTAATTGGCCTGTAATACATTTTTTGATTGGTCCCGGAGCTTTACAATGTAGTAAATACTAAATCCCCCCGAAAGGACAACCAGCAAAAAAAGAAACAGTGTACCCAAGCGAACCTTATTTTTTACACTTGCCGCCATCAGGATAAAATAACTAAATCAATGTCGTTTCTAGAAAGCATTTTCAGAAGTTGGTTAAACCCACCGGTTCTCAAAGCAATCTGCCATAATGTAAGATGGGGTTTTCCAAGGCAAACCGTAGTAATCTGTTTTTCTTCGATGGTTTTCATAATAGTGCGTGTAATATTATCTTCTTTTTTTTGGATCACCTCTGCGCCCAACTCAGTGGCATTTTTAAAATTATTGATCAAATGGCGTTGCCGGTCCAATGGGATTTTATCGGCCGCTTCCTTTGGTGTTTGCACATACAACACACACCACTGACTGTTGTAATAAGAAGCCAGCCTGGCCGTTTTGCGAATAATTCGTTGCGCAGTTTCTGGGTTGGAAGAAATACAGGCTAAAAAACGTTCATGCCGGAAAGGTTTTTCCTTTGCCGTTATTTGATACTCCACTTTTCTCTCCACCTGCCCTGCGACTTCCTTCAATGCCAGTTCCCGCAATTGCAATATTTTTTCGGGCTGAAAGAAATTTGTGAGTGCCTGTTGTACCTTGGAGTGGTCATATATCTTACCTTCTTTCAGTCGGGCAATGAGTTCATCGGCAGTAAGGTCGATGTTCACCACTTCGTCGGCAATCTGCAGCATCCGGTCCGGCACTCTTTCCTTTACCTGCACACCTGTTATTGCTTTTACATCCTCGTTAATGCTTTCAATATGTTGAATATTTACGGCAGATATGACATCAATACCGGCCTCTAAAACATCCAGTACATCCTGCCAGCGTTTTTCATTTTTACTCCCTGGAATATTGGTATGCGCCAGTTCATCTATAACAACAACATCAGGGTGCAATAACAATATGGCCTGTACGTCGAGCTCTTCCAGTCTTTTCCCTTTGTAAAAAACTTCTCTGCGTGGTATCACTGGTAATTCATCCATTAATTCCTCTGTTTCCTTTCGCCCATGCGTTTCAATATAACCAATGCGGATATTCTCGCCGTTGGCTAACCTGTGGTGCGCTTCCTGCAACATGCGATACGTCTTTCCTACACCCGCACTCATACCAATGTAGATCTTCAGCTTTCCACGATGATCTGCCTGTGCCAGCTTTAGAAACTGCGCAACCCTTTTTTCCCTATCGTTTATTTCTCTTTCCATCAAAATGTTAAAGCAAATGATGTCGTAATGGCCGTATTGTTATTTACGGGGTCGTTTCCTTTTATAAAGATCTTGTCTTTACTATACAATGTCCTTATTTCAGCCCGCCATAAAAAGTTACTGTTAATTATCCTATCCACATTTAGGGAAGCCCCAAGGGTTTTGAATCCATTGCCTGTTGGCGTTAAAATAATTACTTTCATTGCATCAGAATAATACTCACCTCTGAAGGCAACGGCCCAGTTATTGTTTGGAGCGAACCGCAAAACGCAAG
The DNA here is from genome assembly GCA_963697545.1 of uncultured Bacteroidota bacterium. Lineage (GTDB taxonomy): Bacteria > Bacteroidota > Bacteroidia > Chitinophagales > Chitinophagaceae > Flavisolibacter. The sequence continues at coordinate 99,430 of CAVOOL010000006.1, read as the reverse complement.
CTGTGCCATACCAGGTGTTATACCTGCTGCCTTCCTTTGTTTTTTGTTCCTGTCCAACATCAACATCAAAAATTATCCCCCACTTGTCATTGAACCGGATAATAGCATACAGGTTATGAAAAAACCTCCACTTCCTTACACTGTCCGGTTTATCAGTTCCTAAAAAGGTGCTATAATTGATTGTCGTTTTAGCGGAAGGCTTGTATTGTACCTGTGTGCCCCAACTCATTAAAGAATTGCCGGGTACCCGCTGGATCCTTTGCCAACCATTGAGAGCAAGAGCACTCATCAGCCATTTACTATCCCTGGTTATATACGTAATTTTAACCCCGCCTTCAAAATAAGGTGTATTATCTGCTATTATGCTCCTGGTCAGCACCCAGTTTTCAGGGGAATGAGCTGATTCAAAGCCAATATGTGAAGGCAAAATGCCAATGTCCAACCAAAGGCTTTTATTTTTTGAAATATTTACCCCCACATCTGCTTCATAAATGTTTTTCAATACACCTGGTTCGCCAGCATAATTGGCGTTCATATACGTACCGGCGGCCAGTGCAATATTCGCTCTTGTTCTTTCGGTACTATAGCCCCCTTTTACATAGGCAAGATTGATATTAAATTCATTGTGCCGGTTGTAACTATAAAAGAAGGCCGGGCGACGGTTGTCCACAGGTTTATTAAAATCATAACTGTAATACGTCTCTGCAAAACCACTGATGCTTAATAGATTTGTTTTTTCTTTGGTTGAATCCTGCGCTACTGAAGCCATGCCGGCTAAAAAGGCAACGCTTACTAAAATCTCTATTTTACCCATAGTTATTTCAAATCATCCAGGTCAATATTTAATTCCAGCACGTTAACTTTCTTTGTTCCGAACAAACCGAGTAAGGGATTTTCTACATGCCGGTCTATTAAGGCCTTAACTTTTTCTTCGGGGATATGTCTTACCGTAGCAATTCGCAGTGCCTGAACATAGGCCCCCTGCACTGAAATATGCGGATCTAACCCTGATCCCGAAGCCGTAACCAGATCAGAAGGAATTTCCTGTTTCTGAATGCCTGGATTATGAACAAGAAAGCTGTCAATCCTGTCCTGCACTTGTGCTAAGTAATCGGGATTTGAAGGCCCTTTGTTACTGCCTCCAGAAGCGGCTGCATTATAACCAACTGCGGAAGGGCGGTCCCGGAAATATTTATCATCAGTAAACTTTTGACCTAACAGTTTCCAGCCTGCTACCTTATTGCCCACTACAACCATTTCTCCTTTTCCTTTGCCTGGTGCAACCTGGGCAAACAACCAAATGAGCAAAGGGTAAACACCCATAAAGAATACCATACAAACCAGGGTCAACCGTAAGGCAGGCAAAATATTTTGTTTCATTGTTTACGATTTTATATTTTAAAACCAGATGGACACCAACAGATCAATGAGTTTGATGCCGATGAAAGGAACCAACACGCCGCCACCTCCATAAATCAACAAATTGCGGCGCAGCAAGGCACTTGCCCCAATGGGTTTATAGGCTACCCCTCTTAATGCCAACGGAATTAACAAAGGGATGATGATTGCATTGAAAAGCACAGCGGAAAGAATAGCGCTTTCCGGACTGTGAAGCTTCATAATGTTCAATGCCTGCAGGGCTGGAATAGAAGCCATGAAAAGCGCCGGAACAATGGCAAAGTATTTTGCTACATCATTGGCAATGGAGAAGGTGGTTAATGTACCTCTCGTCATTAACAATTGCTTTCCTATTTCTACTATTTCAATCAGTTTGGTAGGATCATTTTCCAAATCAACCATATTGCTGGCTTCTTTAGCAGCCTGCGTTCCGCTGTTCATAGCAACGGCTACATCGGCCTGCGCCAGGGCAGGCGCATCATTGGTTCCGTCACCCATCATGGCAACCAGTTTGCCGCCTTGCTGCTCTTTTCGGATATAATTCAGCTTGTCTTCAGGCTTTGCTTCCGCGATAAAATCAGCCACACCGGCTTTTTCTGCAATGTATTTTGCTGTAAGCGGATTGTCGCCGGTAACCATCACGGTTTTTACTCCCATTTTATGTAAGCGTTCAAAGCGTTCCTGTATTCCTGGTTTTATAATGTCCTGCAATTCAATAACACCTTTTGCTTCATTATTAACGGCAACCACTAAGGGAGTTCCTCCGTTTTGTGCGATACGTTTTACTCTTTCTCTGGTTTCCCGGGGAACAACATTTCCATTTTTTTCTACTATATCACAGATAGCATCAAATGCGCCTTTACGGATCCTTGTTCCATCGGGAAGATCTACGCCGCTGCTTCTTGTTTCAGCAGTGAATTGAATGAAACGCATACCGGTTTTACTGGCAAGCGGTTTTACCCCTTTTGTATTCCCCAATTCAACAATGGATTTTCCTTCAGGTGTTTCATCGGCCAGAGAGCTTACTACTACCATTTGAACAAACTCATTTTCATTGACCCCATTGGCTGGATAAAAATTGGTTGCTTTGCGGTTGCCAATGGTAATCGTTCCTGTTTTATCGAGCAAAATGGTATCAAGGTCACCTGCCGTTTCCACCGCCTTGCCGCTTTTGGTAATTACGTTTGCCCTCAATGCCCTGTCCATGCCTGCAATGCCAATGGCAGACAACAAGCCACCAATGGTTGTGGGTATCAGGCAAACAAATAAGGAAATAAAAGCAGCAATACTGATCGGTGTGCTGGCATAATCCCCAAAGGGTTTCAGGGTAACACAAACAATGATAAACACAAGGGTAAATGCAGCCAATAAAATGGTCAGGGCAATTTCATTAGGCGTTTTTTGCCTTGAGGCTCCTTCAACCAGGGCAATCATTTTATCCAGAAAGGTTTCACCTGGCTCAGTAGTTACTTCCACTTTTATCCTGTCGGATAAAACCTTTGTTCCTCCCGTCACCGAAGATTTATCACCTCCTGCTTCACGAATGACCGGCGCAGATTCCCCGGTTATTGCCGATTCATCAATGGTTGCAATTCCTTCAACGATCTCTCCATCCATCGGTATCACATCACCCGTCTCACAAAGAAACAGATCCCCTTTTTGCAGTTGTGAGGAAGGAATGACCTGAACTTCATTTACATACATTTCCCCCAGGGGAAAAATTTTCTTTGCCGGCGTTTCTTCTCTTGTTTTTCGCAAACCATCCGCCTGCGCCTTTCCTCTTGCCTCAGCAATGGCTTCAGCAAAATTGGCAAAGAGTAAGGTGATCAAAAGAACAGCCGTTATAAGAATATTATAGGTTAAACTACCTTGAGACGTTTCACCAGCAGCGATCCAAACGCAAACGGCAGCCATTACCAGCGTACCGATCCCACACGGTAAACATCACGGGGTTACGAAACTGTACAACCGGATTAAGTTTATTGAATGAGTTGTTTAACCGCTTCCTTTACCAGGGCTGATTCAAACAATTTATTTTTTCTTCTGTGTACTGACATGATTATTTATTTCATTCCAAAATATTCAGCAATAGGCCCAAGGGTCAGTGCAGGAAAAAATGATAAGGCAGCTATAATGAGTATTACACCCAACACCATGATGCCAAATGTGCCTGTATCTGTTCTTAAAGTGCCTGCGCTTTCGGGTATATATTTTTTCTTGGCCCAAAATGCCAGCAATGGCTACAGGTCCGATTATAGGCAGGTATCTTGACAAAAGCATTACCAGGCCGCAGGCTATATTCCAGAATGGTGTATTATCGCCTAACCCTTCAAACCCGCTTCCATTATTAGCCGCTGCGGAAGTAAACTCGTAGAGCATTTCGCTGTAACCATGGCTGCCGGGATTATTCAGCCACCCTGCATACGCCGCAGGCTGGTGTGCATAGAGGTAGGAAGACAATGCCGTTCCGCAAAGTATCAACAGGGGATGAAGCAAGGCTACAATGGAAGCAATCTTCATTTCTTTAGCTTCAATCTTCTTTCCTAAAAATTCAGGCGTTCGCCCTACCATTAACCCACTGATGAAAACAGCTATGATGATGAAAATGTAAAAGTTGAGATAACCAACTCCCACGCCTCCATAAAATGAGTTAACCATCATGCCTACTAAAGCACTCATGCCGGCAAGGGGTGTAAAGCTATCATGCATCGAGTTGACCGATCCGTTTGATGTGACGGTAGTTGTAACCGACCAATAGGCCGACGCAGCCGGACCAAAACGAACTTCTTTTCCTTCCATGCTTCCCAGGGGTTGTGCAATACCCATTTTCGCAATCATTGGGTTGCCCTGCATTTCATGGTACACAGAATTAAAGAGCAACAGCAAAAACCCTATGGTCATCACACCAAACACCATCCAGGCAAACCTTTTTCTTTTAATGATGTAGCCTAAGGCGAATACCATGGCAATAGGGATGAGCAGGATGGAGATATTTTCAACAATATTGGTGAGATAATTAGGGTTCTCTAAGGGATGTGCTGAGTTTGCACCATAATAACCACCCCCATTGGTTCCCATTTGCTTGATGGCCACCATGGCTGCCGCAGGGCCACGGCTTACCTGCACCGTATCACCCTGAAGCGAAGTGTATTGCGCCTTGCCTTCAAAGTTCATGGGCGTTCCGTTGAAGACAAGGACCAGGGCTACGACAACAGCAAGCGGCAATAACACCCTTGTGCATGATTTGATAAAGTAGTGATAGAAATTCCCGAGGTTTTCAGTTGTTCCTTCCTTCATGGCCATAAACACTACAGCACATGCTGCCATACCTGTTCCTGCACTGATGAACTGAAACAGCATCAGTATCAACTGGCCAAGATAGGATACACCTGTTTCCCCTGCATAATGTTGCAAATTGGTATTGCTGACAAAACTTGTGGTTGTATTAAAAGCAAGATCGGCAGACATGGAGGGATTACCATCCGGGTTAAGCGGCAGCCAACCCATATTCATCAATATGAGCATGGAAAAAACGAACCAAACAATATTAATGGTAAGCAGGGCTACTAAATGCTGCTTCCAGTTCATTTGTTTTGCCGGATCGGTTCCCCCTAGTTTGAAAAACAGTTGATCGAGGGGGCTTACTATTCTATCAAGCCATGTTCTTTCGCCTTCATATACTTTACCAATGTACCTGCCTAATGGTATAGCCAACGCTACGGTAAGTACATACATAAAGAGAATTCCTGGTATTTCTGTGGTCATATTTCCAGTGATTAAATCTTGTTTAAAATTTTTCCGGTTTTATGAGTACATAGCACAGGTACATAAACACCAGTATCGCGATCATAAAGAGTAGTGTCATCGTTTACAGGTTTTCAAAAAAATCAATTGATTTAAAGAATAACCAGAAGCAAACCAGCCCGGCGAGAAATAATAAGATCGTCATCCTATTTATATTTTAAATTCATAATAAGCCCTCCAGGACAGAGCCATAAGGATCAGAGCTATTATCAGAACGATGATAAACTGCTTCAGTCCCGGCGCTTCGTCTCCATAAAGACCATATTGTATGTTTTTTTTACTTGCCATTTTAAAAACATTGATCTGTTAAAAACATTTTCAAACAACATCAACTACCATCCGGACTACTGATTGTCCTCATCAAAACCACTGATGGGTTATAGGTTTTTATTGTTTTTTTTAAATGATAAAAATCCGCCAGCATCGAAAAGGCATACCGGATGCCAGGACTAACGCAACAAGTACCCGTACGCTTGCTTTTCATCTTGATGGTTTTTACCTAACAAGAATGCCAAATGGAATGCCCCAATTCTTTTTCAGGAAAATCAATTGCTAAAAGCCTTGCCAGGCAAGGATTCTATGGCTTATTGGCAGAGACGCGTTTTACAAGAACAAAATAAAAACCCTTTCAAAATGAAAGGGCCGGTTTTCAAAATGAAAGGCTTTGTTTATTTAGGCAGGCCATATTCCTCCATCTTTCTGTAAAGAGTTGTAAGACCTATACCCAGGCATTCGGCGGCTTTTGTTTTGTTGCCCCTTGTATGCAGCAGGACCTTTTCGATGTGCTTCTTTTCGACGCTGGCTAATGTCAGGTTATTAGAGACATCAGCATTGTGTTTTTGAATTTCATAAGGTAACTGTTCAGGCATTATGGTGTTACCGTCTGCTAATACAACCGCTCTTTCCATCACATTTCGCAGCTCCCTTATGTTCCCCCTCCAGGTGTGTTGCGCCAAAAGATGTAGCGCTTCTTTGCTTATGTGCAAAACAAGTTTATCTTCTTTAATGGCATACTTTGATAAAAAATAACCGGCGAGTACCGGCAGATCTTCCATCCGGTCTTTCAGGGACGGGAGCCGGATACTAAATACATTTAACCGATAAAATAAATCTTCCCTGAATTCACCTGCCTCTATACTTTTTTCGAGGTTATGGTTTGTAGCTGCAATAATGCGGACATCAACTTTCGTAGTTTTTATATCACCCAACTTAATAAACTCGCCATTTTCCAAAACCCGCAACAACTTTACCTGGAGATCTGTATTCATGTCTCCAATTTCATCCAGGAAAAGCGTTCCTTCATGTGCCAGTTCAATCAATCCTTTTTTGTCCTTTATGGCACCGGTATAAGCACCCGCTTTATGTCCAAAAAGTTCGCCTTCCAGGAGTTCTTTTGTAAAGGCACTGCAATTAATGGCGATGAACGGCTTTGTTGATCGTTTGCTTTCCGAATGGATGGCATTGGCAAAAACTTCTTTGCCCGTACCGGTTTCGCCCAGAAGAAGAACCGAGGAATCGGTGGGTGCTATTTTCCGGGCAAGCAAAATTGTTTCCTTAATAACAGCACTGTTGCCAATAATATCATCAAAACCATGTGTGCCCTTTTGTTTAATCTGGATAGCAGCTGCTTTGTGTTTATTTACCTTATCCATGGCCTGGTACAGCAAGGGCAAAATGCGGTCGTTATCATTACCCTTGGTAATGTAATCAAAGCCACCGTTTTTTATGGCCTGCACACCATCGGGAATATTTCCATAGGCGGTGAGAAGAATGATTTCGCTTTGGGGGTATTTTGCTTTGGCTTCTTTTACAAAATCAACTCCATTCCCATCCGGGAGTTTTACATCGCAAAGAATCACGTCAATTTGCTTTCTTTTTAATACTTCAAAGCCCCCTTTAACTGTTGCAGTTTCCTCCACCTTGAATCCTTCCAGGCCAATAATCCGGCTCAGAAGTTTTCGTAAGGGTTCTTCATCATCTATTATGAGAATATTTCCCTGCATACCGAGACAAAGCTAAAATAACCCCGCTACATGGAATGTATATCTTTAAAACCGCTTGGCAGTGGCTGCAATAGCTCTAAATAATCACTGATACCCTAAATATCTCAACCCTGACAAATTGTGCTCGGTTTTCTTTTTCAAGAATGGTGTAAATAGAATTTACCAAAACCCCTTTTGCTTATTTAGAAATTATACTTCACACCCACCTGCCCCTGCCAGCGGGAATTAATGGGATCAACCGTATAATACTGGCCGTTTACACCCGTTGGCTTATTAAAGGTAAACGCCGGCTGATAACCCGACGATGGCTTGCCGACAGGAACAATGCCTGCCGGATTTGCAGGACTGATTAAAGCGGCTTGGGTATTGGAGGGATCCGCCACAAAATTCAACAGGTTTACGGTATAGTTGTTTACGTTTGTAACGAAGCTGATGCGTCCCCAATCATTGTTCAACAGGTTTAAGACATTGAAAACATCCAAACTAATTTGCAACGATTGGGCTTTCTGCTTTTTGCTTAACTTAAATTCGTGCATCAGCTTTGCATCCAGCTCATGGTTCCACGGCGTGTGCAACGCATTCCGTTCCGCATACTGTCCTCGCCTGGTTTTTAAATACGGATCGTTTTCAATAAACCGGTTCAGATCATTCCACTGCTGTGCGGCGGTATAGGTTCCTTTATCAACCAATCTAATGTCGTTTTGATCTTTGGGTATATAAGGCAGGTTGGCATTGCCGGCATTATTAAAAGGATTGCCACCCGATGCATATACAACAGAATAAGGACTGCCGGACTGGCCTGCATAAAAAAAGGATAAACTGGTGCGGTTCATTTCGCTCCAGGTCCAATTGCCTGTCCAGGTGCCTACCAGGCGGTGGCGCAGATCGAAGTTGGAAAAAGCCAGTTGCGGATCTTCAGGAACCACAGCCGGGTTCACTTCGTAATTCGACTGAAAAGAATTGCGGATGCCATTGCTGACATCTTTACTTACACCATAGGTATAAGCGGCGCTCCAGTTCATGGCAAACAAATGTTTGTCCCCGTTGCTATTGGTAGAAGACTTAGATAGTTGAGCCGTCAGGTTATACCGGTACCCCTGGTTGGTGTTGGTTAACAAGTAAACGTTGGAATAGCCATTGTACCATTTTCCGCCAACATATACCGGAGACTGTGCAGGCCCGGTTGAGTAGTACTCTGCGCTATCCTTAATATTGATCTGCTGAAATTTTACATCCTGAAGGGTTTTGGTATATAAGGCATCAAACGTTAGTTTGTATCCTTTCCCAAGCCTGAAATCAACGGCAATGTTGGACCGCCAAACGGCAGGCAACTTAAAGTTGTTGTCAACGATATCCACTTCCCGGGTACTACTGGCCCCGGCACCACCGTATTTTGTAACGGTATCTTTTAAATACAGCGGATTGATCGCTAAGGGCACCGACTGGCCACTGGATGGTTTGTAATCAATATTACCATACGTGGTACCATTTAACGTGTAGGCATAACCCAGCCAGGCAAAGGGCATCCGGCCGGTGAAAATACCGCTGCCCCCGCGTACTGTAACAGAGAGGTCGCCCTTTACATCCCAGTTAAATCCCAGGCGTGGCGACAGCGTTGCCTTGCCCAACCATTTGTTTGTTAATTGAGAAAAAGGAGTATGCGTAAACGTGGGATTCGAAGAATTATAATCCTGAACTGAATTCAAGGCAGGATCCGTAACCGGCTGTTGGGATAAAGCCGCGTAATCCAGCCGCAAGCCGGGGGTTAACCTGAAATTTTTTGTTACCGAGATCTCGTCCTGCACATAGGCACTCAACAAGCTACCTTAAAGGGATTGGGCGGGTTGTTGTAAAGGGCATCGCGGTCATTGGAAAGCTTGGCGTCCGTTGTAAAGGCGCCCCTGATGCGGCTGGGTTTATCACCAAAGAAATTGGCCAGATTGGAATACTCCCATCTTCCATTCCAGGAATTAATAAAACCATAGTTAAGGTTGTAAAACTCATTATGCGTACCAAACGTAAACCGGTTACGACCCCTGGTATAGGTAAGATTATCGGTAAGCTCAACCGTTTTTTGTTTCATGTTGTAAATCGAGGCCTCTCTCCACGTACCGGCCCAAACCGTACCGCTGCCAATATCAATAAAGGGCGCCAGGGTACCGGGGAAGGTTCGGTACTCATGCACATTGATATAGCTTGCATTGAACTGGTTGTTAAGATTATTATTGAGCCTGCTTTTCAGCTCCGCTACCAGGTTATAGTTTTTAGTGTACTGGGTAAAATCGGTAGATGAAAACTGAAAATTAGTGGTGGTACGTTCCAGGTTATTGCCCCATCCGTTTGTGTAAATGCCCCGCAGCGTCAGTGTGTTTTTTGGACTTAGGTTAAAGTCCAGGCGGGCAAAGAGCTTATCACTTTTAGTGAATAAAAGATACCGGTCGTACGATCCGGGATCATATCCATACTTTGTTTTTAACTGATTTTGGATGGCCTGGGCATCTGCTACCGTAATAGCGGCTCCCGGATCTCCTGCATTATAAAAGGTAGGTTCCTGCCGGCGGGTTTGTTCAAAATTTACAATAAAGAACGCCTTGTTTTTTACAATGGGGCCGCCGATGGTAGCCCCGTACTGGTAATCGTGAAAATCAGAACCGATTTTTGTTTTTTGTCCATCCACACTTCGTCCCATCAGGGTTTGGTTACGACCATAGCCATAGATGGATCCATGCACCGTATTGGTGCCGCTTTTGGTTACAGCATTTACACTGCCGCCGGTAAAATTACCCAGCTTCACATCGTAGGGGGCCAGCTGCACCTGTACTTCCTGGATCACATCCAAACTATAAGGATTGGTGCGGGTACCGGCGCCGGCAGTGCCCGACTGCCCGCCACCGCTAACACCACCAAATGAATTGCTGAACCCAACCGCATCATTATTAACCGCACCATCGATGGTTACATTGTTATACCGAAAATTGGTGCCGGCAAAGGAGTTGTTGTTGGATTGCGGTGTTAGCCTTGTAAAATCAGAAAGACTTCTGCCTAAAGTTGGCAAGGTTGTAATTTGTGTACGACCGATATTCAGTCCGCTGGACCGCAGGCCGTCTTGCCGTTTGAACAATAACCTCCTGTAAATTTTTTTCATTGTTTTTCAAATCAATGTGCCATTCGGGATTATTGCCCAGGGCCAGGCTGATGTTTTCATATTTCTGTTCTTCAAAACCCACAAAGGAAATGACAACCGTATAGGGACCGCCGGGTCTTAAATTCGGAATCACAAAAATTCCTTTGTTATTGGTTTGGGCTCCTGTTTTGGTGCCGGTGGGCTCATGTACTATGGAAACACTGGCTCCTGCCACGGCCTGCCCGGCCCTATCGGTAACGGTTCCGCTTAATACAGAAGTTGTTTCCTGGGCGGATGCGCAAAACAAAATACCGAAACATAAAGTTGACATCAGAAACTTATATACTATTTGCATACACAAGAATTAAGTGTGATCAATAGATTCAATCAGAGGTGGAGAAGGTGGCGGGAACTTTCTATTGAGGTGGTTGCCAGATGCCCGAACTAAAATTTCGCTGGAGAGAATTGCCCATACCAGGCATTGATTTTTTGCAGTAGGAAAAAGTTATCCCAGAGAGGAAAAGGCCTGTCAAATAAAAAGGAGATAACGGTTGAATTCTGTGTTTATGAAGTCTCCTTTCTTACGACCTTAAAATGAATGGCTGTGTGCTTATCCTGTTTTTTATGCGTACAATTTTTAGTGGCCAGTGTGTGAATCTGATTTGCGGCACAAACAATTGTATGCCCGTAAACGGGTGAAAGCAAATGAACGGCAAACAGGAATATGGCAATTGCTTGTTTCACACATTACAAAGTTGACACTACCTGAAAGACAAACAGCAGGGGATAAAAAGGGTAACCAATAATTTATAGAATGGTAATAATTATTTAATAATCATAACAGCCAGGCATGAGTGACCGTAAATGCTGATGAGTTACTAAGCTGGTTTCAGGTTTATAAAATTCTACTGTCCATAGTCAATGGTGAATGGTCAATAGAAAATCACAGATTGGATGACGGGTTAGTATGAGTGCTGAAAACTTGGAAAGCATTCCGGAATAAACACCTTCCAGGCATCCATAATTGCCTGGCTAATTTATTCCGATGACCCTGAAACGGCCCTGTAAATAATTGACTGGAACTACTTGTAAAGAATGGCCATGGATAAAGGTTCTACAGAAAAGAAAACCGGACAACTCTTCAAAAATTTAGAGTTGTCCGGTGAGGTGGAGGTGACCGGAATCGAACCCGTGTCCAAACATATTTCCAAAAGCTTTCTACATGCTTATTTCCGCATTAATTGTCGGGAAAAAACCGGAAGCGGAACAAACCAATTTTTTCCTTAGCTGGATGGTCTTAAGCAACCGTCACAGCCTTCGGTTGCAGCATCCTGTATTTGTTTTGAGTCGGCGGCGGCAGCTTGGTAACAGACCAACCTGCGCGGCGGCCCTAATGACTACTTAATCACTGATTAGGCAGCCATGGCATACTGAGTATTGCCATTTAAAGTTTCGAATATTCAGATTAACGTGCTAATTATCCAACGCACGGCATGCTTACACTTTCAAAGATCTATGCTGTCAAAACCAAACACCCCCGTGTTGAGTTTATAGTTTATGGTTTGTAGTTTATAGTTGTCGTAACGAGTGCCACCATTCACTTCGTTATTCCATCCGTCTTCATTACAGGTCATTATTCATTTTGTACTTAGCTGCATTGCTACTATCATCTTCTCGCTTCGCGTCGCACTCTTGTACTGACAACAATTCTATTAACCACTTCTAAACCAGCCTGCAAATGTACCAAAAAGCCTTTGCAAATTCAGCCACTGGTTTCTTAAAATAAATAGCAAGCGACAAATAAGCGGGCCTTGTGCAAGGATCACTCCCCCACTGGGGAGCCGGAGGCCGCCGTTATCTAAACAACCTCCAAATATCCAACCCAAAGGCATACAACATCAGCCCCAGCAATAATACCATACCCACCATTTGTGCATACTCCATAAACTTATCGCTTGGTTTGCGGCCGGTAACCATTTCATAAATGGTAAACAAGGCATGCCCGCCATCCAGTGCCGGAATGGGCAAAATATTCATGAAAGCAAGAATAATGGAAAACAGGGCTGTCATCGTCCAGAAGCGATACCAATCCCAGGTTCCGCCAAAGGTTTTACCAATAGAAATAACACCGCCTAAATTATCCGAAACCTTATGTTCTTTTGAAGTAAAGAGTAAGCGGATGCCTGTTACATATTCGCCCAACCGGTCAACACCATAATTAATGCCGGCAGGAATCGATTCAAAAAATGTATAGTCTTTCTTTTCCGATCCAAGAATGGCATAGAGATCTTTTGTTTCAACACCGGTAGCCGAGTTCTCCTTTGTTTTTACACTTACTTTAACGGTATCGCTGTTCCGTAATACATCGAGTTGGATAACCTGGTTCTTCAAATCTTTCTTAACGTCAATGTATTCATCTATGTAATTGAAATAATGCCCGTTCACTCCTACGATCCTGTCGCCTTTTTGCATTTTGCCGGAAGTGTAAACGACATTGTCATCCTTTTCTACAATTACCGGGTAACGCGGATACACAAAACCCTGTAATTTGTTTTTGGTAAAGGAAGAAAGAAATCCCTGCGGCAATTGAATGATCGTATCCCGGCCATTCCGGTTAACCGTCAAAGCCACTTTTTCGCTGAGCATGACATCTTTGGTCAGCTCATTATAATAATTAATCTTTTTGTTATTGACGGCAGTAATAATATCCCCGTTCTGCAAACCAACCGAGGTCGCCAATGAGTCAGCGCTTAGTCCGTACTTCAGGTTTTGAACCGGCAACCTTTCCTCTCCCCACACAAACAGGATCATGGCAAATAAGATCAGGGCCAAAACAAAATTTACGGTTACGCCACCAAGCATAATGATCAACCGTTGCCAGGCCGGTTTGCTTCTGAACTCCCAGGGTTGCGCCGGCTGATTGAGCTGCTCTTTATCCATGCTTTCATCAATCATCCCCGCTATTTTTACATAACCGCCAAGCGGTACCCAACCCAAACCATATTCGGTTTCACCGATTTTCTTTTTCCATAAAGAAAACCAGGGATTGAAGAACAGGTAAAATTTATCTACACGGCAGCCAAACCATTTGGCGGGAAGAAAATGTCCCATCTCGTGTAATACAACCAGTATGGAAAAGGCTAAAATAAATTGTCCGACGTTGGCAAAAAATGCAGACCAGTCCATTGCTAATAAAACCATAGTTTATATTCACCTCCTGTCTGCCAGAGGCGGAAAGCAGCAGCGCTAAGCCTTTGAGACGAAGGATTTTTTTGTTAAATGTTTTTTTGTTGAAGCACGCCGCCGCTAGATGCTATGGCGTACACGTGTGCGACGCAACGAAAGTTCAATAGATTTCCGGACGCTGGTTACACAACTTTCAACCCTTTTTTTAAAGTGCTGCAAGATAACAATAGCAACTGTATAAATCTACCTATTTACTTATAGACGGTAGCGGGTTTAACTAGCTTTTAATGAGCAAGCTTATAATTTAATGAAATCAGCGGCAAAACTCCGGGCCTCGCCATCGCTTTCGAAATACTCGTCAAGGGTTGGGTTTTGGATGAAAGAAACCTGTTGCATGGTTCTTTCAATAACGTCCGTCATATCGAGAAAACCAATGCGGTTGCGCAAAAATGCATATACCGCTATTTCGTTTGCCGCATTCAATATGCAGGGCAGATTGCCGCCTTTATGGAGCGCCTCCATAGCCAAAGGAAGATTGCGGAAGGTCTTCAGATCGGGTTCCTCGAAAGTGAGTTCTTTGATTTTTCTAAAATCAACCCGGGGAAAATCGTTTTGAATACGGCGGGGAAAAGAAAGTGCATACTGGATAGGCAGCTTCATGTCGGGCAATCCCATTTGGCCCTTAATGCTTCCATCCTGAAACTGCACCATGGAATGAATAATACTTTGCGGGTGCACCAGCACTTCTATCTGGCTGGGCTGCAAATTGAACAACCATTTGGCCTCGATCATTTCCAGCCCTTTGTTCATCAGCGTGGCAGAGTCCACACTGATCTTGGCGCCCATGGTCCAGTTGGGGTGCTGCAGGGCATGTTCTCTTTTTACATTTACCAGGTAATTGGGCTTGCTTCCCAAAAAGGGTCCGCCGGAGGCCGTGAGAATGACCTTTTCAACAGGATTGCGCATCTCGCCTATCAGGCATTGAAAAATGGCAGAATGTTCGGAATCAACCGGGATGATGGGAACCCTTTTTTCCACGGCCGTTTGCATAATAATATCGCCGGCAACCACCAGTGTTTCTTTATTGGCCAAAGCAACCGCCTTGCCTGCCTTGATGGCATTTAAGGTTGGCTTCAGTCCTGCATAACCCACAATGGCAGCCAGCATCAGGTCGTACACATCCATGGAGGCCACTTCTTCCAGTGCCTTTTCGCCTGCAAAAATCTTGGTATCGGTTTTCGCCAGGGCTTCTTTTACTTTAAGATATTTTTGTTCGTCGCCAACCACCACAATGTTTGGATGAAACTTCAACGCCTGCTCTATCAACAGATCATCATTACCGTTGCCGGTGAGTACTTCTACAGAAAATTTATCCGGATTTTGGGCAATCACCTCAAGAGCCTGGGTGCCAATGGAGCCAGTTGAACCGAATAGCGCAATGCGTTTAATGTGTGGCTGATTCATAGTCTATCTAAAACGTGCAATTTAGGTATTTGAATGTGAATGGGAAATGCACAAGTGGCAATTGTTAATTTTTAATTGTCAATGGAATTTTTTATGGCGGCTTCCTTTTTTACCAGAGCAAAGATTGATTACTGATTACTTATTATTGATTACTGATTATTGGAGAGCACCCTGACAATAGATCAGTCAATAGTTAATCATTAATCATTTCATAATCAATTCCGAAACTATCACCATTGATGATTAAGAATTGAATGTTGAGCTTTAGTCGGTCCATTTCATTAATTCATCGGCAATTCTTCTGTCGTTGCTCAGGCGGGGCACTTTATTTTGGCCACCCAATTTCCCGATTGATTTCATGTAATCAATAAACCCGCTTTTTTTAACGATACGGATCTTTAAGGGCTGCAAAATATTTCCCGAGATCAGATCATCATAATAAATATTTTTTTGCCGCAGGTTGTTATCTATTTTCTGTGCAAACTGCGCCAAATTACCGGGCTCGTTTTCAAATTCAATAAACCATTCATGATAACTTTTTCCTTCGCCCTGCTCAATAACAGGAGCTACCGTAAACTCGGTAATATGAATATTTTCTTCCCGCGCCGCTTTTAGCAAACTCTGTTCCACTTCTTCCCCAATCACATGCTCGCCAAAGGCGGAAATAAAATGTTTGGTTCTTCCGGTAACCACCATGCGATACGGATTGGTGCTCACAAATTTTACCGTGTCGCCAATATTATAGCCCCACAACCCGGCATTGTTGTTTATAACCAGGGCATAGTTCTCTCCTACTTTCACATCATGAAGAGAAAGACGGGTGGGATTTTCATTAAAAATTTCATTGGCCGGAACAAATTCAAAAAAGATCCCGCTGTTGGTATTTAATAATAATCCTTCTTCTGTTTGCGTATCCTGGAAGGCAAAAAATCCTTCCGAGGCCGGAAAGGTTTCAATGGCATCAATCTTTTGCCCAATGCTTTCAAAAAGTTTGGCTTTATAGGGTTCAAAATTTACCCCGCCATGCACCAGCACCGAAAAATTGGGAAATAGTTCTTTTATTTTTTTACCGCTGCGTTGGGTCAGCCTGTCAAAATACATTTGCACCCAGGGTGGAATACCGCTGATCAGCGTCATATTCTGGTTGATGGTTTCCTCCACAATTTTATCAAGCTTGGTTTCCCAGTCGTCTATGCAATTGGTTTCGTAAGAAGGCAGTTGGTTGGTCCTTAAATATTTAGGTACGTGGTGATTCACGATTCCGCTTAATCTGCCGGTGGGTATATCACCTATTCTTTCCAGTTCGGGTGAACCGGATAAAAAAATCAGTTTTCCATCGGCAAAAGCGGTGTTGCCCGTTTCCGACATATAACACAACAAGGCATTGCGGGCTGTATTAATATGATTGGGAATGGACTCCTTGGTGATAGGAATATATTTTACCCCGCTGGTAGTACCCGAGGTTTTGGCAAAATAAATGGGCCTGCCTTTCCATAAAATATTATGCTTGCCCTCCTTTATCTTATCTATATAGGGCTTGTAATTTTCATAATCCCGTATGGGAACGGCTTTTTTAAACTCCTCGTACGAATTCACGGCGTCCAGGCGGTGTTCTTTGCCAAACTCGGTGATTTTTCCCACCTTTAAGAGTTCTTTAAGAATAGCATCCTGGTCGGCGAGGGCTGTGGTCATGCCCCTTCGTATTTTGCTATAGATGTAGGAAGCAAAAGGCTTCGCTAGAAACGATTTTATCTTCATGGCAAGCTGGAAACGGCACGAATATACAGAAATGGGGTTAAGGCCTTCCTAAATAACAGCGGTCCGGGCATTTTTTTGGCTCCGGGAAGGCAATATTGTTGGCGGCTACCATTTTTACCCTTACCTTTGCCAACCTAATTTTTGAACCATTATGTTCGCAGTAGTTAAAATAGCCGGTAAGCAATTTAAGGTTGAAAAAGACCAAACTTTGTATGTACCAAAAGTTGGTGGTAACGCCGGCGATAAAGTAGAGTTCTCTGACGTGATTATGGCTGATGCCAATGGCAATTTAAAATTCAGCAATGCCGGTGTAAAAATCCAGGCAGAAATTCTTGACCAGGTAAAAGGTGATAAAGTAATTGCGTATAAGCAAAAAAGCAGAAAAGGTTTCCGTAAGAAACTTGGTCACCGTACACACTATACAAAAATCAAGATCAACGAAATCGCTTAATGCTTTCGTGGTTAATTAAAAACAATAAACTATAAACTTTTTTTTATGGCACATAAAAAAGGTGAAGGCAGTGTAAAGAATGGTCGTGACTCAAACAGCAAACGTTTGGGTGTAAAAATTTTTGGTGGCCAGCCTGCTATTGCCGGTAACATCATCGTTCGTCAACGTGGTACAGTTTATCATCCTGGTAAAAATGTAGGTGTTGGAAAAGACTTCACACTGTTTGCATTAACAGATGGTGTAGTTGAATTCCGTAAAGGAAGACAAAACAGAACTTTCGTTTCTGTTGCTGATGCAGAGGCCTCGGCATAATGTTTGAATGAAAAATGGTTAGTAAAAACTTTGATAGTTAAAATTTTTTTATACTTTTACTATCGTTAAATTTTTTTATTACTAACCATTAAAATTCAAAAACATGGCAACAGCAAAAAAAGCGGCTCCTAAAAAAGCAGCAGCTAAAAAAGCAGCCCCTAAAAAAGCAGCAGCAAAAAAAGCGGCTCCTAAAAAAGCAGCAGCTAAGAAAGCAGCTCCTAAAAAAGCAGCAGCAAAAAAAGCGGCTCCTAAAAAAGCAGCAGCTAAGAAAGCAGCTCCTAAGAAAGCAGCAGCTAAGAAAAAATAAGAAAATAACTTTAAGAGTTATAGAAAGTCCCGAGAGATCGGGACTTTTCTTTTGCCCGCCTTACAAGAAAAGCCATACCGGTGATGAAGCGATCTCTCCTGCCAGGGATATAAGCGACTACCTTTTCCAGCTTCTTTTTCAACCTTCTTTATATACAGGATTATTTAGGTAACCAACGTCCAAACTACTATTAAGCTTTTGTTGCGTCGCACACTTGTACACCATAGCTTTGTGCAACTAGTTGCTTTAACCAGGCAGCACTTTAAAAACACAAACACTCTTCACCGGGTGTTTAAAAACTCCCTTAGGGAACGCTGGTATCATGGATAATTATTCAATTGCCGATCAATTGTCTCTCCTTTCCAAGCTGATGGATATTCATGGCGAGAACTCCTTTAAATCAAAAAGCTATTCCTCCGCGGCCTTTACCCTGGAAAAATTACCCCAGCCCATTGCAGGCATGCCTAAGGAAAAGATCTTCTCCGTGCGGGGCATTGGTGAAAGTGTAGGCAACAAGATCATCGAGATCATTGAAACCGGCGAGCTGCAACAGTTAAAAGAGTATTTGGAGAAAACACCACAAGGTGTATTGGAGATGATGAACATAAAGGGCCTGGGTCCTAAAAAAATCAATGTGCTGTGGAAAGAGATGAACATTGATACCATAGAGGAATTAAAAAAGGCCTGCGAGGAAAATCGCATAGCCGGCAAAAAAGGTTTTGGAGAAAAGACCCAGCAAAACATTTTGCTTTCCATAGAATATCAGCAACAGAACTCGGGTAAATATTTATACGCCAAAGTGGAAGCCTTTGCTGAAGCGTTTACCGCCAAACTGAAAGAAAGGTTTCCCGATCACCCCTTAGAAATTACAGGTGAATACCGCCGGCAGCTGGAAGTGATTGAATCTTTAGACTGGGTAACGACGGTACCCGGTGCTGAACTTAAAAACTATTTACTCACCAGCGAAGTGCAATTAGTGGCCGACCGTGACGATATGCTGATCGTAAGTGTCGAAAATGCCTTGCTGTTACGCTTTTATGTAACCACTGAAAAAAACTTTTATTCTAAATTATTTGAAACCAGCTGCAGCCCCGAATTTTTAGAAGCCTGGCAGAAAAATTTTGAAGAAGCCACCTATCCGAACGAAGAAGAAATTTTTAAAGCTTCCAAACTCAATTACATACCTCCTTTTTTGCGGGAGAAAAAAGAGATCATAGAGAAAGCTAGCCACGCAAAAATTTGACGACGTTGTACAAACCAACACCATTAAGGGCTTGATACATTCGCACAGCAACTGGAGCGACGGGGCGTATACGATTGAAGAAATGGCCAATGAATTAATCAATCTGGGCTTTGAATATTTGGTGATCTCCGACCACTCCAAAGCAGCTTATTATGCCAACGGCTTGACAGAACAACGAATCAGGGAACAACACCGCTATATTGATGAACTAAATAAAAAACTGGCTCCCTTTAAAATTTTTAAAAGCATTGAATGCGATATTTTAACGGATGGCGCACTTGATTATGAAAACAAAATACTCGCTTCTTTTGACCTGGTGATCACTTCTGTTCACAGCAACCTGGATATGACCGAAGAGAAAGCCATGAAACGTTTGCTTGGCGCCATTGCCAATCCCTACACCACTATTCTCGGCCACATGACCGGCCGCTTACTCACCAAGAGAAAAGGGTATCCTGTTGATCATAAAGCCATCATAGATGCCTGTGCAGAACATAAGGTAGTTATTGAAATTAATGCAAGCCCAAGCCGGCTGGATATGGATTGGCGATGGATTGATTACGCTATGGAAAAAGGCCTTATGCTTTCCATCAACCCGGACGCCCATACCACGGAGGAATTTCACAACATAAAATACGGTGTGCTGGTGGCGCAAAAAGGCGGACTGCCTGCGCAGCGAAACTTAAGCAGCTACAGTTTAAAAGAATTTGAAGAATTTTTAGAACGCACAAAAAAATCAAAAGGCCTTAGCTGATAATAGGCAACTGCACAAAAAACGTTGTCCCTTTTCCTTCTTCGGTTTCAAACCAGATGTGCCCCTTTGCCTGTTCCACTATGCTTTTACACATGGCCAGGCCCAGTCCGGTGCCGGATGTTTTTGTAGTAAAATTGGGTGTGAAAATCTTCGACCGCATGTCTGCAGGAATTCCTTCGCCATTATCCTCCATGGTAATAATGATGCTGTGGCCTCTCCTCTCTTCAGTAATGTGAATCATACAACCTTCATTATTATAACAGGCATCAACAGCATTCGCCAGCAAATTGGTGAATAAGCGGTTCATATGCGTTTTATCTGCTTTCAAAATGATGCTGCCTTCTACCTGGTCCCAGTGAATTTCAACCTTTGGATTGGTCTTATACAACTCTACCAGCGAGCCAATGATCTGGTGCAGATCTACCAGTTCAATTGTCCTGTTTCCAATATTGGCAAACTGCGAAAAGTCAGCAGCAATTTTAGAAAGATGATCAATTTGCTCGATCAGTGTATTGGCCACACTCGTTGTTAATTCCTTTACATTGGTTTGATTGCTGTTGATGGACTTCTGCAGATATTGGATACTTAGTTTCATTGGCGTCAATGGATTTTTAATCTCATGCGCCACTTGTCGTGCCATTTCTCTCCACGCTCCTTCCCTTTCGCTTTTGGCTAAAGCATCGGCACTTTTTTCCAGTTCATGCACCATCTTATTGTATTGCTTTACCAATTCTCCGATCTCATCATTTTTATTCCAAACAATTTCTTCATTTGTTTTACCCAGGGTTATATCCCGCATTTTATCGCCAATAACAGAGAACGACCGTGTGATTTTGTTAGTGATAAATAAAGCAATGGTACCCGCTATTAAGAATATAAAAGCATTCAGGTTAATAATGGTAACCAAAAAGTTGGATATCTCCTGTTTCAAATCAAGCTGTGAAGAAAAATAGGGAATATTAAGGTACTTGGTTACATTGCCCCTTATCATCCCGTACCGCCGTGTAAATACTTAAATAGTCAAGTGAGCTTACATTCTCTTCCTGCACTCTCAACACTTCCCTCAACCGGTTTAAATGGTAATACGCCTCGGGATGCATTTTTTTACTTAAGATGCCCTTGTTGTACACTTCTGCATCCGAAGTAACTTCAAGGTTACCTTCCAGGTCATAAACATTTACATCTACATTATGTATATCGGCTACTTCTTTTACTAAATTTTTCAAACCCGAATAATTGGTGGAATCGTACCTCCTGAGTGAATCAGTAGAAGTTGCACCCGCCAGCGATTTTTCCATTTCTTTAACCATGATGCCGGCCGTTTGGCTCAGCTTATCCTCATTGTTGCGATTGTAACGGACAATAAAAAAAGAAATGGTAGCGGCACCTATAATGAGGAAAGATAAAATGCTGATGAAGATTACAATTCCGTGAATCTGCGAACGAATGCTTAATTGCGACAGAAGGTTGAAAGACCTCCAGTCGTCAGCCAATCGTAATAAAACCGATATAAACTGAAGAAAGCCTACCATAAAAAGAAAAGCACAAAACAGGTAGGAAAACAAGGTGATGCTTTCAATTAAAGAATCCTGCTTTTTAGCTACCACCACCAGCTTTGTATTACTTGCCTTATGCCATAGTTCATCATAGGCCCCTTTCACTCTTTGTTCAAATTCAGTTTTGGGAATTTGATCCGGGGTCAGTGAAATCTGGAAAGGATATTTGCTGGACGAGCTGATCAGCAGACCATCATTGTAAATAGCATAGGAATAAATAGGAGAATTAGCAGCATCGTTTCTATCGATCTGCCGGAAAAGTTCAGGATACAAGGCATCCGATTCCCCGTATTGCCTGGGTGTTGAAATAATGAAGAAACTGCCAATGAAATCAGTACTGTCCCGTACTTCTCTTTTAGTGAGATAGGTAAAATGATCAAAGGAGGTTTCGTGATAATACAGGTCCGGAATATCCGTTGGCTTGCTTTGCAAAGTGAATATCGTATTCAGCTCGGCAAACGTAGCCGGGTCTTCATTATTTATAGCCCGGTTGGAAGAATCGAAAAGATAAGATTTTTGTATCATACCGGTTGGTATAGCCCAGAAAATTTGAGCTGATGATGCTGTCACGCAAATAGCGGCTTTCCTCGGGATTCCTGAACCGGTCAAAATTGCTTCGAAGAAACCTGTTGTTAAGATACGTGATCGCAATGCTCATGATCCGTTCACTGGAAGGATCTGTAAGCTGGTCATATTTTTCCGCTATACTTTTTCTTGTACGCAATTCATTAGCCCTGTTTCCCTGTAAAATGATGACAGCAAGCGACACGGAAAAAACAAAGATCCAAAACAATACGCCGGCAACGGTGGCACTAAACCGGTTAATGATGAATTGCTCCTGGCTTACCAATAAGGTATAGATGATGAGCCATAAAAGCACAGGTAAATGAAAAAGAACCACCTCGTTTCCGGAACGGAAGGTCAGGAAAATAAGTCCTACCAAAGCAATGTAAAAATAAATATAGATCTGCCTGTTTTTGAAAGCCGGATAGATGATACGAAATAACAACCGTGTGAAATAGTAATAACTCAGGCACAGCAAAGCCAGCACAATTAAGCCCACGGCGGTATAAATATCAAGACTAAAAAAATCAGTGACATGAAACGATATCTTTGAATTGGCCACCAGCCCCTGAACAACATTGGCCAGCTGAAAAGTGGAAAATATAAGGACAAAAACGGCCAGGGTGCCGGCAATGTAAATGCTGTTCCCCTTTAAAAAAGAAGGTGTTTTTCCCACAGGCCCGATATTGTACCAGGTAAATAAAACGATCCAGCAAAGAATAATAGCGTTCAGCAAAAGATCACCCAGCGATCTGTTGACAACATCACTGGCATAGATAAGCGGGTTAAACAAGTCAAATTGACGGAAAGAAAAAATAGAAGGGAACACATAGATAATCACCCTGAATGCGATAAGCATAACAGCTAAGAAAACGATGCCCTGCAAGGCTCTTCTTCTTTTTACGATGCCCTCAGCCATGAGATGCACATACATCAACAAAAAAATAAGAGAACAAATACGTAAAATCAAGGTAAGTGCATCGGTAATATTTTCATTGGTGTGTGCCACTCTTTTGATGTAAAACAAGACAGCACCATCTGCGGAACGAATGGCAAAAGGCGTTGGAGAATCTGATAAGGATATTTTTTTGGCCGCGTCTTCATCATGCACAAAACGGGTGGGCAAATAATCGGTTGGCAAATAATACTGGTTCAGCACCGGTATTAGTGCATACGCCACTATGTTATTGCTCATATCCGGTAATTGCAATGTTGTTTTTACAATTACATAATAACCATTGGTAAGGTGTTGAAAGTATTCGCCGTCCTTTAACGTAAAGTCCGCATCGGGAGGCAGTATTTTTTGATTATTCCAGAAAATAAGGTTTTGGTTGTCGGAGATCGTTTCGGCAAAAAGAAAAAAACCAAACTTTTTTTCTTCGACCTTTTTAAACTCATCCAGGGATTCATTCTTTAAAACAAGCTTACGCATGAGCATTGTATCCTGAAGAAGCAGGTCAACATCTTTCTTTTGGTTTTGGATATAACGCTGTAATTTTTTTTGCTGATGGTCTATGGAAGGCTGAACCTGAAAATAATAGGCGCTGACAAAAGAAAGCAGGAATAAGCCCACAGCAAAAATCAGTAAGCTGCGTTTGGGCAGGTGACTATGTAAGTGTGAAAACTTCAATCTTTCTGGCGTTTGATTTCGTTCCAAATGGCGTCCATTTCATCGCAGGGACATGTCATCCAGTTTCTTTCCCGATGACAATGCTTTGCTTTCCATTTGTGTAAATCGCTGAATAAATTTTTTGTTGGTTAGTTCTAAAGCGTTCTCAGCGTCAATGTTCAAAAACCGTGCAAAATTTACGAGGGAAAATACAAGGTCTCCAAACTCTTCTTCTATTTTATCCTGCACACCACCGGCAATGGCTTCCTGCAATTCGGCTTCTTCTTCTTTTACTTTTTCCCACACCTGTTCTTTGTTCTCCCACTCAAAACCTACCTGTTTTGCCTTCTCCTGCAAGCGCATGGCTTTTACCAGGGCAGGCAATGTTTTTGGAACGCCTGACAAAACCGATTTCTTGCCTTCTTTTAACTTAAGTTTTTCCCAATTACGTTTTACATCTTCGTCATTTTCTACTACTACATCTCCATAAATATGCGGATGCCTGTCTATCAATTTTTGAGAGATGCCTTCAATTACCTCTTCAATAGTAAACTGCTGTTGCTCTGTTGCAATTTTGGAATAAAACACAATGTGCAGCAAAAGATCGCCCAACTCTTCTTTAATGGATTTCCAGTCACTTTCTGTAATGGCATCGGCCAGCTCGTAGGTTTCTTCCAGCGTCATTTGCCTCAGCGATTGAATCGTTTGCTTTCGGTCCCAGGGGCATTTTTCCCTGAGATCATCCATAATACGCACCAGTTTTGCAAAAGCCTGTACCTGCTCCATACATTATTTTTAAAAGGCAAATGACACAATAAGAAAGATCACAAACAAGAAAATCAACGTAATAAACCCAAGTGTATTCACCAACAAAAACTTACCCAAAGTTTTTAACCATCCCTGCTGGTAAAATCTTTTCATTCCAAAGTACAAATAAAGCGGCCATGAAATCAGTAATAAGGTGATTACCCAGTTAAAAGGCGCCCAATGCAACCATTTATAAAGCGCATCAAAACCTAAAAACAACAATAGCAGGATAAAGCTGAAGATGTAATGATACAGCGTAAACACGGCATGATCGCTATAGAAAAAATTCTTCCTTCTTATGTACAGGAGCTTCAATATAAGGGCAAAAAAAGGCAGGGAGAGGAACAAAAGATAAGGAAGCTTGTGCAGGAATTCACTCGCCGAATCGGATAGCAATTTCCTGTCATCATCACCGGATTTTGCTTTTCGTTCCTTCCACTTCTTTTCCACCTTTCTTCCAAGCCAGTCATTTTTCTTGTTTATAGAATCTAATTCCGAAGGCTCTTTCTCAGGCCGCAGGATATACTGTCCTGCAGGCAACGAGATCAAAAAGCTGTCATTTTTAAAATTCGAATCGGCCTTTTGAAGGCTTACTACTTTTGTGGTATCCAATAACAGCCCAAGCTTGTACTGCAATAAACTGTCGGATGGTTCTTTTTGCAGTTGGGAGTGGACACCCGAAGCCGCGGCAAGGCGTTCGGCCCGGCTCATTTGCCAATCCATGTTTGAATCAATAATTTTTGAAACATCCCTGACAGAAAAGAAGACCAAAAAGAAAACGGCTGACGTAAAAAGATACATACGGATAGGATCGAGATACTTACCGCGTTTGCCGGCAACATATTCTTTTGGCACTTTGCCCGGACGAAACAAAAGATACCTGAGTGTATCAAAGAACTTTCCGTCAAAATGAAATACATCATAAATAAAATGCAGGGTGAGTCCCCAAAAACTTTGTTTGGTTACAATGTTTTCCTGGCCGCAAACATGGCAATAACGGCCGTTTACGATAGTTCCGCAGTTTAAACAATTCTTCTCCTTACGTTCTGGTTGGTGCGACACGCAAAATTTTTCTTAAAAATAGGGACAAAAATGGCACTTCCCCGATAGTTTGTAGTAATCACCAAAGCATTAATTATTTTTGAACTTCAACCATTCGTGAATCATCGCTCATTTATGATGAATTTGCAACTTGAATATGCAACACTGACCATTCACGAATGACCATTATCATTGAAAAACAAATTTAGTTCTAATGAAAATCTTACTGGCCTCTGTTGTTCTGTTCACTTCTTTGTCCGCTTCTGCCCAACATTATTACAAAGACATTATCGGCACAAGGGAAACCGCTGAAATCATGAAGGCCTACCAAAACAATAAAGTGAGCCGGGTACTGCTGGCCAGTTACGACGAGAATAATACCCGCATCGGGGACTTCTATGTAGAACAACAATTCTCTTCCGCCACCCGAACGCTCAGAACCATTACCCGGTCGGATGTAACACATGCATCTGTACTGCTCTCCTTTCTTGATGATAATGGAAATGTGATAAAAACCATAGACAGCAGCAGCGTGGTTACCAGTGTTACCACTTACACCTACAACCCTTCCGGACAATTAATTGCTGTACTGAGTTCTTCATCCGATTCTTCAGGGGACACAAATGAATCGGAGCAACATCTTTGGGCGTATAACAATAATAAAGTTGCCAGGATGCTGCGCATCAAAAACAAGGTTGACACTACCTATGTAAATTTCAAGCTGGACGAAGCCGGGAATGTTTCCGAAGAACAGGAAACACGCAAAGGCGTCAAATCACAACCGGTTTATTATTACTACGATGCCAGCAACCGGTTAACAGACATCGTTCGCTATAGCAATAAGGCAAAACGCCTGCTGCCCGAGTATATGTTTGAATACTCGCCTTCCAACCAGGTGATCCAAAAAATTACGGTCCCTTCCAACAGCGACAACTACCTTATCTGGCGTTACCAGTACAATAGCCAGGGCCTGAAAACAAAGGAAGTCATCTACAACAAACAAAAACAACTTACAGGAAAAGTAGAGTATCAATACTCTTTCAGCTCATAGCATGGAATATGTGTATTTAGGTGATCGTAACACGGACGATTGCTTGAAGAAACAATTTTGTAAAGCGGTCCGGCGCAGCGATGGCAAATGCATTCGCGGCAAAAACGGCTCCATGCTGGTCCAATTTGAGAACGGGAAAAACGTTGTGGTGATGGGCAGGCTATTAAGAAAGGTATCATCAACAGCATTAAAACTCTTTCCTCCTGAAATAGCCTGGCAGTTTATTCCTTCGGCTAAAATCAAGTGGTGCTGCTTCTACAATGAATTTGCATGAATCGGGCAATGGTTTGAAACATTTCTTTCCAAAAAACCAGTAACTTGTTAGCTATAAAACTCTATTAACTAACTGTTAATACCTTACCAATGCCTGAATCCAAAAGCTCATCCCGCAGAAAGTTCCTTCAAAAAATAGCAGGCTCTGCTCTTGTGCTGGCAGTAGATCCGCTATCCTCCCTGGCTTCGCAAAAAGCAGAAGAACGTATTTTATTGTATCAAAAAAAGATCTCTTCCAACGACAAGATCCGCCTTGGTGTTATCGGTATGGGCATCATGGGTTTTAATGATGTAAACACGGCTTTAAAAGTACCAGGCGTTGAACTGGCCGCTGCCTGCGACCTCTATACCGGAAGGTTGGAAAGAGCGAAGGAAGTATATGGCAACGATCTTTTTACAACGAAGGATTATAGAGAATTGCTTAACCGAAGCGACATTGATGCTGTGATCATTGCCACCAGTGATAACTGGCATGCCCGCATTGCGAAAGATGCATTGGAAAAAGGCAAGGCCGTGTACTGCGAAAAACCAATGGTGCACCGCATCAGTGAAGGATTGCCTTTGATTGCCGCTGAACAAAAAAGCAAAAAAACATTCCAGGTGGGCAGCCAGCGGGTAAGCAGTATTGTATATGAAAAAGCAAGAGAGTTATACAAAGCCGGCGAAATTGGCAAACTGAATATGGTAAACGCTACGTATGACAGGCAAAGTGCCCTGGGCGCCTGGCAATATACCATGCCAGCCGATGCATCGCCTGAAACGGTAGATTGGGACCGTTACATTGCAGGCACGCCTAAAATTCCTTTCGATGCCAAGAAGTTTTTTTGGTGGCGCAACTATCGTGATTTTGGAACAGGCGTGGCCGGCGACCTGTTCGTGCACCTTCTTTCAGGCACGCATGTGATAACAGGATCAAAAGGACCTTCCACCATTTTTTCGTCCGGGCAATTATCCTATTGGAAAGATGAACGCGATGTGCCGGATGTAATGACAGGCATTATGCAGTATCCCGAAACCGAGGATCATCCTGCCTTTCAATTAACCCTGCAGGTAAATTTTATCAGCGGCACAGGAGGTTCGGAAAGTATAAAATTTATTGGAGAAGAAGGTGTAATGGAGGTCAGAGGCAATAGCCTGAAAATTACACACAGCATTATGCCAAAAGCGCCGGGCATTGGCGGTTGGGATGCACTGGATACGTATCCAACAGCCATGCAGGAACAACTAAAAAATCAGTATGATCAAAAATGGAGTGCTGATGACAAGAAAAAAATGACAAAGGCGGATATTGAATACAAGTCGCCGCAAGGGTACTCAGAACATTTGGATCACTTCACTAATTTTTTTGAGGCCGTAAGAAGCGGAAAGCCGGTTGTGGAAGATGCTTCTTTTGGGTTTAGAGCGGCGGCGCCCTGCCTGGCCTGCAATGAAAGTTATTTCCAAAAAAAGATCATTCACTGGGATCCGGTAGAAATGAAAGTGAAAGACATCAAAAAAACATAACGGCAAAACAGCTTTAACTAAAAACTTGCAGCCTTGGTGTCTTGTATATAAGACTACACCAATTTTTTAATTTTTATGTGGTAGGCTGCATTGCTGCTATCATCTTTCGTTGTGTCCGTCGACACTCACTTGTACGGCTGGTAATGCTATTCAGACTATTCAGCAGGGTTTCACGCAAAGACGCAAAGGAATAAAAGGAAGCTGAAGCCGTTTTTGCTTATCAATACCAATCATGCTGTCAGAGATCAGTCGTCAAACGTCAGATGTGAAACTGTAGCAAGGCTCTTCCTTCAGTAGTTCTCTCTCACGTCTGACGTCTCACGTTTCACGATGGTTTCTCTGTCCACTTGAAAGCGGTTTGGCATAAATTCTGCAAAGAAAAGGGCATAAAAAAAGCGACTTTCGTCGCTTAGTGCCCCGGATCGGACTTGAACCGATACGACCGTTGCGGGTCACAGGATTTTAAGTCCTGCGTGTCTACCAATTCCACCACCAGGGCTCCAAAAAAAATCTCCCGTTGACGGGAGATTTCCTGAGCGGAAGACCGGGCTCGAACCGGCCACCCCGACCTTGGCAAGGTCGTGCTCTACCAAATGAGCTACTTCCGCGTTGATAAGAACTTTAAGGGGTTGCAAAAATAAGGATTGAAACTATTGCAACAAAAAATTTCTGCTATTTTGGTGTAGTATATTTTGGAGTGTACAAAGAACTTTCCTGAACCACTACATTTTTAGGTTGGCTATTCTCGTAACGGATGTTGTATAGTTTATAACAACTGCCAAAAAAGAAAGCCAGCATACAAAACATAGATAAATAGAAGATAAAAGCAGAAGAAGAAACCCAGTTGTGCGTAAAATCGCGGTCCTGTACTTTTTCCAATTCCTGCTTGATATTCTTCCTGATGATAGTCCATAGTGAGATTTTGTGGTGCAAAAATAATGGATCAATGCATATTGTTAAAAAGATTTGACCTCTTTTTCATTTTCTTTTGAAACTATTTCACTGAACAGCTTCTTCTTTTGAACAAAATATTTCCACACAATATTGCCACGATATACGCCGCTAAAGTGTTTCAGGTTTTTTTTGCGGGCTTCATTCTTTTTTTTCTTTACAAAAAAGATCCAGTAAAAAAATGCAAAGTGTGCTTTTATGACAGCCACGAAATAACCGGCATCGCCTGATAACAAATTTTTTACAGCCGATAACTGGTCCAGTCCCAGGCGATAAGGAATCTTCCACCACTTTTCGCTCCAGGGAAGATTTTTTGCCAGCATGATCTGGTTATTGCGATAGTTGAGAAATGTTTTTTTAGAAGCTCCCTTTGGCAAAGTGCCTCCCCCAACATGATAAACGATTGACTGCGGACAACAATAAATTTTATAACCCGCTAACTGTATGCGCCAGCACAGATCGATCTCTTCCATATGCGCAAAGAAATAATCATCGAAACCCTGTAACTGCCGGTACACTTTGCTTTTTATAACCAGGGCAGCTCCCGTTGCCCAAAAAATTTCCTGTGCTGTATCATATTGGCCTTTGTCTTCTTCACAAATTTCAAATACCCGGCCCCTCGCAAAAGGATAACCATACGCATCTATCCAGCCGCCTGCTGCGCCGGCGTATTCAAAAAAGTTTTTGTTGTTGTAGGATAAAACCTTTGGCTGGCAGGCAGCAGCATTATCATTTTTTTCTAATAGATTAATGATTGGTTGCAGCCACCCGGCAGAAACTTCCACGTCGGAATTGAGAAGCACATAATAATCAGCCTCAACTTTTTCCAGGGCTTCGTTATAACCTTTTGCAAAACCAAAATTTTGGGACAGAAGGATCAGTTCTACCTGCGGAAAGTTTGTTTTCAAATAATCTATTGAATCATCGGTAGAGGCATTGTCTGCTACCACCACTTTATAATTATCATAGGTAGTTGACAAGACGGATGGAAGAAATTTTTCCAGGTAATGCCGGCCGTTCCAATTTAAAATAACAATAGCAACAGATGGTAGCGCTGTCAAGTAAAATAATTATTGCTTCAAAAATAAGAAAGCCTGAACAAGTACG
Organism: uncultured Bacteroidota bacterium; assembly: GCA_963697545.1. Classification (GTDB taxonomy): domain Bacteria; phylum Bacteroidota; class Bacteroidia; order Chitinophagales; family Chitinophagaceae; genus Flavisolibacter. The sequence goes on along the minus strand of CAVOOL010000006.1, from coordinate 69,164 downwards.
AAGGCATAAGTACAAAGTGCATTGGCAGAAACAAAAAACTCCTTACTAAATTACTTTTGAAACCTGAACTGGTGGACTATAAACTTCTCTGCCATCTTCATAATTCATACTTATTTTAGCATATGCTTCATCCTTTTTCAAACTGGCGTACGGTGTTGGCCCTGGTAGCTATTCTCATTGTAAGCGGCACCATCTGGTATTCATCTTACCTGGCGCAAAAAATTGAAAAAGAAGAGCGCCAAAAAGTGGAAGAATGGGTAGAAGCCAGCACCTCCCTGTTAAATCCCAACAATAATGGCGATACAAGATTGCACTTAAAGATCATACAGGACAATGATGATATTCCTATTATTGAAACCAACGAAAAGGACAGCATCACCAATTATCAAAACCTGGATTCGGCCAAAGTGCGGCAAGATCCCTCCTACTTATACAACACGCTAAAAAAGTTTAAAGCCGGCAACGATCCTATCATCTGGAAAGACCCGCTGGACTCTTCTTATTTCTATAAATATTATTATAGCCACAGCCGTTTGTTAACAGAGATCCGCTACTTTCCTATTGTGCAGTTATTCATCGTCGGGCTGTTCATTTTTATTACGCTGACCGCTTTACGAAGCAGTTACCGTTCCACCCAAAACCAGGTATGGGCCGGTATGGCCAAAGAAACAGCCCACCAGTTGGGAACACCGGTATCTTCACTGGAAGGCTGGGTGGAGATCTTGAAAGAAACACATGGTGCGGAGGCCTTTGTTCCTGAAATTGAAAAAGACGTCAGCCGTCTGCGTCTCGTGTCCGACCGTTTTGGAAAAATTGGAAGTACGCCGCAACTGGAAGAAAAAAATATTATTGAGCAGGTGGAAAGTATGGTGGAATACATCCGCAAACGTGCCGGCGGTAAAGTGTCCTTTTCTATCAATACACATGGCATTGAAAGAATTCCTGTAAAAATATCGGCGCCTCTTTTTGATTGGGTCATTGAAAACTTATTGAAAAATGCCCTGGATGCCATGGAAGGAAAGGGCTCTATTTCTGTTGATATTAAAGATCAGCCTGCCAATGTAATTATAGATGTAACAGATACCGGTAAAGGAATCAGCAAGCAGAATATTGATAAGGTTTTTAAGCCGGGATTTACGACAAAAAAACGGGGATGGGGGCTGGGACTGAGTCTTTCCAAAAGAATTGTTGACCAATACCACAAGGGCAGTTTGACCGTAAAAAATTCTGAGCCGGGAAAAGGAACAACTTTTAGAATTGTTTTGGTAAAATAAATACATTTGCAACCCCAGCGTCAGAATACAAAGCGCAAATTTGCCGTTCTGACCTTGTTCTTAACAAATGCCCGGGTGGCGAAATTGGTAGACGCACCACCTTGAGGTGGTGGCGCTGGAAACGGCGTGCTGGTTCGAATCCAGTCTCGGGCACTTTTAGCCAGTTAAGGCAATTCTTTTCAAAAAAAGTTCACTCTTGTACGGAGTGAACTTTTTTTATGCTTCGAAAACATCTTCACTTTTACCACTAAGTTTACCAATAGAAAACTTATCCTATCTTTGGTTTGTGTTCAATATTATCACCCGTAAAACACTTCTTGATTATTGCCAAAAATACCCGGAAGCTGCTGCTGCTTTGCAAAACTGGTATTATGAACTATTAAAAAGTGAGTTTAAAAACTTTAATGAATTAAAAAAAGTTTATGGCAATGCAAGTTTAGTGGGAGATGATAGGACAGTATTTAATATCATGGGAAATAAGTATCGCCTGGTAGCAAGAATAGTATTCGAATTTAAAACCATACAAATAAAATGGTTTAGCACTCATAGTGAGTATGATAAGATTGATGTTTCCAGGGTAAATTATAAAAAGAAGTAATTATGAAGTTGAAACCTATCAAAACAAAAAAAGAATATCAAAAATATTTGGATTGGGTAGATGAACAGTTTGACAAAAAAATAAAGTTCCATTCTCCGGAGGGAGAACAACTTCAAATAGTCTTACTGTTAATTAAGCATTATGAAGATGAGACATTATTCAATTCCTATTCCTGACCCAATTGAAGTTATCAAACTAAAAATGTCGGAAAAGGGTTTAAAAAATAAGGACTTGGTGGGTATTGTGGGAAGCAAAGGATATGTATCTTCCTTGCTTAATGGTAAAAAGGCCTTAACACTGGAAATAGCACGGATATTTCATCAAAAGCTGGGTGTACCCGCCGAAATACTTTTATCTTAAATTTTAGTTACCAAAATAGGTTTGAGTTGATATAAAGTCTGTAAATCTCCTTGTGTTGGTTCGATAATTTTCCAACTTGGGCACAAATAAAAAACCCTTGTCAATTGATAGTGACAAGGGTTTTTTATTTTAGGGAACGCCTAAGGACTTCTTATAAATCACTAAAAGCTTCTTCTCTCTAAAATCAAAGAAGGTTCGAATCATATAAAAATTCAACTTCTCATTGATGTGCAACTTACCCTATCAATTATTTAGCCGGCGTAAGTATAATATTCCGATACTCAATGGGACCATGATCGCCTTGTAATTGCAGCGGGCCGGGTTCACCTTCTTTACTATCCAGGGCGCCGCCTGTAATTCCGGGGATCTCCTGGTTACAAATGATCGTTTTGCCGTTGGCCACCACCGTTATCATTCTGCCCACAAGTGTAATATCATAGGATTGCCACTCGCCGGCTTCTTTTGCCACCTGTTCAACCGGAGCCAGAAACCCATACACCCCGCCCAGCTCTCCGGGCAAAGGTTCCAGGCCCTTGCTGTCGGCAATCTGCACTTCATAACGTCCTCTAAGGTAAACGCCGCTATTGCTGCCTTTCGGATAACGAAACTCGATATGCAGTTTGAAGTCTGTAAAGCTTGCATCCGTCACCAGGTTAGAACCCGATTTAGGACTGCGCAATACGCCTTCTACTGCCTGCCATTGATTATCGCCCAAAGCATGCCAGCCTTGTAAATCCTTTCCATTGAAAAGACGAACCGGTTTACCCCAAACGGGTGCTTTCGTGCGCCTGAGCGAAGGAGCCCGAACGGCTGTCCAATTATATTTTTTCCCATCGGGAAAAACCACCGTGCCGGTTAAACCATCACCCTGCACAGTACCTTCAAAGACAAGATCATTCTGGCCCTGCTCCCATTGCGGCGGCAGCGAAAAGTTGAATTTGCCATTACTGAAATGCACCTGGGAAATGGGCCTTGCACTTCCCGATACGCCTACCCATTCCCCCACCAAAGTATGATAGCCGGAGTGCCGCACCTGCAGCCAGGAAGGAGAAGGTTTCCCTTCCATATCAATTGTCATATCCCACCGGCCTTCAATGGAAACACTATCCGCTTTTTCAATGGGAATAACAGAAGCAATGGCGGGAGAAAATGCCAGCAGGAAAATGACCTGCAGCCAAAGTGATCTCAGTTGTATTTTCATGGTATTACTATTTCTCTTTGTAATTCGTTTTCTTGTGCGCATACAATTTACTTACATCTCTGTTTGCTTCAAATAATTTTATCGGAGAAGTAGTGCCTATGCAAAAACATGTAGCCTTTACAGATATACTAATCGGTATAAAGTTCCAGCCGCAGCCGGCTTTCTTCCAAATCAATTTCACTTTCAATTTTGCGAATGACTTCTTCACTGGCCTTACCTGTTTTGCGCAGCACGTCCGCCCTGGAGCGTTCCACATCCAAAAGCTGCAATTGGGTTTCTGCAAACTGGTTAAAAATAGCCGTGGCCCTGCTAACTCTTTTTTTTACATCTTTGGGAAGGTTGGTTTGTTGCAGCAGGGTATTTCTCCCGTCATATTTCTGATGCAGCATCGAACGAACATCTTCGCCCAGGTGAGAAAGTTCTTTATCAATATGGTCTTTCATGGAGCTGATAAGTTGTGTCCGTACGCTATATTCTTCTGCAAGAATAGAATGTTTTGGAAGTTTTAGTTTTTTGATGATGGAAGGAAGGGTTAACCCCTGGAAAATGAGCGTAAAAAGAATAACACAAAAGGTAAGAAAAACAACCTCAGAACGATACGGAAAAGGCGTTTTGTCCTTTAGGGTAAAAGGAAGGGATAAGGCAGCTGCCATAGAAACAATACCCCGCATGCCCGCCCATGTAAATACAAGTATGTTACGACGGTCAAATTCTTCTGTTTCCCTGACACGCTTACTCAGAAACCTTGGTAGTATCGCTGCAGGAATGGTCCATACAAACCGTACAATAAGAGCTGCCATTCCGATGGCAATGCCATAGCCAACAAGTTGTATAATGTAGGAACGATCAAAATCCTCCACCACCGTTTTTAACTGAAGCCCTATCAATATAAAAACCAAACTGTTCAGAATAAAACTGACTACTTCCCATACGGCATACGTTTGTATGCGGGACCTGTGGGTAAACATTTCGGAAGAACGGAACGTAAGATAAAGACCCGTAGTAACAACAGCCAGTACACCAGTAAAATGAAACTGTTCGGCAAGTAAATAAGAGGCAAAGGGAGTTAAAAAAGTAAGCGTAACCTCAATTATGGAATCGCAAACAAACCGCGTATGGACAAGGTACATGATATACCCTACAGCCAGTCCAATGGCAATGCCACCCAGAAATACTTTTAGAAAATCCAACCCTGCATAGCCTAAAGAAAAACTTCCGGCGAGAATAGCCGTTAATGCATATTTATACGCCACCAGGGCGCTGGAATCATTGACCAGGCTTTCCCCTTTCAGAATGGTGACAATGCGGGGATGAAGTCCCAAACCCTTTGTAACCGCTATAGCAGCTATAGCATCGGGTGGTGAAATAATAGCTCCCAGTAAAAATGCGAGGGGCCAGCTAAAGCCAGGGATCATGCTATGTACCATTATCCCTACAATTATAGTAGTAAAAAACACAAGCCCAACAGCGGCAAGGGTAATGGATCGCAAATTGGCTCTAAATGTATTCCAGCTTGTATTCCACGCAGCCTCGTATAAAAGCGGCGGCAAAAAAATCAGAAAGACAACATCGGGCCTGAGCGTAATAGAGGGAAGCCCGGGAAGGAAGGAAATAACTAAACCTGACAGGACCAGGACAATGGGAAACGGGAAATTATACTTATTACTAAGTAGTGCAAGGAAGGTAACTCCAAACAATAAAAGAACAATAATGCCGACATTATCCATAGCTGCGGTTAAGACAGAAATGATAATTCAATTTACAAATCTTCAGCAATAAAATACGGTAATGTTCCTTCTGTTGTGGAAAGCGAAGGTTGTAATAACAGACGGCTATCGGGATGATAGATGATAGTATGATAGTTAATAGTTGATAGTTGATAGCAGAGAAAGCTGCTGCTGTCTCACGTCTCACGATGGCTGCCTTGACAGCGGCTTGGCATAAGGCTGTTACAGGCCAGGGCGCATGAAAACTCACTTTAAAAATCTATTTTTTCAGGGTAATACCTATCGGATGATAGTTCCCTAAAATCCAGTTGCTGGTAATCATTAAAAATCAGGGAAGTCCGACCCTGTTCTCTTCCATAACCTGTACCAATACTTTGGCAGATTCGGTTTCGGGATTTACGAGGTCGTGTAAAGAAATCTTATCCAGTATCTGGTCGATACTGAATTGAACCATCTGCCACAGGGACCGGGCAGAGCAATCTACAGAGTGTGTGCACATCTTCATGGAGCCGGCATGTGAGGAACAAAAGCTTGTGTCGAATAAACTACCGCCCAGGGCTTTTAGCACCTTATTAATATTAATTTCTTTGGCAGGCTGGGCTAATACATAACCACCTTTATAACCGGGGGTACTATTAATAAAACCTGCGATACGCAAAAGACGGGTTAATTTGGCCACATAAGGAGTTGTTATGCCTTCCGCTTCGCTTAACTGCGGAATGCTCATACCGGTCTCGTCCTTGCAACAAGCAATGCGGATCAGTATCCTTAAACCATATTCTTCCTGCGCCGTGATTTTCATATCTTTTAAATATCGAAAATTGTCAAATTGAGCTATGTAATTTCAAATTCAGTTCCTGCAATTATAGAAAACCCAATTCCAGCTGGGCTGCTTCAGACATCATGCTTTTATCCCATGGCGGATCCCAGGTAACAGCTACATGCACATCATTCACGCCTTCAATTTGCCTTACCTTCTGATCTACTTCAACAGGCAGTGACTGAGCGGCCGGGCAACTTGGCGCCGTCAGCGTCATAACGATCTGCACATTGTTAATCGGCAAAACGGATACTTCGTAAATCAATCCCAATTCGTAAATATTTACCGGGATCTCGGGATCAAAAATCGTTTGCAAACACGCAATTACTTTATCTCTCAATGCTTCTGTATCCATCATTATTTTGCTATTGAGTTGTTTTTTACTTTATGCGCCAAAGCATAATTTTTCATTTGCTTTACCATGGCCAGCAGGCCATTGGACCGGGTTTGCGCCAAATGTGTCATCATGCCGATTTCCTTGATAAAATCAAGTTTGGCTTCAATAATTTCATCAGGCTGATGACCTGATAATACACGGATCAGCATACTGATCAATCCCTTTACAATCACGGCATCACTTTCTGCCTTGTAAAATATTTTGCCGTCCTTATAATCCGCTACCAGCCATACGGTTGACTGGCAACCCCTTACCCTGTTCTCATCTTTTTTATATTGATCTTCCAGGGGCGGCAGTTTTTTACCAAGGTCAATGATGTATTCGTATTTTTCATCCCATGCATCGAACAGGGAAAACTCCTCCACGATTTCATTTTCTATCTCTTCTATCGACTTTTGCTCTGTCATCCTTACAATAACATTTTTATGGCTTTTTGCAGGCCTGTTATCAGGGCATCAATTTCTTCTTTGGTATTATACATGGCAAAAGAAACCCTTGTAGTACCCGGAATGGAATAGCAATCCATCAGCGGTTGTGCACAATGGTGTCCGGTACGAACCGCAATTCCTTTATTATCCAATAAAATGCCAATATCCTGCGGATGCACTTTATCCACTACAAAAGAAATAACACTGATCTTTTGCTGAGCCCTTCCAATAATCCTCAATCCCGGAATTTGTTCCAGTTGAGCGGTAGCATATGCCAGTAACTCATTTTCATGCCTGCGTATATTTTCTTTTCCAATTTGCTTTGTAAAATCCAGTGCTGCTTTAAAGGCCATCGTATCGGCTATATTGGGTGTGCCGGCTTCAAATTTATAAGGAAGATCGTTATAGGTGGTTTTATCAAAGTACACTTCTTTAATCATTTCTCCCCCGCCCTGGTACACCGGCATGCTTTCGAGTAAATGTTTTTTACCATACAACACTCCCACACCTGTAGGACCATATACTTTATGAGAAGAAAAGGCAAAAAAATCACAATCCATTTCCTGCACATCAATATCCAGGTGAACGGTTGATTGTGCGCCATCCACCAAAACAACGGCACCGGCCTTATGTGCTAACCGGATAATTTGTTTTACAGGGTTGATGGTACCCAGGCATTGGACACATGCACGATAGAAACCAATTTGGTTTTATCGCTCAACAATTTTTCAAATTCATCCAACAGCAATTCACCCTGTTCATTAATCGGAATTACTTTTAATACCGCTCCTTTTTCTTCGACACAGAATCTGCCAGGGAACAATATTGGAATGATGCTCCATGGTGGAGATAATGATCTCATCTCCTGCTTTAATATTTTGCCTGCCCCAGGTTTGCGCTACCAGGTTGATACCTTCAGTAGTTCCTTTTGTAAAAATGATTTGCTCTCTTGTTTCGGCATTAATAAATTGCTGCACCGCATCACGGGTAGCTTCAAAGGCTGCTGTTGCTTCTTCTGCCAGGGTGTGAATGCCGCGGTGAATATTTGCATTGTAATTAGAATAATAATTCACCAGTGCATCAATTACGGCCTGTGGTTTTTGCGTAGTAGCCGCATTATCAAAATAAACCAGTGGCCTGCCTTTTACTTCACGGTTTAAGACAGGAAATTGCTGGCGGATGGCATAAACATCCAGGCTTTTCTGTATGGTTGGGGAGGGCATCATGCTATATCAAATTCTAATCGTTCTGAAATCAATCGATCCACATATTCGCGAATAGCAACCGGTTTGATATGTTCCAGAATATCCACCGCAAATGCATGCACCAATAAGGACCGGGCAATGTCTTCGTGAATGCCTCTTGATTGCAGATAGAACAAACCTTCTTCATCCAGCCGGCCAATGGTACAACCATGCGAACATTTTACATCATCAGCAAAAATTTCAAGCTGTGGTTTTGTATTCACACTGGCCGCATCGGAAAGCAAAATATTTTTATTGGTTTGATAGGCATTTGTTTTTTGTGCCTGCGGCTGCACAAATATTTTTCCATTGAAAACACCTGTGGCACTGTCGTTTATAATTCCTTTGTACAATTCGTTGCTTAGGCAATTGGGTTTCACATTATCAACCACGGTATGGTTATCTACATGGCTATTGCCCTTTAAAAAATACAGACCATACAAATGCGCTTCGCAATGTTCTGCTTCCAGCACTACATTCAGGTTATTGCGAACAATATTGCCATTCAGTGAAATGGTTACCGTATGTGTATAGCTTTTCCCGATCTGCCTGATATGCGTAGTGCTTACCTGGTTGGTATGCGCTGCATCATTCTGGATCTTGTAATATTCCACAACGGCATCTTTTTCCACAATAATTTCCATTACCTGGTTGGTAAAACTTTCACCGGAACCAAGTGTGGAATATGTTTCCACCAATTGCATCTGTGCATTTTCGCTGACATATATCAGGCTGCGTGGCTGGGAAAATATATTGGCCGAACGGGCATCAGAAATATGATAAATGTAAACCGGATGCTCGGTGATCTTTCCTTTTTTCACATGAATAAAAACGCCACCATGCACAAACGCTGTATTCAGTGCATTGATGCCATCTTTTAAATATTTACTGCTATGACCCAGGTGTGTTTCCACAATTTGGCTGTATTCACCTTTTGCTGCTTCTTCCAAAGGCAAAACAATAAGATCGGCCGAACGAACCGTTGAATGCGCCGGGGAGAAGATTCCATTTACAAAAACCAGTTCATTGGCGGCTTCATGACCGGGCAGGCGAACTGCTTTTAGATCTTCTTCAGAAATAGTCAACTGCCTGAAGCGGAAAATCATATTCTTTATTGAACAAACTGCCAATGCGGGTATATTTCCATTCTTCATGCCGGGCGGCAGGAATGCCTTTTTCATTGAAACTATGGAAGGCTTTCTGGCGAATTGCTTCAAGACCACTGCTTCCATTTTTCAATTGCAGTTTATCAAAATGTTCTTTAAAATAATTGGTTGTGTTCATTCGTCATTAATTAAGTTGCTGCACAGCATCTACTTCATTCTTAATAAAATCATATCCTCTTTCTTCCAGTTCCAAAGCCAGTTCTTTGGTCCTGATTTCACAATCTGGCCATTGTACAATACATGCACAAAATCAGGAACGATATAATCCAGCAAACGCTGGTAGTGGGTAACTACCAAAACGGCATTATCCTTACTGCGCAAGTTATTTACACCATCGGCAACAATGCGTATGGCATCAATATCCAGACCGGAATCTGTTTCATCCAGGATGGCCAGTTTGGGTTCCAGCATAGCCATCTGGAAAATTTCATTGCGCTTCTTTTCACCACCAGAAAAACCTTCGTTCAGCGAACGGCTCAACAGGGACTGATCAATATTTACCAACGCCATTTTTTCTTTCATCATTTTCAGAAAAGAAACAGCATCCAGCGGCTGCTTGACCGCGATATTTGCGAACTTCGTTTACAGCAGTTTTGATAAAATTGGTGGTACTCAGACCTGGTAATTTCTACGGGTATTGAAAAGCAAGGAACAAACCTTCGCCTGCTCTTTCTTCAGGCGATAATTCCAAAAGGTCTTTTCCAAAAAATTCAACAGAACCTTCTGTTACTTCATAATCAGGTCTGCCGGCCAAAACAGAAGCCAGTGTACTTTTGCCCGAACCATTTGGTCCCATAATAGCATGTACTTCTCCTGGCTTTATTTCCAGATTAATTCCTTTTAAAATTTCTCTCCCTTCAATGCCTGCATGTAAATTTTCAATCCTAAGCATGTTTGTCAATTATTAATTACTTTTTTATGGATAAATGAACGCTTTCTGCAAAGCATTCATCATGTTCAAATTTTTAATTATCCAACGCTTCCTTCCAGGCTAATAGCCAATAATTTTTGTGCTTCTACGGCAAACTCCATTGGCAACTGGTTCATTACTTCTTTGGCAAAACCATTAATGATCAAGGCCACGGCAGTTTCTGTATCAATACCTCGTTGGTTGCAATAGAAAATCTGGTCTTCACCAATCTTGGAAGTAGTGGCTTCATGTTCCACAACGGCAGTGTTGTTCTTTACTTCAATATAAGGAAAGGTATGTGCACCGCATTTATCGCCCAGTAACAGTGAATCGCATTGGGAAAAATTGCGGGCATTGGCTGCATTTTTACCTACATGCACCAGCCCGCGGTAACTGTTATTGCTAACCCCGGCAGAAATACCTTTTGAAACAATACGGCTTTTGGTATTTTTTCCCAAATGCATCATTTTGGTTCCGGTATCAGCCTGCTGATAATTATTGGTAACGGCAATAGAATAAAATTCGCCAACTGAATTATCGCCTTTTAAAATAACACTTGGATATTTCCAGGTAATGGCAGAACCGGTTTCTACCTGCGTCCAGGAAATTTTTGAATGATCGCCTTTGCAAATTCCTCGTTTTGTAACAAAATTGTAAATACCGCCTTTGCCTTCTTTATCGCCGGGATACCAGTTTTGAACGGTTGAATATTTTATTTCTGCATTATCCATGGCTATCAGTTCTACCACGGCAGCATGCAACTGATTTTCATCACGCATGGGTGCGGTACAACCTTCCAGGTAACTTACATAACTTCCTTCTTCGGCAACAATCAGTGTTCGTTCAAACTGGCCGGTATTTTCTGCATTGATGCGGAAATAAGTAGAAAGTTCCATCGGGCAACGAACGCCTTTTGGAATATAACAGAAAGAACCATCACTAAATACAGCAGCATTTAAGGCAGCAAAATAATTATCTGTAATAGGAACAACAGAACTTAAATATTTTTTTACCAGTTCAGGATGTTCCTGGATGGCTTCGCTCATGGAGCAGAAAATAATACCCAGTTCTGCCAACTGTTCTTTAAAAGAAGTACCAATAGAAACACTGTCAATAACAGCATCTACAGCAACACCGGTTAAGCGTTTTTGTTCATTCAGAGAAATGCCCAGTTTTTCAAAAGTGCGTCTCAGTTCAGGATCAATTTCATCCAGACTTTTAGGGTTGATCTTTTGTTTGGGAGCAGAATAATAAATAATATCCTGGTAATCAATTGGTGGATAATGAATATTTGCCCAGGTTGGTTCTTCCATTTTAAGCCAGTGGCGGTAGGCTTTTAATCGCCATTCCAGCATCCATTCCGGTTCATTTTTTTTGGCAGAAATAAAACGGACAATATCTTCACTCAAACCTTTTGGAGCTTCATCTGCTTCAATATTGGTGACAAAGCCATATTTGTAATCTGAAAGGACCGTTTTTTCTATGGTTGCTAAGCTCCTCATTCATATCATTCTGTTATAACGTCAGGGTAATTTTTCAAAGTGCAAAGTTACAAATCTATTTGTACAAAAAAGTATAAATAGATTGAATTAAATCCTTATTGTCCCTTATTTTTCACAATTATTCTACATTAAAAAGCAAAGCTGAGGTCATATTTTAAAAATTTTTCCCGCTTTACCTGAAGAGCTTAAACTGATTATAATCAATCATTATGAATTGGATCATTCTTATAATTGCCGGGCTATTTGAAGTTGGATTTACCACTTGTCTGGCAAAAGCAAAAGAAACATCAGGAACCACATCTGCCGCCTGGATGACCGGGTTTTTCATTAGTCTTTCACTCAGTATGTATTTATTGTATAAAGCCACGCAGACCCTGCCCCTGGGCACAGCCTATGCTGTATGGACGGGCATCGGCGCTGTGGGGACGGCCGCTATTGGAATCATTTTTTTTAAAGAACCCGCCGATTTCTGGCGCCTCTTTTTCATCTTTACTTTAATTGGCTCTATCGTAGGGCTAAAATTTGTTTCTCATTAGTTGCTGTATGGATGGTTCTTATAAAACTTTATACAATAGTGCTATCCCTATAGCCCGGCTGGTTTCGGTCACTATAATGGGCCAGCAGGGCCTCAAGCTCTTTTAAGATTCTCTTCTTCGTTCAGATCCTGCTTTGAACTTTATATTCAGCCGCTCACCCAGCCTGTCCCGAAATAAATTGCAATAGTTGATTTTGATTGTTATTGAAATAATCCTTCAATAGATAAATACCTTTCACCTGTATCGTAGTTAAAGGTGAGGATCTTTGCATCCTTAGGAATCTCCGGTAGTTTTTTTACCACGGCAGCCACGGCAGCACCCGTAGAGATACCCGCCAAGATGCCTTCTTCTTTTGCCAGGCGTTGGGTGTACTTGAAAGCTTCATCCTTACCTACTGTAATCACGCCATCCAGTACCGCCATATTTAAAATAGAAGGAATAAAGCCTGCACCCAGGCCCTGCAAGGGATGCGGCGAAGGAGCGCCACCACTCAGCACAGGAGAAAGCTCCGGCTCTACTGCAAAGACTTTCAGGTTGGGCAGTTTTTGTTTTACCACTTCTCCAATCGCGGTAATATGTCCGCCGGTACCTACACCTGTAATTACATAATCCAGCCCGTCGCTAAAATCCTTAATGATTTCCTGCGCTGTTGTTCTTCTGTGTATCTCGGTATTGGCTTCATTGTCGAATTGCTGCGGGATCCAGGCATTGGGTGTTGATTGCGCTAACTCTGTTGCCTTTTCAATAGCTCCCTTCATTCCTTGTTCGCGGGGCGTCAGTACAAACTCTGCTCCATACAAGGACATTAATCGTCTGCGTTCAACGCTCATGCTCTCCGGCATTACTAAAATCAACTTATACCCTTTCACGGCTGCTACCAGCGCCAGTCCAATGCCGGTATTGCCTGAAGTAGGTTCAATGATCACACTGTCTTTTTTCAAAATGCCTTTTTGCTCGGCATCTTCAATCATAGCCAGGGCAATGCGGTCTTTGATGCTGGCGCCTGGATTATTTTTTTCCAGCTTTATCCATACTTCATAATCCGGAAAAATTTTATTGAGGCGAACGTGAGGTGTATTACCAATCGTTTCTAAAATAGTATTTGCTTTCATGTTTTTATATTTAAATAATGAAATTGAGTGGTTCAGGGAAAGGGTTTTTATCCTTGATTTTTATTTCGCTTTTGTGATAGACCACAGAGTTCGATGCAATACTGTGCGTAAGCCAGACGTTACCGCCAATAATGCTTCCCTTTCCAATGACGGTGTCACCTCCCAGTATCGTAGCGCCGGAATAAATCACTACTTCATCTTCTATGGTGGGATGGCGTTTGGTAGCTGCCTGCGACTTGGCTACATTCAAAGCCCCCAGTGTTACACCCTGGTAGATCTTTACATGATTACCAATCACGGTGGTTTCACCAATAACGATTCCGGTTCCATGATCAATAGCAAAGGCAGCGCCTATTTGTGCAGCAGGATGAATATCAATCCCGGTTTTGCTATGCGCATATTCGCTGAACAACCTTGGCAACAACCGGATACCCTGGCTCCAAATCTGGTGCGACAGCCGGTACACGGCAATAGCAAAAAAACCGGGATAGGCCACTACCACTTCAGACATATTTCGTGCAGCCGGATCAAAATCCAGAATGGCTTGCGCATCTTCCAATAAAGCCTTGTAAACAGACGGCAGCTGGTAAAAAAAATCAGTGGTGTGTTTTTTCACCTCTGCCTGTTCTTTTACCGTTTCATGGATCAGCGAAGCAAATGCTATTTTCAACTGCCGGTGTTTCTCCAGAATCAGCAATATGATTCACTTCATTAGTACTTCCAATAAAAAGAAAACGGAAGATATCATCCACAAAAAGCTCTGCTATGGCTTTATCGGGAAACTGCTGTGCTGTTTTCATTTTATTGCTCACCAGCTCGTTAATAAAAATTGCTTCGTCCATAAAAAGAATTTTTATTGAATTAAGCAGGCCCCACTGTCAGTCGATATAGCTGCACTATTGGCCGGCAACTTGTTATAGCCATTAAATGACAGCGGCTCAGCTGTTTTTATTGTAGCTTTTACTACATCATTCAGACCTGCTTCAACAGGAAGCAGTTTACGTGCCAGCGTATTTACATCAGGCTTGTATTCTATTTTTTCCACTGCCTTTACTCTTCTGCTGCCGTGCTGAAGTATATATTTATTACCGGAGATCAGTTACTAGCTGTCCATCCAGCACATCAGTAAGTGAAACCAGTAAATAAAAAGCAATCGAAAAAAGTGAGCAGGTTGCACGGATCAGATTAACACATACAACAACAGCAGGAAGTGCAGTTATGGCAACAACAGGCAGCCAAAAGATTAGAAGTTTTGCCTGTGCATGTCAGAACGGAGAATGGTGTTGCCTTTTTCATTATTTTAAATTAATAGTGATTGTGTTCAACCACTTATCAAGATTTACCCGGAAGCTTTTACTTCAGCCATGCTAAAATGAAAAAGCACTCCCGATAAATCAGAAGTGCTTCAGTTATTTAACATCTGTAGTATAATTAAGGTGAACTGATCTGGTAAAGATTTTTTTCAACCTTGTCTCAATTACCATTTCTTTTACAGTTTGCATCAACTGACTAATCCTTCCATCTTTACCAGAACCGGATATACAGCGCCAGTAAAATACCAATAATGACAATGATCATGGTGAGTATGCCCGGCGAGACCCTGAACATGGTGGTATCCACTTCCAGAGAGTTTACTTCTTTAGCTCCCTGCTTATCCAAAAGGCTTATGATTACCATTAACAAAATGGTGAAAAAGAACACCCAGCCCATGCTGACTAAAAACGGAATTTCATAAACACCCTGTGCATTCATAAATGCGGTATATAAAGGCGTTTCGTGATACCAGCCGGGTAAGAACTTATCAAAAAGAATCATTAAAGCCACTCCACCAATGATACCCGCTATGGCCGCCCGGGCGGTCGTGCGTTTCCAGAAAAACCCAAGCAGGAATACGGCAAAGATGGCCGGTGAAATATAACCCGTATATTTTTGAATAAAGATAAAGCCGCCTTCTCCCCCTATGCCCAAGGTATCTTTCCAGTTTACAATGATGGCTATTACCAGGGAAATGATGACAGCAATCCTTCCAATCCATACCAGTTGTTTGTCAGCAGCGTCTTTCTTAATATATTTTTTATAAATATCCAATGTGTAAATGGTGGAGATGCTGTTTGCCTTACCCGCCAGCGATGCGACGATAGCAGCCGTTAAAGCCGCTACAGACAAGCCTTTAAAGCCTGTAGGCAAAAATGTAAGAATAGCCGAATAGGCATTGTCGCTTCGCATTTGTCCATTGGTCAGCATTTCCTGCTGAAGACCGCCATTTTTATAGATAACGTACGCGGCAATCCCCGGCAGCACCACTATCAAAGGCATGATCAGTTTCAAAAAAGCAGCGAACAAAATACCGGTCCTTGCTGTTTTTAAATCAGCACCCAAAGCTCTTTGTGTTATATATTGATTACATCCCCAGTAATTTAAATTAGCGATCCACATGCCCGCAATTAACATTGTAACACCAGGAAGGTCAATGTAGTTGGAAACCTGTTGCTGCGATGCGCCTTCTCCGGGTTTATCAAAAATCATATCGAAGTGTTCGGGCGCCTTTTCAAACAACGTATTAAACCCGGCCAGTAAATTTTTACCAAAGCCAAAATGCTCCGATACCAGCGTCAGGGCAATATAACTGGTTACAAAACCACCAATGATCAAAACAGCCACCTGGATCACATCCGTATATCCAATTACTTTCATGCCGCCCAGTGTAATAATGAGTGCAAAAATGGCAAGGCCAATCATCACTAAATGAAAATGTTCTCCACCCGCCAGGTTGTTAATGGCAATGGCACCCAAATACAGAATAGAAGTAAGGTTTACGGTTATATACAGAAAAAGCCAGAAGATGGCCATGATCAAAGCCACGGTTTCGTTATACCTTGTTTTTAAGAACTGGGGCATGGTGAAGATGCGGTTCTTTAAATAAATAGGCATAAAAAACACGGCAACAATAATGAGCGAGGCAGCCGCCAGCCACTCGTAGGCCGCAATGGCCAGGCCCAGTTTAAAACCACTGCCCGACATGCCGATAAACTGCTCGGCAGAAATATTAGAGGCAATAAGTGAGGCGCCAATAGCCCACCATGTTAATGACCCTTCGGCAAGAAAAAAATCAACGGATGTTTCCTTTATTTTCTTTTTCCTTCTATAGATCCAGATGCCATAAGAAGCCACTAGAATAAAATAGATCAAAAAAACAATGAGATCGGCGGTTTTAAGCATAAACTAAATTAAGGTTGTTAGTGAGGTTTAGACATAAAGTGATGAAGATAATAATACAAGAGCAGAAAATAACTTCACCTTCTCTTGTAAGATAAAAACGCTGAGGCCTCGTTTCTTTAGCTGCCTTGGGAAAACGACATGGGCTGCACTGCCATTAAGACGCATCAATCTTTAAACTAAAACTCAATTAGTGTTCCAGCATTTATATCTCAAACCTCAAACGACCAACGAAATTTACAACCTGATTTTGATTACTCAAACCTTCTTTACCTCTACGCCATAAAAATCTGTCAGTTTATTCAGACAGATCTCCAGGCTTTCTTTTGGTATCCCGATTACCATCCGGCAAAATAACTGCGCTTCATTTTCCACCACCACACAACCAAACCTTTTCACCACCATCATAATCTCGTTCATCATCGTATAATCAAACTGCAGCTCATAATTTACCAATACAGGCCTTTGCGTAATAGGTGTTAATTGCAAGGCCAGTGAAGCGGCTGTTTTATATGCATTGATCAAACCCGGCACGCCTAACAGCGTACCGCCAAAATAACGAACCACCACTACGGCAACATTGGTTAATTCCTTGCTATCAATTTGGCCCAAAATAGGTTTGCCGGCTGAGCCGGAGGGCTCGCCATCATCACCTGCCCTGAAATTATTTCCATCCGTTCCAATGCGGTAGGCAAAACAATGGTGTGCCGCCTTTGGATGTTCTTCTTTCAGGCCTTTCAACCGCTTTTTAAAATCCTCAGCCGATTGTATAGGAAAGACATAAGCCAAAAACCGGCTCCCTCTGTCTTTAAATTCAGCAAAAGAAGGTTTTTCAATTGTGTTATAATAATTCATTCTGATGTAAATAATTCATGACCCAAATGCAATTAATGCAATAGCCGTCACTGCTAAAAAAATTCCCGTCCAGTTAATAGCATTTAAGCGCTCACGAAAAAGCAACCACGCCATTATTGAACTGAACAGCACAATGCCAATATTATTGATAGGAATAACAGCCGAACTATTGCCCTGGTATTGCTTCAATACTCTTATAAAAAACCAAATAGAAAAATAATTTGGAATGCCAATCGCCATGCCAGCCAAAATGCTCCGGCCATCAAATTTTATTTTCCCGCCAGCCAACAACACGGTCAAAATTACAACACCCAGGCTTGCCGCTGTTGCAAAAGCAACAATGAAAAAGGCATTGGTGTTGCCAACATTTAAATAGGACTGTTCTACATATTTCAATAAGGTATCCAGAAAACCGCTTCCCATAAAAATGACGGCCGGCAACAGGTAAGCGATTGCTTTTACATGCTTGTGCGACGCCGTTTTATGATGCGCAGATGGCCAGCAGGTAAGTACTACAGCGGTAAGCGCTATCAAAATACCAACAACCCTTAACAGGGTTATGGTTTCATTATACAGGTAAATGGAAAACAAAAATGGAATAACCAGGGAAAGTTTATTGGCCACAGAAGCCACGGCCACACCTATTTTTTGTGTAGTAATAGCAATAATGTTGAACAAGCTGACAAAAATGCACCCGGCAAGACAGGCCCACTTAAACCAGGGCTCACTAACCGACTGAACCGGAACAGACCCATTGACCAGACAACCGGTAACTACGCAAGTGATATAATTAAAAACAATAGCCTGGAAAACAGGAATACCAAACCGCTCCACGGCCTTAAAAGACAGGGTAAGATAAGAGGTCAGCACTATTGAACCGATAAAATAGAGCAAGGTTAAACAGTTGTGGGGTTGATGAAATGATAGGTGTGTACAATATCCGAAAGAAAATTATCCGTGTGCACCAGTTGATGCTGGTTAAGAACAGGTGCGGGCAGGCCTTCGCCGATAATTAATTTTTCATTGGTAATGATCTTTGCTTCGTCCCACACTCCTTCATCAATAAAGGATTGCAATAGGGCCGCTCCGCCTTCTACTAAAACCGATTGAATGTTCATGTTGTAGAGTGCATGCAGCATTTGATGAACCAGGCTTACATCTTCTGTTACCTGGTAATAATGAACACCGCCCTGAAAACCAGCTTTTACATTTTCAATAGAATGCTTTTTTGTATTGAAAACAATCGTGGGAATAGTAGCATCAAACAACTTCAGGGAGGAAGGCAGGCGCAGATCCCTATCCACAACAATGCGAATGGGATGGATGCCCGGCCACAGACGGGTGCTTAGTTCGGGATCGTCATAAAAAGCGGTATTGGTTCCTACGGCAATCGCCGCCTCTTCGCTGCGCCACTTATGAACGATGCGGTTGGTATAGGCATTGCTGATGAACAGGCGGCGGTGATCACCATTGGCGATTTTGTGATCGGCTGTTTCTGCCCATTTCAACACAACATAGGGCCGGTGTTTTGTATGAAACGTAAAAAAACGTTTGTTCAACTCTTTACATTCCTTTTCTAAAATGCCCAACACTACCTCCACTCCTGCCTTTTCCAGTTTTTCAATGCCTTTTCCATCCACCTGCACAAAAGGATCGCGGCAGCCAATGACAACTTTTGGAATATGATGCGCAATGATGAGATCAGCGCAAGGCGGCGTTTTGCCGTAATGGGCACAGGGTTCCAGGGAAACATACAAGGTGGCTTCCTGTAGTAAACCATCGTTGCCATTTTCTATGGCCTGGCGAATACAGTTCACTTCAGCATGAGCCTGGCCATATTTTTGATGATACCCTTCGCCGATTATGGTATCGTTATGCACCAACACGGCACCCACCATAGGATTGGGCGCCACAGAGCCACTGCCTAATTCAGCCAGTTGCAGGCATCGATGCATATAGATTTGATGAGTAGGTCCGTCCATTCAATTGCAATGGGCAAATTTATGTCAACATGGTTTAAGTTTGAAGTATGAAAATTGCCGAAGCAGAAAGGTATATCAAAGAAAAATTAAGTGGTATTTATGAGGAGAGCGAAGCCCGGAATATTGCCAGCCTTGCTATGGAGCATATTACTTCTTTTTCGAAGGCGGACAGGATTTTAAAAACCGGCGACCCCACTCTCCTTGCAACAACAGGAGCAATTGAAAAAGGACCTGGAGCGTTTGCTGCAACACGAACCCATACAATATATCATGAACAAGGCATGGTTCTATGGAATGGAACTGTTTGTTGACAACGCTGTTTTAATTCCAAGACCCGAAACCGAAGAACTGGTGGAATGGATCGTTAACGATATAAAGGCTTCCGGCAAAGATGTTTTTGAAAGAAGACCTACGGAAGCCGACGAAACCACCAAACTGAAAATACTGGATGTGGGAAGTGGCAGCGGCTGCATTGCTTTGGCCCTAAAGAAGGCGATGCCCAAAGCCGAAGTGTGGGGCTGCGATGTAAGTGAAAAAGCCCTGAACGTAGCCAGAAGAAATGGTTCTGCCCTGGATATCCGGGTGGATTTCCAGGGAGTGAATTTTTTGGATGCCGCCCAGCAAAAATCATTGCCTACCGTGGATGTAGTGGTAAGCAATCCGCCGTATATCCCTTTTAAGGATAAAGAAGAAATGAATCCCAACGTTGTGGCGCATGAACCACACACGGCTCTTTTTGTGCCGGATAATGATGCCCTTGTTTTTTATAAAGCCTTAGCCCAGTTTGGCAAACACCGGCTGTATAAGAATGGGAGTATTTACATGGAAATTCATGAAGACCTGGGAAAAAACGTAGTGGACCTTTTTCACCAGGAAGGCTATAGCCACATTGAGTTACGGAAAGATATGCAGGGAAAGGAAAGGATGGTGAGGGTCGTGAATCGTCAATCGTGAATTGTCAATGGATGTTTCATTTGGCATGTTACACCCTACCGATAGTTTATAAAATAGTGACGGACAAATTCACGTTTCCCGTCACTACTTCACATGCACACCCACTTTGGCATTGTACTTCTTGGCAATGTTCATGATCTTGAATACCTCGCCCCAGTAGGCAATGGTATCGGCATTTACGATTACAGAAGGAGTATCCACTATTTTGCGGGCATTTTCAATATGAGTTTTCAGTAAACTGTCCATGTGGGCATAATCAACCGGGGTTTGCCCCAAAAAATATTGGTGTTCTTTGTTTACCGAAACAATGATGTTTTGTTTGGCCTTCATGTCCTTTGATCCTTTGGGATTGTTTACCCTCACCAAATTAGGATTGGCCAGGGTGGCGGCAATCAAAAAGAACAGCAACAGGATGAACAGAATATCATTCAATGGTCCTGTATGCACTTCGGTATGGGCTCTTAATTTTCTGCGAATGTTCATTCGTATTCGTTTTTATTGCTGCATAGCGATCATGTTGTACAAGAGTGCGACGCAACAAAAGCTTAATAGTATTCAAACGCCGGGTACATAATTATTATCACAAACCCTACGGTCATGCCGGTGGCATGACCCTACTTGGTGGGCTCCTGCAAAATATCTATGAACTCTGCACTGGAGGCTTCCATTTTATTAGCCGTTTTATCTACCTGCGTACTTAAGAAATTATGGGCGATGTAGGCCAGCAAACCAATGATCAAACCGGTGGCCGAAGTGATCATTTTTGTGTAAATACCATTGGCCATTGTTTGAATGGTAAAATCGCCGGTGGAGGCAAGACGGTAAAATAATTCGAACATACCCACGATGGTTCCCAGGAAACCAAACATCGGGGCGATACCAGCGATCAATGACAACACAGACAGGTTGCGTTCCATATTATACAACTCCAGCTTGCCCACGTTCTCCATGCTTTTTTCAATGCTGTCAATAGGTTTGCCTATGCGTTGAATGCCTTTATCAATAATTCGGGCAACGGGGTTGTTGGTGTTTTTGGCAAAGCTGCGGGCAGCGCTTACATTTCCGTTCACAATATGATCGCGGATAATGTTCATGAAATTGCCTTCAATTTTTGAGGCCCTGCGGATGGCAATAAAACGTTCGAAAAAAACAAAAATGGTTACCACAAAAAGCACGATCAGCGGAATCATCACCCATCCGCCCATGGTCAGCAGTTCGCCTATACTTATGCTCCCGTCTTTGTTAATGTCTGCGTGAGCACTTGCAGTTTGGCTTAGTGTATCTACAATTTGTAGCAGGTTAATCATACGAATTTCTTCTTTTAAGCGGTAAATGTAATATAACGTGTTGAATAACGTGAGGCCTTAGAGAATATTTTGTACTGCAAAAAAGAGCTTAAAAACAGGCAATTGTTTAAGCTGGCTTTAACTTTTTGAGAGATTTAACAAGGTGAAGAGTGAATGGTCAATGGTGAATGGCACCTTCTTTCTCAAATATCTTCTCCATCCAGTGTTTTGTTTTGCAGCCAGCAGCATGGCTACTGTCACCGTTATTTTCGAATGGCGTGACAAAGCAGCCATTTGCGCACTTTATCCCCTGAGATCTTTTTGCAGGCAACGTTTTTCTGTAGATGTCTATAAAAAAATGAAGCAGGAATGACCCTTGTCCTACTCCTGCTTCATTGTTTGCCGTCAACTTTTATCAACCATGGAATTTATCAATGGTGCCCGCGGGTTTTACCATTAAGGCCTGAATCTGCCTCATGGTATTTTCCATGCCCTGGGAGCTGCCATCCAAAAAGATGACATTGCCTTTTCCGTATTCAGCAAAGTTTTTTATGGCTTCGGTCCACATGCTAAACAAGATAACATTGGTATCAAGATTAGCCTGCTTCATTTGCTCAGCGGCTTCGGTCATACCCCTTGCCACCTCCTGACGGAAGAGGGCCACACCTTGTCCACGCAAACGGGCGGCTTCTCTTTCGGCTTCGGCTGCAATTTTTATGGAATTACCTTCGGCTTCGGCGTTCTTGGTTTTTGTAATCAGGGTTGCCTGGCCTTCATTTTCAGCAGCTGCTTTCAGGTTGTTGGAAGCCACCACCTTGCTCATAGATTCCAGGATCACCTTATCAAATGAAATATCTGTGATCTGCAAATCAATTAAATGATACCCCCACTCTTCCAGTGAATTGTCCACCTGTTCTTTTACGTATTCAACGATCTCTTTACGCAAGCCCAGTATCTCTGCCTGCTTTTTGGAAGCCACATACGTCCGGATGGTGCCTTCCACCGTGCGGATCAGGGCCTGCATCATATCACGTTCGCTAATAAATTTAAACGCTACTTTTTTAATGGTTTCCTCGTCGGCATTTTGAACAGCATATAACAACATGGATTTAAAATATACATTGGCCTGGTCGGTAGTGATGGCCTGAAACTCCAGTTCGACAGAGCGGTTCTGGTAAGAGATTCTCCTGAACACCTGTTCCAGAACGGGTATTTTAATATTAATCCCGGACGCACTACGCGTTGGTATTTTCCGAACATGGTGATCACACCAATATACCCCTGGTTGATGGTAAACAGCCCGCTGAAAACAATAAAAAGCAGCAGCAGCAGCCACCAGTAATTGGCAAAAAGATTGAAAATAGGATTTGCATCGGCTTGTAAAAAAAACATAGCTAGAATTTTAGTTCCGGCTAAAGATAGCGGATATTCCATATCAGGGGATAGTAACCTTTATTCGCGGATGTATACATAAATCTCCACCCGCCTGTTCCGCTGCCGCCCGGAAGCCGTGCGGTTGTCAGCAACCGGTTTTTGACTGCCCCAACTTCTTGTAATAAAATTTGCGGGGAAAAGTTTATTGCGGAAATAATTCATAACAGCAACAGCCCTGTCATAGCCAAGTTGCTGATTACTTGCGTTTGTGCCTATACTATCGGTATGCCCTTCTACCACCATCGAATCCACAGACCGTGAAGCAACACCCTTGTAAATACTGTCTAAAAATGTGTATGCGGTTTGAGAAAGAGAAAAACTGCCTGTCTCAAAAAGAATATCAGGCAAAACCAGCGTATCTATTTTTTGTACAATCGTCGGAGAGGTTTTCACATTTTCGAGGGGTTTACTCCTGCTCATCTTAATTAACCTGTCCAGGTACTCATGCCGTTCATCCTGCGCATAAATCTCTTCGGTGTTTTGCCGCCAGTCATCACATAGTTTTTCATTGCCATCTAATGGAGTAAGTGAAATATCATCCATCAAAATAAAAAAATGATTCTCCCGGTCTAAACCCGTGGTACCAGGTACATCATTCTTTTTAAAATTCCCTAAGGTGATGAAAGCCTCAGTTCCTGTAGCCTGGTAATCGATTATAATTTGTTGCCAGCCGGTGTCCCTGGCTTGTGGCTTTACAACAGCATCAGTTAAATAGAGGGACGGATCAATTTTGCGGTAAGGCCTTTTCTCAAATAAAAAATCATAGAACTGAAATAAATTCCTATGCTATCTAAAACCGGGTGTTTTGATTTGATGTAAAACCGGAGGCGGTAACTGTTTCCCTTTCGCAAACCGCAAACCAAGCGGCTTCTTACAAAGGTGCGGTAGTAGGGCTTTTTGGCATGTCCCGCGACCATGGCTACAAAATGATTTCCGCTGTGTGAGAGTTGCGCATCTTTGAAATAATAAATAAAAGAAGGCACTGTATAAATCCATCCTTCCGGCGCACAGTCCACTTTATACTCGCTGCAACTATTTTCTTCTTCGAAACTTCCGTTTACTAAAGGTCCCGTGCGGAAGATGCAATAGGAAGAAAAAAAAAGAAAAAAATGAAACAACGAATACACGTAACTCAATATTGGATGTTGCAGACGTTAAAATATTTCATGTTGCACACGATTCAAATATTTTCATATATACCCTTGGATTAACCTGAACTAACTTCTTTCTTGCCAGATAGAAGCAATATGCACAATGGTTTCTACGGCTTTGTTCATATCCTGTACACTAATGAATTCCAGCTTTGAATGAATGGCCTGTTCGCCGGCAAATAAATTAGGACAAGGCAACCCCATAAAAGACAAGCGGCTGCCATCTGTTCCGCCCCGAATGCTTTCCATTTTCAGGTCAAGCCACTTCTGCTAATCGCTTCTTTAGCGTATTCCACTACCTGCACATGCTGGTCCAACACCTCTTTCATATTGCGGTATTGTTCGGTAACCTTAAATTCAAAACTGGCTTTGGGATAATTTTCCATCACCATTTCTACCAGGCTCAATAAAAATTCTTCCTTCTTTTTCAGCCCCTCTGTTACAAAATCACGAATGATAAAATCAATGGTTGCTTTTTCAGCAAGGCCATCCACACGAACAGGATGAATAAAGCCCTGCTTTACCTGCGGTAGTTTCCGGTGATAACTCAGCCCGCGGCAAAGAAGCCAATACATCGCCAGCTATTTTTAAAGCATTCACCATCTTATCTTTTGCATAACCCGGATGTGTGATCACGCCATGGATCACCAGTTGCACGCTATCGGCACTAAAGGTTTCATCTTCAAGGGAACCGGCATCGCCACCGTCCAGCGTATAACCAAAATCGGCGCCCAATTTTTCCAGATCCACCTTTGCTGTTCCTTGTCCTACTTCTTCATCGGGAGTAAATAAAATCTTTATCGTTCCATGTTTTACCCCGGGATGCGTCATTAAAAAGTTAGCAGCATCCATAATTTCGGCCACACCGGCTTTGTCATCGGAGCCCAATAAGGTTGTGCCGCTTGCTGTAATAATATCATGTCCCATCAACTTTTCCATGTAGGGAAAATCGGCCTTACGCAGCACCTGCGTATGGTCATCGGGCAACACAATATCCTGGCCCTGGTAGTTTTTATGCAGGACTGGCTTCACACCCGTCCCACTGGCATCAGGAGTTGTGTCCACGTGGGCGCAAAAACAAAGCACGGGAACTTTTTTATCGGTATTGGATGGAATGGTGGCATACACGTAGCCAAATTCATCCATATGGGCATCAGTAATGCCCATGGCCTTTAATTCTTCGGCCAGGATGCGGGAAAGGTCTTTTTGTTTTTCCGATGTGGGATGTGTGTGAGACAGCGGATCACTTTGCGTATCAATTTGTACATAGCGCATGAAACGCTCCGCGGCGGTAAATGGATGATTCTGGAACATGATCAAAAATACGAAGTTGGTTGACTGGTTGATACGTTGAATAGTGGAAAGGTTGAATCGTTCCAGGCCGCAGTGTTTATTGTGCATTCTTTAGAAACCAGAGAGAACACCACGAACCCTAAGAAAAAAGAGGAGTAGTTGCGTATTGCTCAATAGAATGATTACAGTACAAGTGAGTGACACAACAAAAGCAGATAGCAGCAATGCCGCCAGGTACATAAATTCTACACAAAAGATTTTCGGGATCATAAATATTTATAGCCTTTCAATTACTCAACTTTTCAACTTTCTAAAAACTTCCCTATCTTACCAACAACCAAAACCTCAAACAATGAAAAAAGTTTTAACAGCCGCCTTGGTAGGCGGTCTGATTATTTTCATTTGGCAATTTCTTTCTTTCGCTTTAGTCAACCTGCATAAGCCTGCCCAGCAATACACCGAAAAGCAGGAGGCGATCATGAAATTTTTAGATGGCCAGCAACTTGCAGAAGGCGGTTATATTATGCCCAGCCTTCCGGAAACCGCCACTATGGACGATCATGAGCAACTAATGAAAACGGCTGAAGGAAAACCATGGGTAAACATTCAATACCATCACTCGCTTAAAACAAACATGGTGATGAATATGATCCGGGGCTTTATTGTGAACGTTGTTATTATTTTTCTCTTTTGCTGGCTGATCCGGCGAATGACAGCACCGGGTTTTGGCACCATTGTAACCAGCGCCTTAGCTGTTGGTATGATTGTTTTTTTGAACGCACCTTATACAGGTTATATCTGGTATCAGAATTTTGATATCTGGGCCCACCTTGCCGATGCGGTAGTTAGCTGGGGATTAGCCGGCTTGTGGCTGGCGTGGTGGCTGCGAAGAGAAAACGTGCAAAGGAGCAGTGTGAAAGTGAAAGAACAACCAATGGAAACGGTGAGTTAAACGGTGTTACCTATAAATAAAATAATCGCCATGGATGATGGCGATTTTTTTATTTATACACGAATGAATTAAGGCATAATAATTCTTGATGTAGGAACGATCTCTACCAGTTCCAAATCAAAGATCAGGTCTTGTCCGGCCAAAGGATGATTGGCATCCAGGATGACGCTATCCTTTTTCGACTTCCGCTACAGTTACCGGAAAATTTTGTCCCGAGCCATTGCTCATCATCAGTTGCATACCAACTTCGGGGTTCATGTCCGCTGGAAATTGTTCTTTCGGAAATTCAATCATCATTTCCTGTTGCTTTTCGCCATAGGCATCACCAACAGCAATTTCAACGGTTTTTTTATCTCCCACCTTCATTCCTTTTACACCTTCATCAAACCCTTTAATCACCTGTCCGCTGCCCACGGTAAACTCTAAGGGCTCTCTGCCGTCTGAACTGTCAAATGTTTCGCCGCTGCGTAATTTACCATGATAGTGAACTTTTATTTTGTCACCATTTTGCACTTGTTGCATAGTCTGATTTTTTTGAGGTCAACTAATTAATCTCATTGAGCGTCCCTTGCGTCGCACTCTTCGACTGCCGAAGCTCAATTGTGCAAAGCACTATTAAGCAAAGACGATCTTGTACTGCAGTAACCAGGTGGGGCAATAGCAGGAAGATGTTTTGATGCAGAAAGGTGGGCAAGGTACTAATCTTTCACGTTTTGCTTAACAATTTTTCCTAGAAATTCGAAACATGAAGCCCATCCTTATTTTCATTTTTCGCAACTGTTCTATCGTGCAGCGCACAAAAACCAGCAACTACCTCCGCTACAGAATCCAAACCCATTCTTGCCGGTGCCGAAAGATTATCGGCTTACCTGCCGCTATTAAAAGGAAAAACGGTAGGCATATTTGCCAACCAAACTTCCACGGTAGGCAGTACCCATTTGGTAGATACGCTCCAAAAATCGGGCGTTAATATTAAAGTGATCTTTGGCCCCGAACATGGTTTTCGCGGAACTGCTGATGCCGGTGAAAAATTGGATAACTACGTAGATCAAAAAACCGGCATTCCGGTTATATCGCTTTATGGAAGCAAACGCCGCCCTTCCCTGGAAGATGTAAAAGATGTGGACGTTTTGATTTTCGACATCCAGGATGTTGGCGTTCGTTTCTACACGTATATTTCTTCGCTGGAAGAATTTATGAACGCTGCTTTTGAATACGGCAAGCCCTTGCTAATCCTGGACAGGCCTAATCCTAATGGATTTTATGTGGATGGTCCTGTGCTGGACCCAAAATACAAATCCTTTGTAGGCATGCAGCCCGTGCCTGTGGTGTATGGAATGACCATTGGTGAGTACGCCATGATGCTGAGCGGCGAAAAATGGCTGAATGAAAAAGCCAATGCCCGTGCTGAGTATTATAAAACAGCAAAGAATTCTGCCGATACCCCGTTTCACTTTTTGGTAATCAAGTGTGAGAACTATACGCACAACAGCAAGTTTGTGTTACCGGTAAAACCCTCGCCTAACCTACCTGAAATTCAATCTATCTATTGGTATCCTTCTACTTGCTTTTTTGAGGGAACCGTATTAAGCGAAGGACGGGGCACCGACAAGCCTTTTGAAATTTTTGGCCATCCGTCACTGCCTAAAAATTTATATAAGTTTACTCCCACCTCCAGAGACGGCGCTAAAGAACCCAAACTAAAAGACCAGGTTTGTTATGGCTGGAATATCAGCGGAACAACCGAAGACGTTTTAAAAAAGGTGGACAATAAAGTGCAACTTAAATATTTGCTGGATGCCTATAAATTATTTCCTGCCAAGGATTCTTTTTTCATCCTGCCCAAATCCGGAAATGCAGACCAGTCATTTTTTAACAAGCTGGCCGGTAATGCTGAATTGATGCAGCAGATCAAATCCGGCGTTTCGGAAAAAGAGATCCGTAAAAGCTGGGAGCCAAAGTTGAGTGAGTTTAAAAAAACCCGTAAGAAATATTTGATGTATCCTGATTTTGAGTAAGAGTTGATTAGGTTGATTTAGTTGAATGGTTGCTTTTTGCAAAGCTTGGAACGAATCAACTTATTGAACAGGGAATGAGGAAACAAGAGAATGTTCAATCTTCAATGATCAGCTGTTAATTTGGAAAGCCTTGAAACATATGCAGGCTTTATCTAAAGATTACACCATGATCGTTGAACATTGAACATTTTCTTTTAAAAGGAAAAGACTGTGCTCTACACTACTTCTACAGCCCTTGTTCATCTGCTTACTATTCAGATTATTCTTTTCTTTTGCACTATAAATGCAGAAAGAACAAACAAATAAAGAAAACAAGAACCTAAGTCACCCCTTTAGGGGGACAGGGGGTCTTCGCATCGTTTTCATGGGCACTCCCGAATTTGCCGTAGCCTCGTTGGATGCACTAGTAAATGCAGGTTGTACTATTGTTGGCGTTATCACAGCACCAGACAAACCCGCCGGCCGTGGTATGAAACTACAGGAAAGTGCCGTAAAAAAATATGCCGTTGAAAAAGGGTTGAAGGTGCTGCAACCCGAAAAATTAAAGAATCCGCAATTTTTAGAGGAGTTACAATCACTAAAGGCAGACCTGCAAATTGTAGTAGCGTTTCGCATGTTGCCCGAAATAGTTTGGAATATGCCTGCGATGGGCACCATCAATGTGCATGGTTCGCTGCTGCCTCAATACCGCGGCGCAGCACCAATTAATTGGGCCATCATTAACGGCGAAAAAGAAACCGGTGTTACCACTTTTAAATTAAAACATGAAATCGATACCGGCGATATTTTACTACAGGAAAAAATACCCATTGGTGAAAACGAAACCGCCGGTGAATTGCATGATAAAATGAAAGAAGTGGGTGCGCAGCTTTTGGTGAAAACGATTAAAGGTTTAGCGGATGAAAGCCTGAAAGAAACGCCGCAATCGGTAATGGGCAATCAGCAATCAGCAATCGGCAATGAGCAAGCAGGAGTGCATTCACCATTAAAACATGCCCCCAAGATCTTTACGGAAACCTGCCGGATTGATTGGAACAAAACGGTTGATGAAGTTCATAATTTGATTCGCGGCCTCTCTCCTTTCCCCGGCGCCTTTAGTTCTTTGGATAATAAAACCTTGAAGATCTACCGCAGTGAGAAAGAACACAAGGAACCGCTTCTGCAACCGGGAGCATTTGAAACGGACAAGAAAACGTATCTGAAATTTGCCTGCACCGATGGAAGTATCCTTGTAAAAGAATTACAACTGGAAGGGAAAAAGAAAATGCAGGTAGAAGACTTTTTAAGAGGTTACCGGTTTGAATAAAAAAAGCGGAAGTACTTCCGCTTTTTTATGTAGTTCAGGTTTAATAATTCACCCTCACAATAAATTTATCGGTATCGCTTACCTCCAGCGCCGATGCCGCGGCATTGCTCATGCGAATGTTATATCCCTGGTTTTGACGGATGCCACTCATTTCACCCAACACCTTTGCATATACGGCTTTATTGTTGGTTGGATTGATGATCCGCACAATGGTACCGGGTTCTACGTTATCCATCAGGGCATAATATTTTGCATCCTGCCAGCCCGTGGCTGTTTTAAAGATACCGGCCGTTGCCGTTTCATTAGCTTTTGCAGGTTGCGCTTTTATTTGCTTGTCAAATAAAGGTTTAAAATAACCGCCATTGCCATCGTTCACAGCCACCTGGTCAGAGGGATTGGACACAGGTTTTGCTACCTGCGGTTCCGGCTTTTTTTCGGGCTCTTTAGCTGGGACGACTTCTTCTTTTTTCTCTTTCACTTCCTGTACAGCCACGTCCTGCTTTGGTTGCTCCACCGGTTTCTTTTCTGTTTCAACCGGCGCCGGATTGGTCACGGCAATATTGCTGGCTTCCGGAGAAACCAGGTAGCCAACAATTAATTTTTTTCCTGCAGAAATATTGTCATCCGTTAAACGGTTCCATTTACGCAGGTCGGCCATTAACACACCTTTATTTTTCACACTCACCCGGTACAGGCCTTCCTTTTCTCCTACCACATAATAGATGGCACGGCCGTTAGTGGATTTTTGAGAAAAATTAGTAGCGTTCAAAGGAATTTTTATAACCTGGCCAATACTTAACCCCTTGTTCATGTCCAGTGAGTTGAAGGTTTCAATTTCCTTAGGGTAAATATTATAAAGACGGCCAATAGAGTAGAAGTTTTCTTTGGGTTGCACCGTATGGGTCAGGTAAAGCCCTTTGTCGGAATTATGGATCAATAGCTCGTTTTGTCCAAACACAAAAGAGCAGCAACTTAAAATGATGGCAAGCAAAAAAAATTTTTTCATTTGGATATGTTTAGTTTTTCAACGGTCTTTTAAGATCAGCTATGAAGTAGCCGGTTAGCCTTACAAATATGCTATTATTTTCCAAAAGCAGCGTCGTTTTGGCGCTTCAAAATACGCATTTCCTTAGGATAATAATTATTGATTCGGTTGGGCAGCGCATTTATCCAGCCTAAATTATGCTTTTGATAGTTTACGGTTTGCCAGCCCAAAGCAGATGGACTGAAAGCAAGATCCTGTCGCTGCAAATATTTTACGGCATCCTGGTAAGTTAGTTCAGTAGTGACAATATCATCAGAAATAATAGTGCTTACTGCCAGGGAGTGCTCCGGCACCAGTTTATCTTTCATGATCTGTCCCAGTCCTGTCCCTGTGTATTGAACATTCAACACCGATCTTAAAATAGCATAATCGTTCATCAACCGCATAGGCATTGCGGCGAACGAATTATTTTCTTTTACGAGTTCAATATCATTTTGGTTTATCCAGCGTTGTATGATCGTTTTTTCCTTTGCGGTGGCCTTCTCCAGCCTGGCGGGCTTAACTTTTGCTTCCTTCTCGTCGGTAGTTTTTCGGAAGCAGGCAATAAAAAATCCTTCTCCTTTCACTTTATCGGGATAAAAACGATACCCGGCCGAATTGGTTTTAGCGGATGTACTTTCCACGATCCCCCACTCCTTTTGAATTTTTAATTTTTCATTTTTCATTTGAAAATCTTCTACCAGCCAGTCGTCAATGTTTTCATCTTCTTCCTTTGAGTAAGAGCAGGTAGAATAGATCAACAGTCCATTTTCTTTCAAGGCAGGAAAAACATCAGCCAAAATTCTTTGCTGGCGCTGGCTGCACAAGGCCACGTTATTCAGGCTCCATTCAGTAACGGCTTCCGGGTCTTTTCGAAACAGGCCGCTGCCGCTGCAGGGGGCGTCTACCACAATGACATCAAAATAGCCGGCCAGCTTTTTAAAAGCCGCAGGATCATTGTTCGTTACCACTACATTATTGGAACCCCATTTTATAACGTTATCAATTAAAATAGTACAGCGATTTCTAATTACCTCGTTACTCACCAGCAAGCTTTCCTTGGAAAGAAGCGATTGAAGATGCGTGGATTTACCGCCCGGTGCGGCGCTGAGGTCTAAAACCTTTAGAGGTTGGGACAGGTCAACCAACTGCTTTAACGCCTGCTCTAAAAACATACTCGAAGCTTCCTGCACGTAATAACAACCGGCATGAAAAAGAGGATCAAACGTAAAGGAAGGACGTTGAGGCAAATAGAAGCCATATTGCGACCAGGGAACAGGATCGTGAACGCTAAAGGGAGAAGGATAAAGGGTAGTACCGCTTTGGCTGCTGTTAGAGCAACTGTTACCCAAAGAATTGCCCATTGACCATTGACCATTGCTCACCATAACCTTTGCCGGGTTAATGCGGACAGATACAACCGGTTTTCCTTCTTCATGCACTTTTGCAAAGGCTTCCCTGTTAAAGCCTTCAACATCTCTTAATGAATCCAGCAAAGATTCTGGCAGTGACTTCGTCTCCATCTTTTAATTGAATTAGTCAAAGGTAAACGGAGATGCGTTTTGTTGAGCATCGAAACAACTTCAAAGGCTTGTGATTTTACTTTTTAAGTATAGGCTTACCAGGCTATAAAACAAAAATTTCGCCTTTTTAGGCTATAATTTAAAAAATTCGCCTTTTTAGGCTATATTCACAAAAACAATTTAAATGAGTAATGGCGCCGTGATTACAGCGGATATTGTAAACTCTACCCGATTGTCAAAAGCGGAAACAAAAAAGCTTATGAAAAACCTGCTGGCTCTTTTGCAGCCGCATAAGTACGAGTTTTTCAGGGGCGATAGTTTCCAGGTTTATATAAAATCACCGGCGGACGCTTTATCACTATTGCTACAAATTAGAACAGCCGCCATGAAGTTACCTACAGAAACCTCAATGCCCGTTGCCGATATCAGAGCCAGCATAGGCATTGGCGCTGTAAAGCCTCCCTTAAAAGATTTGAGAACCGCTTCCGATGAAGCGTTCATTCTTTCGGGCCGTACTTTCGACAAAATGAAACCGGGTCAGCGTTTGACTATCACCTGCAACGAAAAAAATCAAACGGCCAACTTAGGATTAGGAGTGGTTGCCCAATTTATTGATTATCTTTTTCAGCGCTTAACCACCAGGCAGGCTTCTGTAGTTGCTGAATTACTGGTGAAACGGACGCAAACAGAAACGGCCCGTAAACTAAAAAAATCACAAGCAACCATACATAAACACATACAATCTGCCGGTTGGCCCCAAATAGAAAAGCTGCTAACAGACTACCAACTCCTGATTGATTCAATTGAACCCTAATATGGATATATACATTATCTGGCTCACGAAACTGGTTTTAGCCCATCTCATCACCGATTTTATTCTGCAGCCCACCAAATGGATCAAAAGCAGAAATGAAAAACATTTCAGCTCCGGCTATCTTTATCTCCACGGACTTACCACAGCGCTGGTGGCTTTATTGTTCATTGGCTATATCTACTGGATTGTTGTGTTGGCCATTCTGGTAACACATATATTGATTGATGGATGGAAGTCGTACCGGCCTGAGAAGACAAAATATTTTTTGATTGACCAGGCCTTGCATTTAGCTGTTATTCTTGGTTGCTGGTATCTTACTTTTCTGCATCCGGAGGATATCAGGTCTGCATGGCAGCAAATCAATAATAAGAACACCTGGGTGTTGCTGACTTCTTTTATTTTTTTAACCCGGCCCTGTGGCATTCTTATCGGGCAGTTAACCCAAAAATGGAGGGCTCAAATTCCTGACGCTGACAGTTTGGGCAATGCCGGAAAATGGATCGGCATTATAGAGCGCATTATCATTCTGGTATTGGTGTTAAACCATCAATACGCATCTGTAGGATTGCTGATCACCGCCAAAAGCCTTTTACGGTTCAATGAACCCAATCGCCTGGAAGTAAAAACAGAATACTTGTTGATTGGAACGTTAATAAGCTTCAGCATTGCTATTTTAACCGGCATCGTGGCCTTGCAAATAACAGCATAACCATTTCCTAGAGGTTCTTAATCTCCGCGATCAAATCCTGCAATACCTTTTTGGCATCGCCAAACAGCATAGAGGTTTTGGGCCGGAAGAAAAGATCATTTTCGATACCGGCATAACCGGGCTTCATGCTTCGCTTGTTAACAATAACGGTTTTGGCCAGTTCCACATCCAGTATCGGCATGCCATAAATGGGTGAAGAAGGATCGGTTTTAGCAGCAGGATTCACCACGTCATTGGCACCAAGAATCAACACGACATCCGTTGTTGCAAATTCTTCATTGGCCTGTTCCATCTCCTCCAGTTTCTCATAGCTCACATCTGCTTCGGCCAGCAATACATTCATGTGGCCGGGCATACGGCCTGCTACCGGATGAATGGCATATTTCACTTCCACACCTTTGTCGTTCAATATTTTTTCCAGCTCATGACAGGCATGCTGTGCCTGCGCTACAGCCAATCCATAACCCGGAACAATCATTACTTTATTGGCATAGGTCATAACAACGGCAGCATCGCTTAAGCTGATTTCTTTATAGCTGCCCTGCTCTTTTGTGCCACCTTCCGCACCTGCTTTGGCGCCACCGCCAAATGATCCAATCAACACATTGGCCAGTGAACGGTTCATCGCCTTACACATTAAAATGGTAAGCAAGGTACCTGCTGCACCTACCAGAATACCACCTGTCAGCATCACTTTATTATCGTACAGAAAACCACCGCAGGCTGCGGCCACACCGGTAAAGGAATTGAGCAAGGAAATTACGACCGGCATATCGGCGCCACCAATGGGCAACACAAACAATACCCCGTAAACAAGCGACAGGAAGAACACTAAATAAAACAGCACATAAACCGAAGTCGTAAGTTTATATGGAGTCCTTCGAGGGAAATTCTTTTTGCCGTATTGGTTAATTCTCCATCATTAATTTCAAAGGAAGAACTGATGGTGGCCAGTAAAAAAACAGTCAGTCCAATGATCAATGCAAGCACGACAAGGTTAACTATGTGTTGTCCCTTAAATGACTTGTCCTTTACCTTTCCATTCAGCTTGCCCCACGCCACAATGCTACCGGCAAAAGAAACCGAGCCAATGATCAATCCCAGGAAAATAGTGAGCATGGTGCTGGTTTGCAAAGGCAATTCAAAGGATGCCATATCCACGGTTTCCTCGGCAGGAAAAGCCTGTGTGATATGATACGCAAAATTGCTTGATGCAAAATGATTGAATTCGGCAATCGAGATCAAGGCAGCACAGGCGCCACCCATACCATTAAACAGACTTACCATTTCGGGCATGGCCGTCATCTTCACTTTTTTTGCAATGAGGGTGCCGATAACGCCACCGATCATCAAACCGCCAAAGATCCATCCATAGTTGTGCAGCTTTTCACCGGTATCAAGGTCTTCGTACAAAAAAATGGTTCCAAAAATGGCCAGGAACATTCCTCCGGCCGCTATCAGGTTTCCCTTTCTTGCCGATTCGGGATGCGACAACATTTTTAATCCTACGATGAACGTAACCGAAGCGATCAGGTAAATAACAGTTAGTATGCTGAAGCTCATTTAATTCCTTTTTTCTTTGATTTAAACATTTCCAACATGCGGTCGGTTACCACAAAGCCGCCCACCACGTTCAGCGTTCCAAGAATAACAGCAAGAAAGCCAAGGATCAGGGCAAAATAATTATCGCTTTCCGCCCGGCCCATCACAATGATGGCGCCAATGATAACCACACCATGTATAGCATTGGCACCACTCATAAGCGGCGTATGCAAAACACTTGGCACACGGCCAATAACTTCAATGCCTACAAAGATCATCAGGATGACGATGTAGATGATTTGCTGATTCCCGGAGATCCACGTAAATAGATTGTCCATAATGCCCCTTGTCCCCCTAAAGGGGAGAACTTGACTTAGATTTAAACAGGTTATAATATTGTTACAGTACAAGTGTGCGACGCAACAGAAGCTTCATGAATATTCTTCTGCTGGCTACACAATCATCAACCTTATTTTAAAGAACTAATTACAATGAGTAAAGTCTGCTTGACCTAAGTCCGAAGCTTCGGACTCCCCTTTAGGGGGACAGGGGGCGAACCACCTCGCCATTGTGCGTGACACAACTTCCTTTTACCAGGTCATCTTCCCAGGCTAAGTTCAATTGTCCTTCTTTCGTGGTGAGCAATTGCAAAAAGTTCAACACGTTCTTGCCATATAACTTGCTGGCATCGGAGGGCATGGTGGCCGGCAGGTTACTATTCCCAATAATGGTGACACCATTTCGCACAACCGTTTCATCATTTTTGGTGAACGGCGTATTGCCTCCGGTGGCGGCCGCAATATCCACAATAACAGAACCATTGCGCATGGCATTCATCATTTCTTCTGTTATTAAAATGGGTGCCTTCTTACCCGGAATTTGTGCCGTGGTAATGACAATATCAGCTTTGGCAATGCTTTCGGCAATTTTTTGTTGTTGCTTTTGTTTGTATTCCTCGGTTTGTTCTACAGCGTATCCACCGGCTTTTGAAGCATCGGCTGCGCCTTCCACTTCTACAAATTTTGCACCCAGGCTCATAACTTCTTCCTTTACCGCAGGCCGGGTATCAAATACTTCCACCACAGCACCCAAGCGTTTAGCCGTAGCAATGGCCTGCAGCCCTGCCACGCCGGCGCCTAAGATCAAGACCTTTGCGGGTGTAATGCTGCCGGCAGCCGTCATGAACATGGGAAAATACCGCGGATACAAATTAGCCGCCAACAGCACGGCTTTGTAACCCGATATATTGGCTTGCGAACTCAGCACATCCATGCTTTGTGCACGGGTGGTGCGGGGCAGCATGTCCAAACTAAAAACCGTAATTCCCTGCTGTGCCCATTGCTGCATTTTCACCTGGTGGTACAAGGGTTGAAACACACCAATCAAAACTTTTGAAGCGGGGATGGGCAGAGCGGGTTGATGTATGGATAGAATGACATCGGCTGAGGAAACCACCTCCTGTGCTGAAACTAGTTTTGCACCGGCTTTTTCATAGTCTGCATCGGAGGCAGATGCTTTAAGTCCTGCGCCGGTTTCAATAAAAATTTCAATTCCTTTTTTGATTAATTGAGCAGCAGCTTCGGGCAGTAAAGAAACCCTTGTTTCAGCCTGAGGTTCTTTCAGAATACCTACGATCATGCGGACAATTTATAGCAAAATTGGCTACTGTCAAAAACGAATCGTGAAATGTTGCTTTACTTTGAATTCTTTCCGAAAAAATACAAAGCCCAGAAAGAAAATATCTATGGTATATTGTACGGCGGGGTGAGCTTTAATCTCTTCCCAGGCCCTTTCCATTTCTTCGCTCCAATGAATATCATCAAAAACCAAAATGGAATGGTTGTTGGTTTTTTCAAGAAGTTGCTCAAAATAATGAAGGGTGGGCTGATAGCGATGGTTGCCGTCAACATAGGCCAGGTCAATAGATGATAGCTGGTGGATGACAGATGGTAGTACCACATCGAAATTGCCCTGAAGCGATTGTATGTTGGATAGCTGTAATTTTTGAAAGTTGTCTTTTGCTATTTCTGCTATGGCTTCGCTGCCTTCTATAGTAATGACCTGGGTGGAAGGGTGGGCAGCCGCCAGGTAAGACGTGGTAACGCCCAAAGAAGTGCCTAATTCAATTATAGTCCTAGGTCCATAATGCTTTACCAGCCGAAACAAAAGCTGCGCATATTTTTTGGGTTTCAACGCAGCGCCGGCCAGTTGGGCCACCGATTTTTTTTTAGAAGCATGGATTCTTGAACCAGCACCCAAATCCTCAATGTCCAAAACCGTCTTGTTCTGTAAGAGTTCATTTCTGATGGCCTCAATAGAAGCTGGAGGGGTATACTCCTTTCCATTATTCAGCACATTTAAAATAAAATCAAATACAAAAGGCGAATGCATGCCATGGCCCCTGCTATTGGAAGCCGTGAGATAATAATGAAAATATTTTTGTGCTAATTGAACTGAATTGTACACGGCCCAAAAGTAGAATTAATGTCGCTCCCAAATTTGGAAAGTGTGTGCATAAGCATTCTTTTCATTCGCAGGACAAAAACGGCTCTGCACCAAATTCCACCCGCTGGCTGATACCTCAGGAAAAAAAGCGTCGCCTTCAAATTGGTGATGCACCCTTGTTAAATAAATACGGTCTGCCTTTTCAAAGGCCGTATTAAAAATTTCGGCGCCTCCGATCACAAAAATTTCTTTCACGCCATACGCCTTTGCTTTTGAAACCGCTTCTTCAACCGAGTGGACCACATCTACGTTTTCATGCTTCCAGGCTGCGTTTCGGGTAATGACAATACTTTTTCTTCCCTGCAAAGGTTTGCCAATGGATTCAAAGGTTTTTCTTCCCATCAAAATGGGCATGCCCCAGGTTTGATTTTTAAAATATTTCAAATCATCAGGCAAATGCCACGGAAGCTGGTTGTCATTGCCAATGACATTGTTTTCGGAAGCAGCTACCAGAAGAGAAAGTATCAATCAATGAAAAATTTAAAATGTAAAAGTAAAAATTGTTTCAAGCGTTATTTCTTTTCGCATTTTTTCATTTTGCATTATACCGCCACGGGAGCTTTAATGGCCGGGTGAAACTGGTAATTTTCCAGGGTGAAATCTTCAAACGTAAAATCAAAAATGTTTTTGACCTCCGGATTTAACTTCATCGTGGGCGGCGGATACGGTTTCCGGCTTAACTGCAAATGCACCTGGTCCAGGTGATTGCTGTAGATGTGCACATCGCCAAATGTATGAATGAATTCACCCGGCTGCAGCTCACAAACCTGGGCTATCATCATGGTAAGCAGGGCATACGAAGCAATATTAAAAGGAACGCCTAAAAAAACATCAGCGCTGCGTTGATACAACTGGCAACTCAACTTTCCTTCCGCTACATAAAATTGGAACAAGGCATGACAGGGCATTAACGCCATCTTTGGCAGTTCGGCCACATTCCAGGCACTCACCATTAACCGGCGGCTGTCGGGGTTTGTTTTTATTTGTTGAATCAAATCAGAAATTTGATCAACTACTTTCCCATCGGCGCCTTCCCAACTGCGCCATTGTTTTCCGTACACGGGCCCCAACTCACCGGCCTCGTTGGCCCACTCATCCCAAATGCTCACGCCATTTTCCCTTAGATAAGCAATGTTGGTTTCCCCTTTCAAAAACCAAAGCAATTCATGAATAATGCTTCGGAGGTGCACTCTTTTTGTAGTCACAAGCGGAAATCCCTCCTGCAAATTAAATCGCATCTGGTAGCCAAAAATGCTTACCGTACCCGTGCCGGTGCGGTCGTTTTTTTGAACACCATTTTCTAAAATATGTTGAAGAAGCGTAAGATACTGTTGCATGGGTGCAATTTATAAAGAACCGTTGTTTGTAGCGGTTTTAAAAACATAAATGTTAGGAAGATGTGTGTATTTCTATTTATCAAGTTCAGCAATGCAATTTCCTTCTGCAAGGCTTCATAAAATCTATGAAATCGTGGTGCCTTTTTTAATAAAAAGCAAAACCGGTATTTTTGCGAGGTGCGTTACCTATGGTACATATGTTTAAGCTTTGGGTTCATTTTCTTTTCGTTACAATCGGAAGCAGCAACACCAGCCCCTGAATTAGGGCAAAATTTAACGATCCATAACAGTTCATCGCAATATATCTACAAAAAATTACTTCTGCACTTTACGGCAAGGGGTAATATTCATACCCATGCCTATAATCGAAACAGTTTAAATTTTAAACGCCTCAGCAGTGACGGTAATGTCGCGAATTTGTTTTTTCTGCCTTTGCAGCCCCTTCTTCTTTTTACTTCTATTCTCCAAAGGAGAGGATATCCCGTTTCAATATCGCTTTTGCTTCTTTTTCCCAACCACTATTTCTGGTAATTATTCAATTGGCTTTTAAGCCTGCTTCTTATCAGGAAACACAGAAAACTATTCTTTATTAAATTGCTGATCATTGACCGTACCATTGGAGGCGTCAGTATTTATCATAGCTTGCCGGGGTTTGTAAAGAATTTCAGTAAGCATTATTCCAGGCCTGTAACTGCTCGGCAAGTTGTATGATCCCTCCTTATTGAAAAGGAAATATTTATTAGCTGATACATAGAAGGAAGGGATGGAGAAAAAAACTGGAACATATATATTATTTCAAAAACTATTAAAGCACGAAAAATTAAAACAATCAAAGAATGGCGCATTTACCGAATCTCATTATAGACCTGGCCCTTATACTCGTAGCAGCTGCTTTTGTAACACTTCTGTTTAAAAAGATAAAGCAGCCGCTTGTATTAGGTTATATTATTGCCGGTTTTCTTGTTGGTCCTTATTTCAAATGGTTCCCCACTGTGCAGGAAACCGAAAACATAGAAATATGGGCGGAGATTGGGGTGATCTTTCTTTTGTTTGGACTGGGGCTTGAATTTAGTTTTAAAAAACTAATGCGGGTAGGTGGGGCAGCATCTATTACTGCCTTTGTTGAAATCATTTTTATAACAACTACCGGATATCTTGTAGGTAAATGGATGGGCTGGTCTACCATGGATAGTTTGTTTTTAGGTGGTATGCTTGCCAGTTCGTCCACCACCATCATCATACGTGCCTTTGAAGAATTAGGCGTAAAAACAAAACAATATGCAAGAATTGTGTTTGGCGTATTGGTGGTGGAAGACATCGTGGTCATTTTGCTAATGGTATTACTCTCCACCATGGCGGTGAGCCAGCAGTTCCAGGGCACCGAATTAGTGATGACCGTTTTAAAACTACTGTTCTTTTTAGCCCTGTGGTTTATCACCGGTATCTTTCTACTGCCTACCTTTTTAAAAAAGGCAAAAAAATTAATGGATGAAGAAGCCTTGCTGATCCTGTCCATTGGCCTTTGCCTGGGAATGGTAGTAATAGCCACGCAGGTTGGTTTTTCAGCAGAACTGGGCGCCTTTATTATGGGGTCTATATTGGCCGAGACCACTTCTGCTGAAAAAGTGGAACACATCATGAAACCGGTAAAAGACTTGTTTGGAGCTGTGTTCTTTGTATCGGTGGGTATGTTGATTGACCCTGTAACCATTATGGAATACAAATGGCCGGTGCTGATCGTTACCCTGTTGACCCTGTTTGGAAAACTTTTCAGCACCACCCTGGGTGCTTTACTTTCCGGTCAGCCGTTAAAACAGTCCGTGCAGGTAGGTATGAGTATGGCGCAGATTGGCGAGTTTGCTTTTATTGTAGCTACCTTAGGTATGAGCCTGGGGGTGATCAGTAATTTTTTATTCCCCGTAGCCGTTGGCGCTTCGGCCATTACCACATTTACCACGCCTTACATGATCAAGTATTCGGGCCCTTTTTACGATTTCCTTGTAAAAATTCTTCCGGGGAAATGGGTTAGGGCGCTAAATAATTATTCCTCGGGCACACAAAATATACAGGCGGAAAGTAACTGGAAAGTGGTACTGAAATCCTATGCAAACATTGCCCTCACCAACGGTATCATTCTGCTGGCGCTTCTGTTACTTTCTGTAAGACTGCTGATCCCATTTTTAAACAAGCATATTGCAGACGATACAACAGCCAGTATTATTGGACTGATTGTATCGCTTGGCGTGGCCGCTCCTTTTATATGGGCACTCATGGCCAAAAAGCCAGCGAAACTGGCCTACAAGGAACTGTGGCTGGATAAAAAATACAATCATGGCCCCTTGTTGGTACTGGAAATACTGAGGATTGTAATCGGTGTTTTATTAATTGGTTTTTGGGTGGACAGATTATTTTCTACCACGGTTGCCATTTTAATTGTAGTGCCGTTTGTTGTTTTGGTATTGGTCCTTTTTTCCAAAAGAATACAAAAGTTTTACCAGCGTATTGAAGGCCGGTTTTTAACCAACCTGAATGCACGGGAAACGGCACAGGCAGCAAAGGATTCGGCTTCGGCAGATGTTTTCAGCAACGGTTCCAATATTCAATCTGACCTGGTGCCATGGGCAGCGCATATCGTGGATCTGCAGGTGAGCCAGGAAGCAGAGTATCTTGGGAAAACATTACTGGAGCTGGCCTGGCGGGAAAAATACGGGGTCAATATTGCGTACATCAGAAGGGGCGATAAATTA
Organism: uncultured Bacteroidota bacterium; assembly: GCA_963697545.1. Classification (GTDB taxonomy): domain Bacteria; phylum Bacteroidota; class Bacteroidia; order Chitinophagales; family Chitinophagaceae; genus Flavisolibacter. Next base: position 27,241 of record CAVOOL010000006.1, on the reverse strand, counting down.
GTTCATGCCCCCGGGCCGTAGTCATAAACTGCTGCCCTTTGACCATGTAGGCGTTATTGCCACAGACGAACAGATGCAGGTTTTTAAACCCGTCTTCGATGCAAAAGAAGCCAATATAGACCCCATGCCCAACACCGACGATATTGTGTTGCAAAAAATTGTGGTGGATGAACATACAAAGCTCAAAGGCTTAACCATCCGTACTTCGCAGATACGGGAACGGACCAATGGATTAGTGGTAGGAATTGAACGAGACAAACAAAGAATATTGAATCCGGATTCTACTACCGTTTTTGAATGGGATGATATTGTTTGGATTGTAGGCGACCGGAAAAAGATACAAAAGCTGAATATGAATATTGCCAGGAAACTATAGCGCTGGTTATAATGGTGTTTACGAATGGATACACTTCTTCAATAGATGCGGATCAAGCTGAGAAAGTTAAATTCCGGTTTATGACACTGGCATGATAGAAAGCCGGAAGGGCAGCAGAAGTATTAGCGAATACAATCAATCATGATACTTTAACAGGCTGTAATAAGCCTGTTAAAGTATTTCACATAAAAAATCCCTGAGCCGTAAATGTTGAACTTTGCCTCTCTATAATCTTTTTTGATGCTCACAGGAAATCTTCCCCTTCATATATACAAAGCCTCCAGGGAGAAAGCGCCTATTCTCATTAACCGGGTGGAAACATCAGAAAAAATATACCGGAATCATACAAATTATTTCAGTGTTTTATGGATCCGGTCAGGAAAAGGAAGTATTGAAACCGATTTTTCAAAAACAGCGTACGGCGCCAACCAGGTTTTTTGTTTTAATAATTACCAGGCCTTTGCTCTTTCGCCTTCGGCTGGAACACAGGCTTTGCTGCTATTCTTTCATCCTAGAATTTTTTCTGTATTGAAACCTACCAGCATGAAGTGGGCTGTAACGGAGTGCTCTTCAACCAGATTTTTGATGTCTCTCCTATCCTGGTTGCGGAGGACGCGGAACAGGAATTAGACAACCTGGTGGAAAACATGGAGCAGGAACTTTTAAGAAATGAAATGGCAACAGGAGAGCTGATCTTCTCTTACCTGAAAATATATCTTGTAAAACTAACCAGAATGAGAACAGCCTTAGCTCCCACTGTTCCTTCAGCCAATTCAACTCCTGCGCAACTTGAAAAACTGATGCTGCTGATCAATGAATATTTTATTATCGAACACAAGCCTTCGTTTTATGCAGATTCTTTACACCTGTCGGTAAAATCATTAAGTAATAATTGCAGAAAATATTTCAACAAGAGTTTATCAGCCCTTATCACCGAAAAGTTACTCTTAAAATCAAAATGGGAATTGTTGCATACCGATAAGCCGGTGAAGCAAGTGGCCGATGCGCTTGGGTTTGGAGACGAATATTACTTTAGCCGCTTTTTCAAAAAACATATTGGCATATCCCCCAAATCATTCAGGCAATCGGAATGGGAGATCCGCAGAGGCTTTTTATCCATTCCTTAATGTCATTTGTCTATTTTATCAGAGGTGCCTCTGTTTGACCTTTGCCTAAAGTATATACAAATGGTGAACAGGTTTTTTATGTATGCGGCTGGCCTGAAAAATACAGGTATTCATTTGTGCCGGTTAGGATTAGTGATCGTATTGCTTTGGATTGGAGGATTAAAAGCCTTTCGTTATGAGGCAAATGGAATCGTTCCCTTTGTGGCCAATAGTCCTGTTATGAATTTCTTTTACACGTATGATGCGCCTGAATATAAAAAGCACATGAATAAAGAAGGAGAATACAAACCCGAAAACATAGCGTGGCATCAGGAAAACAACACCTATCTTTTTTCTTATGGTTTAGGAGCGTTGATTATACTGATTGGTATTTTGATCGCCGTTTATCCGTTTGCCCCAGGCCTGTCGGCGGTAGGTAGTCTTTTAGCTTTTATCATGTCTCTAATAACCCTGTCGTTTTTAATAACTACACCGGAAACCTGGGTGCCCAACCTGGGAGATACCGAATACGGGTTCCCTTATCTCAGTGCCGCCGGGCGGCTGGTGGTCAAGGATGTAATCATGTTGGGGGCAAGTGTAACCACCATGGCGCAGGCAGCCGAAACATACCTGAGAAAAAAGCATGGACGTTAGATCATGGAAAGTGCAGGCTGGTGACCACTGGCAAGTAAATAACGCCGGCTTATTCAGCAAAAGCAAAAAAGCTTTATGGTTGCCGTGTTGTAGTTGTGGGCTGTGCCGGGTTCGAACCAGCGACCCTCACGTTGTCGACGTGATGCTCTAAACCAACTGAGCTAACAGCCCTGAAAAAATTAAAAATGAAAAATTAAAAACGTAAAAATAAAGAACTGTAAAAATAAGCAGGGTCGTTGAAACTAAAGCAAGAGTTTTTCATTTTTCATTTTACATTTTTCATTTAAACTCTTCTCCTTCTCAACTCCTTTTCGATCAAACTCAACTCCCGGCTTGTTTGTCCGCCTACCGAAGTATTTTCCTGTGCACGGCGCATCAGGTAAGGAATTACATCTTTAATGGGACCAAAAGGTAAATACTTACTTACACTGCAGCCTGCTTTTGCCAGGTTATAGGTGATGTTATCACTCATGCCATATAACTGGCTGAAATGAACATGCGGGTGATTGAGGGGTAATCCTTTTTGCTGAAGCAATTTTGTTGTCAAAAGATTACTGTATTCATTATGAGAAGCCACGATCACTCCTATTTCATTCAAATGCTCAATACAAAAATGTACCGCTTCGTTATAATCTTTATCTGTTGCTTCTTTATTTGGTTGAATGGGTGAAGGGTATCCTTTCTCGTCGGCACGGGCTCTTTCCTTTTCCATGTAAGCCCCGCGAACAAGCTTCACGGCTAACAAAAAGCCTCTTTCCTTTGCCGCTTCGTAACAGTCTTTTAAAAACTGTAACCGGTCGTGGCGGTACAACTGAAGGGTGTTATAAATAACAAGGGCCTCCTTATTGTATTCATCCATCATCAGCATGGTCAAAGCATCAATAGGGTCCTGGATCCAGGTCTCTTCTGCATCCACCAGAAAACCGATGTTTGCCTCCCTGGCTGTTTCACAAATTTCTTTAATGCGGTCATGAACTCTTTGCCATTCTGCAGCTTCTTCCGGGGTCAGTTGCTGTAAGGCACTCGTATATTTTTTAACCAATCCCTGCGCACCCGATGCATGCATCAGGCCATCAAGCTTTTCCAGTAAACTAAAACGTGCAATCCCTGTTACTTTCACACTCATAAAGGGTATGTTGGGCTGCGTGGAAGCAAACCGGATCACCCGGATAAATTCATCACGGGCATGGTCGTAATTGGCTTCGCCTTCTTTTCCTTCTACACCATAATCCAAAATAGCCTGCACCTTATATTTTGCCATCTGGCGGACAACAGGAATCGTTTCTTCCAGTGTTTCTCCTCCCACAAAATGTTCAAAAATAGTTTTGCGGATCAGGCCTTTAACAGGCAATCCAACACGTAAACTCCATGGGGTTAGTTTGGCTCCCAGTTTTACGAGCCAGGGTTTGCCCATCATGGAAAAAAGCCAGTGGGCATGTTTCAATTCTTTATCAGAATCATGAGCAAAAGCAATCTCGGTATTATCGAAAGAAATATTGGTATTCATAACCGGGGCAAATGTACCGCTAAGAGGGCAAGGAGCCGAAAATAGCAAATGATTTTTATCAGTTCCTTATGGTCATATACTCTTGTTTATCGCTTAGTTTTGCGCAAATTGTATGTATGCAAACAAGAACGCCGTCCGATAGTGTAACCATGATGACTGAGATCGTACTCCCTAATGATACCAACGTATTTGGCAATTTAATGGGGGGACGCTTAATGTATTGGATGGATATTGCAGCCGCCATTGCGGCACAAAGACATTGCAACGCACCGGTGGTAACCGCATCCGTTGATAATATTTCTTTCGAAAACCCAATCAAATTGGGCAATACCGTTCACATTGAAGCAAAAGTGAGCCGCGCTTTTAACACTTCCATGGAAGTACATTTAAAGGTTTGGGGCGAAGATTTTACCCAACAGTATAAATACAAAAGCAACGAAGCCTATTATACGTTCGTTGCACTGGACCCCAACAGAAGGCCACGGGTGGTGCCGAAACTGGTTCCTGAAACAGAAGAAGAAAAGCAACTGTTTGAAGGAGCCCTGCACCGCCGGCAGGTACGTCTGATACTGGGAGGTAAAATGAAACCAGATGATGCCACAGAATTAAAAGCTTTATTTTTTAAACAGGATTGATATGCCCGCTTACATCATTGTTGAAATAGAGATACATGATCCGGAAACATACGAGGAATATAAAAAACTGACGCCAATTTCTCTTGCCGCTTATGGCGGAAAATTTATTGTGCGTGGCGGCAAAACAGAAACACTGGAAGGTGAATGGCAGCCGCAACGGATTGTCGTACTCGAATTCCCTACTGTGGAAAGAGCAAAGGAATGGTGGGCATCAGAAGAATATGCACCTGCGAAAAACCTGCGCCAGCGTACAGCACATACCAAAATGATTGTGGTGGAAGGATTTAATTAGCCGCAAGTTGATCGGCTAGTGCGTTTTGAAAGTCCGTTGCACATTCAAGACATAACTATAAACTTCAAACCACAAACTCTTACGCTACCGCTTCTTCCTTTGTTTTCCAGTGATGGGGGCCCATCAGCATGTGTTGCTTGCTTTGTTCAATAGCATCCATCACCTGCGCAAGAATTTGTTCTGCCGGAGCCTCATAATCTATTGGGAGGGGTTCTTTAAACGTCACTGATAATTGCACACCTTTCTTTTTAAATTTCAACCCTTTTTTATCAAAGGCTCTCCAGAAACCCTGGATCACAACCGGAATAACGGTTGGCCTGCAATGCTTGATAATATAGGCGGTACCTTTCCTGCCCGGAGCAAATGGCTTGGTTGTACCCTGTGGAAAGGTGATGACCCAGGCATTGTTCAATGCTCGTTCGATCTTCCGGGTATCGCTGGGGTCTAATCCGCGGCGTACTTCTCCCCCATCTTTTTTCCAGGTACGTTTTACCGTTAGTGCGCCGGCCAACGTGAACAGGCGGCTGATCCAGCTGCTCTTCATCGTTTCTTCTGCCGCCACATAATAAACATTGGTAAAAGGATTCAATAAATAATAGGGCACGCCCAGTTTATTTCGCTTACGCCATTTTACCGCACAGAATATGTGCAAAAAGGTGATCACATCGGCGAAGTAGGTTTGATGATTACTTACAAACAACACATTTTTGCGGGGAAGGTTTTCTATATGTTCTGTGCCACTAATTTTTAATTTATTAATAATGGCCAGGACCAGGATAAGAAAATACTCCCACCACGGCATAGACTATTTTACGAACCAGTTTGAATGCTGCTAACTTCTTCCAAATACTCATCTTGCTGGGTAAATTGATGGTTAAAGTTACGTGTTTACGATTTGTTAAGAAACAATCCGCCTTGTGTAATTGTTTCCTGCACTACATCTACTATAAAAATTTATACCATGAAAAAAATAGTATTTACGCTTTCCATGATGTTCCTGGCTTTCAGTGTTTTTGCACAAACAGACAAGAGTCCGTACCCAAGAACCATTAGTGTAACAGGCACAGCAGAAATGGAAATTGTTCCTGATGAAATTTATGTACAGGTCGATCTGAAAGAATACGACAAAAAAGGCCAGGGCAAAATCGGTATTGATAAGATCAAACAGGATTTTTTAAATACCGTAAAAGCTTTAGGCATTCCTGATTCGCTGGTAAGTATTGCGGCTTATGATGATTTTAATGGCAATCCGTGGTGGCGGAAGAAAAATAAAAAAGACGAATTATACGCCTCTATTTCTTACCTGATAAAATTGAAAAGCAGTAAGCAGGTAGATGACCTGGTGGACCGCCTGGATGATAATGCCACGCAAAACTTTTTTATTCAAAGAACGTCCTCCAGCAAATTGGAAGAACTCCGCAAGAAGCTAAAAATGGAAGCTGTAAAAGTTGCCAAAGAAAAAGCAGCCTATTTAGCAGGAGCTATTGATGAAAAAATTGGTGTAGCGGTTACTATTAATGAACCCATGGAATATTATACGCCGTACGTGCAGAACTTCAGGGTGGCCAATAAGGCTGTGATGGAAGGCGCTGCCGCAACGGATGATGGTGGAGCTCCTGTTGATTTTAAAAAGATCAAATTGAAGTATGATGTAACGGTGGTATTTGCCCTGCAATAATGTAATCATAACATTTCACGCGGCGAACGCTACGAAGCAAAGACGCAGCGAAAGAAAAATCCGCTAACGTTGCGTTGCTGCCCCTTCGCAACCGCTGGGTGAAATGTTGAGCAGAACTACCGGACGTACAAGTGTGCGACGCAAGAAAAGCTCAATAGATATTCACCTGCTGGTTACCAAATAATATTCTTTCATTCCAACACTGTAAATAAAAAACCCTCAAGCAAGCTTGAGGGTTTTGCATATAAGATGACTGAAAAATTATCCTTCCGTTTCAGGAGTTGTACCAGCAGCAGCGGCGCCACCTTTTTCTTCCTGCTGTAATCTTTCTTTGATCTGCGCTAAAGCACCAAGGTCGCCAAGGGTTGGTTTTTCAACCTTGCCCTGAATGCTCTTCACTGCTTTTTTGGTTTTTTCAGCTTCAGCTCTGGCTTCTTTGCGGGCAGCTTCTTTTTCATCAGCCTTTACTTGTTCCCAAATGCGTGTATGAGAAACGACAATGCGTTTTTCGTTGCGATCAAATTCAATTACCATGAATTCTGCTGTTTCATCAGCGCCAATGCTCTTACCATCTTCTTTTGCAAGGTGACGGTTAGGAGCAAAACCTTCCAGTCCATAAGGCAATTGTACGATAGCACCTTTATCATCTTTGCGCAATAACAGTTCCTTCGTGAACTGTACCCACAGCGAATGTGTCCTGCAAGCTGTTCCATGGATCTTCTTCCATTTGCTTATGTCCTAACTGCAGTTTGCGGTTTTCTTTATCAATGCCCAGGATGATCACATCAATGTTCTCACCAACTTTGGTGTACTCGTTGGGTGATTGAAACGTTTCAACCAGCTAAGGTCGCTGATGTGGATCATACCACCAATACCGGTAGTCAGTTCAACAAACACACCGTAAGGAGTAATGTTTTTAACAACACCGGTATGTCTGCTTCCTTCTGGGAATTTGGTTTCGATATCGCTCCATGGATCCTGAGACATTTGTTTGATAGAAAGACTCATCTTGCGGGTGTCTTTATCCAGTGTTACAACTTTTGCTTCATGCTCATCGCCCAGTTTAAAGAATTCTTTAGCGTTGATCGGTGTGTTAGCCCATGTAATTTCACTTACGTGTACCAAACCTTCCACACCTGGCAGAATTTCAAGGAAAGCACCGTAGTCTTCAATATTCACTACTTTACCTTTCACAACTTCACCTTCTTTAATGGTTTCAGGCAACATATCCCAAGGATGAGGAGTCAATTGTTTTAAACCAAGAGCTGATACGTTTTTTATCATCGTCAAAATCCAATACCACAACGTTCAGTTTCTGATCCATCTTCAACACTTCTGTTGGATGGTTGATACGTCCCCATGAAATATCAGTGATGTACAACAAACCATCTAAGCCGCCAAGATCCAGGAACGCACCGAAATCGGTGATGTTCTTAATCGTACCTTCCAGTACCTGGCCTTTTTCAAGTTTGCCAATGATTTCAGCACGTTGTGCTTCAATATCGCTTTCGATAAGTGCTTTGTGAGATACAACAGCATTCTTAATGGTTTCGTTGATCTTAACCACTTTAAATTCCATTGTTTTACCAACAAACTGATCGTAATCAGTAACTGGTTTAACATCAATCTGGGAACCTGGTAAGAATGTTTCCATACCAAATACATCAACGATAAGACCACCTTTGGTTTTGCTGGTAACAATACCGGTAACAATTTCACCGGTTTTGTGAACTTCAACAATTCTTTCCCAGGCACGGGTGGTACGGGCTTGTTTACGGCTCAGGTGCAGATTACCATCCCGGTCTTCTTTTTCTACCACCATTACTTCAATTACATCACCAACTTTCAGTCCCTGGATATCCCGGAATTCGTTCAATGAAATAAGGCCATCACTTTTAAAACCGATGTTTACTACCACATCTGTTTTGGTGATAGCTACAACAGTAGCCTTTGATCATTTCGCCATCGTTGATCTGTTCGAAAGTGTTTTCATACACTTTATCGTACTTGTCTTTTTCTTCTTTGCTGTAAGACGCAACATTACGTTTGTCAACGCTCCAGTCAAAATCATCATGAGCTGTTACTACTCTTTCTTCAACAGGCGCCTGAACAGGTACATTTGTTGTCGCTGTAGATGCTTCTGCCTGTGCAGGTGCATTCTCCTGTCCTTCAGCGTTTGGGTTATTAATTTGATTTTCTTCCATAAAGATTCCCGAGGGTTTTGTTCGGGGCGGCAAAGATACGTTTTAGTTTAGAGTTTATGGTTTGTGGTTTATAGTTTTTAGACCGGAGTTTCCTCCTTTTGTTAAGGTGGTGTAAAGGTTTGCGGGATTTTATGGGCCTGGCTGAAGTGCCGCTATGAAGCTTTTGTTGCGTCGCACTCTTGTACGGTTGGGAATACTATTGATCCCTGCAAACGGCAAAGTCTGGCAAAGCAGCAAAAATCCCGCTGTTGCGGGATTTTCAAAATATCAATAAACCAGTTTTAAATACTTATCAAACCATTGATAATACCGTTCAAAACGGTCTTTTATAAAACTGGGCTGGGTAAGGCCATGGTACTGTCCCGGGTAAACCAATAACTCCGTGGGCACGCCTATTGAACGCAAGGCCTGGTACATTTGTTCGCTTCCAATGGCGGGCACATTAAAATCTTTTTCACCCGTCATAAATTGCGTGGGTGTTTTTATGCGGTCGGCATTTAAAAAAGGATAAGAAAGCTTTAAATACTTTTCGTAATTGTTATTTTTCCAGGGCTGGCCCAGTTCATTGTCCAACTGAAGAATGTACTGATCCACGCCGTACATCGATAACATCAAAGAACTTCCGGCCCCGCTGCTGGCCACTTTAAAACGGTTGTCTTTTGCAATGGTGTAATTCGTTAGTATCCCTCCATAACTCCACCCACTAATTCCAAGCCGTGCCGGATCGGCCACTCCCTTTGCCACCAAATAATCAGCGGCGCCCAAAATGTCCATCACTTCTTTATTGCCCCAGTCTGCATAAATAGCTTTGGTATAAGCAAGGCCCCTGCCATTGCTTCCCCGGTAATTTACAGCCGCTACAGCGTAACCATTAGCCGCCAGCATTTGACGTGTCAGGTCAAAATTAAATTCATCCTGCCCTACGGGCCCTCCGTGAATGTAAAACAGCAAGGGCAGCTTTTCTTTTGGTGCATTCGGCGGCAGAAACAGCAGGCCTGAAACAGAAGTACCATCCTTGCTTTTTGAAACAAATTTTTCAACAGATGCTAATGAAAGGGAATCAACAAATGCATTTTGAATCGTTGTCAACCGGCGCAAATTGTCACTGTTCAACCGCATATAATTCGGAAGGTAATTGTGATTCAGACATAGTAACAAGCCATCCGTTTTTTGGATGAGCCGCAATGGAAGTAAAGCTCCTGTTTCCACGATTGATCACCTGCATGTTGCCGGTAGCAACATCATAAGAAGCTATGTAGCGCTGCAGATCGTCGGCTACCAAAACGGCCACGCTCTTTCCCTCTGTTGACCATCGCGGACTATACACAGGACGATCCAAATTTTTAGAAAGTAACCTAACCTCTCCCCCGGAAACATCTGCCACGCAAAGAATATTTTGATCGTACATCAGGTAATTGGCATCCGATGTGGAACGCAGGTAGGCAATGCTTTTGCCATCGGGGCTCCATTGAGGCGAATGATCACTTCCCAGCCAGCTGGTGAATCGCCTGGGCTGGGCACCCGCTTTCGCATCAATGAGCCAGATATCGCTATTGCTGTTTTTATCCGGATCTTCTGTCTGATTGCTTACAAACGCTATTTTAGAACCATCAGGACTCCACTGGATGTCAGATTCATTATAGGCTCCCCGCGTTAGGGTATCCAATTTTTTTGAAGCAATATCAAAGAGATACAAATGTGTATTCCGGCTTTCGTACAGGTAGCCGCTGACATCTCTTTTAAAACGGTAGCGATTAATTACATAAGGCTTGGGCACCTTGCTTTTACTCCCGGTGTCCAGTGGATCTTTAATAAGCAAGGCCAGTTTTTTTCCATCGGGGCTCCACTCATAATCATCAAGCTCGCCTTTTACATCGGTAAGTTTGATGGCTTCGCCTCCACGCCTGTCAAGCAGCCAAACCTGGCTGGCGCCGCCCTGGCGTGCTGCAGTAAAAGAGAGATATTTTCCATCAGGACTCCATCGGTGATTACTTTCTCCGTCAGGGCTGTTAGTAAGTTGCACCGACTGGTCTCCACTCCAACTAATCATCCAGATATCGGTATTTCGCTTATCCTTTGCCGAATCAGTGGACGTTAATGTATAAGCAACCCAATTCCCATCAGGAGAAATTTGAGGATTTCCTATTGTTTGGAGACGGTAAATATCGCCGGGGCGAAGATTTCGTTTTGTTGTTTGGCCAAATAAAAGACCAGTGGTTGTAAGTAGGCAACCAAGTAGTATCAATTTTCTCATGGTACAAGTCTAAATGAAATTCAAGAGATAGACAATTAATTGATGCGTATGAATATTGAAACCTGAAGAAAGAAGAAATCTTTATCGGTGGAAATCAAATATTACATCTTGGAAATGTTTTCGCAGCAATCCATCCGCTTGTCCAGGCATGCTGGAAATTAAAGCCGCCGGTGATGCCGTCCACATCCAAAATTTCTCCGGCAAAAAACAGGTTGGAAACTTTTTTGCTCATCATGGTGTTGGCATCCACTTCTTCCAGTTTGATGCCACCGGATGTCACAAATTCTTCCTTGAATGTTGTTTTCCCTTTTACTTCTACTACATAATCAACCAAATTTCTGATCAGTGCATTTTCAACTTTAGCCGGCAGATCGGCAAAACGCAATTCCGTCTTTAATGCCTGACTGATCCTAATCAAAAATTGCCACAACCGGTTGGGCAATTGGGCAAAATTGTGGTTGATGATTTTTTTTGTGGCGTGGGATGTTCTGAAATTTTGAAACAGTTCTTTTAAGCTTTGCTCATTGTACGCAGGCAACCAGTTTATATGAACTTTACATTCATAGTTTTTATCTTTTAATTCTCTTGCGCCCCAGGCGCTCAATCGTAAAACAGCAGGCCCGCTTAAACCCCAGTGTGTCACCAGCACCGGGCCTTCTTCCATCAGCTTCGTTCCTTCTACTTTTACTCTTGCTTTTTCCACACTCACTCCCATCAATTCTGTAATGGGATGTTTCGGCAGGTTGAAGGTAAAAAGCGATGGCACCGGTTCTGAAATACTATGCCCAATTGCTGTAACCATTGAAACATCGAAGTTTTGGGATAGCCGCCACAAGCAATGCAAACGAAGTCTGAAGTCAGAAGCCGGAGACTCAGACAAGTCAAGAACAAATTTTCCGTCTTCCCGCTTTATACTTTTCACCTCGGAATTCATCCTTATTTCCACGCCATAGCTGTTGGCCTCGTTCATCAAACAATCAATAATGGTTTGCGAGGCATCGGTGACCGGAAACATTCTTCCGTCTTTTTCTGCCTTCAACCGTACACCTCTTTCCTCAAACCATTGTATCGTATCTGTTGTAAAAAATTGATGAAAGGTTTTCTTTACAAAGTTTTGTCCCCGGGGATAACTTTTGCTCATTTCTGCAATGTCAAATAAGGCATGTGTAACATTGCACCTTCCGCCACCTGATATCTTTACTTTAGAAAGCAGCTTGTTGGTTTTCTCCACTATCACTACCGCCAAACCAGGATGCATTCTTGCTGCATTCACCGCGCAAAAAAAACCGGCAGCACCGCCGCCAATAACTATGAGTTTTTTGTGAGACATAAGTGCAGATGACAGATGGTAGTTGGCAGATGACAGTTAAAATGATCGGCATTCCTACCATCTGTCATCTATCAACTATCCTCTTGTTCTTAATAATCCGAAAATAAATTAGGATTTGCTTTTTCAGCGGCTTCAATTGGTGTGTAATCAGAAAGTATATCGGCCTTACCTTTTTTCACACATACATCGTGTTCAAAATGCACGGAAGGCTTGCCGTCGTTGGTGCGAACGGTCCAGCCATCTGTATCGGTATACACCTCTTTCCTTCCTAAGTTGATCATCGGTTCTATGGCTATGACCAATCCTTCTTTCATCACCGTTCCCGAACCACGTTTTCCATAGTTGGGCACTTGCGGGTCTTCATGCATGCTTCTGCCAAGACCGTGACCAACCAGTTCCCTCACCACACCATACCCGTATTTTTTTTCCGTGTGTTCCTGTATGGCGTAGGCCACGTCTCCTATCCGGTTTCCTGCAACTGCTTTTTCAATTCCCTTATAAAGAGATTCTTTGGTGACTTTTACCAATTGAACCACTTCATCGGAAGGCTTGCCGATCATAAATGTGTACGCATGATCGCCGTGAAAGCCATTTTTAAAAGCACCCACATCAATAGAAACGATATCGCCTTCTTTTAATTCATATTTACCGGGAAAACCATGCACTACCACATCGTTTACCGAGATGCAGGAGTTGTACGGGTATCCATGAAAGTTTAAAAATGAAGGAATGGCTTTGTGATCACGAAGGAACTCGCCAATGAATATATCAATAGAGATGGTGGTCAAACCAGCCTTTAAGGTTTTTGCTACTTCGGAAAGTGACTTGCTTACCATTAAAGCACTTTCCCGCATGAGCTCAATTTCCTCGTTGTTTTTATAATGGATCATAGTTAAGCTGTCCGCTATCGGCTATCAGCAGTCAGCCATGGAAACATTTTTCAAAGCTGGCTGTTGTATTTGGATAGCTATTTTTTTTATAAAAAAACCTGGCAAGATAGCTTACCAGGTTTCACAAATTTATTTTCAATTCGATTAATAAGAAGCCTGGGTAACAGTCCTTCCCTGGATCCGTCCGCTCTTCATCAAACCATCGTACTGGCGCATCAGTAACTGCGTTTCTATTTGTTGCAGTGTATCTAAAATTACAGCCACCATGATGAGCAATGAAGTACCACCATAGAAAGTTGAGAAACCTGCTGTAACGCCCAGCAATTGTGCAATGCCCGGAAGAATACCAACGAATGCTAATAAGATGGCTCCTGGTAAAGTAATCTTATCCATAATGGCACCAATATAATCAGCCGTAGGCTGGCCGGGTTTTACTCCCGGAATGAAACCATTATTTTGCTTCAGGTTGTCTGAAATCTGTTTTGGATTAAAGATTAACGCGGTGTACAGGAAGGTAAAGCCAATTACCACCACGGCATAAATGGTCATATACCAAATATTAGTGTGGTCGGTAAAGATCCGGTTGATGCCTTGTCCGGTTTCTGTTTGAGCCAGGCTTGTCAGGTTGAACAAAGTTGGCAAAAACAAAATAGCCTGGGCGAAGATGATAGGCATTACACCTGAACTGTTTACCTTGATGGGAAGAAACTGGCGGGCTCCCCCAAACTGGCGGTTACCAACAATTTGCTTTGCATAGTTCACCGGAATTTTACGAACTCCTTGTACCAGCAAAATACAACCCATAATAATGGCGATCAGAACAGCGATCTCAATGATGAAAACCAGGATCTGACCTGAACGTACCGATTTATTGGTTAACTCCTGTAAGAATGATTGAGGTAAACGGGCCAGGATACCGATCATGATGATCAGGGAAGTACCGTTGCCTAATCCTTTATCTGTTATTTTTTCACCTAACCACATTACGAACAAACAGCCTGCGGTTAAGAGAATAACAGTGGAAAGCCAGAAATAATCAACATAGCCCGGAATCACGCCACCGCTTTGTGCAGTGATTTGTTTCAGGTAAGCCACATAAGCAGAAGCCTGTACTACAGTTACCGCAACTGTTAAGTAACGGGTCCACTGGTTGATCTTTTTACGGCCGCTTTCACCTTCTTTCTGCATCTTTTGAAACTGGGGAACCAGTACCGTCATCAATTGCATGAAGATGGAAGCCGAGATATAAGGCATGATACCAAGGGCCAGGATAGAGGCCTGGGAAAAGGCGCCGCCGGCAAACGTATCAATCAATCCAAGAATACCTCCGCTTGCCTGACTTTGTACGGCAGCCAATGCTGTAGGGTCAATGCCCGGCAGCACGATATGCGTACCTATGCGATAAACGAAAAGAAGGAGCAGAGTAAACAGAATTTTACTGCGCAATTCCTCGATGCTCCAGATATTTTTTAAAGTCTTAATTAAATTTTTCACGGAAAATTCAAAGTTTACGGTCCTAAAACAAAAAAGGACGCATTACTGCGTCTTGCAATTTACTGAAAATTACTTCACTATTTCAACAGACCCTCCGGCAGTTTCGATAGACTGCTTTGCTTTTTCGCTGATCGCATTCACTTTGAAGCTCAGCTTAGTTTTTAATTCTCCGTTTCCTAAGATCTTTACTCTGTCTGTCTGGTTGATTAAACCATTTGTGTACAGGTTCTCTAAAGTAAACTCTTGTATGCCATATTTTTCAACCAGCTGCTCGATCTGTCCTAAGTTGAAAACTTTGTATTCGATACGGTTAGGATTTTTAAATCCACGTTTTGGAATACGGCGTTGAATGGGCATCTGTCCACCTTCGTGGGCCATTTTCCTTTGATAACCGGCCCGGCTTTGACCACCTTTGTTACCTTTTGTAGAAGTGCCACCTTTACCACTGGCTTCACCGCGACCTAAACGTTTTTCTTTGTGTACAGCGCCTTTTGCAGGACGTAAATTGTGTAGTTGCATTTTATTTGATTTTTACTTACGGGGAATCTCCCCTCGCTTGATTAATTAAAAACTAAAAATGAAAAATTAAAAAGGTGAGCTCTTCAATTTTTCATTTTACATTTTGCTTTTTACATTTTTAAGCTACTTCTTCAACTCTGATCATGTGTTCTACTTTGCGAACCATGCCCAGGATTTGAGGAGTGGCTTCTACTTCTTTAGTTGCATTCAATTTGTTCAAACCTAAAGCCTGCAGGGTTAATTTCTGACGCTCGGGCCTGTCAATTGGGCTTTTTACTAAAGTGATTTTTATCTTTTTCATATTGAAACCTCTTAAAGGTTTAAAAAATTGTTGATTAGAGATTTGAACCCCGAAGTGTGCGACGCAACGGAAGATGCTTGTTGTTCTGCTGCCGGTTACACACTATACTTGCTTCAACGGATGCTTACCCGTTAAATACTTTTTTCAAAGCAATTCTTCTTGTCTTTGAAACAGAGATGGGTTCACGCAACAAAGCCAGGGCTTCGAAAGTGGCTTTTACCACGTTATGCGGATTAGCCGAACCTAATGATTTAGCCAATACGTCGGTAATACCGGCGCTTTCCAGTACGGCACGCATAGAACCTCCGGCAATTACACCGGTACCGTGAGCGGCAGGCTTGATCAACACTTTAGCGGCACCTACTTTGGCCCACTGATCGTGAGGAATGGTACCATGCATGATCGGAACCTTGATCAGGTTTTTCTTTGCATCTTCAATTCCTTTGGTAATAGCTTCCTGTACTTCTTTGGCCTTACCTAAACCATGCCCAACCACACCCTGCTCATTACCAACCACCACTAATGCAGAGAAGCTGAACGTACGACCACCTTTAGTAGTTTTTACCACACGATTGATAGCAACTACCTTTTCTTTTAATTCGAGGTCGCCTGCTTTTACTCTGTTTAAAATTGCTTTTGCCATTTTGTATTACTTAGTAATTACTGTTTTTGATTAATTAGAATACCAAACCGCCTTCTCTTGCACCTTCAGCCACTTGTTTAACACGGCCGTGGTATAAGTTACCACCGCGGTCAAACACCACCGTCTCAATGCCAAGGTCTTTTGCTTTACGTGCAATGGCTTGTCCCACCAGTTTGCTCTTTTCAGATTTTGTTCCGCTTTGTGCAGCAATATCCTTGTCTCTGGATGATGCAGCCGCTACTGTAGCTGAATTATCATCATCAATCAATTGCACATAGATATCGCGATTGCTACGGAAAACAGAGAGACGTGGCTTCTGCGCTGTACCGGCAATCTTGGTCCGAATGCGGTAGCGGATGTTTTGTCTTCTGGATAATTTTGCGCTTGTTCTCATTTTATTTCTATTTCAATCCTTGATGCTGCCAAGGTTCATTGATTAATTAATTATTACTTACCAGCAGCTTTACCAGCTTTTTTACGTACAACTTCACCTGCATAGCGAACACCTTTTCCTTTATACGGCTCAGGCTTACGTAAACTACGAATTTTGGCCGCTACCTGGCCAATTAACTGGCGGTCGATTCCTTCTAAAGAAATAGTAGGGTTCTGTCCTTTTAATTGTTCGGTAGCAACTTTCAGTTCTTTAGGAACTTCAAAGATGATGTTGTGCGAATAACCTAAGGCAAGGTCTAACACATTACCCTGTGTTGGCTGCTTTAAAACCCACACCAATCAACTCCAGCTTCTTTGTATAACCTTCGGTTACACCTTTCACCAGGTTGCTTACCAAAGCTCTTGATAAACCATGCAGGGCACGGTGGCGGATCTGGTCAGTAGGACGGGTAACGTTGATGGTACCGTCTTTCACCTCTACTTTAATATCACGATCAATGGGTTGCTTTAATTCGCCTTTGGGACCTTTTACAGTAACCACATTATCGTTACCCACGGTAACCGTAACACCACTGGGAACTGTAATCGGAGCTTTACCTATACGAGACATGTTAATTTGTATTTTAGTTTCTTGATTTATTGTTTCTGGTTGTTGACCGGTCAGCCTGCTATAGGTTCGGCTTAATGTATCCACAACCGTATTCTATTAATAGATGTAGCAAAGAACTTCGCCACCTACATTTTGTGCTTTTGCTTCTTTATCCGTCAATACTCCTTTAGAAGTAGAGATGATGGCTACACCTAAACCATTCTTTACACGGCGGAAGTCAGCTGGCTTAGCATAGTGACGCAAACCCGGACG
This sequence comes from uncultured Bacteroidota bacterium, assembly GCA_963697545.1. Lineage (GTDB taxonomy): Bacteria > Bacteroidota > Bacteroidia > Chitinophagales > Chitinophagaceae > Flavisolibacter. The sequence goes on along the minus strand of CAVOOL010000006.1, from coordinate 10,103 downwards.
GCTTACTCTTTCCAAAGATTGAATGGCCGGTTGCTTGGTAGCTGCATCATACTTCAAGGCAATTTTAATCAGACCTTGTTTGTTATCATCTTCAAACTTGTATTTCAGAATGTAACCTTGATTGTACAAGATCTCTGTCATACGCTTTTTTAAATTAGAAGCAGGAATTTCAACGATTCTGTGACCTGCCATTTGCGCATTACGAATTCTTGTCAGGAAATCTGCAATAGGATCTGTTACCATATTATTTTTCCTCCTACATCACGCCGGAGCGAGATAATTGGATTATTAAGTTGTTTAGAAATTGTTTTGTCAGTAGTGGGTTGTCAGTTGTGAAGGCAATTATTCACCTTTCACCTTGACTATTCACGTTTTTACCAGCTTGCTTTTTTCAAACCTGGTATCATACCATTTAAAGCCATATCACGAAGTGCGATCCTGGAAATACCAAAATAACGGGTATAACCTCTTGGACGACCTGTCATCTGACAACGGTTTTTCAAACGCACTTTAGATGAATTTTTTGGTAATGCATCTAAAGCCTGCCAGTCACCGGCTGCTTTCAATGCTGCTCTTTTTTCAGCATATTGTGCAACCATTCTTTCTCTTTTCCGTTGTCTGGCCTTTACTGATTCTTTAGCCATATTTTATTTTTTATTTCTGATTTCTGATTTAGATGATGTCTGATTTCATATCATAAAATCAGACATCTGACATGATTAAATTTATTTTTTGATGTTTTTGAAAGGCATTCCTAACTCTTTCAATAACTCGTAAGCTTCTTCATCTGTTTGAGCAGTAGTAACAAAAGTGATATCCATACCGGTGATACGGTTCACTTTGTCAATATCAATCTCAGGGAAAATGATCTGCTCTGTTACACCCATTGTGTAGTTACCACGGCCATCAAACGATTTCTCATTGATACCTTTAAAGTCACGAACACGGGGAAGTGCCACAGCGATCAAACGATCCAAAAATTCGTACATCTTCTCGCCACGTAAAGTAACTCTTGCACCAATGGGCATGTTCTTACGGAGTTTGAAGTTGGAGATGTCTTTTTTAGACATCGTTGCTATTGCTTTCTGGCCGCTGATCGTTGTCAGTTCGTCCAGGGCAATATCCACTAACTTTTTATCGTTTACCGCACCATTAACACCACGGTTAATAGCGATCTTTTCCAAACGGGGAACCTGCATGATGGATTTATAGCTAAAACGCTTCATCAACGCTGGTATCACTTCGTCTTTATACTTACCTTTTAATCTCGGAGAATATGTTGCTGTTGCCATGATTAAATTACCCCTCCAGATTTTTTAGATACACGAACTTTTTTACCGTCTTTTTCTTCACGCTTCACTTTAGCACCTTGTTTGCCATCCCATAACATTACGTTAGAGATATTAATAGGAGCTTCTTTCTTCACAATACCACCCTTGGTATTTTGCGCCGAAGGCTTTGTGTGTTTAGTGATAATGTTTACACCTTCCACTAAAATTTTGCCTTCTTCAACCAATACTTCTTTTACCAGGCGGGGTTTCTTTGGGTCTTTGTCATCACCAGTGATCACAACTACCTGGTCGCCCTTCCTGATATTGTACTTTGGTTTAAATCTTGTTTTCATTTTATTTTTCTTTTACCTCCCCATTCCAACGGGGATTCATTAATTACTTGTTTATTAAAGAACTTCAGGAGCTAATGAAATAATTTTCATGTATCCTTTGTCGCGAAGCTCTCTGGCAACAGGTCCGAAAATACGGGTACCTCTTGGCTCGTCGGCAGCATTCAAAATAACAACGGCATTATCGTCAAAACGGATGTAAGAACCATCCTTACGACGCAGTTTGTTTTTAGTACGAACGATAACCGCTTTGGCCACAGTACCTTTTTTGATACCACCGGCAGGGATTGCATCTTTCACAGTTACAACGATCTTATCTCCTACTCCTGCGTAACGCTGACCACTATTACCCAATACACGGATACAAAGCACTTCTTTAGCACCACTGTTATCCGCTACATTCAAACGGGACTCTTGCTGGATCATTTTGTTTAAGCTTTGAGCTCTCAGCTATCAGCCTTGAGCAATTAAAAACTATTTTATCATTTATGTATCATCGCTGACAGCTGATAGCTGACAGCTGATAGCTTACTTATCACTTTCTCTACAATCTCCACTAATCTCCAACGCTTTGTTTTGCTCAGGGGACGGGTTTCCATGATCCGTACCACATCGCCGATGCTTGCTTCATTCTTTTCATCATGAGCATGGAAGCTTGTAGATTTTTTTACAAACTTTCCGTAGATCGGGTGCTTTACTTTTCTTTCAACTTTAACCGTAATGGTCTTAGTCATTTTGTTGCTGGTAACAACGCCGATCCTGGTCTTTCTCAGGTTCCGGCTTTCTGTTGCTGTTACTGTATTTGTATTTTCAGCCATATTGTTTAAGCTTTAAGCTTGATCTGCTTAGAGGCAGATGGTAGCTGTTCTATCCTAATTGTTTCTTTTTTAATTCAGTTTTCAAACGGGCTACTTCCCTGCGCAGTCCTCTGATGCTCATTGGATTTTCCAATGGAGAAATAGCATGGGCAAATTCAAGCTTTTTTAAGCGCTGCTCGTCTTCTTTAATACGGGCTTGCAGATCCTGCTCGCTTAATCCCTGAATGCTTTTTTTGAAATCTACAGTCTTTGACATGTTATAATAATTTGACAATTCGACAATTTGATAATTCGACAATTTCATCGGCACATTGCCACATTGCCGAATTGGCTAATTTATTAAGCTTCCGCTAAATCGTGACGCTTAATAAATTTTGTTGCGATGGGCAGTTTACCGGCTGCCAGTTTTAAGGCACCTTGTGCTACTTCTTCAGACACGCCATCCAATTCGAAAATGATGCGTCCTGGTTTTACCACAGCAGCCCAATACTCAAGGTTACCCTTACCTTTACCCATACGTACCTCTGCAGGCTTGTTGGTAATTGGCTTATCAGGGAAAATGCGAATCCACACATTACCTTCACGTTTCATGTGACGGGTTAATGCCTGACGGGCAGCCTCGATCTGGCGATCGGTGATCCAATGATTTTCCAAAGCTTTCAATGCATAAGAACCAAAAGAGATCGTTGTTCCTCTTTTTGCGTCGCCTTTCATGCGACCTTTCTGCATTTTCCTGTGCTTTGTTCTTTTCGGCTGTAACATATTCAGTTTATAGTTTGTGGTTTGTAGTTTATTGTTGTTCTAAACCCAAACCATTCTTTACAAATAATAGAACTCTTTATCATCAACTAATTAGCATACTAGCTAATCAGGACATTACTTATTGATGCTGACCTCTTCCACCACGACCTCTGTTGAAGTCACGGCTACCACCACCTTGTCCGCCACCGCCTTGTCTGCGATCGCCACCTCTGAAACCACCACCTCTTTCATCTCTTCTTTCTCTTCTGTCGCTTACATCACTCTTACCACCAACAAAGTTTGGATTCAGGTCTCTTTTCTGTAAGATTTCACCCTTACAGATCCATACTTTGATACCGATTTTACCATAAACGGTTTGAGCAAACACGTTGGCATAATCAATATCCATACGGAATGTATGCAGAGGCGTACGGCCTTGTTTGAATTCTTCGCTACGGGCAATTTCAGCACCGCCCAAACGGCCGCTTAATTTTACCTTGATTCCTTCTGCACCCATACGGAGTGAAGAAGCAATGGCCATTTTAGTAGCTCTTTTGAAGTTGATACGATTCTCGATCTGACGGGCAATAGTATCACCTACAATCATAGCATCCAGCTCGGGACGACGGATCTCAAGAATGTTGATCTGCACATCATCTTTACCGGTCAGCTTCTTCAACTCTTCTTTGATACGATCCACCTCGCCACCACCTTTACCGATGATGATACCAGGTTTGGATGTATGAATGGTAACGATCAGTTTACCTAATGTTCTTTCGATAACAATCTTGGCGATTCCACCTTTATTGATACGGGCATTGAGGTATGTTCTGATCTTGTTATCCTCGATCAGTTTGGTTGCAAAGTCTTTTTTATTGCCATACCAGTTAGATTCCCATCCTCTGATGATACCTAACCTGTTACCAATAGGATTTGCTTTTTGACCCATGTTTATATCTTTAATAATTTGAATTAAGATTTTGCGTCTACAATTACAGTTACGTGATTGCTTCTTTTACGTACACGGTATCCGCGACCCTGGGGCGCCGGACGCATACGCTTTAATGTTCTTGCTCCATCAACAAATATAGTTTTTACAAACAACTGTCCTTCGTCGCCACCTTCGTTCTTTTGCTTCCAGTTGCTGATGGCACTCAACACCAACTTACGCATAGGCACTGCAGGATGCTTTGGGTTGTGTTCTAATACAGCCAAAGCTTTTTCTACTTGCATGCCACGAATCAAATCCGCCAGTAAGCGCATTTTGCGGGGCGATGTTGGATAATTTCTCAGTTTTGCTACTGCTTCCATTTTTATTTAGTTTGAAGTTGAGGTTGAGGTTGAGGCTTAGCCTAAACCTTTGCCTTAACCTTATTTTATCCTTTTTTACTTGAGTGTCCTTTAAAGTTTCTGGTTGGTGCAAATTCACCTAATTTATGTCCTACCATGAACTCTGTTACATACACAGGGATGAATTTGTTTCCGTTGTGTACAGCAAACGTATGACCTACAAAATCAGGAGTGATAGTAGAACGACGGCTCCATGTTTTTATCACACCTTTTTTGTTTTTGCCTTCGTTAATAGCCAGCACTTTACCTTCTAAATGAGCTGCTACGTAAGGACCTTTTTTAATTGAACGAGCCATTATATATTCTGTTTAGAATTGTCTGTTTAATTATTTCGCCAGTTTCTTACCGTTCTTGCGCTGGATGATCAGTTTATCACTGCCTTTACCCTTTGTACGTGTTTTCAAGCCACGTGAGTATTGACCGGTTCTGCTTCTAGGCTGACCTCCGGATGCACGGCCTTCACCACCACCCATCGGGTGATCTACAGGGTTCATGGCCACACCACGGGTTCTTGGCTTAATGCCTTTCCAACGATTACGGCCGGCTTTACCCATGCTCTGTAACTGGTGGTCGCTGTTTGAAGCAATACCTACTGTTGCGTAACAATTGATCAACACTTTTCTTAACTCACCGCTTGGCATTTTCAACACAGCATATTTTTCTTCCTTGTTGGAAAGCTGCGCAGAAGCACCAGCGCTTCTTGCTATTTTACCGCCCTGGCCAGGCTGCATTTCAATATTGTGAACCACAGTACCCAAAGGCATGTTTTTCAATTGCAAGTGCATTTCCTAATTCAGGAGCTACTGCATCACCGCTTACCACAGTCATTCCAACTGTTAAACCTTGTGGTGCCAGGATGTATCTTTTTTCACCATCAGCATAATTCAACAGGGCGATGAAAGTGGTACGGTTTGGATCGTACTCGATAGAAGCAACGGTTGCAGGAATATCTTTTTTGTTGCGTTTGAAATCAATGATACGGTACATTTTTTTGTGACCGCCACCAATGTAACGCATTGCCCTGCGACCTTGAGAGTTACGACCACCAGTACGGGTCTTAATTTCCAACAATGACTTTTCAGGCTCATTGGTAGTCACCTCTGCGTATGCATTACCGATTCTCCAACGAGTACCGGCTGTAATGGGTTTATACTTTCTTAATGCCATGACTTTATTTCTTTTTCAACATTTGCGGCTGCTGAAGCCATTCTTGTTTACGAATTAGATGTTTGAATACAAATCAATGTTTTCACCTTCGGCTACCGTTACCATTGCTTTTTTATAAGCAGGTTTCTGGCCTTTGGTAAATCCTTTTTTTGTATAACGGGTTTTGTTCTTACCAGGAACAACAGCAGTGTTTACATCCACTACGTTTACTCCGTAAAACTCTTCGATCGCTTTTTTGATCTCCAGTTTGTTTGCTTTACGGGCAACCTTAAAAGCGTAACGACGCAGGCTTTCCTGCTGGCTGTTTGCTTTCTCGGTTAAAATTGGTTTTATCAATACTTCAGAAAGTTTCATCTGAATTCAATTTGAAAATTTGACAATTCGACAATGTGACAATGAATCTTCAAAACCACCTGTCTTTTACTTTAAGAACTTTCATTAGCTAATTGGCTCATTGCCAATTGGCTAATTATTTTACGCTGCTACTTCTTCTTCGCTATCGGCAAAAATCTTGGCGGCGCTTTCGGTTAACACCAATACTTCTGAGTTCACCAGGTCGTAGGTATTTACATCGCTCATCAACATCGTCAATACAGACGGAATGTTGCGGGAGCTTACATATACGGTTTCGTTGTACTCAGGAAGAATGAACATCAGCTTCTTATCACCTACCTTCAGGCTGTTCAAAATGTCCATGAATGTTTTTGTCTTTGGAGTGTCCAAGTTAACATCCTCCACAACATAGATGGCATTTGCTTTCGCCTTGTGAGTCAGAGCAGACATCTTAGCCAGATCCTTTACTTTACGATTCAATTTGATATCGTATTTGTGCGGCTTAGGGCCGAATATGGTACCACCACCTTTGTATAAAGGGTTACGGATATTACCCTTACGGGAACCACCGGTACCTTTTTGGCGGTGTAGCTTACGGCTGGCACCTTTTACTTCGGCACGGGTCTTTACCTTGTGCGTACCCTGACGCTGGGCGGCCAGGTATTGCTTAACAGCCAGATAAATGGCGTGGTTATTTGGTTCGATACCAAATATTTCTTCAGGAAGTTCAACAGTTCTACCTGTTTCCTGTCCTTGTATGTTTAATACTTTTACTTGCATTTTACTTTCTGGATTAAAACGATTGAACCATTGTGGCCCGGAACAGAACCACTTACCAATATGTAGTTTTTGTCAGTGAAGATCTTCACTACTTTCAGACCTTTTACTTTCACTCTGTCCTGACCCATTCTACCAGCCATGCGCATTCCTTTGAATACACGGCTTGGATAAGATGAACCACCGATAGAACCCGGAGCTCTCTGGCGGTCGTGCTGACCGTGAGAAGCTTCACCCACACCGGGGAAACCATGACGTTTTACAACACCCTGGAAACCCTTACCTTTTGTTGTACCAACCACATCAACTTTATCGCCTTCCGCGAAAATGTCAACTGTGATGGTATCACCAATATTTTTTTCTTCGAAATAGTTTCTGAATTCTTTTACACACTTTTTAGCCGGAGTATTGGCTTTAGCGAAGTGATTTTTTTCTGCACTGATCGTGTGTTTTTCTTTTTTATCGCCGAAAGCGATCTGGAGGGCATTGTAGCCGTCTGATTTCCTGCGTTTTAACCTGGGTAACAACGCAAGGACCAGCTTCAATAATCGTGCAGGCAGTTTGCTTACCGCTTGCATCGAAGATGCTGGTCATCCCAATTTTTTTACCAATGATTCCTTTCATTTTTCTTACGGTTTTTCCCCGCAAGGTTGTGCAAGACAGACCCATTGGAACTATGGGACTTCAATCCTGGTTCATCAGCCGACCTTTTCCCGAATCGTCCGAATTTGGCGGACTGGGGAAGTACCGGTGACAAACAAACCTCGAAGGGCTTGTTTATATGTAATTGCAGATTTAAGAGTTTGCTTTAGCAGATTCTTAAGGCGCAGTTTCTTTTCAGAGCTCTTTTCTCCGCCGTTGCCGGAATGATTGAGAGATGATACTATTTGATAAGAACTAATTTCTTTTTCTAAAAGACCTGTTTATCAGCAGGTCGTCCGTCAGGCCTTAATTTCAACCTCAACACCTGAAGGCAGATCAAGCTTTGAAAGTGCATCTACCGTTCTTGAACTGGATGTGTAGATGTCCAATAAACGCTTGTGCGTTGCCAACTGGAACTGCTCGCGGCTTTTTTTGTTCACGTGTGGTGAACGCAAAACGGTAAAGATCTTTTTACGGGTAGGAAGAGGAATAGGTCCTGTTACTACGGCGCCGGTGCTGCGAACAGTCTTTACAATTTTCTCTGCTGATTTATCTACCAGGTTGTGGTCGTAAGACTGTAATTTGATTCTGATTCTCTGTGACATATGCCAAACCCATTTTTGGAATGGGAGTGCAAAGGTAACGGGTTGGTTTTAAACAGACAAAAGTTTGAGGAATAATTTTACCAATAACTATCATAATTTCAGGAAAAAGTACCGGTTTAGGAGGTTTTTAAGAAATCCGGCATCATTTGACCCTCTCAAGTTTTAAGGCAAGAGTGGCAAAACCACCTAATTCTACATGTTCTACCCGGAAGTGATGATTGCCACCTAAGGCCAGCCTGATTTTTTTATGAGGGGACTCATCAAACTTATATTGAGAAGGGTTCCATTCGTCAATTACCAATTTTCCATCAATATACACCCTGACCGCATCGTCCCAGGTTACCGCCAGTTCATATTCGCCCCTTTGAAATTTCTGCAGAGCCTTCCGCCACTGTCAGAAACTGGCTGTACCGCTCCTCTCCTGTTTTTATACCATTCCACCAGGCATAATCCAACCGGTTAACATTTTCCGTCTTAAATGGCCGTTTTGTTTTTAATTGTTCCCCGTAATTGGTGTTAATAGGATTGGCAGAAGAATCAAAGGCATACCAGTGTACGGTAAAATCAATGGGTTGAAAGAATTTTTTAAAGGCGAAGCGGTAGGGCTTTTTGGCTGATTGTTTATTACCAAACTGATCAATAAAGGCTTCACCGGTGTATTCCGCTATTATTTCTATATCCGTTTTGGATTGTTTTTCTTTTTGAACCGTGATTTTTGAAGGGAAGCTGCCTTTTTTTACCGATACACTATCCACCCCTTTTACGCTAACGATCTTCCATTTTCCCTTTGGACCCAGCAAATCAAACTGCATGGTTCCTGATGTATCAGCAGGATTTGTATTCCACATGACCGGATACCGGAAATCATAAGGTCCCCAATCGGTGATCATGATATTTTTCCTGCCGGCCAGCCGGCCATTGCCTTTAAAGGGTTCAATCGGATTTTGAATGGAGGGAATATCAGGCTTGAATTCTTCTGAAAGCTGGTACAGCAGTTCATTGTTATAGGTGGTATCAAGATGGGTAACGGTAGTGTCTGTTTTATAAACCGCATCGCACAGGGAAACCAGGTTCTCAAAAATTTTAAGACTATCGGTTCCGGATAAATTAAACACCAAAGGATTTTTATTAAAGCTGTTTCCCACTATAGTATAACCGGCACTGCGGGTATCCCTGTATTTTGCATAGCCCCAATCCTTCGGCTGCTCCTTTCTTGACCATAACCGGATAGCTTCCTTATCCTCCAAAAAAAGATTGTGGTGAATGGTATTGTTCAAGCCGTGCTCAATGGCAATAGCAATACGGTTATGTCGAAATTGATTTCCTGAAATCTCCGTATCAAAACTATAGCCGCCCCAAATGCCATGATCGCATTCAAAGATCCGGTTGTGAATGATCTTATTGCGGCTAAAGGTGACTTCGATGCCATTGGTTGGTGCATAGGAAAAATCATTGTCCATTAAAATATTATCATTACAGCCGCCCTCGCCTGTATCCATGGTTGTTTGCCCGGCCCAAAGAAAAAAGCCGTCGCCGCCATGCGTAACAGAGTTTTTATAAAACAGATTATTATTGCTTTGTTCATACACCAAAATGCCGGCACTGTCCTGCCCCCGATTGTAAACACCGTGGCTATAACCACGCACATTAAAATTGATCTTGTTGTACACTACTTTATTGAAGCTGCATTTGTACATGCCTAAACCAATGCCGGAATTGAAGGAAAAATCATTGTTGTAGATCATACCGTTGTTAGACTCCACCATCATCAACGCATTTTGACCGCCGGTAACTTTGCAATTACTAATGATGGCGTTATTGCAGCCACGCAGGTATATGGCCGCGCCATAACGAAGCCATTCATCCTTTTCATTTTGATGATAACTCATCCAGTCGGATATATCTTCTTTTTCCTGGGTGCTGTTTAAGTGCTGGCGGTAGTTGTAACTGAAATCACAGTTCTCCACTTTTAATCCATCGATGTTTTGTGCCAGCAGGGCCACTTTATATCCTTTTGCCGTAAGGTTTTTAATGGTGATATTCCGGCCA
>CAVOOL010000005.1:0-199920 GCA_963697545.1 uncultured Bacteroidota bacterium | reverse complement strand
TGTAGATTTTTTTGGGACTGCAAAGATAAGGTTCACTTGCAATACCAGCCAAACTTTTCTAGTATTTATTTTATAAAAAACTGTGAAGAACCAAATTCGTTTTTTATGTAAAATCCTTCGATCAAAAAGCGGCTGCAAAGATAAGTAAGTATTTGATTACCAACAAATTAATTTGCAATTTTTGTCACAATAAAATTATCAACTGCATTTCTATTTTTATTGTTGCCTGACCGATTTCAAAAAGCGGATGCAAAGATACGGGGCATTGCTTATTCATTCCAAAAGATTTGAAATAATAATTGCTAAAAAGCTGTGAAAGACAAGCCCGTTGAGGGAAAATAGTTTTCCGGATACGTGACTTTCCTTAGGAACAATCCATCGGAAGGAACCGAATACCCGCATTTAAGGGGCTCTTCAAACAATTTTTTAAATTGTTCAATCGACATTTGATGCCGCCCTACTTTTAAAATTGATGCGGTAAGAAGACGAACCATTCCCCTTAAAAAGCGATTTCCTTCAATATTATAGATCAAATTGTCCCCTTCTGTCAGCCACCGGCTAACCTGAATGGTGCACCTAAAGTTCTTAACCTGGGTATTGGTTTTAGAAAAGGCAAAGAAATTTGATTGGGTTTTTACGATTTCCGCCGCCAGCTGCATTAGTTCCAGATCCAATTTATAAGGAAAAAAGTAGGAGGTATTTTTAATGAAGGGGTTTTTAAACCGATGGATCTTATAAATGTATTCCCGGCTCGTAGCATCAAAGCGTGAATGCGCTTCAGGAGGCATTACATATATATTTTTAAGTACAATGTCCTGAGGCAAAATGGCATTCATTTTATAGATGAGTTGCGGATTAACCTCTTTCTCATCATCAAAATGAAAAAAATTCTGAAGAGCATGCACACCTGCATCTGTACGGGACGAGCCGGTTAAAGAGACCGGCCTGCGGTGGAGAATGGCAAACGCCTTTTCCACCTCCGATTGAATGGTATCTGCATTTTCCTGCACCTGAAAGCCACTATAGGCTGTTCCCTTATAAGCAAGTTCTAAAAAGTAGCGGGGCATCCGTTATTCTCCAATTAAAGCCTTAAAACGCCTAAGATAATATTCATCTTTTATTTCGGACTTTAAAGAAGCAAATTGTTCCTGATCGGAAACATACATATGAGCAGCGTCGAAGAACAGGTATTTGCCGGCCGAGGTTAAGAATAGTGCCCCCAGGTTTTTAATTTGTTCTGTTGTGTAACATTTGTTTTTGAAAAATTTCTTAGCCTCCTCTACCATAGCTTCATCTGTTGGTTTGGCGGCCATGTTCCGGCGAAGTTTAAAAAAGTCATTATCTGTAGCCTGGTTATCGCATTTGGTCTTTTGCCGGATGGCAGCCGAAGCCAATTGATTCTGATCAGAAGCCGGCATGCTGTCTTTGGAGATTATACTATCGTTTTCTGCGGTATCAGTTTTTGGTGATTCTACCTGAACGGATTCATTCTTTGCCTCTATGGTTGTTTTATTCACCTGCTTTGTGTCATCCTCGCTGAAAATTATTTTAGGATTAGGAATAAGCAGCCGTATGGTATCCACTGATTCCTCGTTTTTGTCCAGGTAAACCAGGCCAAAGCCTTCGGAGGTTGAGCTTTCCGAATGTTTTTTTATGACGGACTTTTTATACTCTTCCGTTGATTGAATCTCTGCTATGCTATTCGATTGAATATTTGCTATACTATCGGCCCTGGTATTTTCTATACGTTGGGGCTCCGGCTCTTCTTTTGTTTTACCGGCTTTTTTTTCAACCTCAACGATTGCAGTTTCAGGCTTTGTATCAATAGAGTCTGTTTTCTTTGATATTGTATCCGCCGAAGCTATTTCTGTATTCGTTTGTTTTATTTCTTCCGGTTTAGATTTAACCTCATTGGGTTTAGATGTTGGCTCTTCGGCGTTTAGTTTTACTTCTTTAGCAGCAACAACTTTTTCTTTTACATCTTTTTTAGAAGGCTCTGTTTTTACAAAAATAGGTACCGACAACAGACTTGAATCATCCGAAGCTTTTGAAAGCAACCTTGTAAAAGCATCTGACCTTGACTCATAGATGACGTTATTATTTGCCTGATCTTTTGTTGGTGTCAGAAGATTGAGGTTTTGAAGATCAAAGAGATTTAAACTCCCATCCATTTGTTTTATGGAAAAACCATGATCCGTGCCTTGCATCGTAACCGTGAATTTGGTTTCCTTAGAGCGGGTTGAAGGAAAACCAATAAACAGCGTGTAGTTACTATCTGCAAGGTTGGGCAGTATCAGGTAACCGGCGGAAGAAGAACTATATACCTTATCCGTTGTTCTTACGTAAAACGGAAGCCCATTATCCGATTCCAGGTAAATAAAATAGACTTTTTGTGCTGATACGGATGTGTAGCCCCAAAAAAAGAAAATCAAAACAAGAAGTTTCTTCATCACTCTCAAAATTAATGGAATTCTTTGTACACTATTATTTGTACGCTATTAGCTGCAAACCCTTATTGGCGGTAAAGCCAGAACTATCTTTTGCGTGTTAAATTGTATAGGGGGGCTATAGATATTGTTAAGTTTTGCAGCTGCATGCAGGGAAACAATCTATACACAATAGACTCCTTAACCGGGAAACACGGTTTACCAGTTGCTTATTTAAAAGCTATCCATTCAGATCAGCCCATGGCGTGAGAACCAAGCCTTTCTGTTTTTTCTGTACCGGTGTTCAGCTTTTGATAGGTATTGTTTGCATCCTGAAGGCTTTTTTTGTCATAACCTTTTTTTCTTGCAAATAAGATTATCCCTGCAATGGCAGTTCCTACAAGAGTTGCGGCTGTCAACATCTTTTTCATAATCAACTTTTCTTTATCCGGGCAATTCACATACCATTTTTCAATTTCAATGTCCGCTTCACTTTTAATTGTCAATTTATAATTGTTAATTGATTTGTTTCCGGAAGGACCTTTAGCGAGAAGTGCACTGTGCCGGTGCTTTCTTCCGGACTCAGTTATGCTGATATCCAAATTGGGTTATTGCCTGCAAATACAATAAGATCATTAATAAGCAGGCGCAATACACCAAACGATACAACGCCTGTAATGGAGATTAATTCAATTAGAAATTATAAAGCCGTTTCAATCAAATTGAAACGGCTTTATAATGAGAAGTATTTAAACCAATTAATTGGATCAGATCTTACCAGCTACCACCGGCGCCACCGCCACCGCCGCTTCCGCCACCAAAACCACCGAAGCCGCCGCCGCCAAAACCACCTCCTCCGAATCCGCCACCTCCCCCGCCGCCAAAGCCGCCAGGGAAAATAACCGGCCCGCCAAAACCTCTGTATCCGCGGCGGGACATAAATCCTCCGCCTCTGCTTCCACCGCCACCAAACATATTTAAAATAAAAAACAGGATAATGATAGCAATAATGATTTTACCAATACTGACGCCGGAACTTCTACCCCTTTCATTATAACCTGCCGGAGCTTTGTATTCACCTGCCGCTGCTCTAAAAATGGAATTTGCAGCTTCATCAAAACCCCGATAATAATTACCGGATCTGAAATTAGGAAGGACATCATGATCAATAATGGTTTGTGCGGTTATATCGGGCACCACGCCTTCCATTCCATACCCGGTGGCTATCCATACTTTTCTATCAGCTATGGCAGCAAGAATAACAATACCATTATCTTTTTCTTTATTCCCAACACCCCATTTTCGTAAAATGCCCAATGCCACATCATCAATCGCATAATCATTGGTAGATTGAATGGTAACAACGACGATCTGGTTGGAGGTACTATCATCATAAGCCACCAGCTTTCTTTCCAAAGCATCTATCTGTTCGGGTGTCAATACATGGGCAATGTCGTTAACAAGCCTGGGAGGATTAGGTCTGTTCGGAATCACTTTTTCAATCTGTGCAAATGCACAAACAGAAAATAAAAGGGCTATGAGGATTGCTAATTTCTTCATTCGTTACCTGCCAAAAATAATTTCATCCGGAAGCTCATTCTTATCCGTATCTCTGTTGTAGGGAAAGTAAAACTGGAGGGCCTGCCCTAAATCGGTTATGGCCTGGCAAATGCCGTCGGTTAAATGTTCATTTTTGAAATGAAGCAACATTTTTTTGACTTCATCCTGCCAGTATTTTGCTCCCACTTTCTGATGAATGCCTTCATCTCCAAAAATCGCTACCTGGTGATGGTCCACTGCCACATATACAAGTGTAGCATTCCTCTGTTCGGTTCTATCCATTTCCAACTTAAAGAAAATTTCCCTGGCCCGATCCGTTGCATCTACAAACCTGCATTTGGATTCGACAAATACACGAACCTCGCCGCTTGTTTTTTGTTCTGCCATTTGAATAGCCTGAACAAGCTGCTGCTTTTCTTCTTCCGTGAAGAATTCTTTTTTCTTTTGCCAGGGAAAGAGTCTCACTATTTTCTAGTTGAATCAAGATTTACAGATGGAGCAGATGGCGTTGTTTGATTTCCGAAATCAACCGTTGGCGCATTTTGAGAACCCGCATCGGCAGTGAAACCCTGGCGGGGATGAAAGCCCATAACGCCTGCTACCATATTGGTTGGAAAACTGCGCACCTTGGTATTATAGGTTTGAACAGCATCATTAAAATCATTTCTTGACACCTTGATCCTGTTCTCGGTTCCTTCCAGTTGCGTTTGCAAATTCCGGAAGGCGTCATTGGCCCTAAGATTGGGATATTGTTCCACCGTGACCAACAACCTGCTAAGCGAACCGGATAACTGGGCCTGGGCCTGTTGAAACTTTTCGATATTTTCAGGTGTAAGATTTTCAGGGCTTACCTGCATAGACGTAGCCTTTGCTCTTGCATTGATTACATCGTTAAGCGTACCACGTTCAAAATTGGCTTCACCTTTTACCGTGTTCACCAAATTGGGAATCAGGTCGGCACGGCGCTGGTAATCACTTTGCACTTTGTTCCATGCATTTTTTACAGTCTCGTCCTGCCCCACCAGGCCATTATAACTACCGCATCCAATAAAAACGAAGATCAAAACAAGGGCTAATATCACCCACAGAATTGGACTACTACGTCTCATGTTTTTTGAATTTATATTTTAAATGTACTTGAAAAGTACGGTTGTGTATCATCAAATTACACACCACGAATGAATGGGTGCTATTATGGCATTATTTCAATGCGGCAATCCCCGGCAATTCCTTTCCTTCGAAGTACTCCAGCATGGCGCCGCCGCCCGTAGATACATAACTTACTTTATCGGCAAAGCCAAACTGGTTCACCGCGGCCACGCTATCGCCACCGCCTACCAATGTGAATGCACCCTTTTGGGTAACGTCGGCTACAGCCTGGGCCACGCATTTGGTGCCGTGCTGAAATTTTTCCATTTCAAATACACCCATTGGTCCGTTCCATAAAACGGTTTTCGAATCATGAATAACCTTGGTAAAGGTATCGCAGGCCATAGCGCCAATATCCAGTCCCATCCAGCCCTCCGGAATAATGTTGCTTAAGGAAGAAGAAACTTCGGCGTCTTCTGCAAATTTGTCGGCTATAATAGAATCTGCCGGTAAGTGAATATTTACACCTTTTGCCTCGGCTTTTTTCAACAACTCTTTTGCTGTATCAATTCGGTCTTCCTCCACCAGGGATTTGCCAACCTGGCCACCCATGGCCCTGAAAAAAGTATAAGCCATGCCACCCCCAATAATGATATCGGTTGCTCTTTCCAATAAATTTTCAATGATTAAAATTTTATCTGAAACCTTGGCCCCGCCAATGATAGCGGTGAAAGGCTTTTCGGCACTGTGCAATACTTTTTCGGCACTGGCTACTTCGCCTTCCATCACAAGGCCAAACATTTTATTTTCCGGCGAAAAGAATTTTGCAATGACAGCAGTAGAAGCATGGGCCCTGTGTGCTGTACCGAAAGCATCGTTCACATACACATCTCCCAATTTGGAAAGTTTTTCAGCAAAAGCTTCGTCGCCTTTTTCTTCCTGTTTGTAAAAGCGCAGGTTTTCCAGCAACAATACTTCACCCGGTTTCAGGGCTTTTGCTTTTTGAACGGCTTCTTCACCGATGCAATCATTGGCAAACTGAACTTCTTTTCCAAGCAAATCGCTTAAATGTTTTACCAAATGCTTTAAGGAAAACTTTTCCGTTGGACCTTCTTTGGGACGCCCCAGGTGCGACATAAGAATAACACTGCCCCCGTCGTTCAATATTTTTTTGATCGTTGGTATCGTTGCCCTCATTCTGGTATCGTCGGTAATGTTGTACTTCTCATCGAGGGGCACATTGAAATCAACTCGTATCAAAGCTTTTTTTCCTGAAAAATTATAGTCCTGAAACTTGCTCATGATTCTTTGGTTTTGGAAATATGATTAAAGGTAAATGCAAAATGGCTGACAACCATTGCCCGCTTATTGCCGGCAGGCGAAAATAAAAAAGCCGAACAAAAAGTCCGGCTTTTACAATTATAGAGTTACTTATTTTTTTATCAGCTTGGCAAAGTAATGAACCGTACGTACCAGTTGCGATACATAGCTCATTTCATTATCATACCAGCTAACGGTACGCACCAATTGCGTATCGCCAACGGTTTGCACTTTGGTTTGTGTTTCATCAAACAAGCTACCATAGGTCATGCCGATAACATCACTGCTTACAATCTCATCTGCAGTATAGCCAAAGCTTTCATTGGCTGCAGCTTTCATGGCAGCATTTACTTCCTCAACGGTTGTTTTTTTATTCAAAACCACTGTCAGTTCGGTTAAAGAACCGGTTAGCGTGGGTACACGTTGCGCTGTGCCATCCAATTTTCCTTTTAAGCTTGGCAATACCAACCCAATAGCTTTTGCAGCACCTGTGCTGTTAGGCACAATATTTACTGCTGCCGCCCTTGCTCTTCTCAGGTCGCCTTTTGGATGCGGTGCGTCCTGCGTATTCTGATCATTGGTGTAGGCATGAACCGTAGTCATTAAGCCATTAGCAATACCAAATGAATCCTCCAACACCTTAGCCATTGGAGCCAGGCAATTGGTAGTGCACGAGGCGCAGCTAATGATGGCTTCAGAGCCATCTAAAATTTCGTGGTTTACGTTGAACACAATTGTTTTCAGATCGCCGGTGGCAGGTGCAGAGATCACCACTTTTTTTGCGCCAGCCTTCAGGTGTGCTTCAGCTTTTACTTTATCGGTAAAGAAACCTGTACACTCCAGCACCACATCCACCTGGTGTTGTCCCCAGGGAATTTGTGCCGGATCTTTTTGTGCATATATTTTTATTTCATTGCCATTTACCACAATTGAATTTTCTGTAGCCTTTACATCCTGGCCAAAACGACCCTGTGCAGAATCGTATTTTAACAAGTGCGCCAGAACCTTAGGACTTGTCAGATCATTCACCGCTACTACCTCAATTCCTTCCATATTATAAATCTGGCGAAAAACCAGACGACCAATCCTTCCAAAGCCATTAATGGCAACTTTTACAGTACTCATATTACTAAATTTAGATTATAAATGCGGGGCGAAGTTAAAGAAGTTTATGGTTTTTAGTTTATAGTTTGTAGTTACAAAGCTTACCAATAACTACCAGGCCGGTACAAACTAGAACCCATCGCACAAAGTCTTTTTGTGAGTGGTCAGTGGTGAATGGTGAGTAAAAAGCTCTTACTTACCACTGATTACTCACCACTCACTCTATCAAAAGTCTATTTATGAGACCACTTGTAGTTATTCCGTTATGGGCACTCCCAAAACTTTAGCCCTGGTACGTTTCCCTTCCACTACTTTTTTATACACAGCCATGTCCACTGCTTTTTCGCTTTTAGCGATCACTACGGTTGCCACGGTGTTGCCAATCATATTGGTAATGGCTCTTGCTTCGCTCATGAAACGGTCCACCCCAATCAGCAAAGCCAGGCCCTCTACAGGCACTACCTTCATAGCTGTCAGCGTGGAGGTTAACACCAGGAAACCACTACCCGTAACACCGGCAGCACCCTTGCTGGTAATAATCAAAATACCGATGATGGTTAATTCCTGCCCAATGGAAAGTGGCACATTAAATACCTGGGCCAGGAAAATAACCGACATGCTCAGGTAAATGGTTGTTCCGTCAAGGTTAAAACTATAACCCGTAGGTATAACCAGTCCCACAACCGCTTTATCACAGCCCGCCACTTCCAGCTTTTGAATGAGATTAGGCAGCACCGATTCACTGCTGCTTGAACCCAACACGATCAATATTTCTGCTTTGATGTAGCCAAGCAGTTTCCAAAGGCTAAAGCCATAATACCTGGCAATGGCATTCAGCACAATAAAAATGAAGAGAAACGAGGTAAGATAAAATGTAAGCATCAGTTTGCCCAAAACAGCAAGACTGGCAAAGCCAAATTTTCCAACAGTGTACGCTATTCCGCCAAAAGCCCCAATGGGACTTACCTTCATGATGATCCTGAGTATATTGAATAGTGCTTTATTGATTTTTTCGAAAGTATTGATGAGGCTGTGTCCGGAAGCGCCTAACTGTTTTACGCCAATGCTGAATAGAATGGCGAAGAAAAGCACCTGGATAATTTCGCCCCTGGCAAAAGCTTCTACAATATTTGGCGGAACAATATGCGAAACAAATTCGCCCCAGTTCATGTCAGCGGCGCCGGAAGTGTATTTGGAAAGGTCGGCAGGAGGAATGTTTTCAGGAGGAATGCCCTGCCCGGGTTTAACGATATTGGCTACGGTTAATCCAATGATCAACGCCAGGGTGGTAACCACTTCAAAATAGATCAACCCCTTACCGCCCACCCTTCCTACTCTTTTTAAATCGCCGGCTCCGGCTATGCCGGTTACTACCGTAAAAAAGATGACCGGCGCAATCACCATTTTGATCATGTTGATGAAGGTATCGCTGATCAACTTTGCTGCGGGGGCAAAAGATGGAAATGAATAGCCCACCACTATACCGGCTACAATACCAATAATGACCTGAACGTAAAGGGATTTAAAAAATTTCATCCATGTCAATATTAATACATTCAAAGATTATTTGAGAAATGAAGACATGCAGAAAACCAGAAATAAAAAAGCCCTGCGCAAGGCAAGGCTTTTGTACCGCGTACGGGATTCGAACCCGTATCACCACCGTGAAAGGGTGGTGTCCTAACCCTTAGACGAACGCGGCTCGTTTTTGGGAGTGCAAAGATAGGCCGCACTCTATTTGCTTCCAAAATATTTTTAAATAAAAATCCCGCACCCTTCACATTTGGATGCGGGATGGAATTTCATAGGAGCAATTTTTTATTTTTTTGCCAGGTCAAACTTGCGGAAAATGCTTTTCACGCTATTCTGAATTTCCTTGCTGGTTAAATTCCTGCTGTTCACTTCATCGGTAGTCCAGCCCTGCCAAATAGTTTTATCTGTTTTGGCGTCTATCATGCTAATGGTGATCGTTCCTTCTCTTACCTGTTGCCGCCCTCTGTCATACCCCAAAAACTGGGATGGATAATATATCGACATCCAGCGGCCATTATAGGGATTGAAGTAGTAACGGCTGTAAGGTTGGGAGTACACAGGATTGTTTTGTTCTTTTACTCCTTTTTCCACTAACACATCATAGGTTAACAGAACATCGGGTCTTTTGGATTCTTTCCAACCCGTTTTGGCCAGTTCGGCGTCCACCGCATGCTTAATGGTTCGCTCCGCAAGATCAGAAACCCTGGTTTTCGTGGAGTCGTTCTTTGTTTCTTTTGTATCTACCCAGGCATAGGTATGGTAGTTATTTAAATCAACTGTTTTATCTTTTTCTACGTGTGCCACGCTTGCGCAACCTGCCAGCAACAAGCCGGAAAAGGTTGCCACATTAAAAAGTTTAAAAAATCTCATGATTGTTCTCCTTTGTTTTACCATTTGAAGACGCAGAGAACAATGCATTTATTTTAAAAAAGATGTGAAAGTTTAGAGGAAACCCCTACCTACAAGTTGACCGCTTCCAACAATAAATAATCCAGTGGAAACCCTGAAGGGAAAAGCGGTTCGTTAAATTTATTAACATATCAACTAAGCCCAACTTCAAAATGGCGCTCCGGAATTTCAACATCTGTAAAGCCCTTTTTTATTAACCTGCTTTTAAACGGAACCTGCACATCATATTCTCCATGCACTAAAAATAATTTCTGTACATGAGATGGATCCTGGCAGGCCAGCCATTGCGACAGGTCTTCATAGTCCCCGTGGGCACTCATGCTTTTTATGGCGCCAATTTCTGCATGCACTTCGTGCTGCACACCAAAGATGCCCACTTCTTTTGCCCCTGCCAGCAACCTGCCGCCTAATGAGTTTGGTTCACAATAGCCTGTCATCAAAATGGCATTACGGGAATTTTCAATGTTATTGCTGATATGATGCTTTACCCTTCCGGCTTCTGCCATGCCACTGGCCGAAATGATAACACAGGGCTCATTTCTGTAGTTCAGTAACTTCGATTCATCCACTGACTTGATATAATGAAGACCGGTGAACATAAAAGGATCGCTATCGCTTTGCATTACTTTTTGAATCGTCTTGTTGAAATAGGAGGAATAATTTTTAACCAGGTCGGTCACTGCCATGCTCAGTGGACTGTCTAAAAAATAATCAAGCTTTGGCAGACGGTTTTCCAATTCCAGCTGGTTGAAAGCATATAATATTTCCTGTGTTCTGCCCAGGCTGAAAGCAGGAATGATCAATTTCCCTTTCTTTTGAATACAGGTTCTTTCTATCCAGGACAACAAGGTATCTACCGAGGTACTTACATCTTCATGCAAACTGTTTCCGTATGTTGATTCCATGAGGATGAAATCGGCCTGCGGAAAGGTTTGGGGCGATTTCAGGATCACATCCCGGTAGCGACCCACATCTCCGCTAAAAGTTATTTGTCTGGTGGTTCCATTTTCCGTGATTCGAACATGCACACAGGCACTGCCAATAATATGACCCGCATCGGTAAACATAGCTTCTACTCCTTCTATCACGGTAAACCACTGGCCGTACTCTTTCTCCCTGAAATAAGAAAAAGAGTTTTTAGCATCCTCCAGCGTATATAAAGGTTGTTGCAAGGGAGTACCCTGCGCCCTGCTTCCCTTATTATGATATTTGGCATCGCTTTCCTGGATTTCGGCTGAATCTTCCAAAAGCAGCACACTTAACTGTTTTGTGGCATCGGTACAAAATATTTCGCCTTTAAAACCTTCCTTTACCAGTTTGGGAATTAAGCCGGAATGATCAATATGTGCATGAGAAAGGATCATAGCGGTAACGTCTTCCGCATTAAAGCCAAAACTTCTGTTCAGCGCATCGGTGTCTTTTCCCATACCCTGGAACATGCCACAATCCAATAAAACCTTGTTCCCGTTCTTAAGCGTGATTAAGTGCTTGGAACCTGTAACCGTTCGTGCCGCGCCATGAAATGCAATCTTCATAAAAACCGTTTTATACGTGTGAAAAAATCTTAACTGACTTGTTTTGCTTTAAAAGACCAGGTTATCCAAAATTCAGCCACCAGTTCATTCTTTTCATTAAAACCCGATGATTTTGCTTTGATCGTTTGGCTTTCCAAGGAATCAATTGCCTTTTGAATCGTTTGCTGTATCAACAAACCCTCCTCGCAGATAAATTTTGTAAGCCCCGTAGTCTTTTTGTAAAACTTTCCTTCCACCGAAACCACCAGCATGGATACTTTGGGCGACCGCTTGTAAACGTGGGCCATAGCCAGGATGCCCGTGCTCATTTCTGCCGCCATGCTTAAACAGGCAAAATAGGTGGAACGAAACGGATTTTGGGTAAACCACCGGAAAGGCACAGTGACAGCGCAGGAATCTTCGCTCACCTCTTTTACCTTCAGGCCCGAGAAATAAGCAGCAGGAAGTTTTTTTAAAAGAAACAACCTGAAGGCAACCGGGTTCCTGGTTAAGGCAAAAAATGCAGAAGCGTTTGTGCCAGCCTTTGTGACGGTGTTCATTTCTTAAAGGTATTACATGCATCCATAATCCAAATTATTTCGTCAAATTTGACAACCTTAAAATTTTATATGAAAAAAACTCTCCTGATTGCTTCTCTGGCCTTATCGATAAACAGCTTTGCACAAAATGCAAGCGGCAAACTCAACTTCCAGAAAGGACAAAAACTGGAAATGGTAACAGAAACCAAAAAAACAACTACCATGGAGCTGATGGGACAGTCTATGGAATCAACGGTAAATTCCACGATAACCCAGGTTTTTGATGTAGCGGATGCCAATGCAGACAGCGCCACCATTGAACATAAAATAAAACGACTGGTATTTGCTGCCGAAGGAATGGGCAACTCTCAAAGCTTTGATTCGGAAAAAGAAGCAGACCGCAAAAGCGACATGGGAAAGATGATGGAAAAAAACCTGAAGAGTAAATACAAAATGACCGTTGATGCCTATGGAAAAGTAATTTCCGTAAAAGCAGACGATGCCAATCCGAAGGGCGGCAAGAATGCCGAAGCAGATGCCATGGCAGAATTAGCATCTTCTCAACTGGGGCTTAGCTTAGGTTTACCCAAGTCAGGCGATGCCAGCATTTTTAAAGTTTTACCCGGTAAACAAATTTCGCAGGGCGATACCTGGACGGATAGTGCTTCCTCCAACGGCCAAAAGAGAACAACCGTTTATAAAGTGTCCGGCATTACGGATACCGACATCCTGCTGGATTATACGGAAACTATCAACATCAACACCACCCAGCAGATCATGGGCACCGATGCCAGCATACGATCTGATGATAAAGTAACAGGGCAAATTACACTTGATAAAGCCACTGGTTTGCTGAAACAAAAAACAGCTACTGTAGATTCCACTGCTACTATGGAAGCGCAGGGAATGAGCATTCCTTCAACCGGCAAAACAACGATAACGGTTACTGTAAAATGATCATAACTGAAATAGCCTGCATAAAAAATCCCGCTGTCAGGCGGGATTTTCTTTTTATAAAACTTCAATCTGATTTTTTAACAGGTCTTCAAACTCGTCTCTTTTGCGAATGAGCAATGCTTCGCCGTCTTTGACCAAAACTTCTGCCGGCTTCAGGCGTGAATTAAAATTGGAAGACATCTCAAAACCATAGGCGCCGGCGTTATAAAACACCAGGTAATCGCCTTCTCTTACTTCACTTAATTTTCTATGCCAGGCAAATGTATCGGTCTCGCAGATATTGCCCACCACAGAATACACCTTTTGCTCCGCATCAGGGTTGCTGATATTTTCTATGCGGTGATAGGCATCGTAAAACATGGGGCGTATCAAATGGTTGAACCCACTATCCACACTTACAAATTCCGCTGCAGGCGTTTGCTTCAGTACATTCACCTTTGTGATAAAATAGCCGCATTCACTCACTAAAAACTTACCCGGTTCAAACCAAACCTGCAAAGAGCGGGCATCGGGGTGCGCCGAAAACAATTCAGAAACTTTTTGTGCCAACAGGTCAATGTCCGTTTCGGAATCGCCATCCTGGTAAGGCACTTTAAAACCACCGCCAAGATCTATAAACTTTAATTCTTTAAAATGCGGAATGATGTCGAATAAAACTTCGATGCCCTTTACAAATACATCCACATCTTTTATTTCGCTGCCGGTGTGAATGTGCAGATCGTGAATTAAAATATTGTGCTTCTCCACCAAAGCCACCACCTGGCTTATGTGTTCGATGGGAATACCAAACTTACTTTTTTCGTGGCCAGTGGAAATTTTAAGATTGCCACCCGCCATAATATTGGGCCGCAGGCGAATGCCTACAGGATAACTGTGCCCGTATTTTTTTCCAAATTTTTCAAGGTTGGAAATGCTGTCAATATTAATGATAACACCCAATTCTTTGGCTTCTTCAATTTCACTAAAGGCAATGCCGTTGGAAGTGTATAAGATTCTTTCCGGGGGAAAACCTGCCCGAAGGGCCAGTTTTACTTCGTTGATGGAACTGCAATCCACATTGGCGCCAAGCGACTTTACATACTTAAGCACATTAATATTGGTAAGAGCCTTACAGGCATAAAAAAAAACCGTATTTGTGTTACGGAACGCCTGTGTTAACTTTTGATACTGCTCTTTTATTTTTTCGGCATGATAGACATACAGAGGGGTACCAAACTGGTTAGCGAGTTGAACCAATTGGGTATTTGATAAACGTTGCGCCATTGTGTGAAACTGAATTTAAAAACCTGCCGGCAGGCTGATAGTATTGGTTATACGGAAACTCACATTTTTTGATCAGTCTTCCTCTTTTTCTTCAGATGTATCTTCATCCGGCTCAGAAGAACTTTCTTCGTCATCAGGGTTTTCAGTGGAAGTTTCTTCTTCATCCATTTCTGAAGGCACCTCTTCATCAGCCACTTCCTCTTCTACGGCTTCTTCAATTTCCTCCTCATCGCCTTCTATAAATACTTCATCGGAAATGTATTCTTCAATGGCTTCTTCGGTAGGTTCGTCTTCCGTAACCTGACCTTCAGGCTCACCATCAGTTCCGGCCGCTTCATCCGAAGGTTCGCCCATTTCAAAACTATGGCCGTTTAGATTTTCTTCCGTTATAGCTCCGGGTTCTGCTTCCGCATTGGCAATCAATTCGCCATTATCGGAAACGGCTAATACCTCACTTTGCTCCAAATCGGTATGATGAACAACTGTGGGTTCTACCAACTGGTCGGCCAATACTTCCTTGATCTTAGGCAGGTCGTCGGCGGAGTTGATCCCAAAATAATCCATGAAGTTTTTGGAAGTAGCATACACCAAAGGATGGCCGGGCAACTTTTCGTTGCGGCCGCTGATAACGATCAATTCTTTCTCCAGTAATTTCTGAACCGCATAATCACTGCTTACTCCACGAATGGCTTCAATTTCTCCTTTGGTCACGGGTTGCTTGTACGCCACTATAGCCAGGGTTTCCAGGGCCGCGGCTGACAAGCGTTTTAAAAACTTCTCGCCGTTTAGCTGCGCAACCGTTTTATGATACTCTTTTTTTGTCAGGAACTGCCAGCCGCCACCACTCTGTCTTACTTCAAAAGGATAAAACTCAGAATTGTATTTCTCCACAATGCCTTCCAGGGAAGCATCCACCTGTTCTACTTCAATTTTATCTTCCATAAAACCAAAGGCCTGGTTTACCAGTTCCGTGATTTCAGCAGGCGTCAAAGGCTTATCGCTTGCAAAAATTAAAGCTTCAATATGTGGTATGAGGTTCGAGATTTCCATGAAAACAATTTGAAAATTTGAAAATTAGCCAATTTGAAAATGATGAATTCAAAACATTTTCAAATCTTCAAATTTTCAAATCATGTAATTAGCCTTGTAACGCCGCGGCACCGCTTACAATCTCTGTCAGTTCGGTTGTAATGGCTGCCTGCCTTGCACGGTTGTAGGTAATTTTCAAATTACGCAACAGTTCGTTGGCATTTTCGCTGGCCTTATCCATGGCTGTCATGCGGGCGCCGTGCTCAGAAGCATTGGCATCCAGAACGGCTTTGTACAATTGCGTATTCAAGATCTTCGGCATCAGTTCAGCGATCAATTCTTCTTTATTGGGATCGAAAATAAAATCCGCCTTGGTAGCCGTAGCTGCATTTTGTGCCTTCGGAATGGGAAGAAACTGCTCTGAAACAAAACGCTGTGTGGCTGCATTTTTAAATTCGCTGTACACAATTTCAATCCTGTCAAATTCTTTATTCAAATACGCTTTTACAGCAGCTTGCGCAGCTTTTTGCACATTTTCAAAGGTCAGGTTCAGAAAAATATCTTTATATGTATCGCTTACATTGAAATTGTTCTTGGCAAAATGCTCAAAGCCTTTTTTACCAATGCTCCAAATCGTCACGTTGCCCTTCGCCTGTTGGGCGGTATATTTTTCACGAATGAGCTGTTTTGCCAGTTTGATCACGTTGGCATTGTAGGCGCCGGCCAGTCCGCGGTCAGAGGTAATAACAATCAGAAGCACCCTTTCTACAGATCTTTCTGCAGCCAAAGCATTGCCGCCTTCCACTTCGGTATTGCTTACAATATTGCTTAGCATTTCCTGCAGCTTTTTAGCATACGGACGCATTTGGATAATAGCATCCTGGGCACGGCGCAATTTGGCCGCACTCACCATTTTCATTGCCTTGGTAATTTGCTGTGTGCTTTGTACTGATTTAATGCGGTTGCGTACTTCCTTTAACTGACCAGCCATATTGAGTTTATAGTTTCTTGTTTGTGTTTATAGTTGTGTTACCGGCTTTTGTTCCCTGTTCACCTTCCGTTGCGTCGCACTCTTGTACTTCCTGTTCTTTATTCAGCTCTTCTTTCGGCCCGCAAAAGTACGTGCTGAAAGCAGAAATTCCATAAAACAGGGAGAAATTAGGCCCATAGCTTCGTTAAAGGTGAAAACCAGCCGGTTTGACGCTGCTTTTAAGAAGAAATTTCATTTTTCGGGTGTTATAAAACCGGGGAGTCATAAAATTCAAGTCTTTTCAAAACCAAAACCTCCGGCTTCAAACCGGAGATCTGCTCACAAGAATTGGTCTTGTTCTGTTTTGCAAGATCAATAGCCTGTAGGTTCTGTATTAAAAGAATATCCGAAGAGATCTGCATGACAACTATTCCACCAGTTCAAACTCTCTTCGCAAGCCGTATCGCATCCAAATCCGGCCTTTATCGTTTGCGCCTTTGTTCACGGTTCTTTCGTTTTCCGTGGAAAGTTCAAGCACAATAGGACCAGCCTTTAATTTGTTTATCATAGTTTCCGTAACCGCTACTTCGCCGTTTACCACTTCTGCTATTTCGTTCACGTCGTTGGTAGTAAATGAAGTGTCGGTAAGAGTTATGTGAATAGTAGCCGCATCCGCAGGAAGATCAACCAGCCTGATTGTAAAAGGTTTTCGCTTAAGTTTTTGGGGTAGTTCCGTCGATAACCGAAAGGGCGTGAATTCAAATTCTTCTGTATGCGGCTTTTTTTCCAGGTCTGTAAAGACGATTGAATGCTTCCCTTTAAATTCATTGACAGGTTTTATGGTTTCATAAAAGGCCCCCGTCAGCCTTGCACTGTCGGCCTTTATTATTTCTCCATCCAGTTCCACCTTCGCCGGGTCTTCCAGTAAAAGAGTAACTCCATTCGGTCCGCCCATCCTGAATTGCAACAGGCAGGTGACCTTCCCTTTATCTTCTTCACCCAATATTCTGTAATCGAAAAAAATGCCCCCCGGCGTCATTTTTTTTTGCTCCCGTTCTGTATCTGTATTGGTGCAGGCGGTCACATTGACTACAACAGAAACCAATAAAAATTTCAGGAAAGTTCTCATCATTCCATATTAATATTATTGAATTGAAAGCTGAAAAGTACGTTAAACTGCCTGCAAAAACTCTTCCCTTGCGTAACTTGGGCCGCTTCATTTTCATCACTTCAAATTAATTTATCTTTGACGGCTCTGTCAAATTGGCTTCTAAGCTATATTAGCACCTTTTTTGACACCTGAATTTTCCGGCAGCGGAAATTTAAAAGAGTGAATTAATAACTGAATACTGAAATACTAATAATACTATATGATCGGTTTTCTATCAAAAATGTTCGGCGGCAGTAAATCTGAAAAAGATGTGAAAGCTGTTTTGCCGCTGGTTACCAAAATCAATGAGAATTTCCAGGCTTATCAGTCTATCAGCAATGATGAGCTCCGCAATAAAACACAGGAGTTCCGCCAACGCATACAGGATCACCTGAAAGAGATCGACACAGAAATTGCCGAAACCACTCAAAAAGCCGACGAGCTTCCGTTTAATGACCTGGTGGGTAAAGACGCGATTTACCACGAAGTGGACAAGCTTAAAAAAGACCGCGACCAAAAAATAGAAGAAATCCTTAAAGAGATTTTACCTGAAGCGTTTGCGGTTGTAAAAGAAACAGCCCGCCGTTTTAAAGAAAATACAGAGATCGTTTCCAGGGCCACGGAGCTGGACAGGGACCTGAGTGTTTTAAAAGATTACATCACCATCAATGGTGATAACGCCATATACAAAAACACATGGACAGCCGGTGGCGGACAAATTACCTGGAACATGGTGCACTACGATGTGCAGTTGATCGGTGGCGCTGTTTTACATTCCGGCAAAATTTCTGAAATGGCAACCGGTGAAGGTAAAACACTGGTATCCACCCTTCCGGCCTACCTGAACGCCCTGGCTGGCGAAGGAGTACACATTGTAACCGTAAACGACTACCTGGCCCGCCGCGACAGTGAATGGAACGGTCCTATTTTCGAATGGTTGGGTTTGAGGGTTGATTGCATAGACAAACACCAGCCCAATAGCGAAGAACGCCGCCGTGCTTATTTTGCCGATATTACCTACGGCACCAACAACGAATTTGGTTTTGATTACCTGCGTGATAATATGGTGCATACACCGGAAGAAATGGTGCAGCGCAAACACCATTATGCAATGGTGGATGAGGTGGATAGCGTATTAATTGATGATGCCCGTACGCCTCTGATCATTTCTGGTCCGGTACCAAAAGGCGATGACCAGCAATATCATATTTTAAAACCACGGGTGCAAAGCCTTGTAGAAGCGCAGGAAAGAATTGTACGCCAAAACCTAAATGAAGCCAGGAAAAAATTTGCCGAAGGAGATGACGATCCTAAAAGTGGCGGATTGTATTTATACAGGGCCTACCGCGGTTTGCCCAAATATGGCCCGTTGATTAAGTTTTTGAGCGAGCCCGGTATCAAAGTAAAAATGCAAAAAGCAGAAAACTTTTACCTCGCCGACCAGGAACGCAATATGCACATGGTGGATGAAGAGCTGCTTTTCCGCATTGACGAAAAAAACAAATCGGTTGATCTTACCGACAAAGGTCTCACCGCTATTACCAAGGCAGGTGAAGATCCTGAGTTCTTTGTACTGCCCGATATTGGCGTGCGGCTGAATGATATTGAAATAAGCAATTCACCTGCCGAAGAAAAACTTCGTGAGAAAGAAGCCGTGTTGAACGAGTATTCACAAAAAGCAGATCGCATTCACTCGGTTCAGCAATTATTAAAAGCCTATACCCTGTTTGATAAAGATGTAGAATATGTAGTGATCGAAGGACAGGTGAAAATTGTAGATGAACAAACCGGCCGTATCATGGAAGGCCGTCGTTATAGCGATGGTTTGCACCAGGCCATTGAAGCAAAAGAAAATGTAAAGATCGAAGCCGCTACGCAAACCTATGCAACGGTTACTTTGCAAAACTATTTCCGTATGTATCACAAGCTGGCGGGTATGACCGGTACAGCCGAAACGGAAGCAGCAGAGTTGTGGAATATTTATAAACTGGATGTCGTTAACATTCCTACCAACATCCCTGTAATTCGTAAGGACCAGCAGGATCTGGTATATAAAACCAAGAGAGAAAAATTCAAGGCCGTTATTGACGAAATAGAAGGACTTACGAAACGCCGGCCGGCCGGTGCTGGTAGGTACTACATCGGTTGAGGTGAGTGAATTGTTAAGCCGGATGTTAACGGTTAAAAAAATTCCACATAATGTATTGAACGCAAAACAACATGCCCGTGAGGCGCAGGTGGTGGCAGAAGCCGGTTTGCCGGGTGCTATCACCATTGCTACCAACATGGCGGGTCGTGGTACAGATATTAAGCTTGGGCCTGGTGTAAAAGAAGCCGGTGGTTTGGCCATTATTGGTACAGAACGTCATGAAAGCCGCCGGGTAGACAGGCAGTTGCGTGGTCGTGCAGGCCGCCAGGGTGATCCGGGTACTTCGCAATTCTTTGTTTCGCTGGAAGATGACCTGATGCGCATGTTTGGCAGTGAGCGGATAGCAGGGCTGATGGACCGCTTGGGATATAAAGAAGGTGAAGTGATCCAGCACAGCATGATCACCAAATCCATTGAAAGGGCGCAGAAGAAAGTAGAAGAAAACAACTTTGGTATCCGTAAGCGTCTGCTGGAGTACGATGATGTAATGAACAAGCAGCGGAATGCTATTTATGAAAAACGTAACCACGCACTATTTGGGGATCGTTTGGCATTGGATATTGATAATGCTTTTTCTATAACCGCTGAAGACCTTGTAAACAGCAACCGTGAGCAGGATGATTATGAAGGTTTTAAACTTTCCTGTATTGTCAATTTTGGAATTGATACAAGGATTACTCCTGAAGAATTTAAAGGCAATGACATCAATGGATTGATAGATCATCTGTATAATGAGGCCATTGAAAATTATCAACGCCATAAA
This sequence comes from uncultured Bacteroidota bacterium, assembly GCA_963697545.1. GTDB lineage: Bacteria > Bacteroidota > Bacteroidia > Chitinophagales > Chitinophagaceae > Flavisolibacter. The sequence goes on along the minus strand of CAVOOL010000005.1, from coordinate 179,645 downwards.
GAAGAAGTAAGAAGACAAGCCGTACCTGTTTTCAAAAACATCCGCCACAATCAGGGCCAGCATATTGAAAATGTGGTGGTGCCATTTACCGATGGCAAAAAAGGCATCAATGTTCTTACCAATTTAGACAAGGTATTATCTACCGATGGCGAAGAATTATGCAATGCCATGGAACGCAATATCACACTGGCTATTATTGATGATGCCTGGAAAGAACACCTGCGTGCCATGGACGACCTGAAGCAAAGTGTGCAAACGGTTTACCTGGAACAAAAAGATCCGTTGGTTATTTATAAGGTGGAAGCCTACAACCTGTTCAGCCGCATGAGCAGTGAAGTAAACAGGGATATAGTTTCTTTCTTATGCCATGCCCAGTTGCCGGTACAGGAAGAAGCACCCAACCTGCGTGAAGGGCGTCAGCAAAAAACCGATATGAGCAAGATGAGGGCCAATAAGGAGGAGATAGATACTGCAGGACAGGATTACGCCGCCAATGAAAGAGACTATTACGATCCTTCAGGCGACGTAACGGTGAAACAAGAGCCCATCAAAGTAGGCCCAAAGATTGGCCGCAATGATCCTTGTCCCTGTGGTAGTGGCAAAAAATTTAAGAATTGCCATGGCAGGGAAGCGTAATCATATGACAATATGATAATTCGATAATGTGCTAATAAAAAAGCCCTGCAATGCAGGGCTTTTTTGTATGTAGTGCTTATTGTTGCTTTGATTATTTTTATTAAAAACGCATGATGCAAATTGCCATCAGAGAAATTGCCCTGCAAGATGCCGAAGAGGTTTCCTCCCTTTCCCAACAATTAGGCTACCAGCTTTCTCCATCAGAAACTGCCGGTCAAATCAAGGAGGTAATTGTCAGCAGTGATAACTGCGCTTTTGTTGCGCTAAGCAATGGAAAAATTATCGGATGGATACATGGGTTTAAAACCGTTAGAATAGAAACAAAATCTTTTGTTGAAATTGGAGGTTTGGTGGTTGATGAAAACTACAGAGGTAAAGGTGTTGGCAAAAAATTAATAGACAGAATTAAGCAATGGTGTGTTGAACAGGAAGTTTGTTCCTTACGAGTAAGATGCAATACAAAAAGAAAGGAGGCGCATCAGTTCTATTTAACGCTTGGGTTCAGTGAAATGAAAGAACAAAAAATATTTGGAATGGAATTATGATCATGAAACAGGCACTTACAAAAAAGCCCCGCTATTGCGGGGCTCTGTTATTTAAAAGGCTTTCAAACCATATTTTCGGTTGTACCGTTCGTTCAATTGTTTTTGCTTATCTGTCAAATCAATCTTACGACCCTGGATGAACGCATCCGTCACATTGCTGGTACGCATGTCCAAAATATCGCCTCCGCTGATAACGATATTGGCATCCTTCCCTACTTCAATGCTTCCTGTTTTATCGGCAACACCCAAAATTTTGGCAGCATTTAAAGTAACGGACTGCAAGGCTTCTTCCTTAGTTAAACCATAGGTTGCCGCCGTTCCCGCATTAAACACAATGTTCCTTCCACGGGTTTGGCCATCATCGTCCGAAATAGAAAACAACACGCCGGCTTTTTGTAAAGCGGCCGCTGTTTTATACGGCTGATCTACATCGTCATCCTCCAGCGTAGGAAGGCTGTGCGGCTGGTTCAAAACAACGGATACATTATTTTGCTTCAACAGATCGGCAATCTGCCAGCTATCGCTTCCGCCTACGATCACCAGATCAAAGCCAAACTCTTTTACAAAATCCAGCGCCACCAGCATTTGCTTTACGGTGTTGGCATGTACATACAAGCTTTTGCTTTTTATCAAACAGGTTTTTAACTGACTCAAACTTTAAATTGGTTACAGCATGAGAGCTTTCGCTGTTGTAGGCTTTGGCCTCCCGGAAAAAACTTTTCAGCCCGTCAATTTTATCCAAACCTTCTTTTACGGGATCGGATGCCGGGTCAGCATTTCCGCCCCGGCCTCCTCCACCAAATCCGCCAAAGCGGGGACGTGGCAACAAAGCAGGCATATACACATGAAGACCGCCGTCCGTTTTGTACGCGGCATCTTCGTAATTCCAGGCATCCAGTTGCACAACGGATGACTGGCCGGCCACAAAACTTCCCTGCGGAACCACATTGGCCAGCAGGATACCATTGGAACGCAACGTATTTATAACTTTCGAATCGGTATTGTAGGCCACCAGCGAACGAACATCCGGATTCATATCTCCTATTTCCCGCACATCGTTAGAGGCACGTACAGACCCGATTTCCACCAAACCCAAATTGCTTACCGGAAGAATAATTCCCGGGTACACATGTTTGCCCTGGGCATTTACCTGGGTGGAACCCGGCGGGATAGCAACATTCGTTCCTACCGCCGCAATCTTTCCATCGGTAATCACAACAGAGGCGTTATTTAAAACCTGTCCGTTGCCTACGTGTACCGTGGCATTGGTAATGACCGTGGAACCGGCCTGCTTAGGTGCAGGATAAACCGTCTCCTGGGCTTTTGCAGCCACCAGAAGACCAAGAGAAATTATGCTTAAAAATATTTTCTTCATTGTTAATGATTTAATTGTTTTCAACTTGATCCGCATCAATAGTTAACAATCCATGGCTGTGCAAATGATCGCTGCAGGTTTGCATGATCTGGTAGCTTGGTTGTGCCGCCTGCACAGGAGCACCGCTTCTTTTTTCACCCACCATTTTCTTTACCAAACGGTTTCTTTCAGCATCCAGCTGCTTTTGCATTTGTTCATCTTTTGCCCTGTCAAAATAAATGGTACCATCAACAATGGTGTATAAAGATTTTGCATAAATGCTCAACGGATTATCACTCCAAACAACAATATCACCATCCTTACCCACTTTCAGGCTTCCCACTTTGTCTTCTACATGCAACATCTTCGCAGGATTTAAGGTTACCATTTTTAAAGCCTCTTCTTCAGTTACGCCGCCGTATTTTACAATTTTGGCTGCTTCCTGGTTTAAGCGACGGGCCATTTCCGCATCATCTGAATTGATGGCCACATTCAAGCCTACACGCTGCATGATGGCTGCGTTGTACGGAATGGCGTCCTGCACTTCCATTTTATAAGCCCACCAATCAGAGAAGGTAGAAGCGTTCGATCCATGTTCTTTCATTTTGTCAGCTACTTTGTAGCCTTCCAAAATGTGAGTGAAGGTGTTTACTTTATAACCCATTTGTTCGGCCACTCTTAACGCACCGGTAATTTCACTTTGCACATAAGAGTGACAGGTAATAAACCGCTTGTTCTCCAGAATTTCTACCAAAGCATCTAATTCCAGGTCTCTTCTTGGAGCAACAACACCTTTTTTATTTTTATTTGATTCGTATTCTTTCCAGGCTTTCTGGTAATCTTTTGCACGGGTAAAGGCATCGAACAACACCTGCTCCACACCCATCCTTGTATCAGGATAACGGTTTTGAATGCCAGCGGTGGACGGAGAACGTTTTACATTTTCTCCAAGGGCAAATTTTATTTGTCCGGGCCAGCTCTTAAACTTCAGCTCTTCATCATTAGCACCCCAGCGCAGTTTGATCAACTGTGTTTGCCCGCCAATGGTATTGGCAGAGCCATGAAGAATATGCGAAGTAGTAACACCACCACTTAACTGGCGATAGATATTTATATCATCGGGGTTTAAATTATCTGCGATGCGTACTTCAGAGGTTACACTCTGTCCGCCTTCATTAATGGACGCGGCAGCAATATGAGAGTGTTCGTCAATAATACCGGGTGTTACGTGTTTACCTGTTCCATCAATCACCCTTGCACCATCGGCAGAAAGATTTTTGCCAACGCCGGCGATCTTGCCATTGCGGATCAGTACATCGGTATTTTGCAAAACACCGTCTTTCTCATTTGTCCATACAGTAGCATTCTTCACCAGGATGGTTTCCTGTTTAGGCGCTTGTCCTTCTTCCCATCCAAAAGGTTCCCATGGATAGGTTACTTTACCAATAGCCCCAACAGGTCTTTTGCGGGCACTGTCGGCTTTTTGTTGCAAAGGTGCCGCGTAAGTGGCTGTCCAGGTCAAACGGTTGCCGGAGCTGTCTTCTCCTGTTCCCGTCCATTCGTTGCCGCTTACCACACCACTCAGGCGCAGGTTGTTCTCCAATCTTCTTTCAGGCGCCACGTTGATACGCACCTGGCGTCCGTCGTAATAAAATTTTGAAGTAACCGTATCTTTTCCAATCAGACTGGCCGATGAAGGCGACTTAAAATCAAGTGTATAATTTACAGGACCGGAAGGTGTGTTCAGCACCAGGTTATATTTTCCATACTGGTCGTTCCAAACATCCTCTTTCACACCGTATTTTATTCCCTGTACCCAGTTTTGAAAAACCGTAGTTTTTTCGTTGAAAACAGGGCCCGAAGTAATTAAGAAGTTAGCCAGCTTTCCGGCATCCAGGCTTCCCACCTTATCATAGATGCCCAAAATAGTAGCCGGTGTTTTTGTCAAAGCATTGAAAGCACCGTTTTCGGTTAACCCATACTGAAAGGCCGTGCGAAGGCTTGAGCTGAATTGTTTTATATCACGCAGATCGGCGGTTGTTAAACAAAAAGGAATGCCTGCCTTTTCCAAAGCAGCGGCATTCGTAGGAGCCATTTCCCAATGCTTCATATCATTGACAGAAACAAAACGGGCATCGTTCGGATCTTCCACATCCATTGCCTGCGGATAGTTTAAAGAGATAATAAACGTGGCATTGGTGGCTTTCATTTCCTTAATGCGCTGGTATTCGTTGCCACCACCTTTAATAATGTATTGCACGCCAAATTCATCGCCTATTCTATCGGCCCGAAGGTCATTCCATTTATCCCCGGCATCAAAAATTTGCGGTAAGGATTGATTGTCGAGCCATGCCTGCAAGCTTAAGTTCAGGCCTTCACCTGAAGGTTTATTCTTGTACCACTGTGCATCCAAATAGGTTTGGCGCAGCAAAGCAATCATACCCATCATAGAGTTGGGATAGCTTTGCGTAGAGGTTCCCTTGTTAAATGAATAATGCGCAGAAGCCTTTTCTTTTATCAGTATGAAGTTTTCTTTATCGTTGGCCAAGGTTACCACAGCGCCTGTGCCACGGGCAATACCATCTTTTATATGCGTTAGCACCGTACCAAATCCAAGATCTCTCAAGCCCTTTGCTTTGGCTTCATCAGATGAAAAAACGCGGAAGGCATCCACTTCGCTTTTAATAGCCTGGTTCCAGCCATAGGCTCCTTTTGTAGCGGAGGTGATTTGCTGTGGTGCAAAAAAATTAAACCCTCCTTGTCTTGGTTGCTGTGCAGGTGTGCCGTAGTCGGTGAAAATGTCAATAAAAGAAGGATAGATGTATTTGCCCTTACAATCAATTGCTACAGCACCTTGCGGTACTTTTACATCGGTGCCCACCGCTACAATTTTTCCATTTTTAATAACCATTGTAGCGTTGGTTAAAGTAGTCGTTGCATCCTTTACAATGGTGGCATTGGTAAATGCATAGTGCCCGGATCGTTCATCGGCCACTCCATTTACCGGAAAGGTGGTTTGAGCCCGCAGCGCTATAGTTAGCAAAAGGCCGCAAGCCACCAGAAAGCAGTTCGCTCTTCTCATGTTGAATAAAATTTTAAATTACTTTGTTAAGAAATTATCAGCGGTTCTAAAAATAAATACTTTTCACATGTCAATTGCACAATTTATCGATCACACCATTTTAAAGCCCACTACCACACTGGCCGATATAGAAAAAATTTGCGAAGAAGCGGTCCAGTACCACTTTGCCGCGGTTTGCATTCCACCGTATTATGTAAGAGATGCCAAACAGATATTAGATAAAAGTCCCATAAAGACAGCAACCGTGGTAGGATTTCCCTTTGGCTACAGTCATTATAAAGCAAAACTGTCGGAAACAAAACAGGCTTTAAACGATGGTGCCGATGAAATTGACATGGTAATGAACCTGGCTGCCTTTAAAAGCAATGATCTTGCCTACCTGGAAAGCGAAATCAAGGAAGTAACCGATCTGGTAAAATCAGAAAATGCAGTTTTGAAACTCATTATTGAAAGCGGAATTTTAAGTGCACGAAGAGATCATCAAATGCTGTGAGCTTTACAAGCACTTTCCCATTGATTTTTTAAAAACCTCCACCGGCTATGCAGAGAAAGGTGCAACAGTTGAAGCTGTAGCCCTCATGAGAAAATATCTTCCTCCAAATTTTCAAATCAAGGCAAGCGGCGGCATCCGATCCTACGAATTTGCCAAACAATTGATTGATGCCGGCGCCACGCGGCTTGGCTGCAGTGCCAGCATTGCTATTGTAAAAGGCGAAACCGTTTCGGGCAACGGCTATTAACAATACCAAAACAAACTTGGAACTATTTTTGGATAACCCCATGTCAAATTTGGCTTATATGAAAAAACTTCTTCTACTCATTGGACTATTTGGATTGAAAAGCACATTTGCACAAAATGCTCCCGCTCCTGACACCGCTACAGTGGTGGTACATAAAGATCCAAGAGTAGATGCTTTAGCCAAGAAACAAGCTTCTATAAATGCCGCTATTAAAAAAGCATCGGCACGGAGCATGAAAGGCTATCGTTTGCTGGTAGTAAATACCAACAAAAGAAATGAAGCGATAGATGCCAAAGCAAAAATTTACACCTACTTCCCCGACCTGAAAGCCTATCTTGTTTACCAAACTCCTTATTTTAAATTAAAGGCTGGCAATTTTAAAACCCGGGAAGAAGCGGAAAAATATAGAAAAACAATGAACAGCATTTTTCCCAAAGGCGTATTCATTATAAACGACACCATTGAGATCACGCCTGAAAAGGATAGCCTTGACGTAAAGGACTTATAAAGACCGGGCCGTCTTTCACACAAATAACTGATTTTTGCACCTCAGTTATTCTTTATGCTGTTACAAAAGATCAAAGAATTAGCCAGGCAATCAGCTCCTGAGTTTATTGGGATCCGGCATCATTTACATGCGCATCCCGAGTTAAGCTACCAGGAATTTGAGACTTCAAAATTTGTTCAGGGTAAATTATCTGAATACCATATTCCTTTCGAGGTAAAAGCAACCACCGGTGTGGTCGGCATCATTGAAGGAAAAAACCCACAATCAAGAGTGGTGGCGCTTAGAGCCGATATGGATGCTTTGCCCATTACCGAAGAAAATGATGTTGCCTATAAATCAACAAAACCCGGTGTGATGCATGCCTGCGGACACGATGTGCACACCACCTGTTTATTGGGTGCTGCAAAAATCTTGTCGCAAACAAAAAATGAATGGGAAGGCACGGTGAAACTATTGTTTCAGCCGGGTGAAGAAAAAAATCCGGGCGGCGCCAGTTTGCTTATTAAAGAAAATGCTTTGGCCAATCCCAGACCCGAATGCATTTTTGCCCTGCACGTAAACCCACAACTGGAAGTGGGGAACCTGAGTTTTCGTGGCGGTAAAGTAATGGCAAGCGCTGATGAAATTTATATTACCATCAAAAGCAAAGGCGGCCATGCAGCAGCACCTCACCTAACCGCCGATACTATTTTAATTGCTTCACAGTTGGTTGTTGCCTTGCAGCAGGTGATCAGCCGCAACAGGGATCCCCTTTCGCCTTCGGTGCTTTCCATCACTTCTTTCCAGGGAGGATATACGACCAATGTTATTCCTTCGGAAGTAAAACTGATGGGTACCTTCAGGGCGATGGATGAAGAGTGGCGGTTTAAAGCTCACGAGCTGATCCGCAAACTGTCCACGGAGTTAGTGCATGCCATGGGTGCCGAAATTGACCTGCATATTGATGTAGGTTATCCAACGGTATATAATAATGAAGACCTGAACGCGGTGGCCAAAAAAATTGCAGAAGATTATATGGGGAGGCTTTTGTAAGTGAAACCGAAATACGCATGGGTGCCGAAGATTTTGGTTATTATTCACAGCAGATACCGGGATGTTTTTTCCGGCTGGGAACCGCTAATAAAGAAAAGGGAATCACTTCCGGCGTACACACACCCAAATTTAACATTGATGAAAGCGCTATAGAGATTGGCATAGGCATCATGGCAACCTTAGGCGCCACCGCTTCATTTAAAGGTTGATAATTGTATATTACTTTTGCTGCGACAGGCCGCAGCGAAAACTATGAGAAGAAACGCAAGATTATTTATGTGAACACTTTGTAGTTCGCTGGGCTAAAAAGCTGAATAGAATTACTGAACGTACAAGAGTGCGATCCGTCAGTAGCCGGACGCAGCGCAACGGAAGCCAAATAGTAATTCAAAAGTTGATTAACAAAAATGCTAACGGTATGGAGAAGAAAGTACGTTTTTCTTCTTTGCCTCTTAGCCAAAAAAAATTATGCAAAGAGATCTAAGAAAACAGGAAGCATTACGATACCATTCAAAGGGAAAACCAGGGAAGATTGAAGTAGTTCCCACGAAAGAAGCAAAAACGCAAAGAGATCTTTCTTTAGCCTACTCTCCCGGCGTAGCAGAACCTTGTAAAGAAATAGCCGCCAATAAAGAAAATGTTTATTTGTACACGGCCAAGGGCAACCTGGTAGCTGTCATCAGCAACGGCACGGCCGTATTGGGACTTGGAAACATTGGCCCCGAAGCCAGCAAACCCGTGATGGAAGGGAAGGGCGTTCTGTTCAAAATATTTGCAGACATTGACGTATTTGATATTGAAGTGAATGAAACGGACCCCGAAAAATTTATCCAGATCGTAAAAGCGCTGGAGCCAACATTTGGCGGCATCAACCTAGAAGATATTAAAGCTCCGGAATGTTTTATTATTGAAAAGGCCTTGCGTGAACAACTCACCATTCCTGTAATGCACGACGACCAGCATGGCACGGCTATTATCAGCTCTGCTGCTTTGTTGAACGCCCTGCAACTGCAAAAGAAAAAAATTGACAAGGTGCAGTTTGTGGTCAATGGCGCCGGCGCTGCGGCCATGGCCTGCATTCAATTGTATGTTTCGTTGGGTGCCAAACCGGAAAACTTTTATGTTTTTGATATCAACGGGCCGCTGCACAAGGGACGAACGGACCTTGAAGAATTCAAACTCAAGTTTGCCAATGCCAACGAAGATATGACCCTGGACAAGGCCCTGAAAGATGCTGATGTATTTGTGGGCCTAAGCATCGGCAATGTGGTAACGGCAGATATGGTGAAAAGCATGGCCAAAAATCCGATTGTGTTTGCCATGGCCAACCCCGATCCTGAAATTAGCTGGGAAGAAGCTACCAATGCACGAAAGGATGTGATCATGGCCACCGGCAGAAGCGATTATCCCAACCAGGTAAACAATGTGTTGGGCTTTCCCTACATCTTCCGCGGCGCTCTGGACGTTCGGGCCACACAAATTAACGAAGCCATGAAACTGGCTGCCGTAAAAGCTTTGGCAGAACTGGCACAAACACCGGTTCCCGATATTGTGAACCTGGCTTACAACGCAAAGACCATCACTTTTGGACCTGATTATATCATTCCCAAACCACTTGATCCCCGCTTGCTGGCAACCGTAGCACCTGCTGTGGCAAAAGCCGCCATTGAAAGTGGCGTGGCGCAAAAACCCATACATAATTGGGAAGCTTATGTGCATGACCTGAATAGAAGACTGGGACTGGATAACCAGGTGATGCGCATTTTGGGCAACAAGGCCCGCCGTGATCCGAAGCGTATTGTATTTGCCGAAGCCGATAATATAAAGATTTTAAAAGCAGCGCAGATCGTCATTGATGAAGGCATTGGCTATCCAATTTTTTGGGCGATGAAAAAAAGATCCGTGTAATTGCGCAGGCCAACGGCATTGACCTGGAAGGATTGCCGATCTATGATCCCCGCAGCGATGCCATGGAAGAAAAACGAAATGAATACGCCGAATTGTTCTTTGCCAAACGCCAGCGGAAGGGGTTCAATTTTTACGAGTCGAAAAAAGTAATGAAGGACCGCAACCATTTTGGTTGCATGATGGTGGAAACAGGCGATGCAGATGCCATGATATCGGGGCTTACAAAAAATTATCCCGACACCATCCGGCCGGCACTTCATTGCATTGGGCTGGAAGCAGGCGTCAACAATATTGCGGGCATGTACCTGATGCTTACGAAAAGAGGGCCCCTGTTTTTAGGCGATACCACGGTTAACTTTAACCCTACTGCCGAAGAATTGGCCGAGATTACATTAATGGTGGCCAAAGAAGTCCGCCATTTTAATATTAGTCCCCGTATTGCCATGCTTAGCTACTCCAATTTCGGCAGCAGCAATTCTCCCGAAGCAAAACTGGTAGCCAAAGCACGGGATATTGTAAAAAAAGAAGTGCCCCACCTGGTTGTGGATGGCGAAATGCAGGCAAGCGTTGCCTTCAACAATAGAATTTTAAAAGAAAATTATCCGTTCAGCGAGTTGGTTGACAAAGATGTGAACACCTTGATCTTCCCCAACCTGGCAGCGGGCAATATTGCGTATAATTTGTTAAAGGAAGTAGGCGCCGCCGATGCGATTGGCCCGATTTTATTAGGATTGAAAAAACCTGTGCACATTTTGCAACTGGGAAGTTCGGTTCGCAATATTGTAAACATGGCCATGATAGCGGTGGTGGATGCACAACTGAAAGGACAGGCTGCATCAGAAGAGATGATCCGTCGCTCCTCCTGGTGGAAGCGGTTAAAGAAGAAAAGCAGCTAAGTGGACAGGGGTTTTGGTTTGGAGTTTTGCGCTTTAAGTTTTAAGTTGTCCTGGGCTATCTGTTTAGCAGGTAATTGTTGCTGATAAAATAAAGCTTATGTCATTTTTCTCCGAGATTGGGAAATATTTATTGATGCTCAAGGGCATGTTTTCCAAACCGGAAAACGGGAGGATGTATTGGAAAGAATTCATGCACCAGTGTTCAGAAATAGGCATGGGTTCCTTGTGGATCGTCGTCATCATTTCTCTTTTTATGGGAGGTGTGTCAACCGTGCAGGCAGCTTACCAGCTTACCAATCCCTTAATTCCCACCTACACCATTGCCCAGGTGGTTCGGGATACCGTAATTCTTGAATTTGCCCCCACCCTTGTTTCCATTGTGCTGGCCGGCGTTGTGGGCAGCAAGATTGCCGGGGAATTGGGTAACATGCGGGTTTCAGAGCAGATTGATGCCCTGGAGATCATGGGTATTAATTCAAAAGCCTACCTGGTCCTTCCAAAAATCCTGGCGGCATTGGTCGTTATTCCCATGTTGATTGTAATAGGCGCCATGCTGGGAATCTGGGGTGGAAGATTAGCCGGCACCGCATCAGGCATTATTTCAGGAGATGAATTTGATAAAGGACTGTTCGCCGGCTTTATACCCTACAATGTTTTCTTTGCCATGGTTAAAGCGTACTGCTTTGCTTTTCTCATTTCCAGCATCCCGGCCTATTATGGATATAATGTAAAAGGCGGGGCACTGGAAATTGGCAGGGCCAGTACCAAAGCTGTTGTGGTAACCTGCGTAGCACTTCTGCTTGCCGACTATATTTTAGCAGCCATATTGTTGAAATAATGATTGAAATAAAAAATTTACGAAAAAGTTTTGGGGATAAAACCATTCTGAATGGCGTAAGTGTCGAGATGAAGCCCGGACAGTGCAACCTGATCATTGGAAGCAGCGGCAGCGGCAAAACCGTTTTTATGAAATGCCTGGTAGGCTTGCTGCGGCCCGATAGCGGAGACATTTTATACGATGGACAGAATTTCACCACCATGTCCCCCGAACAAAAAAAAGAGATCCGCAAACAAATCGGCATGCTGTTCCAGGGCTCGGCCTTGTTCAGCAGTATGACCGTAGAAGAAAATGTTCTTTTTCCCCTGGATATGTTTACAAAAGACAGCCGCAAACAAAAAATGGACAGGGTTAATGAAGTATTGAAGCGGGTAAATCTGGAAGGAGCCAACAAAAAATTTCCGGGGGAATTAAGCGGCGGTATGATGAAGCGGGTAGGTATTGCAAGAGCCATTGTACTCAATCCAAAATATTTATTTGTGGATGAACCCAACTCCGGGCTCGATCCCCAAACATCCGGCTTGATTGATCAATTGATAAAAGAGATTACGCTGGAATACAACATTACTACCGTGGTGAACACACACGACATGAATAGCGTAATGGAGATTGGCGATAATGTTGTGTACATGTATGAAGGCCACAAAGAATGGGAAGGCAATAACAAAGAAATTATTTTCAGCAAGAACCAGCGGTTGAACGAGTTCATATTTGCCTCAGAGTTCTTACGCGACGCCAAGGACATGCGCATGCTGGAAGAAACCGGCAAAATCGCCAACGACCGGAACATGGAAGAGTTAATCCACGACGATGCGCCGCCTTTGGTACCGCCGGAGAACGAAGAATAATCCAGATGGAAAAAATACCTGGAATAGTAATGACTGGAAAATAAAAAGTCCGGCACCACAAAAGCATCAGTAGTACACCTTATTTCCTCCGGCTCCACACAATAAAATCCGTTGGCGGTATCTTCTCCACTCCTAATTGCCTGAGCATGGTTACCAATTGCCCCCTATGATAGGTTCCGTGATTAAACAAATGAATGAGCATTTGATAAACAGGCTGCTTGAACTGCTCTCTTTTCGAATTAAGATAAATAAACTCGTGCTGCAGCATATGTTCCTGGGCATTTATAATCCACTCGTTCCATTGCCGGTTTTGTTGCAATAAACTACCGGAGGCCTCTTTCATTTTTCCGCTGAAACTTTCAACCGGTGCCACTATTCGCTCATTCAGTTTCATTCGCTGCCACCAGATGGCTTCTGCATTCCATATATGCACCACTGTTTTCAGTAAACTATCAAAGCTGCTGGCAACGGTTTGTGTTTGCTTTTCTTCGGGCAATTGATTGATCGTCTCCAGCAAAAGCTGGTTGGCCCAAAGATGATAAGAAGACAGTTGTTGTAAAATCTCTTTCATTGCTTTTATTGAATAGATAGTCCTAAATCCGGGTCCTTCCTGAACGAACCAAACCACACCAGCTAAATTCTAAATACATTTGATGATACGAATTAACAAAAACGATTTCATCTGATGGACAAAAATTTTCCGCTCAAAGGTTTTGGCTCTGCCGCCATACATGCCGGCCATGAACAGGATCCCCGCTATGCCCACCTTACGCCTATTTATGCTTCCAGCACTTATGTATATGATACAGCCGAACAGGGCATGAAGCGTTTTAGTGGCGAAGAGCCGGGCTATATCTATGCCCGCTGGGGCAATCCTACCCTAACGGAAGCGGCGGAAAAAATTGCAGCCCTGGAAACTTTTGGACTGGACACAGAAGTAACGGGCATTCTTCATGCCTCAGGAATGGCGGCCATCTCCACCTTATTATTTTCCAACCTCAAAGCAGGTGATAAAGTGTTGTCACATTTTTCCCTCTATGGCGGCTCCAATGAAATTCTTTATAAGATATTGCCGGAGTTCAACGTAGAACCGGTAATTGCAGACCTGCGAAAACTGGATGAAGTAGAGGATATCATAAAAAAGAATCCGGGCATCAGGTTAATGTACCTGGAAACGCCGGCCAACCCTACTATTCAATGCGTGGATATTGAGGAGTTGAGTAAAATCGCCAAACGATATAATCTTATAGTGGCCTGTGATAATACATTTGCCACGCCTTACCTGCAACAGCCTTTTAAATATGATGTGGATTTTGTAGTTCATTCTACTACCAAATTTTTAAACGGCCATGGTTCTGCCATTGGTGGGGTTTTATTGGGCAGAGATGCAGAATTCATGAACACAAAAGCCACGAAGGTTCATCGCCTGCTTGGCGGCAACTCTAATGGGTTTGATGCTTTCCTGTTGATCCAGGGTATTAAAACCCTGGAAATAAGAATGGACCGCCATTGCAGCAATGCGATGGAAGTAGCCCGTTTTTTAGAAAAAAATAAAGCGGTGGCCAGGGTCAATTATTCCGGCCTCTCTTCTCACCCCGATCATAAAGTAGCCTTAAAACAAATGCGCCATCCCGGCGCCATGTTAAGCTTTGAACTAAACGGCGGGCTGCAGGCAGGCATTGATTTTATGAACAAGCTGCAGATGTGTATCCGCACCGTTTCTCTTGGCACGGTTGACACCCTGCTTTCACATCCGGCCTCAATGACGCATTACAGTGTTCCAAAAGAACAAAGAGAAAAATATGGCATAACGGATGGCCTCATCAGAATGAATGTAGGCATCGAAAACCTGGAGGATATTTTGGCCGATCTTGAACAGGCACTAGGCTAAAATAATTTCTTAGTATCTTTTAGCAGCTGCTTACATCTATAAGCAATTCTAAAACTAACAATTTATGGTAAAGCGATTGTCTTCCCTGCTAATCTTAATTTTTTCGTTTTCTTCTTCCTTTGCACAAACCAACGACAAGCGTATTGTAGCGCTGGAACCGCAACTGGAAAAATTATTGACGGATTGGAAAGCGGCGGGTTTTGCCGTGGCGGTAGTGGATAAGGATAAGATCATTTACTCAAAGGGCTTCGGCTACCGCGACCTGGAGAAAAAACTTCCGGTTACACCCAACACTTTGTTTGCCATTGGCTCGTGCACCAAAGCATTTACATCTTCATTGATTGGCTTGCTGGATAAAGATAAATTGGTGGAACTGGACAAGCCCGTTCACACCTACCTGCCAGCACTTTCTTTTTACAATAATGGGATGACGGATAACATCACCCTGCGTGATATGATGAGCCATCGCACCGGTTTGCCCCGGCATGATGCCTCGTGGTATTATTTTCCTGCGTCTTCCCGTGATACCATTTTGCAGCGTATCAAATTCCAGGAACCAACAGCTGGTGTCAGGGACAAATGGCAGTATAACAACTTCATGTTTTTATTGCAGGGAATTGTTGCTGAAAAAATAACAGGCCAAAGCTGGGAACAAAACATCCGCACTAAAATTTTTTCACCGCTGGGCATGAACCGCTCTAATTTTTCGATTACCGATCTTACAAAAGACAACGATGCAGCCATTGGGTACGAAGTGAAGAAGGACAGTCTGATTAAAAAAATGAATTATTATGAAATCGGATCCATGGGACCTGCGGGCAGCATCAATAGTAGTGTTACTGAAATGAGCAATTGGGTTCGTACCTGGATCAATGGCGGAAAATTCAATGCAAAAGAAATTTTACCTGAAGCGTATACCAGGCAAGCCATTAGTTCGCAAATGGTGATTTCGGCTGCATTGCCTGAAAAAGAAAATCCGGATCTATACCTTGCCAATTATGGCTTAGGCTGGGGCCTTTCTTCTTACCGTGGACATTACCGGGTGGAACATGGCGGTAATATTGATGGTTTTTCTGCCAGCACCTCATTCTTTCCCACCGATAGTATCGGAATCATTGTACTGACCAATCAGAATGGTTCAGGCATACCTTCGCTTGTTCGCAATATGATCGCAGACAAGTTATTGAACCTGCCTTACAGGGACTGGAACGGCAACCGCAAGAAAGCAGTAGAAAAGGCAAAAGTGGCAGAAGTTGAAGCCAAAAAATCTTTTACCGGCAATCGCAAAACAGGAACCACCCCTTCTCATCCTTTAAAAGATTATGCAGGCGTTTACAATCATCCGGGCTATGGCACAATTGAAGTTTTTACCCGACATGACTCCTTATTCTTCCAGACGCCGAATAAAAAATTCTGGCTGAAACATTATCATTACGATGTATTTGACCCGTATGAAATAGATGCGGTTACCGGCATTGACACAACAGATTTTGACGGCAATACTCCTACTTTGTTTCAGTTCAATATGAATACCAAAGGAGAGATCAGCTCGGTATCTGCCAACCTGGAGCCTGCCATAAAACCCCTTGAGTTTTTGAAAAAAGAAAAAGAAGTGGAGTTAACCGCCGAGGCACTTCAGAAATATGCAGGTGATTATGAATTGAGCGGTACCCCGGTAAAAATATATATCAAAGGAAACACCCTGTATGCCTTTATACCCGGCCAGCCGGATTATGAATTAACATCGGTGGGCGGCGATAAATTTGTCATTAAAACGTTAAGCGGCTTTGCCCTCCAATTTCATTTGGATGATAAAAAAACAGTCAGTGCTGTTTCTTTCATTCAACCCAATGGAACGTTTAAAGCCACAAGAAAAAAATAAATTACTGGTATTATTTTCGAAGAAATTAACCTATGAATATTAGCATTAGAAAAGCAGTAAAAGAAGACTGCCCAAGAATACTGGAGTTAGTAAAAGAACTGGCGGTGTATGAAAGAGCTCCAAACGAAGTAACGGTTTCCTATGAGCATTTTGAAAAAAGTGGCTTTGGTAGCCGCCCTGTATGGTGGGCCTTTGTGGCAGAAGTGGATGGCGTGGTACAGGGCTTTGCCTTGTTTTACATTCGCTTCAGCACCTGGAAAGGGCAAAGAATGTACCTGGAAGACCTGATTGTTACCGAAGAAATGCGGGGCAAGGGTTTGGGCAAATTGCTTTTTGATAAACTGCTTGTGGAGGCCAAAAGAAGAAAACTAAACGGCATTATGTGGCAGGTATTGGAATGGAACGAGCCCGCCATTAATTTTTATAAAAAATACAATGCTGCTTTCGATCCCGACTGGATCAATTGCGGGATTACCTTATAAAGAAAAAGGCGCCGGGTTGGCGCCTTTTTTTATATAGCTGAATTTTTAATTTACCGATTCCACACTAACCTCTTTGTTGATCTTTAGTATTAACCCCTGCAAAACTTTTCCAGGGCCTACTTCAATAAATTTAGAAACGCCATCCCCTATCATGGCCTGCACGCACTGCGTCCATTTTACAGGACCAGTAAGTTGGTCAATTAAATTCTGCTGGATTTCTTCTTTATTAATCACTCCTTTTGCTGCTACGTTTTGATATACGGGACACGAAGGCGTATGAAAAGTTGTAGCTTCAATGGCTTGCTGCAATTCCTTGCGGGCTGGCTCCATTAGCGGCGAGTGAAAGGCGCCGCCAACCGGCAATACCAAGGCACGCTTGGCTCCGGCGGCTTTTAAGCTTTCACAGGCCATTTCAATTCCTTTTATTGATCCTGATATAACCAATTGGCCCGGACAATTGTAATTGGCCGGCACCACAACTTCGCCTGTTTCATCTTGTACCTGTTTGCAGATTTCTTCTACCTTTTCATCGGCTAAACCCAAAACGGCCGCCATTGTAGAAGGGTTTTGCTCACAAGCTTTTTGCATGGCCTGGGCACGAAGGCTAACCAGTTGCAGTCCGCTTTCAAAACTTAATGTGCCATTAGCCACCAATGCCGAGAACTCACCTAACGAATGTCCGGCAACGGCATCGGGCCTTGTATTTTCAATTCCTTTAAAAGCAATAATAGAATGCAGAAAAATAGCGGGCTGTGTGATCTTCGTTTGCTTCAGGTCTTCTTCGGTGCCATTGAACATAACGTCTGAAATCCTGAATCCCAATATCTCATTGGCCTGCTCAAATATCTTTTTGGCAAAAGAACTGTTGTCGTAATGTGGTTTACCCATTCCCGGAAATTGTGCTCCCTGTCCGGGAAATACAAATGCTTGTTTCATTCGGCAAGTTTACTAATTAGTCCAGATCAGCCGTAATTAATTTCAAAAACTCATTACGGGTAATATGATTATTCAAAAATTCCCCGTCAAAAGCAGAAGTGGTGGTAACCGAATTCTGCTTTTGCACGCCCCGCATCATCATGCATAAATGCTTGGCTTCAATTACTACTGCCACGCCTAATGGATTGAGGCTTTCCTTGATGGCCTTTAAAATTTGGGTGGTCAGCCGCTCCTGCACCTGCAAACGGCGGGCATATACATCTACCACCCGGGCCAGTTTGCTGAGGCCTGTTATATACCCATTGGGAATGTAAGCAATGTGGGCTTTGCCAAAAAAAGGCAGCAGGTGGTGTTCGCACATCGAGTAGAGTTCAATATCTTTTACGATCACCATTTCACTTACTTCTTCTCTGAATTTGGCGGAATCAAGAATAGAAACCGCATTCTGATGGTAACCATGCGTCATGTATTGCATGGCCTTAGCCATCCGTTCGGGAGTTTTAAGCAGCCCTTCGCGCTGGGTATCTTCTCCCAAAAGTTGAATGATGTTATGATAATTGTTCTTTAACTCCTCTGTTGTTTCTATATCGAAACTTTCTTTTTTATGAAAGGCCATTTTTAATTTAAGATTTAAGATTGCAGATTTAATATAAACCTTCCTATACCGGATACTCAACAAAATTGCGTGGTGTTTCAAATAAGCGGATGTATAAATCCCGGGACGCATCAATATGCGGACGCAGAAGATCATAAATTACGATAGCGATATTTTCTGCCGTCGGGTTCAACCGTTTAAATTCTTCCGTATCCACATTCAGGTTTTTGTGATCAAATTTTTCGATCACTTTTTCATTCACCAGGTCCGACAATACTTTTAAGTCCATTACAAAACCAGTCAGCGGATCTACTTCACCCACTATTTTTATTTCCAGCTCATAGTTATGACCATGGTAGTGCGGCAAACTGCATTTGCCAAAAGTAGCCGCATTTTGTTCATCGGTCCACTGCTCATTATATAAACGATGGGCTGCATTAAAATGTTCCCGGCGAATGACCGCTACTTTTTTATTCATATGGTTAAACTATTACAATGTACAAAACTAAGCACAGATCGCACTGATTGATGTATGTTTTCGCAGATTAATAGCTAACTCAAAAATTACTGCTGGCTATTGTGTTAAAGCTAAATCTGCAAAATCATTAAAATCCTTTCATCTGTGGTTATTTTTGCCCATGCTCATCCTTCTTTGCGCCGCTACCGCGTTCGAGATACAACCAACTATTGAGTTTATCAAAAAACAAGGCCTGACTAATATTGATATTCTTATCACCGGCATTGGCTTAACGGCTACCACTTATCATTTAACAAAAGCAGTTTATACAAACAGACCGCAATTCATTTTACAGGCAGGCATTGCCGGAGCTTTGGATGAACAACTTTCTTTAACAAAAGTAGTGGCGGTAAAAAATGAAACGATTGGAGATCTTGGGCGTGGAAGAAAATGGAACGTTCAACCCTGTTTTTAAGCTGAACTTAGGCGGTAAGGATACCTTTCCCTGGACCAACGGACAACTTTGCAATACCCATGAAATTGCACTGCAAGCGGGCCTGCCACTTGTAAACAGTGTTTCGATCAATGAGATCTCCACTAATCAACAACGAATTCAATACTATAAAAAAGATTTGGGTGCGGCCATTGAATCTATGGAAGGAGCTGCGCTTCATTATGTAGCCCTGCTTGAAAAGATTCCATTTTTGCAGATACGTTCTTTATCGAACTTTGCGGGAGAAAGAGATAAAAGCAAATGGGTGCTGAAAGAAGCAATAGACAGCCTGAATCTTGAATTACAAAATCTTCTTTTAAAATTGATGCGTTTATGAAACTGAGTTTAGGGTTTTCTCCCTGTCCGAACGACACCTTTATTTTTGATGCGCTTGTAAACAGTAAAATTGATACGGAGGATTTGCAATTTGAAGCGGTTTTAGAAGATGTACAAACCCTGAATGGCTGGGCCGCTGAAGGCCGGCTTGATGTTACCAAATTGAGTTTTCCCGCTTTGTTTGAGTGTCGTCATCAATATGCCATTATCAATTCGGGTTCGGCCTTAGGCAATGGAGTGGGACCTTTGCTGATCGCCAGCAAAATGGTGGAGGTAAGAGAGATTGAACATTGCAGTATCGCCATCCCCGGCGAAAACACAACCGCTAATTTCTTATTAAGCTTTGCTTTCCCTTCTGCAAAAAATAAAATACCCATGCTGTTTTCTGACATCGAAGAGGCCGTGCTGCAGGGGAAAGTTGACCTGGGCGTTATTATTCATGAAAACAGGTTTACCTATCAACAAAAAGGATTACACAAAATTTGCGACCTGGGCGAAATCTGGGAAGAAAGACAAAACGCTCCTATTCCCCTGGGCTGTATTGCCGCCAAAAAAAGCCTGGGAGCTGAAGTGCTTAAAAAAGTTGACAGCCTTATCAGAAAAAGTTTAGAACATTCGTTTCAAAACTACCCGCAGGTTTCTTCTTATGTAAAGGAGCATGCACAGGCTATGGAAGAAGAAGTGATGAGAAAACATATTGAGCTATATGTAAATGATTATTCCCTTGATTTAAAAGAGGCCGGAAAAAAGGCGATAGAACAATTGTATGGGGTATATCAGCAACAAAAAGAATTGGAGGTTGTAAACCACAACTTATTTGTAAATAGTTGAAAGCAGTTGCTGATAAACAGTGTGAGTTAGCTCGTGCACATATTCTTTTTGTTTGAAGGACTTAACCCAGCGCATTCCGTAAATGGCATTGGTCAGAAAAACTTCATCTGCTTCCAGCAGGTCTCCTTCTGTTAATTCCTCCTGGTGAATGGGAAACTGCTGCTTTTTTAATTCATCAATTAAAAACCGGCGCATGACGCCATTAATACAGCCCTGGTGCAAGGCAGGCGTGAATATTTCTTTCTTCTTTACAAGAAAAATATTGGCTCTTGAAGTATCGCAGATATGGTTGTCACAGTTCAAAACAAGGCTGTCATCAAGATCATTTTCTTTGGCATACAGACCCGCTAAAACATAAGGCAGAAAGTTGGCCGATTTTAAATTAGCAAAAGCATCCATTGATTTTCGTGCATAAGGATACAGATCAAGGATAAGACCTTTTTTATTGAAGCTATTTGCTTCCGCATCTAATGGAAAGGCTTCGATGATAAAACCTGCGGTATTATCTTCATTGCGGTAAACAGCCAGGCGTACTCTTGCCAGGTCAATACATTCGTTTTTCTTGCAAAGCTCCACTATCATTTTCTCTAGTTGACCCTCGTCAAAGGAAAAATGGATCTTCAGTAACCGCAAGCTTACAAACAGTCGTTCAAAATGCAGCGTGCCAAATGGAATGCTTCCTTTATAGACTTTAATGGTTTCAAAAACACCATCCCCGTACCGGAAACTTCTGTTTTGTGCCGTCAATACAGGTTGATCGGAAGGGCTGATTTCGCCATTAAAACAAACAAATTTCATAGCCCAAATTATGAAATAAAAAAGCCATTTACCTTTTGGCAAATGGCTTACAACTATTCTAATAAAATTATGCCTGTTCTACAATGCCTGCTTTTACAGCATACATTACCAAACCGGCCATTGATTTAACGCCGGTCTTTGTTTTTAATTTGTCCCGGATGGCCTCCACTGTACGCGGACTCAGATCAACAATATCAGCAATTTCTTTCGTGCTCTTTTCTTCGCACATAAGTTTTAAAATGGTGATTTCTTTTTCGGTCAGTTGCACTTCCTGAACAGGCATATCCTGTGGCTTTTTCATGCGCAAGCCGTTCAGCAATGCCTTATTGGTAAGATCGTTGAAGAAAAACTCCTGTTCGTAGCAGGTTCTGATGGCCTGGTATATGGTTTCTGAATCAGATTCTTTTGTAAGATAGGAATTGGCCCCGATCTCCATCATCTTGGTAATAATGGACGGATCGTTGTTCATAGACAGCATGATCACCTTTACCTCCGGGTACAGCTTCTTGATCTCTGGCAAAGTAGTATAGCCATCCATGATCGGCATATGAATGTCCAGCAACACCACATCAGGCTTAATATGTTTTAGTAAATTCATTAACTGCATGCCATTTTCGGCTTCTGCAATCATTTGAATGTCTTTACGGCTGGAAAGAGATGTTTTTACACCGGTGCGGAAGAGTGCATGGTCATCAGCAATAGCTACTTTAATTATAGTGTCGAGATTTTTCATAAGGAATTTTTAATTAGGCTTCTATGGTTTTCAAATCAGGTGCAATTTGCTAAAAACAGAGTGAATTTTATATAGTACTACTACGTTATTTTTCATTGTGAAAAGTACGATTACTTAGAAAAAATCCATTTGCCGCCTTACCAATAAGGAATTTTACTTAGCTATAGATTCGTAAAACAACGGAACTGGCCGTAAAACCTCTATATCAAAAATTGGTCAGTTGTGCTCTTGTGCAGGGGCCTCGTGGAAAGTAGTTTTGTGTCAGAAAGTTGATTGAAAGGACCGGTCGCCAACCGAACTATCCAATGTCCTATACTACCGTCCAGTAAGTTTTTTAAATCCAATACTTTTTGAAAACCAGGCGACTTCTCCACCTCAATCAACTTTTTTTATTCCTGTTCTTTAAGAAATAAAAAATCTTCGCGAAAGCTTTTATCAATTTTCCTCAGCCTTTTTAACTCAGGCAATTTTTTCCGCCACAATATAGATCCTTCCATCCCCCAGGGTAAACGGCCTTTTGCGGGGCGTACTATAAAGGTTTTTTGTAGTCAGTCCTGCCTCTTTAAACATAGATTCCATTTCATCCAGGGTAAAAATATAGTCAATGCCCCTGATTACTTCAATGGTACCATCGCTGGCAATAACGGTTTGCTCCGATTCAATACGGCTGGGATGGAACAAAAACCTATAATCCAAAAGATATTTGTAGCCGTCTACATAATGCCAGTCCTTTTCCCGAAAATGTTTAATGGCTATTTCAGCAATCATCCAGGAGTTAATAATTAAAATTCCTCCAGGCACTAAATGAGAAGCCATTTTCTTTAATAGATAAATAGCATCTTCTTTGTCAAAAAAAGCAAAGCTGTTGCCCATGCAAATGGCAGCCTCATAATTTCCTGAAAGCTTCACTTCCAAAGCACCGGATAAAACAGGCTCCACGGCCAGGTCTTCCTCTTTAGCCCTGGTTTCTATTTCCGCGATGTAATCCTTAAGATTGTCAACCGCGGTAACCTTCAGCCCTCTTCTGGCCAGTTCAAGAGCATGACGGCCATAACCACACATAATATCCAAAACCCTGTCGCCCTTTTGTAAGCCGCCCACGTCCATTATAAAATCAACTTCTGCCTCCGTAAGGCCGTTAGGGATCAGGCCCTTCCATACATCTTTATATACGCCTTCAAAAAAGCTATTATTGATATTTTCTGGTTGACATGAAAACTGAGATTTATTCCAATAGTTTATTACGCATCGCATACATTACCAAACCGGCAATGGTTTTGGCACCCACTTTCTGTTTCATTTGCTGGCGGATGGTTTCTATGGTGCGGGGACTTAAAAACACTTCCTTGGAGATTTCCTCGGTGGTTTTATCTTCTGCAATGCATTTTAAAATGCGGATTTCTTTTTCTGAGAATTTAACCGGATTGGGGTAAAACTGCCGGACGGTTTTTTTATGCTGGAGTTTTAATAATACTGCTTTATTCACCAGGTCATTAAAATAAAAGTCATCGTTCATACAGGTAAGAATGGCCTGGTAGATCTCGTCCGGGTCTGTGGTTTTGGTAAGATAGGCATTGGCCCCCATCTCCATCATCTTGGTGATCATTTCCTGATCATCGTACATGGTAAGAACAATGATCTTTATTTCCTCATACTCTTTACGAAGAATGCCTATGGCGTTTACCCCATCTATTTCGGGCATGCGAATATCCATAAGCAAAACATCGGGCTGCTTTAATTTCAATTTGTGCATGAGGTCTTTACCATCCTCAGCTTCCCACAAAATTTTAAGGTAATCGCGGTCTTTCAAAGCCATCTTTATACCATCCCTAAAAATCTTATGATCATCAGCTATGGCCACCTTAATTTGCTGAGCAGTCATGGAAATTGGTTTTAAGTAATTGAGTTTTAAGCAGAAGGCAACAAAACTAACTGTTTTTTACGCTGAATTACAAGGATATGAAAAAGATTATTTTCATTTAATGCAGCCAGCCAGTTAGTACAATCACGTCTGCAGATTCGTAAATTTACGCTTCTGTTTGACTTTTAAAAGCTTTTGCAAAAATTCTTTTTGAAACGCTTGCCCAAAGGCTGGTTCAGCCTCTAATTTTAGATTACGTTATCCTACTTAAAAGAAGTTTCCTCCCTGTTTTGGGCTAATTAAGTAACTATCTGCACTTTGTTTTTAGACTCCTGATCGAAACTTTTCATTTTAATCTTAGTAAAAATACTATTTTTAGTAGCGTGAGTATTACGCAATTTTACTTCGTAGGCTTACTAAATTTTGACTTGCAATGCCGGTAAAAACTGAGTTATTAAAAAAATATGGGATTCAATAATAAAATTACCCCGTTGAGATCGGGTTTTGATTGGGCAAATTTTACACCCATAACAACAAAAACTTACTGTCAT
The DNA here is from genome assembly GCA_963697545.1 of uncultured Bacteroidota bacterium. GTDB lineage: Bacteria > Bacteroidota > Bacteroidia > Chitinophagales > Chitinophagaceae > Flavisolibacter. Next base: position 155,412 of record CAVOOL010000005.1, on the reverse strand, counting down.
GACTAAGAAAGTATTCCGTGCTTATCCTCCAGTTGACTGATCTTCCTCCACTAATACTTGGTGGGAATTTTAATTAGAAGTTATTAAATCTATTAAAAGGTTTTCTATATTTGGCCCAAAACCAAAACTATAGAAAACCTTTTTAATTATCTGGCTATTATACAGACCTACTTCCCGTTTTATTATTTCTTCCTTTTTTTCAGAATAAATTAAACAAGATAGTAATTTGTGGTATTAGTGCTATATCTTTTATTTGATTTTTTAGCTAATCTTTGCCTTCTTTATATTTATACCTTTAAGTTTCATAATAATATTTATCCAATTTTTACTTTTTTTGAATCACTATTTTTTGCTGGCTTTTTTTATTTCATTATAAAAAAATACTATTTAAGAAACTGATAATTATATACACTGTATATTTTCCGTTTTCTTAATCGCTATTATTATTATACCTATTTTATACTTTCTTCAAATCCCTGGATTAGATTCGATACCAATTGGCATTGAAACGATCCTAATATTCATTTTTTCGTTTTTTTATTTTTTTGAACAAATGAATGATACAACAAATCTTTTTATCTATAGTAAACCATCTTTTTGGGCAGTATTTAGGAATTTTATTATACTTATCAGGTTCATTTTTTATTTATATTTTTGCCAATCAAATTGATAAGAATGAACTAGGCAAATACTGGATCATCACCAATATTGCATCAATTATCAAGAACATTTTCTTTGCTATAGCTATTTATATTCAAGCCAACCAATCCTTAAAAAAATCATCCAAAAAAAATTATAACCTTTATCCGCCTAACTTTATAGATTCGTAACCAATGTACTTACTGCAAGCCAGCCAATCCTCCATCTCTCTTGTTTTATTCCTGGGCACCCTGGGCATGCTTGCGCTTACCATTGGCCTTATTCTTTTTATCATCTTTCACCAGCGAAAAGTTATCCGGTACCAGCTGCGCTTCAGCAAATGGAGCAGGAACAGCAGAAAATCTTATTAAATGCTTCTATCCGCCTGCAGGAAGAGGAAAGGCAACGGCTTGCCGCAGACCTTCATGATGACGCCGGGCCCCTGTTAGCGACGGCCCGCCTCTATCTAAATGAAAATTTAGTAAACCAGGACAAGGTTACCCAACTGCAATCCATTTTCCAGGCAAGGCAGATACTGGATGATACCATTCAGTTGATCCGTAATATCAGCCATAGCCTCATGCCGCCAACATTGAAAAATTTTGGACTGGAATCGGCCACCAACGACCTGTTTCAAAAAATCAGCGGTTCGGGCACCATCAATGCCAGCAGCCGTTTTCACGATTACAGGGAAAGACTTAAGCCTGAGATCGAACTCATCGTTTTCAGAGTAATACAAGAACTGATCAACAATATTTTAAAACATAGCAATTCCAGTTTTATCCACCTTACCCAAAACAACCACGACGGCATGTTTGTTCTTCGCATTCATCACGATGGCCGTGGTATTGTGCAGGCTGATTTTGAAAAATTAAACAAGAGTAATATAGGCCTGGGACTTAAAAATATCAGCAGCCGGTTAAGGGTAGCACAGGGGAAAATCTTCTTTGAAAAAGATCCCTCTCAAACCTATTACAAGGTTACTATGGAAATCCCCAAAGATGACATTCATGAATCATTAGCTCTTAATTCCTAATTTTATCGCATCTCAACTGTGTTATGGAAGTTATTAAAGTAGCTATTGCCGATGATCACAAAATTTTTCGCAAAGGCGTTATTCTTTCCTTGCGTCCTTTTACCAATCTCAAATTTGTGCTGGAAGCCGAAAATGGTGATGAACTATTAAATGGTATAGCAGAGGCCGAACCCGATGTTGTATTAATGGACCTTCGAATGCCGGGTAAAGACGGTATGGAAACCACCAAACTATTAGCCAGGCAATATCCCAACATTCATATAATCGTATTGAGTATGTACGAGGATGAACGCTTTGTATCGCATATGATGGAAAACGGCGCCAATGGCTACTTACTAAAAAATGCCGAACCACAGGAAATCCGGCGGGCTATTATGGATGTATATGAAAAAGGATACTACCTTAATAATTTTGTGAACCGTATTTTATTAAAAAAAGCCCACTCCAAACAAAAAGTCATTCCTTCCCTCAGTAATGAAATTACCATAAGCGATAAAGAAAGAGATGTACTAAAATTCATCTGCATGGAATTTACAGCCCAGGAAATTGCTCAAAAAATGGACATTAGTCCCCGCACGGTAGAAGCCATTAAAGACCGGTTAATGGAACGTTTTGGAAGTAAGAACACAGCCGGCCTGGTCTTCTTTGCCGTAAAAAATAACCTGGTAGATTAGAAGAGTAAGGCCAATGATGAATAGATTTCATCTCAACTTATCAACCAATCAACCTTTCAACTACTCTCAACTAACTATCTTTGCGCGCATGCTAAAGATTTCAGAAAGAGGGCAACACATGCCTCCCTCTCCTATCAGGAAACTGGTTCCGTATGCAGAAACTGCAAAGAAAAAAGGTATCAAAGTTTTTCATTTAAATATTGGCCAGCCCGATATTGAAACCCCGCCCAGCATTTTAGATGCGGTTCGTAATGCCGACATCCGGGTTTTGGAATACAGCCACAGCGCCGGCAACGAAAGCTATCGCCGCAAACTGGTTCAGTATTATAAATCTGTAGGCATTGATGTTACACATGAGCAGATCCTCATTACCACAGGCGGGTCTGAAGCCATCATGTTTGGATTTTTTGCCTGCCTTAATCCCGGCGATGAAGTTATTATTCCTGAGCCTTTTTATGCCAACTACAACGGCTTTGCTGTTGCTGCAGGCGTAACGGTTGTTCCCATTACATCAAATATTGAAACAGGCTTTGCCCTGCCTCCCATTAATGAATTTGAAAAAGTAATCACACCCAAAACGAAGGCCATCATCGTTTGCAGTCCCAATAATCCAACGGGCTATTTGTATAGCCGCCAGGAAATGGAAGACCTGAAAACGATTTGTTTAAAGCATAACCTGTACCTGTTCTCCGATGAAGCGTACCGCGAATTCTCCTACTCGGGGGAGTACACCAGCGCCATGCATTTGGATGGTATGGATGAAAACGTGGTTTTGATGGATACCGTAAGTAAGCGGTATAGTGCCTGTGGTGCAAGACTGGGTGCTTTTGTTACTAAAAACAAGGCAGTTTATGATGCAGCGATGAAATTTGCCCAGGCAAGACTAAGTCCTCCCGGGCTGGCTCAAATTCTGGGTGAAGCCGCCGTGGATCTTCCGGCTTCTTATTTCGACAAGCCTAAAGCAGAATATATAGAGCGCAGAAATTTATTGGTGAAAAGATTGAACGCCATGCCCGGGGTATTTTGTCCCAATCCGGGTGGTGCTTTTTATGCCATGGCCCAATTGCCTATTGATGATTCGGATAAATTCTGCCAGTGGCTGCTCGAATCTTTTTCCTACAATAATAAAACCGTGATGCTGGCGCCTGCAACCGGATTTTATGGAACGCCGGGTCTGGGGAAAAATGAAGTTCGTTTAGCTTATGTCCTGAATTTAAAAGACCTGGGTGATGCAATGGATTGTCTGGAAAAAGCTTTGCAGGAGTATCCCGGAAGAACAGAAGTAAAAACAAGGACCACCACTGCTGCCGCTGTGGAATAACAGTCATAGAACATAAAGAACAAATCATTTCCCAATAAGAAATAAGAATATCCCCAATAACTAGGCTCCGCGTTTAATTTGCGGCCTTCTGTAAACAGTTCAAAGGGGCCTTCCTTATTGCCGAACCTTTACCTTGGGTAAATTCCTACTCACTCTTTTTTATCTTTTTTAAAACAAGCTTCAACCCGGTTGAAGCTTGTTCTTTTATTGTATTTCAGCATTTTGAAGGCATAATAATTGCAAACTTCCTTCATAGTCACATTAAACTTTTATACTCAATCAAAAAAAGAGAAGTTATGGCAAATGAACAATACGGAAGCTGGCATGCCGACAATGAATTTCAGCCCCAGGCAGGAAGTGGTGTCGTAAATGTGGGACAGGGAGAACGAATCGCCAGTGCGGCCATAGGCGCATGGTTGCTTTCTTCCAGCATGAACAATTTTCTTAAACATCCGGTAGGCAGCCTTGTTAAATTAGCCCTTGGCGGCGTGTTATTGTACCGGGGAGCGTCAGGAAACTGTCCTATGTACTCCAGCATGGGTAAAACAAAAGGCGTTTCCAATACCCCTGCGGTTAATATACGTACCAGTTTAATTGTCAATAAACCAAAGGACGAGGTTTATGCTTTTTGGAGAAAGCTGGAAAATCTTCCCCTGTTCATGAAGCATTTAGCTTCTGTAACTGAAATTGATGCAAAACACTCCCATTGGGAAGCCGTGATTCCCGGCAACATCGGAAGGATAAAATGGAATGCCGAAATAGTAAAAGAAGAGCCAGGTTATTTAATCGGCTGGCAGTCCATTCCCAATTCACTGATCAACAATGCCGGCAAGGTAACCTTCCAGGATGCTGCGGGCGGACAGGGAACTGAGCTGGAAGTAGTTATTAGCTATCACCCCCCTGCCGGAGAAATTGGCTCCGGTTTAGCAAAGGCTTTAAACCCTGTATTTGAAAAGCTGATCCGCAAAGATGTGATGAACTTTAAAGAATACATTGAAACAAAATATAAAGGCGCTACTGAAAACATTAATGATAATCCCAACATTTTGCGCAGTGAAGCGGAAAGTGTACAGGATGGTTCAAGGTTTACAGGGTAATAATAAAAGACAAATCGATATATAGGTCAAAGTCTCATAATGGTGAGTAGTTAGTGGTGAGTAAGAGCTTTTTTCCTCACCACTACTGACCACTCACAAAAAGCATTTGTGCGATGGCTTCTAGTAAACCAGTTTCTGTAAAATGTGAGTAGCCGCCCCGGATAACACTTCTTCAAAAGGCAGCAAATCCATTTCAGAAAATTTCAAGGGTGGTGAAGGTTTCCGGTCATATTTATTTAACTGGAGCTTCCACCACCCTACGTTTTTCCACTCTCCTAATTTATAACCTATATTTTCATACGTAGCAAAATGTGTAAATCCGCATTTTTCATGAAGCCTGATGCTGGCTTCATTAGGCAATGTAATGCCCGCATACACATTTCTGTAGCCCTGCATTTTTAATATTTTAAATAACGCTTTGTAAAGTTGCTGGCCTATTCCCCTTCCCCCGAAATTATCATTGGTATAAATAGAAGATTCGCAACACCATTGGTAAGCAGCCCTTTCGCGGTGGACAGAAGCGTAGGCATAGGAAGCTATTGTCTTGTTTACGGTGCACACCAGCCAGGGCTTTGTTTGAATACATTTCTCAATTCTTTGGCGGAACTGCTCCCTGGAAGGCACGTCCGTTTCAAACGTGCAAAACCCTTCCCGTACATGAGGAGCATAAATATCCAGCATGCCCTGTGCATCAGCAGGAGTTGCCATTCTTACTGCTATCATGTCTGTTTTTATGTAAGGTAAAATTTACATCCTTGTTAAAGAAGAAAAAATGATTTCAGAGTAAAGGCCCGAATACTTATTTTTGCAACCCTTTAGCCGCTTTCTGTTTAGTTGGGTGGTTAAAAAGCCGAGGTAGCTCAGTTGGTTAGAGCACAGGATTCATAACCCTGAGGTCGGCAGTTCAAATCTGCTCCTCGGTACGCTTTAAAGCTCTGGACGTAAGTCTGGGGCTTTTTTGTTAACGCACGTCCATAAAGGGTTCTATGAGATAACGGCGTTTATGAACGCAGGTTGAAGTTAGAGTATCTCCGTGGAATTTTTCCAACAAAAACGACAGAATTTTGACGCAACTGACGCATCTACTGACGCATTTGAAACTCAGTTTTCGGTACGTAAAAAGCTGTAAAATCCTCTGACAGGAGAGCCTTTCGCTGATCTTTCTGTAATTCTATAAGGGAAAAGCTGGACGACTGCCCAGCTTTGTAAAGAATAATCATCAATAGGTTCCTGAAGCCAATACGTAAGAAACGACCTTAACCCCTTCAGTTCGCTCAGAATAATTTATACTTATCCTATAATCAAATCCTTTAGTTAATGAAACTTCATATGTTGTGCTCGTTTTGCCAGCTGTCGTTTGAAGTGTGTACACTTCTTTAAACTTGTCGGATTTTTCAGGGTTCTTCCTAAAATAGTTATTACCATCCTTAAATAGCGAATAGGTCGACCAAATCAATTTCCCCGTCGCTGTCTCAAATAATTCCAGATCAAACTTTCGCTTCCCGAATTTTAGTTTTCCTACATACTTGGTGTTTGTTCCATCGAGGTCAACATGTCGGATTCCTTCTACCTGTACCATATTAACCTTGGTAAGTTTAAACGTAGCGGATAGACCGTCTTCCATCCGCATTACATCCTGAGCGTTTAGAAATGACACAAAAAGTGTCCCGAAAAGTAAAGCTGTTACTTTCTTTATGTGAATTGTATTAAGTGTTAAGAAAATTGTTTATTGATTATATATGGTACCCGGTGCATTAACATCGGCGTTCATCATCGTCTATATTTGACTGATATTTTGTACTTTAAGCTTATGAGTGTTAAAAGTTTTGATTCTAAGTTTGGTCTCACCTCCACTACGGAGAATGAAAAACGGAAGTTTGTCAATCGGCTAAATATAGGTGTGTTCGAATACTTTGAAAGAGAATTCGGAGCCAGTTATGAATACCATTTCAGACAAGTTTGTTTCGAACTGGGAGAAAATCCTGATGAAATTATCAGGAAGCATAGCTCGGGAATGGTAAGGCCTAGACCGATTCCAAGTTTACAGGTTTTAGCTGGAGGTGATTTTTTGAACACATTACGTACGGTCGTGGCGGCGTATCATAGCTTAGGTGAAACGGGATACTATAGAAGACAAATCTCCAATAATATAAAGGACGCATTAGAAAGATCGAATATTAACATTGGGATTGAATGGGCTGACGGAGTGTTTTATCCAACAGGGGAAGTTCTGCTTGATAAAGTTCTTGTTGAAGAGTCGTTAGAAGTGCTTAAAGAGTTCCCAAACGAGAATAGGGACCTTAAAATTGCACTTGACAACTATCAAGCTAAACGTCTCGATGGCGTGATTGAAAACTGCTATCTCGCAGTTGAAGGATTAGGCCGCATTCTACTAAAAAACGGAAAGACCCTCGAGAATAATAAGGTGGAACTGTTACGAAACTTAAGCTCATCAAGACACTGGAGTGGTATATTTGGGAATTATCTATCCTACGCGAATGAGTACAGACGTCATGCTGGAGAGAATCGTCACGACCTTAAACCTGTGGAAGTAGAAGCGTTTCTCTATCTTACCTGTCTAATTATTCGTGCAATTGTTAGGTCAGATTGTAGATGAACAATAGGGATGTTTTTAATAAGAGTCCGCGTTTTACAACTGCTCGATTTCATATTGTATCGGGACCGGCGTCCCTTTTCGAACGGGTTAGGTTCAAGATGAAGGAACCAAGAAAACTTAAATTGAATGCTGATCATTTTCAAATGAGAGCTAACGAGCGCAATGTTCCTATTGAAAAGATTACAAAATTTGATCCCCAAATCTGGCGTCTTATGACCGCAGAAGTTCGTGCAGATACGGGTAAGTTCGTAAGCACCGCTTGGGAAGTCATTGTAGACGGTCGAAATTGGTGGGTTGTCATCGGGCTGCACGACACGATTAAAACTGTAATTAACACCAGTAAAATGAAGCTAGGAAAAGGTGACGCTATTATTTGTAGTGGTCTCTTATACGATTTTGTTGCAAGGGTGAACCGAGATTTGATGAACACCGAACAGGACCAATGAATCAATAATTCTTATCCTTTCGCTTTACATAAATTTGAGACGGTATTTCTCCAAATACAAACTCTATTACTCCGCATAACCACATTTTCCTCATCACCTGGCTACCTTCATAGGTATTCATTCTATAGAAACCGCCGCCAACATAGGGGTCGCATTTTTCAACCAGATCAAGGACATCCGCTCCGCTGAACGGTTTGTGATCGATAGTTAACACGACAGATCGCTTTCCTTCAGCCATCATCTCGAGCATTTCATCCGCTCCTTCTACCATCTGGAGATCACCTTTACTACGGCCTTGTTCGATGTATGCTGGCAGATCAATATACCAGTCACGACCCTCTTTGACAAAAGTGTATGCGTTCATGCTTTTAAAGGTTGTTCAGTGATCAACATTGAAACTGATCCGAAAGCCCTATCCCTAGTATTTCACAGATATTTGTGTGTGTAAATAAAAACCTGACCAGAGCACTACCATATCGGTAAAATCTGGTTTTATAGAGACGAGACGATATGGGATCATAAAAACATACAACTTTTGTCCGTCACTTGACCACCCCGCTGTTGTACCGACCATTCCTCTTGTTACATCCTGCTCCTGTGTTCCATCCAGATTGGATACAAACACTTGATTAGCGGTGTAACAAAGCCGGTTACCATCGGGTGATACATGTACGTAACGAAAATTCCTGGGCTGAGTGGAGATCTGTTGGCGGTTGGTCCCGTCCGCATTAACGATAAACAGATGAGCGGTATAAGTAAATCCCACCGTATCGACAAGATCCACATAAACGATTCTGCGACCGTCCGGGTGCCAGGTCGCTTCAATGACATTTTTTCCAACTACCACCTTTTCATCCGTACCGTCCAGTTTTGAAGTTAGCAATGAATCCCCCTCTATGTACAAAAATCTCTCTGCTGCTCTGGTAACGCTGAAGTTATGGTAAGTACGGGGAGTTAAATTGTTCGTAACCTGCGTCAGGTTAGAACCATCCGAATTCACAGAATAAATCTGCGGTAGCTTAGGGTTGATATCGTCCGAAAGCGTGAAATAGATTTTCCCAGACGGCCCCCAGGAGGGATACAGAGTGACCGCTCTGGTCTCAGTACCAATTGTGGTTACCCGATACACATTCGTTCCGTCTTCTTTACTAGAATAAATATCCACAGTCCTATTTGCCGCATTCTGCCGTGTAAAAGCCAAGGTATTAAGAGTAGGATCCACCGAAGCGTTATCGGTAGACTTCTTACAAGAGTACAATAACGAAGTAATAATCAACGCTGTGTAAATGATTCTCATAAGGCACGTTTCAATCAAAGATATACTTTCAATACAAAAAACCCGACAGCACTTAGCCGTCGGGTTCTGAACTAACAACACCTACACAAGTCCGTTATCCGCAAAAGAGAAAAATTGTTCACCACTGGGTTCAACGATAAGAGGATCCAGGAGTTTAATGTCCATGAACTTCGCCGCTTCCTTCAGCTTACAAGTCAACTCTTCATCGGCTCGACTCGGCTTCAAATTTCCCGAAAGATGATTGTGTGACACAATAAAAAACATTGCTGTAATCCCTAGCGCTACGGACAGTCTCTGGAAACAGGGGCTTTTTCTTTTGAGTTAAGTTTCGCTTAACAAACACAACAACACAAAGTAAAACGGTCTTTCTTCCCATTTTACCGCTTATAAATTTCAACTCCGGGGTCAACTGAAATGAACTAACTTTTATAGACCTAAAAACCCGGGTTATGAGAAAGACAGCTTTACTCTTTGTAATCGCTGTGTATGGATATGCAGCGAATGCCCAACTCACTCTTCGTCCACAAACAGGCATTGAAATTCCTGCAACGAAAATAAGCTACAACAATCTTCCCTCGTTTAAGCCGGCATGTCAATCCCTGGCGCAGTTTGGCCTTCGTGCGGACTATGCCTTTAAAGGAGGTCTTGGACCATTTGTTGGGTTATTTACCCACCGGCCTTCGGTAAACTATAATTTTAATGATCCCGAAAAAGGGATGACCGCTTATAATGCAACGGTTGGCGACCTGCAATTACAAGTACAGGCAGGTTTACAGTATAGTACAAAGCCGTTCCTGTTAAGCAAGAAAACAGCTGCGGTTACATCCGGCCCGGAAAACATGTCCGCATCAACAAGCGGCTGCGGCGGAAGAAGGTCAGGTGAAACGCAAAATTCAAAACAAAAAGCCGCATGGACGGTCCGGCTGCAACCCGCTGCAGGCCTTGGCTATGTTCCTTCCAATAAACCAGATTTAGAGACCAAAAACTCGGGAACGCAAACCAGCTATACGTATCGTGCAGGAAATACAAAAACGGAACTGATAACAGGACTTGGTTTTGAATTTGCCAGGAACCGGACAAAATTCCTTTCCCTCAGCATTAATTATTTTAAGGGGTTGGGAAACAATGAAACGACGTTCACCACACAATCCTCCGCTAAGACAGTAACCACTACGCTTAGTTCGAAGGTATCCGGCTGGAATGCTTCTATCGGTATCCCCATTTCATTTGCGAAGAAGAACACAATAAAAAACCAAAGAAGTTATCACAGGTGCAGTGAGCAATATAAAAGAAAGTGCGGCAGTTACAGGAGGATTTAGTAAACATCAACCATACATATTGAGAACAAGAAATTTTGTCTCTTTATTTACCGAAGGCAATACAACACTTCGCACCCGGCCTGGTGATAGACCTCCTTTAAGGCAATCACTAAAATTCTATTCACACAAAGAACTAAGTACTATTCTCTGCCAGCTTATTTTAGCACCAGAGGTTTGATAGTTTGGTTGACCCCTTCCCTCCTATTCGTTTATCTAATGTGATACGCCTTCACCTTGTCATTGTTCATCCCAAACAATAAAAGGTCATTGAGCTTGATTGCGGACCGCACATCTCCTTTGATATCAAATCCGGATTGGTATTGCGGTACGTAACGAAAGCTACCCTTGCCATTTCCCAGGAAAAGCATTCCGTGATTGGCATCATACCGGCTGAACTTTATCCGGGTAAAGGTGTTATTGCCGGCTAACACCAGGTCCTTGTTTCCATCCTTGTTAATATCGGCAGAGAGGATGGCATATACCGGTGCATATTGCGCTTCAACCGGCAATGGCTTTAGGGTAAATCCAGCTTTACCATCATTTTGCAAATAAACCGTTTCCATTATCTGGGCGCTTAACTTTTGCATACCCTGTTGCTCTGCGGGTGAAAACATATCGTTCAAATCCGCATCGGCGTAATTGGTGTACTCCAGGTATTTCTTTTTCAGATAAGGCAATTGCTCTACAACATCATCCCTTGAATAAGCCGGATAGGATTTGCCTTGCACATAATAACACAAAACAGGGTCAATGGATCCGTTATTGTCAAAATCTTTATAACACAGTTCAATGGGTTGTTTTTCTGTAACCTGAAACTGGTTGTTCAGTCCCTGGTTGCCAATCACCAAATCCACATCACCATCGCCGTCAAAATCATCTGCAATTATTGTATTCCACCAGCCATTGGATGCAAACTTTATGTATTGCGGGGAAGCATCTTCGAGTTTGCCATTTTGGTTTAAATAGATTTTTATGGGTGTCCATTCCCCCACCGTTATTAAATCTGGTTTTTTGTCGTGGTTCAGATCCACCCAAACCGCATCCGTGATCATTCCGCTGTTTTGAAGTGACGGACAAACAGTAGCCGTGGCATTGGTAAACTTTCCTTTGCCATCATTTACTAAAATCAAACTTCCCGGCGAAAGCGGAAACCGGCCGGGCACGACCCTTCCGCCTACAAACAAATCCAAATCGCCATCGCCATCAATATCGGCAGCTTTTACACAGGAAGTGCTTAACAGGCAACCGGGGCAAGGCATTGAGGCTTCTGGTAAAATTTCCTTTTCCGTCATTGAGATAAAGGCGGGAGACCAGCAGGCTGTCATCGGGTGCAAATTCATAGCCCCCGCTGCCTACAAACAGGTCGTTATCGCCATCACCATCGGCATCAAAAAAAACAGCCGCCACGTCTTCATAACCGGCATCCTTTTCAAAGGCCGGGATTCGTTTTTTTCTGAACGTTTTCCCATCATTGATAAATAAAGCAGAGGGCTGGCCTTTGGCCCCGCCAATAAATACATCTTCCCTTCCATCACCATCCACATCGGCTTTGGCCATGCAGGGACCTGAGCGGGAATAATAATGCGGCAGCAGGGATTGTACGGTAAAATCATTGAACTCATTTTCGATATGGGTAAAATCCAACAGCGTATTAATTGGTTTTGTATATGATTGATATGTTGGATCTAAAACAGGACTACCTGCTTGTTGCAATTTTACCTGCAACAACTGGTTGGCCTTTAGTTTTGTGAGCACCTGCCGTTTTCCTTCGGGCCATTCAATCACCACTGAATCCAGTTGTGATGTGTTGCCCAATCCAAAATGAAGCACCTGATCCACCGATGATTGAAACCCCCGAACCGGCAGTTGCTCCTGCATCCATTTTTTACTGCCCGCATATGCAAAAACTTTGGCTCCGATTCCAGCGGAGTTTTTTGCGCTGCCCTCTAGTTGTACCCTTAGGTAATGATTGTTGGAAAGCTTTTCACTGTTGTTGCGGTAAATGCCGGCATAATCATCAATCCGGTTGATAACCAAATCCAGATCCCCGTCATTATCCAGGTCGGCATAAGCCGCGCCGTTGGAAATAGAAATTTTATTCAGCCCCCATTCTTCGGCTTTATTTACAAAGCGGTTGCCTTCGTTTTTAAATGCATAATTCGACACCTGGATGCCGGGCATGTGAGAAATATATTCTTCCACACTTACGGCAGGGCCGCCCTGCTGCATGCGCAAGGATTGATCGTAGGAATATTTTATGAACTGAATGTCGGTGTTGTCCCGCTTGTACCCGTTGGTGACAAAAAGATCCTTCAGTCCGTCATTATCCAGATCCGCAAAAAGCGGCGCCCAGCTCCAGTCGGTGTTGGATATGCCGGCCAATTGTCCCACTTCACTAAAGGTGCCATCGCCATTATTTCTTTGAAGCGAGTTTTTCATGTACTGGTAAAACATCCCGTTTCTGAAAAGCAGATTGTACTGGTCAAAATTATCGGCCCCCATATGCATTTTTTGCGCATGGTTTCCTTCGGGCAGCATGTCCAGTTCCACGATGTCGGGAAGCAGATCGTTGTTATAATCATTTACATCCACGCCCATCGAATACAAAGAAGTATGGTCCACCTTAGATGCCAGGCTGTCGGTAAATGTTCCATCCCGGTTATTGATGTATAAATAATCGGGTTCTTTAAAATCATTGGCTACGTATATATCCGGCCATCCATCACCGTTAATATCGGCGGTGCTGACGCCCAGACTAAAGGTGAGCACATTGGAACTGATACCCGCCTGTTTTGTAACATCGGTGAAATGCCCGTTATCATTTCGGAATAATTTGTTGGCCAGGGCGGGATTTCGCCGGGCTGATTACGCAGTTGAACAAACTCAATCTTTCCCATGGAATAGCGGGGCTCCGACTGATTGATCAAAAACATATCGAGGTCCCCGTCTTTATCGTAATCAAAAAAAGAAGCCTGCGTGGAATAACCCGGATCATCCAGTCCGTAAGCGGCTGCCTCCTCGGTGAAAGTGAGGTCCCCGTTATTGATAAACAAGAGGTTTTTCCGGTACTCCTCATTTTTTAAGCCTGAGCGGCAGATATAGATATCCAGCTTTCCATCGCCGTTGATATCTACCATAGTAACCCCGGTGCACCAGCCTTCTTTGGCGGCAATGCCTGATTTTTCCGTGATGTCTTCAAAGTGAAAGTTTCCTTTGTTTAAAAACAAACGGTTTTTTACCATGTTGCCCGTAAAGCAAATATCCGGCAGGCCATCATTATTAATATCGCCAATGGCCACGCCGCTGCCATTATAGAAATAAGGATACAGGGCAATATTAAAATCAGGATTGTCTTCTTTAAGCAGGTTGCGGAAATTGATGCCGGTTTCACTTTCGCTCAGTTCCGTAAAAAGCTTTGCCGGTTGGTGCTTGCACGACAGCACTATGGTTACACTTAAAAATAAAAAAAAGGTTTTCATCAATACGTCCATTTCAGTGGTAATAGAAAGAGGCTGTTCAACCGAACAGCCTTTGTATGCCTGTGAGAAACCAAAAATCCATCAGGGCTTATCCCACCACAAACGGGTGCCTCCGTTATCGGGCCCGCCAAGCTTGGCCACAGCCCCCGCCACTCCTTTTGGATTGGTGGAATATTCACTTGCCGGGAAGTTGATGCGCTTTACAAACTGCCCTGCTGGTATTTTGCCCTGGCTTTTATTGACCACCACAGGAAACAGTTTGGGAAATCCTGTTCGTCGGAATTCGCTCCAGGCTTCCTGCCCGTCCGGATACATGGCCAGCCATTTTTGTGTAATGATCCGTTCCAGGTTTCGATCAAAGGGAGCACTATTATCCCATTTAATAGTAATGGTACTAAGGAAAGGACTGCCCGCAGGAACATTGTTTGCCGGGTTCACGGGATCCACATAAGGCGCCGGCTGGCTGGTGGCGTTTTGCAGGTAAGCAGTTGCATCCAGATTGTATTGGGCAAACGAAGCCTTCACGCCATTTTCATAATCGGTTTGTGCATCACCGGCTCCGCTCCAGCCGCGGAGGGCTGCCTCGGCTTTTAAAAACCAGGCTTCCGCCGCCGTCATTAACTGAATTTGGCTGGGCAGGGTGGCCAGCAGGGAGAACTTTACATACTGGCTTTTATCGGCTATATCAATCCCCTGCCTGATCCCCTTAAAGGTGGTCGGAAATTGCTCCGACTTTACAAAATACTTATCCGCCCTTGGGTCGGAATAGCCCACCAGGTAAGTTTCCATGGGGGCACCCATGCGAATATCGCCCCAGGAATTGTTCATCACATTTAAGGGGTGCGTGGTGGAGCCTATATTAACATCGAAATTATTGGCCGGATCGGAGATAAGACCCAACGGATGGGCCAATGATTTTTCCCCTTCTGTCTGGGCCTTTGCCGGATCGGCCTTTACAATCCGTAAGCGCCAGGCGCAACCGCAGCGTATTGGCAAAAGCAACCCATTTGGCATAGTCGCCCCCATACACCAGGTCAAAGCGCTGAAACTGCTGTACACCACCAGCGGCCGCGTACCGGCTTAAGGTATCAATGGCGGCATCCAGGTCATTGAAAAAGGCATTGTACGCCTCCTGCTGCGAGTCGTAATCCACACTTCCATCCGCATTTACCTGGCCGTATTTGGTATAAATAATAGGACCGTAAATATCGCTGATGCGGTGCATGGCCTCCACTTTTATAATTTGTGACCAGGCATAAAAATCGGTGAACTGGGTTTTCGCCTTTTGCTGCACATCAGCCATCGGCGCCATCACCTGGTTATAGGCGGTGCTCCAGGGCGTGCCATTCCAGGAATCCACCAGGTCATACGTGGTATTGTTGCTGTTGCCGATAAACGGAGTGGGTGTCATCATATAGCCGGAATAAATATCACCGATCAGGTTTTGCTGCAATTGCGTGAGCCAGGCCGGCTGTGCTGAATAAATATTGAGTTGTGCCTGTTTAAAAGGATCGCCTACGGTACGAAAATCCACCTTAAGATCGTTTTCCGTTACCCCATACGGATTGGTATTGAACTCATCAAACTTTTTAGTACAGCCGCTTATTAAAAGGTATATGGCCAGACCGGCGGTGGCGATTCCTTGGTTTATCGTGTGAATGTGCTTTCTCATTTTGAAACGTTTTGGGATTGTTCAATTAGAAACCAAATTTTAGGTTGATACCCATGCTTCTTGTTGACGGCAGGCCAAATACATCAACACCCTGCAGCCCATTTCCGGTACTCATGGTCAGCTCCGGATCAAAGGGAGCCTCCTTCTTAAAAAAGAAAAGGTTACGGCCAATCAGGCTGATTCTTGCCTCCCTAATGGTTTTTGAAGCAATGGGAATTTCATAACCTACCGACACTTCCCGTAACCGGATATTGGTAGCATCGTACATATAAGCTTCTCCCAAACCGGCGCGGCCTCCAATAGCCGTATAGTATTTTTGAGCATCTACTTTGCCGGTGAACGGCTGTCCGTTTGCCGATACCGCATTTGCCAATTGCACGCCACCGTTGTCCCGTGCGGCGGCCGAAGCCTCGCTTACACCATCCCGGTCCAGCACGGCCTGCGTTACACTCATCACCTTGCCGCCAAACCGGCCGTCAACCAAAAAGCTTAGAAAAACCTTCCCGTAGGTAAAACTGTTGTTCCAGCCTATGGTGAACTTTGGATTCGGGTTGCCCAATAAGACGCCCGGCGAATTAGCGGTTTGCGGTGTACCGGTAGAATCCAACATGATAGCGCCTTTTGCATCCCGCACAAATCCCTTGTTTCCATAGATATCTCCCCAGGTCCCCCCTTCTTTTATAAAGGAGCCAAACATATTCACGCCAAAATCACTTAGCACAAACTTATTGGAGGAATCTGCCCCGGGTACACTGGGATCACTTAACTTAACAATCCTGTTTTTATTGGTAGCCAGGTTGAACGTACTGGTCCAGGTAAAGTTTTTCGAAGTGAAAGGAACCAGGGTTACGATAGCTTCGATACCGGTGTTTTGAATATTACCCAGGTTCAGGTAATAGTTGGAAAAACCACTTCCCAGTGGGGCGGGAATCTCTACGTACTGGTTATAGTTATTATTCCGATACCAGGTAAAATCAAACCCCAAACGGTTTTTCAGGAAACGGACCTCTGCACCTGCTTCAAATGAACGGTTGTCTTCCGGTTTCAAAAAAACACCAGGCACCGGCACTTTTGTATTCTTTATCAATTGTACCGTACCGTTATTGGTACTTAAGGTAAAAGGTGCAGGGTTAGATATGTAGGGCGGTATATCGTTTCCCACCTTTGCATAGGAAACCCGGGCCTTTGCAAAAGAAATGACATCCGGCAACCGTACCATTTCACTAATTATGCCTGTCAGGCCTGCCGAATAATAAAAATACCCTTTGTTGGAAGTTGGCGTAAAGGCAAAAGAGCTTGACCAGTCATTGCGGCCGGTCAAATCCAAAAACAAATAATCCTTCAGTCCCAGGTCGACACTGGCAAAAACAGATTGGGTTTGCTTGCGGTCTATACTGCCCTGGGTAATTAAGGCGGTGGGCCGGATGTTAGTCACAATAAACTTGTTGGCATATTCCAATCCCTGGCCTTCATTGGGATCGGTATCAAAAAACACCCTGTCGTTGCCTTTCAGGTCTAAAATACTGGCACCCACGTTCGCCGTCAGCGCAATTTCTTTACCCAGGCCTTTTTGTATGGTGGCAATCACATCGCCATACAACTGTGTGTTGAATGCCTTTTCCAGCGTATAACGGCCATTGGCAGCCGCCAGTACACTTTGGGTACCGGCATAGGATTTTAATTCGTACTGATCGTAGGATTTATCAAAACTACCCCGGGCCTGCACCGAAAGCCATCTGGCAAACTGGTATTTGGCCGTAAGGGAAGCCAGCCCCCGCTGGCGGCCATCTTCACGCAGGTTTCTATACAAAGCCCAATAAGGATTTTGCTGGTTGTCATCGCCCACAAAACCTTTTTCATTATTGATGTTCCACCAGTTTTGCAAAATCACATTTCTCGAAGGCGAGAAGTATTCGAAGTTGTTTTTATAATTATTAAAATCCAGCCCGCGGGGGAAAAGATATAAACCCGTTAAAGGATTATTGTACAGGCCGGAGACCGGTCGGTTATGGGCATTCTGGGCTACCACCATAACATTTCCATCGAGGGTGAGTTTATCATTTAGCAGCCGTAAGGTTTCCCGAAAGTTCAGCGTATGGCGCTTGAATGTACTGGTTGGAACAATGCCCCTGTTGTACGTATTGGAATAGGAAAAATAGGATTGCGACATCTGGTTGCCCCCGCTTAAGGCAATGGAGTTGACCCAGGTGAGCCCGGTTTGAAAAAAATTGGTGACATGATCCGGAACACTGGTTTTGGCGCCCCAGCTTTCTGCCGTACCGGTAGTGCTATCCGTTTGGGGAATTGTCTGTGCATAGCGATATTGCAGTTCAGGCTTTAAAAGGATGTTGTCAATGGTAAAGTTGCTGGAGAAGTCAATCCGGGTCTGGCCGGCCGTGCCTCTTTTTGTAGTGATGATGATGGCGCCATTAGCCGCCTGGCTGCCATACAAAGCAGCCGCAGAAGCGCCTTTTAATATGTTGATGCTTTCAATATCATCGGGATTGATGTTGGAAATGCCATCTCCCGCATCCCTGCCGCCGGAACCGGAACCGGAGGATTGTCCCCACACGTCGGTTGGCTGCTCGGGTGAAAAATTAGGCACAGGTACGCCATCTATAACATACAGCGGCTGATTTTCCCGGGTAGATTTATTTCCCCGTATAACCACCCGGGCAGAACCGGCAATTCCGGAGGCACTGCGTGTGATCTGCACACCGGCAGCCTTGCCGGCAAGGCCATTTATGACGTTTACGTCTCTTACTTTTGAAACTTCACCACCACTAAGCTGCTGCGTAGCATACGTAAGGCTCTTTGCCTTTCTTTGAATGCCCAATGCCGTTACCACCACTTCGTTAAGCTGGCCCTGGGCTTCCTGTAAAACTACGGGCATGTTGGTGTCCCTGACCACTATCTCCAATGCCTGGAAGCCAACAGATGAAAACACTAAAACATCACCCTTGTTTGCTTCTATAGAAAATTCACCCGAAGCATTCGTGGACGTGCCCCGGCTGGTTCCCTTTACCGTTACACTCACCCCCGCTAAAGGTTTGTTATCCGCACCGGTTACTCTACCGGTTATAACATCATACACCTCCCTGGCTGCGCCGGAAGAAGTGTTATCTACCCCGGTGACAGATGGAGGAGCACTTTCATAAGTAAGATCGCTTGCCTTTTTGGAAGTTTCTTTTATAGGAAGGATCACAAATGTATTGTCTGAAACCTTTTTATATTTTAGCCCGGTATTACTAAGTACCTGCTCCAGGGTTTTTTCTATATCCGCCCTCATGTCCTGAACCTGGTTTACAAGTCTGCCCGCCAGTTCGGCATCAGAAAACAGAAAATAGACACCCTTGCTATGGTTCAACTCTTTTAATACAGAAAACAGGGTTTGTTTTACATCTTGCGCAGTGGGCGGCATTGAGCTTATTGCTGTAGAGCTTATGGTTAGAATAAGCATATTTACTTTGGGCAGATGCTACCATTGTACAACACAATGATACAACTGCCAGCATGCAGAAGCGTAGAGTGTTCCTCATATTGCAGCTTTTAAAATGAACGTTTTATGGATCTGAAATAATGATCTCGTTATTTAGCTTTACTGATCTTAAATTCCCCGGTGGCATCCAGGGCTGCTATCAAAACATCCAGGTTGTTATTCGGCATGATACCGGAGATTTCTTTCTCCCCGATGGCCTCGTTTGCTACGCGAACATTTACACCATAATGCCTTGAAATAATTTTTGCTACATTGTTCATAGAGGTATTTTCAAAATTGAGTTTAGACTGCTTCCAGGCCAGTACACTTTCCTGGTCAGCGGTTGTTTTAGCCGGTATATTATTTTCAAATTGTACAAAATCTCCGGGCTTCATGTGCCATTCCTTTCCATCTTTTGTCTTAAGGGTGACACTGCCTTCGGTTAGTAAAACACTGGACTCTTCTTCGCGGTTTACTACGTTAAACTGGGTTCCGGTAACAATGATGTCCATGTTGGTGGCATGCACAATAAATTTATTTTTCTGAGGTGTTTTCTGCACCTTAAAAAAAGCCTCTCCCCTCAACCAGATTTCACGGTCTGTGTTCTGTTGCCATTCTTTACTCAAAACCACTTCGCTATTGGCATTTAAAGTCACCTGTGAACCATCCGGCAATTGGTACTCCCTGATATTTCCATAAGCGGCACCCAGTTTGGTTTTAGTAGTAGTGCCATTCCACCAGGCAAATCCCACTAGCGCTAAAAGAGCGGCGGCGGCAGCTGGCATCCACCAGCGGAATCTTTTGGGTTTTATTTCAACTACAGGTGCGGCATCAAGTGCATTTTGCAGTTTTTGATGGGCCGCTTCCACGTCTTCGGGTAAGGGGGCTTTTTCTTCTATTTTCAAATCGTTCATTAAGCCAATACTTTCTTTTACCAGCGGTACATATTGCTGATTTTCTAAAAGCCATTCTTCCCACTCCCTTGCTTTGGCTTCGTCATTTTTTAAATACCAGGCCTGGAAATAATTATTTGCGATAACCTCTTCTATAGAATTAAACTGCATGCCCGATGGGTTGTTTAGTATATGTTCCACTTATTTCTTTCTTGTAATGATGAATGGTAAAAAATTATTTAGCTGATCATTTGGTATCCTATATTATATTCTGATAAAGGCTTAAGATTCACTAACTTGGTAGTGGTATTTCTCAAACTGCGATGATTGCTTTGCCCGCCTTCCGATATTGAATTATGGAATGCTGCCATACAGGGAAACCGTGAGGCATTTGGACAGCTTTTCCGCCGTCATTATTCCTTATTGTATCAATATGGAAGTAAAATTTGTGCGGACTCTTCCACCCTGGAAGATTGCATCCAGGATCTTTTTATTGAACTCTGGCAGAAAAAAAAACCGGTGCCTCTCCATTCAGTAAAAGCCTATTTATTACAAGCGCTGAAGTTTAAATTGTACAAATCATTCCGGGATCAAAAACGGGTTGAGAACATTGAACAAGTAAACCATGAGCCGTTTGAATTTAGCCATGAAACATTTTTGATTCATACACAGGAAGACCAGGAAAAAGCAAAAAGAATTTTTGAAACCATCAACCAATTATCGCCCCGGCAAAAAGAAGTGATCTACCTTAAAATTTACAAAGGACTAAGCTATGAGGAAGTAGGCGAGATTATGCAGATCAACTACCAGGTAGTACGAAACCTGCTTTGCCAGGCTTTAAAGGCCTTTCGAAATTTGGTGCTACCGTGCCTGGCCATTCTCATTGCTTTACATAGTTACGCTTTGCTTTATCGATAGCATCCAGCAATCCATTTTTATATGCATCGCTGGTCAATTCCCAGAACATGATTCCACCCAGTCCTTTATCTATTGCATATTTTGTTTTTAACGCTATGGATCTGGGGTCATCATACGTAACAAATAAAGATTTTTGGGGATTGTACAGGTAGGGCGACATGGCGGATTCATCCCAATGATAAACAAAACCGCTATCCGTTGACAGCTGAGAAGCAAAGTTCTTAAACGGTATGCCTGCTAGAAACTTTCCCTGCTGGTACAGGCCAAAGTTGGTATCGGCAACGTCTTTCCAAACCCTTCCGTAAAAGGCCGCGCCGATAACTATTTTTTCTTTAGGCACGTTTAGCTGAAGTAGTTTTTGCACGGCATTGTCCGTTGACTCTACCTGCTGCGCTGTAGAATACAACGGTGTGTGGTGCCCGGTAATGTCGAATATCCATTGACCAGATCGTAGGTCATCAGGTTTACCCGGTCAGCCAGCTTCATCACTTTTTCCCATTCAACGGCGCTGTCTATATATTGATTGAATCCGCCGGCCGCAAAGCTGATCTCATACTGGCTGCCAAGGGTCTTTCTTAGTTCTTCCAAAAGGCTGGTAAAATTTTGCTTGTCGGCAGGCTGGTATTTATGGCCGGGATATCCTGCAATAGCCGGATACTCCCAATCCAGGTCAATGCCATCGGCACCAAAAAATTGGTTGAGGTCTTTTACCGATCTTGAAAAAACTTCCCGGTTTTGGCTTGTTGAAAAAACATCCGAGCAGGTTTCACAACCACCCCATCCGCCCAAAGAAAGCAGGACTTTCAGGCCCGGCGCTTTTTTCTTTAAACCCACCAGCTTTTGTATGACCGCCGTATCATTTGCATTATCCACGGTAAGCCGGGCGCCTTTTAAGTGACAAAAACTAAAAATGAGGTGCGTTAATTTCTCAACAGCGAAACTATCTATTTGCGAAAGGTTGCCGGAATAATACCCGGCTACTACAAAATTATTTTTGGACTGCGCACACACCGGTACAGAAAGGCCCCAAACTAAAATGCAGACCCAGCAAATAAGCAAGCACTTTCTCATGTATAGTGTTTATTGAATGTACCATTTTTTGCATTGATGTAATGATGACGTACACCTAATACCAACTGCTTTGAAGTGGACAGGAGCAACAGGTGAATGGTGAATGGTGAATGGTGAGTGAGAAGAATCACTAGAAGTTGATGACGGTTCTGGCTGATGCTAACATCTCCCTGCCCTGATAGCAGCTTTTTCGCCTGAGACAAAAAGAGCTTCCCATTCAGGAAGCTCTTTTTATAAAATCGGATAATACACTTAAATTAAAACTCAAACCGTACACGGCCTCTGATGCCCCATTTGGCAATATCCGGATGATCGCGGTAGGTAAATCTTTTTACTACATCCAAACGCAATAACTTAAAGATGTTGCTGATGCCCACACTGCCTTCTATATACGGACCATCGTTTAAAGAAAAAGTAGCAGGCACACCATTTTCCTCTGGAAAGCGGTACAAGTCCGGATTCAGATCAGGATAATTTTCATTTCGCAAACCACCATATAAAATTTTTACTGTGGCCACTTCTCTCAGATCCAGTTTTTTCAATAAAGGAAGCCTGTTAAAGATAAAGCCATTGAAATGATGATCCACATTCAGGCTTATAAAACGATCGCTTACAAACTCCAGAAAGTTCATCAGGTTATAAGAAGCCAGTTGGTAGGCATAGGTTTGGTTAGCCCGGTGCGCCGTTAATAACGGATAAGGCAGGCGGCCAAACGTATAACCGGCTTCAAAAATCACATCACTGTTTCCAAACTGCGACATGTAAACCCTTTTCGATATGGAAAGATCTACCTTATCATAGTTATATTGACCATTAACCAACCCTTTAAATCCCTTTATATAGCGCAAAGTAAAAATGGGGTACTTGTTAATGATGGGAATGCGGAAAACAGTTCCCTGGTAAAATTGTTCATTGGGTGCCCAGCGCAGTTCAAGCGACACATCGGAGGTGGTGATCGACGAATCTTTAATAAACGTGCTGTTGTGCTGCTTAATGTATTCAATAGCGCCTGCTGGTTCCTGTCTCCAGTTTTTAAATCCCAGGGAATAGGTAAAATGATTAGCCAGCTCATGCACATATTCCAAATTGTAAATGGTATTATAAAGCCACTTATCGTTCTTTCCTCTTTTAAAAGAAAGCAGGATATTATCCTCTTGTACAAACTGCAGTTCCTGCCCCGGGATCTTTGTTTCCCGCTGGGCACTGGCCCGTATATAATTCAGCGGAAAAGAATAAATAGATTTATTGTTGAGTGAATAGGTTGCGGCTAAAAATCCTTTCCATTTTTCATCCCTGAATCCATAGGCGCCATAGGTTTCAAAATAAATGCGTTTGCTAAACTTGGGTGTGGTGCGGCCACCAAAACGCAACCGGAACCCTTCTACCGGGTTGAAGCTATAAAACGCATTTGCAGGACCAATTTCAAACTTGCCGAAATTTTTATATCCGGCTAAAAGAATATTGGCTATATCCATAAAGCGTTTGAAAGAACGCAGGGTTTTTAAACTATCAATGTTGGTATAAACTTTTGCTTCGGCAACGGTTAAGGTATCATGACGGCGGGCTGCCAAAAAGCTATCCCTGTTGGGTGACGCTTTGACCATAACAGTAGAAGGTCCTTCGTAAAAACCAGCATCGCGGGGCTGGTTGATCTTATAATTTTTGTAGGATACGGTGCGTTCGCCATAAATGCCATTGCCTTTGCGCTTGCTAAGACTGGCTTCTGCCAGCACGTTGCTTTTAATGACATGGTATTTGCCGTCAAGGGGATTTTGTTCAAACTCCTGGTTGATATACATTTCACGAACCAGGTTCAGGTTGATGTTGGGGCTTACGGTCATGTTCAATTTCTGCACAGCATAATTACTGTCAAGCGTAATGAACATGGTTCCCCGGAATAAAAAGTCGTTGGTATTGCGGGGCGTGAAATACATCTTCACCAGCTTTTTTCCCGAGGCATCCGTTATGGTATCCCTGATAAAAAACATGTAAAACGTTGGCGCCATATCGGCAATGGGGCTTAGAAACTCCCGGGTAAAAAGCGATATATTATTATCATAGATATCAACATCTTCGTACAGCCTGTTTAAATAAGTACTCACGCCATTACTATCTACAAATTCGCCATAGTTCACTTTTTTATCCGCCAGCACAATTGTTTTGTTCTTTTCGGGGTTTTTGCGGTAGTAATAATTGGACAGCTTTTCTTCAATGTAGATAGGAATGAGGGTTTTACCGGGGATTTTTGTCGTATCAATATTTTCCAAAAGAAAATGAAAAGGCTTTAGCAGCTTAAGATTTCCCACCTTTTCCGAGATCCTGCTTAGGGAAAGCTGCAGTTTTTCATACTGCTCGTATTCCACATAATCGTAAAACTCGGGCCTGTTTTTACTCCTGTTGTCTATTACACGACGAATCAATTCTACAGCCGGATTGTCTTTATTGCGGTAATGGATTTTCTTTTTGCTTTTAACGACTATATTGCTTAGATCCTTCGTTTTGTCCAGGGTCAACTCAATGTTGAGCGTTTGACTTACACCCACTTTAATGGAAACCGTTTTGGTTTTATACCCGATATAGGACACCACAAGTTGGTTCAGTATCCGCGATGTAGTGATTTCGAAATGCCCGGTGGAATCGGCGGTGACACCCTTACCACCTTTTAAAAAAACACTGGCGTAAGGAATGGGGTCCTGGGTTTCAGCATCCGTAACAATACCGGATACGGTAGTAGTTTGAGCGGAAACCTGATTCATCAACAAGAGCAAGGCCGTTGCAATAAACCATTTGCTTATTTGATAATGATATCTATGGTGGTGCATTACGATTTTGGTTTATAAACGTAGTTTCTTTTTAATCGCCAATACTGGGAAAATAACAACTTTAGATAGAGCATTGATCTGTAAACCTGCTGGTTGAGCCAGATCTTTACAGCCTTATTCTCCGGCAGCACATGCCTGCTAAAATCTATCCCGGCTTCTATCAGTTTTATTAATTAAGTGTAAAAGGCAAATTTAAAGGTTCGTTGATACCTAAGCTATTGTTTCCCTTACCACTTATATATTTTCACATTCCTAAAACTTTTAATAAAAATTGGCGCACAAGGTATTCATAGTTTATGGGTAATGCAAACTTACCATTAATCAAATTGGAGAGAACCGCTGTTTTAAGTGGGAAGAAGAAGGTAGAATTTTGTTTTGCTTTTAAGCTGCCATCCGGACTAAGACAATAGTAAACAGGGTCTTACTTTCCTGTAGAAAATGTTCTACAAAGGTTTCTGTGGTTATTTTAATTGCCTCAACAGTTCTTTTTCTTGTTATAAACCGGGCACTAATCCTATCGGGGCCTGTTATTTGCGAATATTCTTTAGCCACGGCAACACACTAATGGAAGAAGAGAAAAAAAAAATTAGTTATCCGCGTAAACTGGCAAGGATACTTTTAAAAGTGGTCCTGTTCCTCTTTTTATTTATTGTACTGGTTTTTATCCTGGTTTTAACGCCTCCTGTTCAACGTTTTCTGACGGGCAAGGTGCAGAACTATTTACAGCATAAATTAAACACAAGGGTAGAGATAGGCAGTATTTCCTTTGGGCTATCGGGTAAAGTGGGGCTTCAGGATATTTACATTGAAGACCAAACCAAAGACACCCTCGTTGCCGGCGGAACCATCAAAACCCACCTTAGTTTTTTAAAATTATTTTCCAATGAAGTGCAGATAAAAGATATAGAGCTGCAAAATATTACCGCCAAGATCAAAAGAGCATTTCCGGATACCGTTTTCAATTACCAGTTTATTGTTGATGCCTTTATATCGGAGCACAAGAAAAGCGCCGATACGGCCCAAACGGCGCCTATGAAACTGAACGTAAGTGATGTGGCGCTGGATAATGTCCGGATCACTTTTACAGATACGATAACCGGTAATAATGTATTTGCCCGCATTGGCAATTTAACCGCTACCATCGATACGCTTGATCCCTACCAGATGCATTTTGATATTCCTTCTGTTATTGCCAGAAATGTAACGGCCCGGGTCAGGCAGTCAAAACCTTTGGTAAAGCCAGGTCCCTTATCCCAAGACCTTGCTGAAGCAGCAACGCCTGTTGCCATGAAACTGAACCTGGAAACGATTGACCTGTCGAAATTTAATGTGGAACTGGACAACGATGTTTCTGCATTTTATACCACGCTAAACCTGGGACGGCTAAAAGCGAACGTCAAATTGATTGACCTGAACCGCAACAGGGTATATCTTAATGACCTGGTGTTGAACAACTCAAAATCAATCATCCGGTTAGGGAAAAAAGAAGCGGCAAAAGAGGTAAAAAAACAAGTGGCCCAGAAAGTCGCAGCCCAAAAAACACAAGGCTGGGATTTCAGGGTTGACAACATACAAATTGATAAGAATACACTTCAGTACGACGATGATAACCAGCCACGGCAGGCCCATGGAATGGATTATGCTCATTTGCTGATGAATGATCTAAACCTGCATGCCGATAACCTTTTATTTTCTACCGATACCATCAGCACTTCTATTACTGAAGGTTCCATGAAGGAAAAAAGCGGTTTTGTATTGCAGCAACTGCGGGGTAATATTTTGTATGCCAATAACCAGTCTTACCTCAAGGATCTCTATATTAAAACGCCGGGCTCAGAAATCAAACGAAGCCTGGTATTGGAGTATGCTTCTTTTGATGCGCTGGCCAAAAACTTTGCACAAACCGTTTTTAATATTGAACTCACCAATAGCCGTGTACAGGTAAAAGATATTTTGGTATTTGCGCCGCAGCTTCGTTCCAATCCTGCTTTAGCCAACCCCAATGACATCTGGAATGTAAATATTGTGGGCAGCGGCACCATGAACAGGTTGCATTTTGAAGCCTTGCAATTTGCCGGGCTGCAAAATACACAAATCGATGCGCAGGGAACATTAACCGGTTTGATGAACCCGGCAGAAGCAGGCGGCGACTTTACCATTCGCCGGTTTCATACAACGCAAACCGATATGGCGCTGTTCACCGGCCAGCGTTTGTCCAATGCCCAGGTTAACCTTCCTGAAACCTTTGATCATTACCGGAACGGTTAAGGGTACTGCCGGAAGACTAAATGCTAACCTGCATATGAACACCTCCGCAGGGTCCATGGCCTTAAATGGAAGTTTTGCCAATCTTACAAGTCCGGCAAAGGCCTCTTACAATGGAACCATTACAACAAACGGTTTGCGCCTGGGAACCATCCTTCGCCAACCCGATCAAATTGGATCTGTCTCCGGCAACTTTACATTTAATGGCACGGGGTTAACGCCTAAAACTATAAATACAAAATTCAAAGGCCTGATCTATAGCCTTGGTTATAACAACTACCAATACCACAACATCCTCCTCAATGGTGCATTAAACCGTTCGTCTTTTTCAGCAACGGCCGATGTGAACGATCCCAATGCAGACCTGAACCTAACAGCAAGCGGAAGTTTTGCCAACAACCTTTCCTTTAAAATAGACGGAATGGTGGACAGCATTAAAACAATGCCCCTGAACTTCAGCACACAACCCATCATCTTTCGTGGCCAGATCAATGGAACGGTTGCCAACCTCAATCCTGACTATTTAGATGCAGATATTTTAATTACAAAGGCTTTATTGGTTTCCGGTACAGAAAGGCTGCCCCTTGATACGGTTCAACTCATTTCAAAAAAAACCGACACGGCCAGCTACATCAGCCTCAAAAGCGATATTATCAATGGACGACTAACAGGACAATACCGCCTTGCTGACCTGGGCGATATCATACAAAGCAGTATCCAACCTTATTTTTCCGTAACGCCGTCAGCCCCAAAACCGGCCCTGCAACCCTACAATTTCAGGTTTACTGCCGATATGGTTTATTCACCAATTCTTTCCACGTTTGTTCCCAGCCTTACGGCCATGGAGCCTTTGCATGCAGAAGGAAGTTTTGCCACCAATGAAGGAATGAAGGCTTCCTTAACAACAGCCCAGCTCTCATTTGCGGGCAATGATATGAGCAACTTAAAGGTAACGGCAAACACCTCCGACAGCGGCTTACGGGTTAGCGCCAATATGGCTCATTTAAAAAGCGGTAACTCCTTTAATGTTTATAATACCCGCATCAATGCCACAGCACTTAATAATGTTATAAATTTTAATTTCGGGGTTGATGATGTGAATGCTAAGGCCAACTATTACCTCAGCGGTTTTATTACCCAACCCTCGGAGGGAACGTACACGTTAAAATTAAGACCCGATAGTTTATTGTTGAATCGTGAAAAATGGACAATAGCGCCTGATAATTCACTCACTATAAGCCCTACCAGCATTACAGCCAACAATTTTACTTTACAGAAGGGAAGCCAGAGCCTGAGTATTAAAAGTTTAGCGGGCAGCGGCGAGCAACCCCTGCAACTCAGCTTTACAGACTTTCGTTTGGCAACCATAACCGGCTTTATAAAATCAGACTCGGTAGGCGTCGATGGGCTCATGAATGGAAATATCACCTTCAGGAATATTTTAGAACACCCGGTATTTACCAGCAACCTTACCATCAACGATCTAAGCATGGGAAAAGACACGCTTGGTAATGTAAACCTGCAGGCAAAAACGGGCAATGCCAACAATTACATAGCCGATATTACGCTTACCGGCCACGGAAACGATGTTGCTATAACAGGTTCTTTAACTCCACAGGGAAAAGAAACACTTCTTGATATGGAGCTTTCTGTGCGGCAATTGCAGTTAAAGAGTTTGGAAGGCTCGATGGCCGGGTTATTCACCAATGCCTCTGGCATGGTGAATGGCTCCGTTAAAATCGGGGGAAGCCTGAGCAACCCCGATATTGACGGCCAGCTCCATTTCAATAAGGCAAGTTTTGCCCTTACTATGTTAGGCAGCCAGTTTACCATCGACAATGAAACACTTTCGGTAACAGAAGATGAATTGGTTTTCCGCGGTTTTTCCATCCGGGATTCGGCCAATAACGCCCTGAACTTAAATGGCACCGTTGCTACGCACAATTTTATCAATTACAACTTTAATCTGTATGTCAATGCTAAGAATTTTTTAATTCTTAACAGCACTAAAAAATCCAACAGCATTTACTATGGCCGGTTGAACATCAGTACGGAATTGCACATATCCGGCACGGAAATAAAACCTGCACTTGATGGCGCCATAACGGTAAATGACGGAACCAATCTGACATTAATCATTCCCCAACTGGAGCCCGGGGTGGTAGAAAGAGAAGGCATTGTGCAATTTGTGGACATGAAGGCTCCGGAAAACGATACGCTTTTTCACCGGTACGATTCCCTGAATGTTTCGCATGTACTGGGAATGGACATTGCTACGAATATTGAAATAAAAAAAGAAGCCATCTTCAACATCGTAGTAGATGAAGCCAACGGAGATCTTTTAAATATTCGCGGTGAAGCCCTTTTATCCGCAGGTGTGGATCCAAGCGGAAAGATCACCCTGACAGGAAACTACCAGTTGGAAGAAGGCGCCTATCAACTCTCGTTTAATTTTTTACAACGCCGTTTCGACATAGAAAAAGGCAGCAAGATCACCTGGACCGGCACCCCCACTTCAGCAGAACTGAATGTGCGGGCCGTTTACCTGGCCAATACAGCACCCATAGACCTGGTGCAAGATCAAATTGCTGCCTCCACGCCAGCCATCTCGCAACACCTATTTACAAAAACTTCCTTTTGAAGTTCACCTGGCGTTAACCGGGGAGTTAATGCGGCCCAAAGTTGCTTTTAACATACTGCTGCCGGAAAACAAAAACTACGGTGTATCAAATGATATAGTAACGCAGGTGCAATCGCGGTTGACACAAATACGCACAGACCCCGGAGAAGTAAACAAACAGGTGTTCTCACTTTTATTATTGAACCGTTTTGTTGGCGACAATCCGTTTCAGTCAAACGGTGCAAGCTTTAGCGCCGGCACCTATGCCAGACAAAGCGTAAGCAAATTATTGACCGAACAGTTGAACAACCTTGCCGGTGATTTAATACAAGGTGTCAACATAGATTTTAGTGTGGTCTCATCCGAAGATTATACAACCGGAGACCGAAGAAACAGAACCGATCTTAATATTGCTTTAAGTAAAAAGTTGTTAAACGACAGGCTGCAGGTTACGGTAGGTAATAATTTTGAACTGGAAGGACCGCAAAACAGCTCCCAGAAAAACAACAGCATTGCCGGCAACGTTGCGGTTAGCTACCAGCTAAGTAAGGATGGACGTTATATGCTTCGTTTTTATAGACGAAATGAATACGTAGGCGTAGTAGATGGCTACATCATTGAAACAGGATTGGGTTTCATTTTCAATCTTGACTACAACAAGTTCAGCGAGATTTTACACAGAAGAAAACAAAAACTTACAGACGAAGGTTCTCAATAAAAACGGACAATGGCCATGAAAATCCCGATGCAGTACTACCTATTTTTTTTTATCAGTTGTTGTGTGTTGTGCGCCTGCAGCAGTACACGCCACCTGCCGCCCAACGAAAAACTATATACCGGAGCCAGTATTAATTTAAGCGGGCCCAATCTTTCTGTAAAACAAAAAAAAATCTTGCGCAGCGACCTGGAAGGCTTAACCCGCCCAAGGCCCAACTCGAAGTTCTTGGGCATGCGCCTCAAACTTTCTTTTTATAATCTTTTCCGTAACAAAAAGCCCAATTCCTTCTTTGGCAAGCTGCGGGATAAATGGGGTGAGCCGCCCGTTTTGTTAAGCCAGCTTAACCTGGAAAACAATGTGAAAATCCTGGACAACCATTTGGAAAATAAAGGCTTCTTTCGGGCAAAAGTTACCGGTGACACCATCATTCGCCGCAAAAAAGCAACAGCAGCATACAAAGCAGAAAGCGGGAATCAATATACCATCAATACCGTTCATTTTCCAGCCGACAGCAGTGATCTTTCCATGAACATCCGTCCCATCACGGGCACCAGTTTATTAAAAAAAGGAGCCCCCTTTGATCTTGATGTGATAAAAGCGGAAAGGCTGCGCATAGATGCTTATTTAAAAGAACATGGCTTTTATTATTTCAACCCGGACTATTTACTGGTAAAAACCGATAGCACGGTAGGTAACAATCTGGTTGACATGTATGTGACCATAAAACCTGAAATGCCCAAATCAGCCGGAGAGATATATAGTATTGACAATGTTTTTATTTATAGCAATTACAGCTTGAATACCGCCCAGGAAGATACCAGCCTTGCCAATGCGGTGCTGCAAAACGGCTATTACCTGGTGGACAAGCAAAAACGTTTCCGTCCCGGCCTGTTCCAGGAAGCCATGCAGTTTGATTCGGCGGATATATATAACAGAACAGATCATAACCTTACTTTGAACCGGTTGATCAATCTTGACCTTTTCAAATTTGTAAAGAACAGGTTCGAACAAAAAGCAGATTCACCCAAGCTTGATGTTTTTTATTATCTCACACCCATGCCTTCCAAATCCCTTAGTGCCGAGGTTACTGCCACCACCCGTTCCAATAACCTGAATGGGTCTGAACTAAGGTTTACCTGGAAGAATC
The DNA here is from genome assembly GCA_963697545.1 of uncultured Bacteroidota bacterium. Taxonomy (GTDB): domain Bacteria; phylum Bacteroidota; class Bacteroidia; order Chitinophagales; family Chitinophagaceae; genus Flavisolibacter. Next base: position 123,883 of record CAVOOL010000005.1, on the reverse strand, counting down.
GCAATATCTTTCGAGGGGGCGAACACCTTAGCCTGTCTGCCTACATAGGTTCGGACTACCAGTTTAGCGGCGCCCTTAGCGGGTCTAATACGTACCGCACAGGGGCGGAAGCAACTCTTGCCGTGCCACATATCCTTATTCCTTTCAGAACCCTGCGCTACAGGGGCGGCTTTGCGCCACGCACCACTTTCAGACTGGGGTATGATATTTTGAACAGGAAATCATTGTTCACGCTAAACTCTTACCGGCTTGAATACGGATACGTAGCCAAAAGAAGCATTAAAAAAACACACGAGCTCAACCCCATAGCGATAAACTATGTACAGGCATTAAACGTTACGCCTAAGTTTGATACATTAGTAAAACGAGATCCCATTTTTGCCAAAACCATCCAAAGCCAGTTTATACTGGGAAGCAATTATCAATACAATTATAACGAGGTAGTCAACGGGCTTCAAAAAACCAATTCCTATTTTTTTAATGGAATAGTGGATTGGTCGGGTAATATTGCCGGCCTGGCAACAGGGGCAGACTATAAAGCAGGCAAAGAAAAACTTCTGTTCGGAGCACCCTTTGCGCAGTACCTTAAATTTGAAGCCGATGGCCGCTTTTACCGGAAAATTGGATTGAATTCCTCCTGGGCCAACCGCCTTATTTTAGGTTTTGGTTATCCTTATGGCAACTCCATTGAACTGCCCTACATCAAACAATTTTTTGTAGGCGGCAATAACAGTTTGCGGGGCTTTAGAAGCCGTGCGGTGGGGCCGGGCACGTATCGCTCCCGTGACAGCGCAACATTAATTCCTGACCAAACCGGTGATATTAAAATGGAAGTCAACACAGAGTTCCGGCCAAAAATATCAGGCCCCCTGTACGGCGCTATTTTTTTGGATGCAGGAAATATCTGGTTGTTCAACGACAGTAGTTATACAAAAAGACCGGGTGGGCAGTTTACCTCTAAATTTTTAAGTCAGCTGGCGTTAGATGCCGGTGTGGGCCTCCGGTTGGATATTACCCTTTTTGTCATTCGTTTTGATGTGGGTTTTCCTTTGCGTAAGCCCTGGGAACAAAAAGCAAGTCCTATAAGACTGAATGATGGTACGTGGCGAAGAGAGAATATCGTTTATAATTTAGCCATCGGGTATCCGTTTTAAAAAAGCAGCAGTAACGGCAGAAAAATAACTCCGCTTTTAGTAGAGTTATGCGTTGTACCGAACGTGATGGCTCTATCAAGATGATAGATGGTAGTTGATAGATGATAGTGCCGTCTCACGATGGCTTTCCTGACAGCTATTTGGTATAAAATAGTTTTATCTGAAACCCATTCAATAAAAATACCAGTGGCCTCATAAATGAACTTTATGTAGCGTGAGTAGTGAGTGGTCAGTGGTGAGTAAGAGAGCCTTCCCTCACCATTCACCACTGACCACTCACAAAAAGCATTTGTGAGATGGCTTCCAGCAAGGCCGTTCTGCATCAATACTGTAAAAGCATTTGCAACCGTTGGCTAACCTTTTCGGCATTGGGTAACATTGCCGCTTCCAGTCCCATATTTAACGGCACGGCAGGTAAATTCAGTGCACCCAGCACTTCGACCGGCGCATCCAGCCATTGAAAACAATTTTTCGAAATGCGTCCGGCCAGGGCTTCTGCAAACGAATTGTTTTGCTGTTCTTCGGTCAGCACCAGGCATTTGCCATGTTTTTTTACAGTGGCATAAACAAGGTGTTCATCCAATGGAAACAAGGTGCGCAGATCAACAATTTCAATGGCGCCATCAAAATTTTTTGCTGCCGCTTTGGCCCAGTACACGCCCATCCCATAAGTGATCACACAAACGGTTTCACCATTATCAACCGCGTTTTCATTTGCCTTTAAAACAATATTGGCTTTACCAAAAGGCAACACATAATCCCTCGAAGGTTCAATGGTTTTGGCATCTTCCGTTCCCGGTACTTTACTCCAGTACAGGCCTTTGTGCTCCAGCATTACTACCGGATTAGGATCGTAAATAAGCGGCCTTCATCAAGCCTTTCATGTCCGCCGCATTGGATGGGTAGGCAATCTTGATTCCTTTAATCGTAAGCAAGGTGGATTCCACACTGCCGCTATGATACGGGCCGCCACCGCCATAGGCCCCAATGGGCACACGAATGATGGTGGAGACAGGAAACTTGCCGCAAGAGAGATAACAGGATTTGGAAATTTCGGTTACCAGTTGATTGAAACCGGGATAGATATAATCGGCAAACTGCACTTCCACAATGGGCTTTACACCAACAGCACTCATGCCAACCGTTGAACCAATAATATAGGCTTCCTGGATGGCTGTATTAAAAACCCGGTGGTCGCCAAACTGTTCGCCCAGTGTGGCCGCTTCACGAAATACACCACCCAGGCGTTTACCCACATCCTGCCCGTATAAAACACATTTCTCATCTTCTTCCATCAACTCACGAATAGCAAACAAGGCGGCATCCACCATGATTACTTTATTGTTGCCCGCAGGAGCCCTCTCTCCTTTTTCTTCGGTAACCGGTGTTGGTACAAAAACATGTTCTGCAACCTTTGCCGGATCGGGTTCGGCAGCGGCAACCGCTTTATCAAATTGTTGTTCTATGGCAGCCGCAACTTCTGTTTCCATCTGCTGCAAATATTCTTCTCCAAAATCCTTTACAATGGCTTTCCTGAATTTTGGCAAAGGATCGCTGCAGGCATGTTTGGCAAGGTCTTCTTCGCTGCGGTAAAATTCTTTTCTTACACCGCTTGTATGATGGTTTAGCAAACAAACTTTGGCATGAACCAACCAGGGTCTGCGATGTTGGCGAACGTCCTCAATCACTTTTTGCATGACTTCGTAACTTTCAAAAAAGTCAGTTCCATCCACCCGAATTTTATTCAAGCCTTTAAATCCTTCAGCATATTCAAAGGCATCCATGGCCCTTCCTTCTTCTGCCGGCACACTAATGCCCCATTCATTATCCTGCACCAAATAAATAATGGGCAATTGTTTAAGAACGGCAAATTGTAAGGCTTCGCTTACTTCTCCTTCGGTAACCGATGCATCGCCAAGAGAGCAAATGACCACAGGTTTTTCTTCATGGCTGCCGACTGATGGATTTGGGCCAATAGTTTCCAAATACTGTATTCCCTGCGCCACACCCGTAGTAGGAATGACCTGCATGCCTGTGGCACTGCTTTGATGGATGATCTTGGGTTTGTCTTCGTCCCTTGAATTGGGATGTGAGTAATAACTTCTGCCTCCTGTAAAGGGGTCATCACTTTTTGTGAGCAGTTGAAGCATGAGTTCGTAAGGCGTCCATCCCATACCGAGCAACAAGCTTTCGTCGCGGTAATAGGGACTAACCCAGTCATGCGGGTGTAAGTGAAAGGCGGTGGCTAATTGTATGGCTTCGTGGCCACGGGAAGTTGAGTGAACATATTTAGTAATCTGGCGATTGGCTTCATAGGTTTCAGCCATCAGCTTAACACTATACATTAAGCGGTAGGCACGCAGCAATAAATTACGGTCTGTCATATAGCTTGAAATCCTGACAAATGTAAGTAGGGACATGCCATTGGCACACCCTGAAATAAAAAATGTTTAGTTGAGAGAAGGTTCTATAGTGGGACCGGCAATAAATCATTGGTTGAACACTGCATCCCTGCTATGAAACAAGTGGGGAACTTTTGCCTGTGTGGGCTGAGGATCGGGCTTTTGAATATGTTTGTTAATTGTATATGAACGACCTGTAGCATAATGCTACTGGCATAAAAAAAGGACACGCCGGTGGCGTGCCCCTACATTACCATAATGGTTTATTTAACGTCCAGTGTTAACAGGTTTTCTTTCTCAATGAAGGCTTCGATTTCATCGCCCACCACAATTTCGCCTACTCCTTTTGGTGTGCCGGTATAAACAAGATCTCCGATGTTTACTGAGAAAAAATTTGAGATGTAAGAAACAATATAATCAAAATCAAAGATCATCTCCTTGGAATTGCCTTGTTGCACTAATTCCTTATTCTTATACAAACCAAAGTTGATATCTTTTTTGTTTTTGATGTTGGCGATAGGTATCCATTTACCAACCACGGCCGAATTATCCCAGGCTTTGGCTTTTTCCCAGGGCAATCCTTTTTCCTTTAATTCATTTTGAATATCACGGGCGGTAAAATCTATACCTACCGATACGGCATCATAATATTTACCGGCAAATTTTTCCTGGATGTATTTCCCGTTCTTGGAAATACGCAAAACCAGTTCGCATTCGTAGTGCAGTTCATTGGTGAACTCGGGATAATAAAAGGGTGTGTGCGGTTGAAGCAAGGCACTCTTTGGCTTCATAAAAATCACAGGCTCGTCCGGTATAGCATTCTCCAGTTCTTTGGCATGATCTGCATAATTACGTCCTACACAAAATATCTTCATAAAAGAAGTTGTTTTTGGTTAAATACCACGGGATCAGTCCATAAGGCTGTCATCCCACATATTGTGGCTTTTACAAAGAAAACAGGATTTTACAGGGGAAACTTTCGTTGATGTGCTAAAAATAAATAATTACCCTTACTTATCATAACACAATTTCCAGATTATTAAATTTATTCATGGTATTTGTTAGTCCTATGGTTGAAAAAGCTTCAATTACTTCCACAGATTTTTCAATCTTAGCTTTTACCACCGGCTCTTCTTCTTTAAACCATTTCCCCAAAACAAATTCCGCCTGTGCCCCCTTGGGATAATTGTTTCCAATACCAAACCTGAGTTTTGGGTACTCTGTTGTTCCCAAGGCTTCCTGTATGCTTTTTAAGCCATTATGTCCCGCATCACTGCCACCAGGGCGCACCCGAATTTTGTTTAAAGGTAAGGCCAAGTCATCTACCACAACCAATAGATTCTGAATATCAATTTTTTCTTTATCCATCCAGTATTTTACAGCCTTACCGCTCAGGTTCATATAGGTGGTAGGACAAATACAGATAAATATTCTTCCCTTCCATTTTACTTCTGCCCTGTAAGCCAACCGGTCCTGTTTGAACTGGCCTCCGTTTTTCGATACAAAGGCCATCACCACATCAAACCCGATATTGTGGCGGGTATGGGCATATTCATTACCAAAATTTCCAAGACCCGCAATTAAAAATTTCATGCATGCAAAAATAACCGCGGATTTTGGGGATTGATGAAGGATTAAAAGATTCTTTTGTAAAGGACTTATCTTTTTGTTGGTTTACTAACACCAAAACGGGGTTGTTCCTTTAAATACAATCGAATTAATTTATTTAGTGTGAGTGGTGAGTAAGAACTTTTCCCTCACCATTCACCACTGACTACTCACAAAAGACATTGGTGAGATGGCTTCTAACCTCTACAAAAAAAATCCCCCGGAAAAACCAGGGGATTTATAAAAAAAGAATTTTCTATTACTTCTTGGCAGGAGCCGCTTTTGCCGGAGCAGCCGGTGCAGCAGCGCCGCCCTTAGCAGGAGCCGCCGCTTCTTCCTGACGCAGGGCACGGGTAGTAACTACAGACACAATAGGAATTCGTGGGGAATTCAATATCTCGTAGTTCTCATCCTTAACATCTTCTACACGCAGGTTCTCACCAATCTCCAAATTCTCAATATTTACCTCGATTTGCTCTTTAAGGAAATGTGGATAGGTTTTTACCTTTACTGATTTCATTTTGGCAACCAAACGGCCACCAGCTTTTACGCCTGCAGACGTACCCACATATTTCAATGGAATACTAGCGATCACTTTTTTGTCTTCTACCAACTCCAAAAGATCAACGTGAATCAGACGCATCTGTTACTTTGTCAAATTGCAGGTCTTTTAAAATGCAGCGGTAAGTTTTACCCTCTACCGTTACTTCTGCCAACTGGAAATTTGGTGTATATACGAGTCCTTTAAAGGCCTTGGCAGGAGCTGCAAAATTGATCTCCTGGGCACCCCCGTAAATTACACCAGGCACGAGTTCCTGAGAGCGAAGCTGGCGGGTGGCTGACTTGCCATGTTCGGTCCTCAGTTGTCCTTCGATTGTAATTGTCTTCATTTTATGAATGTTTATTGTTTGATATGCTATGTCCGGTATTCTATATTATGAGGCTGTACTAACTTCGAACCTCAACCTTCACCCCGACTATTTATCCCTTCCTGCCGAATGGAAAAACAGGCTGCTGATACTTTTATTTTCATAAGCATTCCGGATGGCTATGGCAAATAGCTCGGCCGTGGTTATGAATTTTATCTTTTTTGTTTCCTTTTTTAAAGGAATGGTATCGCATACCACTAATTCTTCCAGCACACTATTCTCTATCGTTTCGTACGCTTTCCCGCTTAAAACCGGGTGGGTGATCAAAGCTCTTACGCTTCGGGCACCTTTTTCTTTTAAAAGAGCGGCACTTTTTGCCAGTGTGCCACCGGTATCGCAGATGTCGTCAATGATCACAATATCCTTGTCCGTCACATCCCCTATCACTACCATGCTGGCAATTTCGTTGGCACGTTTACGGTGTTTGTCGCAAATCACCATTTCGGCTTCAAAATAACTGGCAATTTCCCTGATACGGTTGGTTGCTCCCACATCGGGGGCCGCAAAGGTAAGGTTTTCGAGTTTGAGTTGTGTTATATAAGGTATAAAAACAGCGGAGCTGTCCAGGTGGTCAACAGGAATGTCAAAATAAGCCTGGATCTGCGGGGCATGCAGGTCCATGGTAATGACCCTGTCGGCGCCTGCTGCTACCAGCATATTGGCTACCAGCTTGGCGCCTATCGCCACCCTTGGACGGTCTTTCCTGTCCTGGCGGGCATAGCCGTAATACGGCAATACCACAATTATTTTATTGGCCGAGGCCCTGCGGGCCGCATCAATCATCAATAAAAGCTCCATAATGTTATCGGCCGGAGCATAGGTGCTTTGCACTAAAAAAACGAAATCACCGCGGATACTCTCCAGGAATATGGGCTGGATTTCACCATCACTGAACTTTTGAATATTGATTTTGCCCAACTTGCAACCGTAACTTTTGCAAATTCTTTCTGCAAGACTTTGGGAACCGGTGCCGGCAAAGATTTTAGCTGAAGGATTCATGGCTGAAAATGTGCGGCGAAGATAGGAAGCCGGGGGAAATTGAAAAGAAATGGTTCCGGATTTATTTCAGCCGGTAAAAACAAGAGATCAACCCCCTTCAGCCATGTACATATTTACACTTATAGCTATCAGAAACTATCTTAATGCAGTAGCATCAGTATTAGGAGCCGTGTATTGAGCTTGCACGGTTTGGCTTGAACTTGTGCTCTCATTCAAACTGTTATAGACTGTACGGCAAACAAAAATGGCCAGCAGCAAAGAAATCCCATAAATGAACATGAAAAATAAAACGGGATGAAAGGCTCCCATTGCTGAAGTAGAATTACGTTTCATAGGATTGGTTTTTTTGGTTTATTAAGGACTATTGACAATCACAAAATTATTTTTTAATCTTAGTTTATGCAAGAGCACAAATACTCAATTAAGCAATGGGCAAAAGACGACCGGCCCCGCGAAAAACTACTTGGCAAAGGGCCTGCAGTGCTAAGCAATTCTGAACTCATTGCTATTTTAATTAACAACGGCTCCAAAGAAAAAAGCGCCGTAGAGCTGGCCCAGGAAGTATTGCGGCTGGGAAAGGACAATCTTAATGAACTGGGCAAACTGTCGGTAAAAGAGCTGATGAAGGTGAAAGGCATTGGTGAGGCCAAGGCCATTAGTATTGTAGCTGCCATGGAATTGGGGAGAAGAAGACAGGCTATGGCTTCCCGCGAAAAACCTGTTGTTAGCACCAGTGCAGACGTTGCCAGCTATCTGCAAATATTATTGCGGGATTATAAACATGAAGTGTTTGCCGTTTTGTTCTTAAACCGTTCCAATAAGATCAATCATTTTCAAATTATCAGTGAAGGCGGCATAACGGGCACTGTTGCCGACCCAAGGATTATATTAAAGAAGGCTTTAGAGGAAGATGCGGTAAGCCTGATCCTTTGCCATAACCACCCATCAGGCAGTTTAAAACCCAGCAGGGCTGATGAAGAACTGACACTAAAGATAAAAGAAGCCGCCAAATATTTTGATATCAAGGTGCTGGATCATTTGATTGTAAGTGATGATGGGTATTACAGTTTTGCGGATGAGGGGATATTGTAAAACCTACATTTTTAATAATAGATAAAGGCGAACTACTTTCTTCGCTTAATTGCATCTAAATAAAAAGCTTTTTGCGGATTCGTCAAACAGGAAAGAAAGTAATTCCTTTCCTGATGTTTAATGACGCTATACGATGCCTCTAAACATGATTTACTATAGAGAATTCCTGTATAAAAAAAGCCGCCGGTGGCCGGCAGCTTTCTGACATTGCAATAACAAATAGTTTTAATTTTTATCCCAGAATAGTTTAAACTCTACCTTGTCACCGCCCATCTTTGAAGCAGCGGAAGTATAGTTGGTCCCATTCAATTGTTGTTCATTAGAAGGATAAGGGAACCTGTTGGGGAAACCTGATTTTGCCTGGACAGGCGCAGTCAACACCGGATAATCTAACCTTCTTAACTCGGTCCATCCGTCGAACGGCCTGTTATATAAAGCTATCCATTTCTGGAATCCGATTTTTTGTCTCCATGAACCTGCGGCAGTTGTGTATGCTACCCCCGGTTGGGCCAGATAGGCATCTGCCTCAGCAGGCGTACCGCCCCACCAGATTACAGAAGCCTTAACTGCATTATTGTAATGTTCTGCAGCAGTACCCGGTACGTTATAGCCCCGTTCTATTGCTTCTGCTCTTAAAAATTCTGTCTGAACATAATCCAACAATACCAGGGGTGCATCAGCAGCTGACACTTTTGAGCTAGGTTTAGACATGGCAGGAAAATCATTCACTTTACCTACAATACCCCCTACATAAGTTCCATCATTGCTTGTTCCAAAAAACAGAGCTTTTCTCGGATCATTCAAGGCTATCAATTGATCCATTAAATCCTTTGCGGCTACATAATCAGGCCTGCCACCTAACACAATATCCACATACAATGGGTTTTGGCCAGGACTATTCGGGTAGTAAGTAACCATGGCATCATCAGCAGAACTGCTCATAGCATTGGCATTAGCCGACTCAACGGCTGCTTTTGCTGCAGCGTTATCTACGTCAGCTATAATCATCCCCATCTGCATTTGCAGAGAATTAGCAAACTTTACCCATTTAGCTACATTTCCTTTATAAATTAAATCCTCGGCAGAGGCAAAGCTTCCGCTGGCAGGTTTTAATTTGGCAATATCGGCAGCAAGACGTTTTAGCAAATCAGCATATACCGTTTGGGCATCATCATATTTAGGAAACAGGTTATAGGGGTCTAATGCTTCGGAATAGGGAATATCACCATAAGTATTGACCAGTATTTTAAACGCATAAACCTGCAAAATATCAATAATTGCCAGTTGATTCTCTTTCACTACCGGATCAAGCAATGTGTTTTCAGATACTACTCTGGAGGCATCTTTCAGGTTGTTTAACACATTGCGGTACATAGTTGTCCACCAGGCCTGGGGAATGTTTCTGGTTCCAAAATCATATTGCGCCTCATCCTGGTATGTACCCATAGCCCAATGCTTTACAGTAAAGCGCCAGACATTTGTATTTACACTTCCGCTGGCCATGACATCAGAAAGATTCTTAATGCTGTTGGCCAGCAGCGTACCGGCAGGTACTTTTGCAGCTTGTTTCGTTTGCTCGTTAAAGCGGGTTATATCCTTTGTACATGATGCTACCATCAGTACAGGCATAAACATTAATAATATTTTTTTCATAATTAGTTTTTAGAATTTCAATCTTAAGTTAGCACCAATCGTTCTTGTAGTAGGGTAAGCACCACTCTGATATCCCTGAATATTACCAGCGGAAAGATTTTCTTCAGGATCAGAATAAGGCAGGTTTTTATGGATGATCCATAAGTTTCTGCCGAATAAGGAAATATCTGCGCCTTTAATTCCTTTAATAGAAGCGAAAAGTTTATCTGGCAAGGAATAGGTAAGATTTAACTCTCTCAATTTAACAAAGCTGGCATCATACACATAATTCTGTTGGGGGGGCGTAGGCGAGTTGGCGTCAATAACCACTCTCTTTGTATTAGGTTTGCCATCCATAGTTACTCCTTCTAATACACGGCCACCACCGTCAGCTAAAGAATTTCTCACTGGTTTGCCAAGGTCGTTCAACCCGGCATATTCTGGCAATACGCCTGTGTAAGAGGCATAGAAGAGATCCAATGAAAAAAGATCACCTCCCTGACGAACATCAACCAGGAAATTTAAACTAAGATTTTTATAGCGTAAGGTATTGTTGATGCCACCAATCCAATCAGGATTCACGTTTCCAATAACATTGGAAGTAGTTGATGTAACAGCATAATAACCATCTGCATCGATTAACTTAGGACTATGACCATCCCAAGGCACAGCAGTTCCATCTTTACCTATCATCATAAAGGCTTTACCCTGGATAGTACCGTAAGGCTGATCTTTTGTAGCATTCACACTTACCCCTCCCTGAAATGACCCAAGTTGCAAGTTTTTGCTATCCTCATACAATGAAAGAACTTTACTCCTGTTGTTTGAGAAGTTAACATTAACCGTCCAGGAAAAGTCAGTTGTTTTTACCGGTGTTCCATAAACTGACAGTTCTATTCCTTTATTTTGAACCTCACCAGCGTTTACAAATTTACTGGAATACCCCGTGGCAGTAGATGTAGCCACATCGAAGATTTGGTCAATACTAGTGGTATTATAATAAGAAACATCAAATCCTACCCTGCTTCTTAAGAAGGCCATCTCTAACCCCACTTCCTTACTATTGGTGCGTTCAGGCTTTAACTCCCTATTGTTCTTTGTGGTTGGTAAAGAAAATAAAATAGCGCTACCGAATGGATCGGGTTTTACGTAGTAGTCTGCAATGCTACCAAATGGTGCACCATTTCCTACGGTAGCATAGTTCAACCTTACTTTACCATAGCTCAACCAGGGCAGGTTTTGCAAATGGTGGGAAAACAACCAGCTGCCAGAAATGGCATAGTAATCATAATCTGTATTGTTCACAGGCAATGTTGATGACCTGTCTCTACGATAAGTTCCATCTAATGTAAGGAAATCCCGATAAGTTAAAGTAAGTCCTCCATAATAGCCGTCTGTAGCCGTAGGTGCATATACTTCTGACGCAGCAGGTACTGTTCCTTTTGAATTACTGATAGAATACAAACCAGGTACAACCAGGCCGCCTGAGGTGCTAGAAAAAACCGAAGTAATTTTTGTCCTGTTGATACTCACACCCAATAAGCCTTTCAGGCTAAGATCATTAGTTAATTGCTTGTCCACATTCGCCATCAGATCGTAGTTAGCAGCATCAAAGACTCTGTCGAACCGGGAATACATCGGTACACCCTGGCTTCCAACAGCAATGCGCTCTTCCTGAAATTCGTTGTAATGATCCACCGATGCCCGACCCAAAAAGCTTAACCAATCGGTGGCTTTGTAGTCCAGTTGTACGTTTCCAAAAATCCGTTGGCGATTATCATTTTCATAATTTTGATATACCGTCCAATAATAGTTATCGGTATAGGCGGGTACGGTTCCGGCGGCAGTAGATGGGTCTTTCCAGTTCCAGCTGATATTCCGGTGGTTGACGCCTTTATAATATCTGAAATAAGCCTCTTTCTGCTCTTTTATATCCACGTTTGTCTGATACCACTGGCGAAAGTTCTGGTTTACATTACGTCCACTATAACCAGTACCATATCTTCCTTTACCGGTAACATTGGAGTAGCTACCCGAAGTAGATCCAATAAGCTTCTCTGCAATTTTATAGGAGCCACCAAAATTGATGGTGTTTTTCAATAAATTACTATTCGGCAAAACTCCTTTTTCATTATTTCTGGTGTAGCCCAGTTTAAAAGATCCTTTGTCGGTTGCCCCATCCAGCATGATGCTGTTATTGTTGGCAAGGGATGTTTCATAGAAGGTAGAAGGGTCATTTTGTGCGGCCACCCAAGGTCTTTTCTTATGATAATTAGGAGAAGCCGGATCAAAGGCATCCCAATGATAGACCATCAAATTAGGATCGAATTTAGCACCATACGAAGCATCTTCCGAGGTAGGAACCACAAGGTCTTTAATGCCATCACCGTCCACATCAAAATACCTAAACCCGTCTTTTGCATAAGAATCAGAATATCCCGCACCATATTCTTTTTGATAGGTTGGGAAAGTGGTTCTATCAATTTTACCTACTGTAAGTCCGGAGTTAACGGTAATACCCATTCCTCTCTTTGCTTTTTTTGTGGTTATCATAATAACCCCGTTAGTCGCTCTTGATCCATATAAAGCACTTGCAGCAGCACCTTTCAACACGTTAATTGATTCAATGTCATCCGGATTAATATCGGCTGCGGCATTTCCATAATCATAGCCGCCTCTTCCGGTACGCTGGTTAGCAGAGTTGGTGTTAGAGTTGTCCACCGGTATACCATCAACCACAAAAAGTGCCTGGTTATTACCCGTAAGCGATTTGTTGCCCCGAATAACCACATTTGTTGAAGAACCCATGCCATTTCCCTGAATAATCTGTAAGCCGGAGATCTTTCCTGAAAGGGCACTTGCTGCATTGCCGGTGCGGTTATTGCTTACCTGGTCTCCGGATATTTGCTGAGCGGCATAAGGCAGGGTATTCTTGCTTCGTCTAATGCCAAGCGCCGTAACCACCACCTCACTCATGGAGCCTTGACTAGTAAGAGTGACATTTACTGTAGATTTGGACGCCACAGCTATTTCAACATTCTGAAAACCGGCTGCACTTATTACAAGGGTAGCATTTGGCTCAGTTGAAATAGAGAAGTTTCCGTCTTTGTCAGCAGATACACCCGTGTTTGTTTCTTTAACTGTGATAGATGCAAAAGGCACGGGATTACCATTCGCATCTCTAACTTGGCCGGAAACCGTCCGGGCTTGCCCATAGGCCAATGCATAGAACAGCATCAGCACCGATAGCAGTGATAGAATTTTTCTCATGTGAACATTAAGTTTAAAATGATTAATTAAAACTTTCAGAGGGATAGGAAGGTTTCAGGGGGTAGGAAGGATTAACCAAATTATACAATTGTTAACAAAATCTAAAATATTATGAAAGGCATTTTTCAATATTCATAAAAACTTATCAACATATCATAAATTAAAAAAGGAGCCTTAGGCTCCTTTTTTAGTTTATGAAGTAAAAAATTAGGCTTGTGCCGTGGGACCTCCAAAGGTCAGTGGCAGTTGAATTTCTTCCAGGTCTTTTATGGTACCGTTAGCCGCTTCATAGCGGGTTACATTCTCCATCAGCGCCTTCATAAAACGTTTGGCGTGCTGAGGGGTAAAGATGATGCGGGACTTGACCTTGCTTTTGGGTGTGCCGGGCATTACGTTTACAAAATCAATCACAAACTCGGCATGGGAGTGAGTGATAATAGCCAGGTTGGCATAGGAGCCTTCGGCTACTTCTTCTGATATTTCAATGTTGATTTGATTTTGGGGTTGTTGATCTTGCATTCTTATTTGTTTAGAACATCAAATATCGAAATTAAAACTGACTCAGGGTTAGCTGCAGAATTGGCCTCATCCACAATAGCAGAAATATCTTTAATGGAATTGAACTCCTTTTTAACACCATTGGCTGACAGCTTAAGCTTTTTAAGCTTGCCTTTTGATGCGGTATAATAATATTCGGCTGTTAACTCAAATTGCCGCAGTTCCGATTGAATATAATTTGTAGAAACTACTTCCAAACTTGACTTATATCTTTTATATAAGGTATATTGTTCTCCCAAATATACTATTTGATAATACCCTTTGTCCTGTGTACCAAGCAAAAGACCATAAATAAATTTTAACTCTCCTGGAATTTCAGAACTAAAGTTTTGCTTAAGTATGAAGGAATCCAGAAGGCCAGGCTCCTTAACCAATAAATCTGAAGACGATGAACTTAGAAAATGAATATTTTGGTTATAAGTGTTATAGCTAATAAGCACATTTTTTCCACTTTCATTTTTCCCAAAAAGATCGGCTTTATTCTTCTCTCCGAAAAGATAAGGAGTACCAATTACTTTGAAGATCTACCAACTCTCATGTAAGATCCATTGTTTTTTTCCAGTAATAGTCTATTGTAAGCTTGGGCGGGATCTACGTAAGAAAGACTCTGCGGAGTAGCACAATACATTTGGCAAACACAAGACAATAAGATATAAAACTTTTGTAACGGCCATAACATAATTAATTAATGATAAAAAAGTTGCACTATAATACGTTATTCACAACAGACATACAATAGCTTATATTAAACAGATTGAAAACAAAAAAGGACTGCATTGAGCAGCCCTTTTAAAAGTTAATATTTATGGCCTCGGGCCAATTATAAGTCAGATCATCAAAAAATGCACGCAATGGATTACCACCGTAATTCCAATCCACAGTCATTGATTTAGTAACAGGATCATATTTGCTGATTCTGCTGTCGGCTCCTGTAAACATTGTTATTGCAGTTCCAGGAGTAAGGTTGTAAACATTTGTAACTAAATCTGTAGCTGGATCAAATATTATTGAGGGAGCAATACCATCACCATACCAGCTCATACTATTATTAGCTCCAACGCCTATCGGATGGCCAATAGATTTCACCTCAGGCCAATAAAAATAAACTTCATTTGGACCGTTAGTAATTAAATGAACTTCTGTATCATATGGAAATGTGTAAGGGCTTCTGTTATGATATCCCTGCAACCTGTAAATGCCATCGTATTTGTTTTTAATGGTAAGGCCAATCACAACTTTACTCATGTTGGCAGCTATCTTATAGCCCTGGTCGACGCTTACAATTTTAATTCCTACCCCATAGCGAACGGTCGGATCAAGTGCATTAGTATTATTAACGGTTAACTTTAATTCACGGGTAGCGCTGTCGCCGGCCTTGATCACCGCATCCATTGTATTGAGGCTATATGAGCCTGCAGGCAATGGAGTTAAACCTTTATCTGTAACAATTGCATCATCGAAGACCAACTTTACATGTAAATCACTGGAAGCGGCACCGATACCTTCAATGGTTACAAACGGGCCCGCAACCGTAAGAGGATTAGCCTGACCTGTAATGCCCACAACAACAGGGCTTTTTGATGCCTGCGGAAAGGCAACTGCCTTTACTTCAGTAATATCAATCCCGTATTTCTTATTTTCAAATCCTTTATCCTTTAAACATCCGGTGGCTATTGTTATTACCATAGCCGCCAGAGCAAATAGTGATGAAATTTTTTTCATATCAAAATTTTATAGTGATTAGCTTTAATTTAAATCCCAGAAGGGTTTACTATTGAAGACATTAATAACACCTTCACCCCCAACATTTTTAGCATTGTAGTTATATTCTGTCTGCGGATATAACAAACGTACAGGAATCTTAGTTGAAGTATTCCCTGGATCAACCGAGATAGGAGGACCAGGATCAAAGCCTACAGCCTTACCATAAGTAATATCTGTTCTCCTGTAATCTGTCCATATCTCATAGGGAGCAATGCCATTCAATGCAAACCATTTTTGAGAAAGAATCGTATACATTCCACCACCAGGCTGACCTGCAAACTTTGGAGTTGCGTCATAATCAACATCCGGCCATGTAGCATTTGTAGTCATATAAGTATCTGCCTGAGCAGCAGTCAATCCCAACCAAACAAAAGATTCCCTGATGGCATCAGTCAGAAGTTGTTTAGCAGAAGGCCCTGTAGTTAAAACACCCCGCTCTCTGGCTTCCGCCTGAAGGAATAAACTTTCCACACTGGTAAATATCCAGGCTCTTGAAGCCGCCCCATTGGGAGAAAGGCCAGGGCCTCTAACGGTTGAAAGCTTGCTTCCTATCAATTCATCATTCCCGGAAGGTGTACCAAAATCAATTCCTTTTTGGCCCGCAGTTGTCCCATCAGGAGATACGTAAAAACGATTAACGCGGGGGTCGTCATTGGCTTTATAATATTCGACTGCGTAAGCATTACCCCTAACCCAGTCCCGTTGGCTGCTGGAACCACTTTCATTGGTATTATAAAACCTGTAAAATGGTTGAGGCTTTGACGCACTAAATCCAGGGTTTAGATGAGCCGATTCACCGCTTCCCATTAATGGATATTTTTGGATGCTGTCTCTGAGGGCAGGTATATCAAACCCAGGAACTACCTGGGTGGAAGTCAACCCATTGTGCAAATGCATTACCATTCTCAAACGCAGGGTGTTGGCAAATTTGATCCAGCTTGCGTTATCTCCCTTATAAACCAGGTCAGCGCTTTTTTTCTCAGGGTTAGAGATTTCATCAGCAGCAGGACTTTGCAACAAATTGATGGCCGTATCAATTTGCTTGAATAGATCCTTGTAAATTTCAACGCCCTTATCATATTTAGGCGTAGCAACTTTTGTTCCTTTGAAAGCGTCAAAATAAGGAACGTTATTGTACACATCAACTAAGATCTGGAAATTATGAGACCTCATAATACGCCCTACTGCATCATAAAACGCCTGGCCTGAAGCTTCCGCTTTTTTCTGCATCAGACTGTAGTTGTTAGCATTGGAATAAAGGTCATTCCAAACCTGGTTTTGGAAATCATTGGTAAACTTGTAGGTTTCAATTTCCGTCAATGACTGGTAAGAGCCTGATCTTGCCCAATGGCCCATCCACATTTCAAGAAACAACCAGTCAGCTGCAATAATGGCGCTGGTGGTCTGCTGGGCACCAGGTAAAAGAACAGCCGGAGTTACGGACACATCCGTAACATCATCGGGGTTTGAATTGATATCGAACTTTTCTTTTTTACAACCGCCTGCAAACAACAGAGTTGCAAGAGTTGTACTGTATATTATATTTTTCAATTTCATATTCTTTCAGTTATAATATTAAAATCTTACAGAAATGTTAGCACCAAAAATCCGTGTTGGAGGCATATTATATGCGGTACTTCTACCCACCAGCATTCCCTGTGTATGCATTATTGCCACTCGCTGAAAACTCAGGATCTGTCCATACATTTGACTTTGGTAAGAACATCAGCAGATTTCTGCCATTCACACCAACTGTAATGCCTTTAACCACAGTACCTATTTTATTCCCCAAGACTTTAGAAGGTATTTCATAATTAATGGCAACTTCTCTTAACTTCCAAAATGAACCGTCAGCCAAATAATTGCTTGTTACATTAGTATTTAGATCACTATTCCAAAATAAACGGCCATAGGTTTGGGTGTACACATCTTTATTCTCAACGTATTTTCCGGAACCATCGTCATAAACTGAATTGGGGAAAATAAAGGCGCGACGACCATTTTGTGCACTTCTTTCAGAAATACCGTTATCATCCAGGAAACCACCTAATTGGTCAGCTACGATCCGACTCCCGGCACGGTAATCAGCTACGGCACTAAAGGTCAAGCCTTTCCAATTTACATTAAGATTTAATCCTAGGATATGCTCAGGCATGGTTCTGCCAAACATGGTCAAATTCGGATTTTGTTCTGGCATGCCGGTTTCACGATCAACAATTACACGACCCTGATCATCCCTTACATAATCTGTCAATTTGAATACAAATGCTGGTTGACCTACGATTGCATAGTTAAAATTACCAATACCTAATTCACTTACACCATCAACAATTGATGTAACCTTATTAGTTTGATGGGTATAGTTTGCTTTAAAGTCAATGGTAACATCGCCCAATTTAACAAGCGGAGTTAATCTCAGATCCAGCTCAAGTCCTTTATTGGTGAACGAAGCTGCATTCTGTAAGGCGGTAGTGTACCCAGTAGTGTTTGACTGTTGCACACCAATGATCTGATCAGAGTTATCCTGATTATAATAAGTAGCTTCCAGATTGATTCTGTTGTTTAAGAATCCAAATTCAATACCCACTTCTTTGTTTAGAACAAACTCAGGGTTGTATTTGTCCGCTACCGTAGTTGCAGTTGCCTGAAAACCTAAGATATCCCCATAAGGAAAAAGAAGGTCGAAGTGGCAAACACATTTTCAAAAGCATAGGCATTCAGATTTACGTTACCGGTTTTTGAAATGGCACCACGCACTTTCAGATAACTAATCAGGTTGCTATTTTGTAAAGCAGGAATTACCTGATTCAACACGAGGGAAGTACTAACCCCTGGATAGAAGAAAGCAATGTCGCTCTTCTTGAAATTAATGCCGGGATTAACCAGGCGGCTGTCAATATCATAGCTACCAGTAGCCTCAACGAAAGCCCAGTTATTGTAATCAAATGTAACCCTGCCGAAATAACGCTCTAATCTGGCTTTGGAATTGTCAACAGCAATGGTAGGCTCACCTTTACGTAATTGGGTACTAAACAAAGTAGCAGTACCCAAGTTATTACTACCGGCGCTTAAAAACCTTGAACGGGTTTCACGATAAGATTGACCCAGTAAAGTGCTTACACCAAATTGGCTGAAACGTTTATTTAAAGTGGCAAAAACTTCAGATGTTAGACGATTGCTAACAGTTGAAGCGTCAGTTACTGCAGAAGTAATATTAAGAGTTCCGTGGTCTCTTAATGTATTATGATAGGCAGAATAGTTGAAAGCTCCACGGGTACTGCGGGCGTCGGCATTTGAGAAAGTGACTCCTACGCGATAAGTGAAGTTTAACCAGTTAGTGGCTTTAAAGTTCAATTCACCATTACCGAATATATCATCTCCCCTTCCTACCTCTCTGTAATTGTCTTTAGCAAAATAAGGAGTTTTACCATTATTGTCCAGGTAGGGAGTATAAAATCCATCGGGACTTGAAAAATAATCGTTTCTCCAATCTTTGAATCTGCTTAGATCATATTGCCCAGGAGCACCTGTTACATCATAATAAACAATGATATTATTGTTTGTTATATTATATTCAGTATTGGTATAACGCATGTTAAAGCCAGCCTTAAATTTACCATAATCTCTATCGGCTTTCAGGGTGACTGACCTGCGGTTATTTTCATCTCCAGGCATTACACCTTTTATACTAACATTCTGAGCACTTATATAAAAATCACCAGCAGAATATGAAACATCTGTTTGATTAGTAACCCCTGTATTAAAGAAATTTTTTCTTCCGTTTTCTACATAAGAATAAGGGGTAAGCATTAGTTTTTCACCATTAGGGCCAGTTTGCCCCATCTGCCTGGTAGAGCCATCAAACGGATCGCCCCAGCTTTGCTGTTCAATAGGCTCAAAAGTACCATAGCCCATATTGTCTGTAGCATAACCTGATCCAAAGGTTTTTTGAAACTTCGGCATATAAGAGATCTTCTCAAGTTGGGTAGTGTGACTTAATGTAACAACAGGCCTTCCTTTAACGCCTTTTTTTGTAGCTATTACTATAGCTCCATTCACACCGTCAGGGCCATAAACAGCAGTAGCTGAAGATGATTTTAAAATAGTAACATCTGCAATATCATTTGGGTTGATAGAGCTTAAGAAACCTAAACCTAAAGGAACTCCATCTAATACCAGCATAGGTTGGTTATTACCAGTTAAAGAACGAATACCTCTTAATGTGATGCGGGTTTGAGCAAAAACACCATTGTTTGTAGTATTGATGTTTAACCCTGAAACCTTACCGGTTAAACCGTTTTGAAGGTTGACAGGTGCAGCCTGCGTTAATTCGGTAGCTTTAACCTTTGCAGTAGAGTAACCCAATTCTTTAGCTTGGCGTTGCACTCCTAACGCGGTTACAACTACCTCCTGTAACTGAGCATTAGACCTAACAAGCGTAATGCTAGATAAATTGCCAGTAGAGGCAACGGTTTGACCTTCATATCCTAAAGCTGAAATAGCTAACCTAGCAGACTCAGGCACTTTGATTGAAAAATTCCCGTTGACATCCGCCTGAACGGCATTTCGGGTACCGGCCTCGGTTACAGAGCAAGAGGAATTGGATTCCCCTGGGCGTCTTTTACGTGCCAGAAATACTTCGGGCTTGGCCGTAGGCTAATGCGCAAAAAAGCATCAGCACTGAAAGCAGTGATACAATTTTCTTCATGTGAACGTTTTAAGTTAATAGTTAAAAAGCATTAAATAGGTCCAAATCATTCAATAGATGAACTGAGCAACAATGTGAGACAGCTCATCCTTTAAAAATGCTGCGCCAAGTTAAAGTTTTTTTAATAATAACTTAAAGTTTGGTGAAAGTAAGTATTGAAGGATGAACGGAAAAAATCGAGGAAAAGACTCCCATTTCCCAAATTTGAAACCATGGGAATAAAATTTTGCTCTGAATTAAACAGCAATATCACTGCAATTTATACATTATAGTATTGTACCATTTAAATAATATGCTGACAATAACGCTAAAGAATGTATAGGTTCACAAAACAATTTCTCTTTCCTGAATTAAAACAAAAGGGCTGTCCTAAAGGACAGCCCGTATAATTTTAAAAAGCACTATAATTAATACAAATCAAACCACAGCTTTTGTGTTTTCCAGTCTTTGCCAATGGATGCGGAGGCCGCCTCATAATTTGCCCGGTTGAGGTTTTGCTCTACCACCGGATAGGAAAGCCTGACAATAACCTGCGGGGTTTCTCCGGCAGAAAAGTTGGGTTCTGCAAGGAAGGGAAGCCCTAATTTAGGATAATCCAGCCTTCTCCACTGCGTCCATGCATCGTAACCCCGGTTGTACAATGCAATCCATGACTGCACACCGATTTTTTGCTTATAAGTTCCGGGAGCCGTAGTGTAATTTACCTTTGGCTGATTATAATAGGCATCTGCCTGTTCCGGCGTTCCGCCCCATTCCTCTATAGACGCGATGACGGCATTTTTGTAATGTTGATCAGCCGTACCGCCTACAGCATATCCTCTTTCAACAGCCTCAGCCTTATAAAATTCCATTTCCGAATAGCTAAAATAAACGAATGGAGATTGGGGGTCAGACACTTTTGAAGAAGGACCGGAAAAATCATTAAAGGCGGCTCTGCTACCAGGATTTTGACCCAAAAAACCCACGCCCGGCGTAAGGGCCTCATCAAAATACAGGGGAAGCCGGGGATCATTATATGCCTTTAAGGTATCTACAAAAGGCTGGGCGGCAACATAATCATGACGACCGCTTTGAATCAAATCTTCCCAAACGGGATTAGTGTTAGGAGGCGAGGACAAAAAATGCATTTCAATATTCTCACTGCTACTCATAACAACATTGGGAGCAGCGGCTTCAACCATCGATCTGGATTTAGCAGGATCCGAATCGGCCACCAACATTCCCATTTTCATTTTAAGCGAATTCCCAAATTTTATCCAGCCCTGAACGTCTCCCCCTAAAATGAAATCAGCAGAGCCATAGGCAGTAGCAGAAGGATCAAGATCGGTTAAAGCTTTATCCAGCCTGTCCGCTATACTATTAAAAATATCGGAAGCTTTATCATACTTGGGCTGCAAATTTTCTATATTCAGCGCCTCAGTGTAAGGCACATCGCCAAAACTGGAGATCAACACATAATAAGCGTAAACAGTCAGCATTTCATTAATGGCTATCCGGTTTTTAGCCTCGCCAGTCGGCAAACCTTCCCCTTCTACTGTCTTGGATGATTCCGCCAGGTCCTTGATCACATCTCTGTAGAGCACGGCCCACCAGCGGTCGGTAATACTGCGCTGGTTTAAATTGTATCTGGTTTCATCCCGGTAAATGGTTTCGGTCCAATACTGAACAAAAAGCCTGAAGTTGTTATAATTTACATTGGTATGGGCCATTAAATCTGACAGGTTGAGCTCTGCATTGGAGAACAGGGTTTCTGAACCAACAACCAATGGCCGGTTGGGGTTATTGTTTAACTCCTCGATATTCTTTTTACACGAAACTGTAAAAAGAAGGGTTGTGAAAAGACTTATATAGATTATCCGTTTCATGGTAATTTTTTAAAATTTTACTTTAAAGTTGATACCTACGGTTCTTACTGCGGGATAGCTTCCGATTTGAACGCCCTGGAAATTTCCCGAACCAAAACTGTCTTCCGGATCTGCATAAGGAAGGTTTTTGTGCAGAATAGCAAGGTTTCTTCCAATGAGTGATACGTCTACTCCTTTTACCAAATTATTAGTCCCAAACATTCTTGAAGGGAAAGAATAAGTAAGAGCCACCTCACGCAATTTCACATAACCGGCATCATATACAAATCGTTTGTCCGGCGCTGAAACATAACTATCATAAAGACCATAGGTAGAACCAGGCCCGCTGGCGTAATCATTATCATTCAGACTAACCTTTGTGGTATTAGGCTTTCCGTCCGCCGTAACGCCTTCACGGATGATTCCACCACCGTTTGCCAATGGTTCCCGTATATTATCTATTGCCGTTTCTTCGTAGAGCCCACCAGCCAGGGCATAATACAGATCGGTATTAAATACAGAACCGCCTTTTCTTATATCAATTAAAGCACTTAAGGAAAGTCCTTTGTAAGTAAACTTGTTATTAATCCCGCCAATCCAATCGGGATTCACATTGCCTATAGTAATGTTGTTGGTAGGACTGATAATATAATTACCATCTGCATCCACCAATTTCTGATTGGTAAAAGTTTTACCGCCATCAGGTGAATAATATTGGTAGTCGGTACCATGTATGGAACCATAGGGTTCGTTAAGCGTAGCGTTCACTGTAATGCTTCCCTGGAAAGAAGCCAGGACAATATTATCTACCCCGGCATAAAGTTCAGTCACCTTATTTCTGTTTCTCGTCCAGTTTACATTAATGTCCCAGGTAAAGTTTCTTGTTTTTAAAGGAGTACCGTAAAGAGATACCTCTACTCCTTTATTTTGTATGGTTCCGGAGTTGACGAATTTTCTTGTATAACCCGTAGCTGTAGATACGGTTAAGGGAAGGATTTGATCCACTGTTTGCGCTTTATACCAGGCTACATCAAAGCCAAGCCTTGACCGGAGGATTGACATCTCTAAACCCACCTCGAAACTTTTGGTCCGTTCAGGTTTTAGTTCGGGATTATTTTTAGTTCCTGAAACGGAGAATAATGCATTGCCGCTAAAATTGGTTACTTCCTGTCCTGAGTTGGGATCTATATCACTTACATAAAAATCCGCTACCGAATACAAAGGCGCATCATTACCCACTTCGGCATAGTTGGCCCTGAACTTGGCATAACTTAACCAGGAGGGCTTGATCAACTGCGAAATGGTGACAGCTCCTGAAACAGACGGATAATAATAAACGTTGTTTGCTTTAGGCAGTGTGGAAGAACGGTCTCTGCGAAGCGTAGCATCTAATGTATAAGCGTTTTTATAAGTAAACGTAGCGCCACCAAAAATTCCTTCAACCCTTCTGGTTCCTACAAACTCAATGGGAGGGGCCGGAGAATTTAAGGAATTAGAAATAGTGTATAAGCCGGGAGCCACAAACCGCCGTTTGTATTCGCGTCAATACTGTTGCGTTTTTGAATTCTTGTATTGGAACCCAATAACGCTTTCAGGTTAATATCTTTCGTTAAGTCCCAGTTTGCATTTCCCAAAAGATCATAGTTTACCTCGCTGTAATCCTGGTCAAACCTCCTGTAAAAAGGCACACCCACGCTGGTAAGCGCCTTTCTTTCCTGTTCCAGCTCAGAATAATTATCCAATGAAATGCGCCCCAGTACATTTAGCCACTGTACCGGTTTGTAATTCAGGTAAACATTCCCAAAATACCGGTTTCTCAAATCCGTTTCATAACTCTGATAGCGGGTAAAATAAGGGTTGTCCCAGAATTCGGGCTGCAGGTCCCCGGTAGGACCAAAGTGCATGTTCCATGTTACATTTTTACCGGTTCTTTCATACGCTTCCTTTAATTCTTTTAAATCAACATTGGTTTCCCACCACTCCCTGAAATTGGTCATAAGGTTCAGGGCATTAGCGCCGTCGTAACCCGTTCCATAACGGCCTTTCCCGCTTATTCTTGAGTAATTGGCAGAAGCGCCGGCCGTTAAATTATCAAGGATCTTATACGACCCTGAAACGTTTAGCAAGTCTTTATCTACTGAGCTATTGGGCAGAATTCCTTTTTCATTATTGCGGGTATAACCTAAAGAAAAATTAGCCTTATCACTACCAGCATCCAGGAAGATGCTGTTGTTGAAAGACCAGGGTTTCTCAAAAAAATAAGACGGATCATTTTCTGCAGCGATCCACGGAGTAGGTTTACCGAAATTGGGTGAAGAAGGATCAAAGGAATGCCATTGGTACACCAGTAAATTTGGATCGAACTTCATGCCCCAGGAAGCATCGTCGTAGGTTGGCGCCACCTTGTCCAGCACACCATCGCCGTTCACATCATAATCATCAAAATAAAGCCCGTAACCGGCGCCGTATTTTTTCTGGTATTTGGGAAATGTGCTTCTTATAATATTGCTTCTGGTTACCCCCGTATTCAGGGTGATTCCCACACCTTTTTTACCTTTTTTGGTTGTAATCAAAATCACACCGTTGCTTCCTCTTGAACCATAAAGTGCACTGGCAGCTGCTCCTTTTAGAACAGTTATGTTTTCAATATCATCGGGGTTGATATCTGCCGCTGCATTTCCATAATCATAACCTCCCCGGCCCGTGACCTGGTCCGTTGTATTATTGTTGCCATTATCAAAGGGAACGCCATCTATTACAAACAAAGCCTGGTTGTTTCCCGTCAGGGATTTGGCGCCCCGTAAAAGCACATTGGTTGACCCGCCCAATGAATTGTTTTGCCTTATTTCAAGGCCGGACACCTTTCCACTCAGGTTGTTTACAAAATTTGAGCTCCTGGTTTGGCTTACCTCGTTGCCTCCAATTTGCTGGGCGGCATAAGGCACCTGGTTTCTTGTGCGGGTAATACCCAACGCGGTAACCACCACTTCGCTTAAGGCTGATTGGGCGTCAAGGGAAGCATTGATGCTAGTTTGCGTGCCAATATTTACCTCGGATGGCTGGTAACCGGAAGCACTAAATACTAAAGTAGAGTTGGGAGAAACCTGGATAGAAAAACTTCCATTTTCATCTGCGGCCACCCCTGTGGTAGTGCCCTTGATGGTAACGGAAGCAAATGGTACTGCTTTTCCTTGTGCGTCTGTAACTCGTCCGGTTACAGTACGGGTTTGGGCAAATGCTATGAGTGTGACAAGCATAGTCACACTAAGCAGCGTTAGAATTCTTCTCATGTGGAGTTTTTAATAGTTAAAAAATCCCGGTAGGTGTAAGACGGTGTGGCAGTGATGAGAATGAAATAGTTCAGGTGTGATGACTTTATTATGACAGCCTGTTATTTTTAAAAGCTGCGTGAAGAGTAGAAAAAATTACATCTATTTATAAATTGAAGTTATAAGCTCAACACTAGCTGCAGCTTGACTTCCGTCCTTTTATTACCGGCAATTTCATCTAATGCTGAGCCTACACTTTCTCTGTTCTTATAAATGGTTTGTGCCCACCTGATCCAGCCCGTTAGTTGCCTGCTGATATCATAGTTGAGGTTGAGATAATAACGGAATCCTTTATCAAAAAAAGCAGGAACACTAAAGCCATACAATACGTCATTCTCATACGCATAAATGCGGCTGTTGTAGCCAGTGGTTTCAAAATATTGCAGGCGAAGATTGGATTGCAGTTTTCTGAATTTATACGCTCCTTCTATAAATCCCAGAAAACCTTCTTCTGCATCTTTAGCCGCCTTGTCGTACCAAAGCATTTCTGTACGGGCTTTCAGTGTAAATACAGGATTGAGTTGTTTAACAACATGTAACCGAAAACTTTGTCTTGGTCTTTCCAATGGATAATTTGTTACTGTCCCGCTTTCATTAAGCGGCTTTGCCCGGCTTCTGTACAAAACATACACCTGTGATTGCTTATCCGGCTGATAATCTATTTGCACCAGGTAATCTTTACCGGCGCCCGGCGCATCCGCCCTGTAGCGCAGCCAGGGAAATTTGAAAAGATCGGCATAGGCGTTCAGCGTCCAGCCTTTTAAGGGCCTGAGAACAATGCCGGCATACATTCCTGTTTCATTAACCGGCAGCACATTTTCTGTAAAGGCGTTGCCAAAAACTGTTTGATATTCCTTTTGAATAGTTCGGTGCAAAACAGCTACATCAACCTTCGGATCCACACTTATCAAAACTCCGTTCACAAAAGCCCTGTGCTGATCCTTATCAATGGCGGCCTCGCCAAAAACATGAACATTCTTGTGCGTGTACGAATAGTCGATGCTGGCATTCCACAAACTTTTCCCGTTAAATGCATAATAGTTGTAAGGCGCATCTCTTTTTTGCAAAGCCTTTGAGAACTGATGCGAAACTGTATTGATGCCAATCTTTATGTTAGAAGTTTGATAGGTCAGGTTTCCTCCGAAAGAAAAATCGGTCAGTGAATTGCGGTCCGCTATTTCCGATGGTGTTCTGTGCAGGCCGGAAGTTAAAAAGCTGGAAAAAGCATCTCCTGTGTCAATCACATTCCCGCTAAATTGCTTATAGGAAACAAAGGCCGTGGCTTCGAAGTTCTTTAGCTGCAGGGTAGCGCCGCCGCCACGGTTAAAATTATATTCACCCGGAGAACGGTAGGGAAGCAATACCGGCGATTGTCTTTTAATGCCCATGATTTCTGTGCTCTTTCCAAACCCCAAAGACTGCCACTGGATCAACCCCTGTCCTAAGTTTACGGTGAAATCGCCTACCGCCAAAGCTTTTAGTTTTCCCAACTGGCGTACAAAAAAATGAAATGAATAAAAGTCAAATCCTTTGGATTGAGCACCTTTAAAAAATGGCTCACCGGCATCCTTATCGGCTACAAAGCCATACTGTAATAGGTTTTTATATTGATAGCGATAACGAAGAAGCAAATGATTGCGGTCGCCGAGATAATGATTGGATTGCGACGTAGTATAGCCCCTGGACTTCTCCAGCACTCTTGTTATCCTGAACAACAAACTGGCGTCACCATTTTTAAACCTCGGTAAAAAACTTTCTTTTACGGTGGTTGCAGCACCGATGGTTACATAAGGCAACAGCTTATTGATGGTGACCAGATCCCAGGTGGGAATGGCCTGCAATTCATAGATGTCGATAAATTTTCCAAGCATCGTTCTGTAACGCAGCAAATTGTGAATTTGCAGATCGGTTAAAAAACGTATGCTTTGCAACTCTCCTGCAGTAGCCGTATTTAAATCAACCGGATTTTTTCTTAAATACTCTAGCTGCTGTAAATAACTATCATCCTGCAGGTCTTCCTCTTCGGTTGCATCGGCAAGGTTTTCCAATTGTTGCTGTGTTTTTACCGGCACCTCCTGCGCCATCACCTTTGTAGTAACAAAAAAAACAAAACTCCATATGACAAGGAGCCTATTCATTTCCCTTTGCAACATTAAACAGCAATAGTAAGCCGGGGGTAACACCTAATTGCGGATGAATGGAAGCCACCGCATTTAACTGCATGTTTTTTAACATCACTCCAAAACCCAAATAGTAGGTAGCAGTAGCAGACGCAATGCCGGCGCTGGCAAACATCTTTTCATCGAAATAATAGTGCATGCCTGCATTTACATTAACCGGCTGGTCTTCTGTTTTTTCCACCTCTGCACCAATAAAAAATTTTTTAGAAACATCGTACCCAAAACCTGCCGAGTAAATAGCGGGGAGTTTTTCCTCCGCATTTTTTCCAACCGAAACGCCTGTTGGATTGTAAAGGTGCACGCCAACATTGAACGCCTCTGTTACATGAACGATCATTCCTCCTTCCGCATTAATAGAAGAAGCGCTGCCATAACCGGCTACTTTAAAAGAATAATAATTGAACTGCACGCCAACATCTATTTTATCTCCTAATCTTCTGCCATATGCCAGACCCAGGCCCGTTTCGTTATAAGAGGCATCGCCAAAATAATCTCCTTTCAAACCAAAATTGCCCGATGGTGTGGGTACTGCTACCGCCGCCGAATACAAACTCATTTCTTTTAACAAAAACCTTCGTTCGCTATAAATACCGGCAGACAGACTTTTTACAGCACCCAATGCTGCCTGGTTGGCGCCAAAGGAAAAAGCATGGGCATGAACAGTACTGTATGTGTTGAGACGGGTAAAGGCTGCAGTAACAGGCGTCCGCAACGTTTGTGAATGGGAAGTAACGCCAATGCCAAGAAAGAAAATGATGCAGGACAGTTTTTTTCTCACACAGCAGTGTTTGTTGTTAAGATAAATGATAAAATTTGTTTTACCAATGGCCACTTTCTTACTTTTGCGCCATGCAAATTTTAAACGGAAAAGAAGCATCACAGGCCATAAAAGATTCCCTGAAATTAGAGATAGCCCAATTGGCTTCAAGGGGCAAACAAGTACCGCATTTAGTGGCGGTGCTGGTAGGGAACAACGGCGCCAGTGAAACCTATGTGGCTTCTAAAGTACGGGCCTGCGAAGAAGTAGGTTTTAAATCAACCCTCATACGGCTGGACGATTCTATTTCATCGCTTAAACTTTTGGATATTATTGACGAATTAAACACCGATCCTGATGTGGACGGCATTCTGGTACAACTTCCTTTGCCCGATCATATTTCACCAGAAGAAGTGATCAATGCCATTGACCCTGCAAAAGATGTGGATGGGTTTCATCCCAGCAACGTAGGAAAAATGGTTTTGGGACAACAAACTTTTATTCCGGCAACCCCTTATGGCATTATGCTGCTGCTGGAACATTACAAAATAGAAACCAAAGGCAAACATGCCGTGGTGGTAGGCCGAAGCAATATTGTGGGCCGTCCGATGAGCATTTTATTAAGCGGCAACGCCAACCCCGGAAACTGCACCGTCACCATCTGCCATTCCCAAACCAAAAACCTGAAAGAATTTTGTTTATCTGCCGATATTATTGTTGCAGCGCTGGGCAAGCCGGGGTTTGTAAAAGAAGACATGGTTAAAGAAGGAGCCGTTGTTATTGATGTGGGTATTACAAGAATAGCCGATGCTTCAAAAAAATCGGGCTACCGGTTGAGCGGAGATGTGGACTTTGAAAAAGTGGCGCCGAAATGTTCGTATATCACTCCTGTGCCCGGCGGCGTTGGCCCCATGACCATTGCGGCGCTGATGAAAAATACATTCAAGGCATGCGCTTTGAAGCATTATGAAGAAATATAAAAATTCAAAAGTAAAAAGTAAAAATGGCGTGCTAAGGGAAGGCTCTTTTTTGATTTTTGAATTTTTACTTTTGACTTAAACCTATGACAACAGAAACTCAACATATCACCACATCGCTTCCGGTAATGGAGCATTTTTATACCCTGCAGGGAGAAGGCCTGCACCAGGGGAAGGCGGCTTATTTTATTCGCCTGGGTGGTTGCGATGTAGGTTGTGTGTGGTGCGATGTAAAAGATAGCTGGGATGCCGGCAAACATCCTTTACGAAAAATTGAAGACCTGATTGCTGAAGTAAAAAAAACTCCTTCGGAAATTGTAGTGATCACCGGCGGCGAACCGTTGATGCATGATTTGACTTATTTGACAGCACAACTGCACAAGGCAGGTTTGAGAACACACATGGAAACCTCCGGCAGTTCACCCCTCTCCGGCACCTGGGATTGGATCACTCTTTCTCCCAAAAAATTTAAAGCCCCATTGTCCGAAGTAGTGCCGCATGCCAATGAATTAAAAGTGGTCGTATTTAATAAATCGGATTTTGACTGGGCTGAAAAATATGCGGCGCAGGTTTCTCCGCAATGCAAATTGTATTTACAACCCGAATGGGATAAAGCTTCCGTGGTTACACCCATGATCATCGAGTATATAAAGGCCCATCCCAAATGGCAATTATCCCTGCAAATTCATAAGTATATAAACGTGCCTTAGCGAGAGGCTAAATCAAAATTCAAACGTTAAAAATGGAAGGCCCTCTAGGGTCTTTTCTTTTGATGAACTAAATTCACTGGATGAAAGGCCATAAAACGTTTTTTAGTTTTTACTTTTTACTTTTTACTTTATCCTCTTTTGCACAATACGATCCCTCCAAAATCAATAAAAAAGCCATTGAAGCCTACGATAAAGGCATAGGGAAAGCCCAGGCAGGCAATTATAAAGATGCCCTGGAATCTTTGCAGGAAGCCATTCAAAAAGACGGAAACTATGTGGAAGCCTATCTGTCCCTGGCGGGTGTGTACGGACAAATGAAAGATTACCGGCAAAGCACCGTGTTTTATGAAAAAGCCTTTGCCCTGGATTCCAATTATACTTCCGACTTCCGTCTTCCCTATTCCATCAACCTGGCCGGCATGGGTGAATTTGACAAAGCATTAAACACCATCAATATTCTCTTATCAAAATCCAACCTTAACAACAATACCCGCAAAGCAGCCGAATACCGCCGCAAAACATTTCAGTTTGCCGTGGATTATGCAAAGAACAACCCGTATAAAAATTATGTGTTTGCTCCGCAAAATTTAGGCGATGCCATCAACTCTCCGGAGTCGGAATATTTTCCTTCCATGCCGGTGGACGGCAGTACGTTGATCTTTACCCGGCGCCTTAATAATTTTAATGAAGATTTTTTTGCGAGCCGGAAAAACGGGAACCGGCTGGGACAAAGCCTTCCGGTTGACCGGCAGTATTAACACACCGCAAAATGAAGGCGCACAAAACATTTCACAGGACGGTAACTGGCTGGTATTTACCGGCTGCAACCGGCCGGATGGATTTGGTAGTTGTGACATCTATATTTCTTACCTGACCAATGATGGCTGGAGTGAGGCGATTAATTTAGGCGGTAAGATCAACAGCGATCAATGGGATTCACAGCCTTGCTTGTCTCCCGATAAAAGAGACCTTTATTTCAGCAGCAGAAGATTTGGGGGTTATGGCGGCAGCGATCTGTATGTTTCGCATCTGCAGGCAAACGGCAGATGGAGTGAGCCGGAAAACTTAGGGCCGGAGATCAATACCGCTGGCGATGAATCCGCTCCTTTTATTCATGCCGACAATCAAACTTTATATTTTACATCAACGGGTTTGCCGGGCTATGGCGAAGAAGATCTGTTTGTGGTTCGCAAGGGAGATGACGGCAAATGGGGCAAGCCTTTGAACCTGGGCTATCCCATTAATACCATTAGCCATGAAGGCACCTTATTTATTGCAGCCGATGGTAAAACCGCCTACTATGCCAGTGACCGCAGCGAAGGAAAAGGTGGACTGGATATTTACAGTTTTGAAATGCGTGAAGACCTGCGTCCGGCCAAAACCCTGTGGGTGAAAGGAAAAGTGTTTGATCAAAAAACATCTGCAGGATTGCCTTCCACGGTGGAACTCATTG
Organism: uncultured Bacteroidota bacterium; assembly: GCA_963697545.1. Taxonomy (GTDB): domain Bacteria; phylum Bacteroidota; class Bacteroidia; order Chitinophagales; family Chitinophagaceae; genus Flavisolibacter. Next base: position 92,517 of record CAVOOL010000005.1, on the reverse strand, counting down.
ACCTTGCTTCAAAACAAATTATTTCGAGAGTGCAAACCGATGAAACAGGGAATTACCTGATTACACTGCCGGTTGGGAAAGACTATGCATTCAATGTAGCCCGCAGAGGTTATTTATTTTATTCTGATAATTACTCGTTAAAAGAAAAAGCTCCCGATTCCACGTACCAAAAAGATATTCCGCTGCAACCTATAGAAGTGAATGCCGCCATTGTACTGCGCAATATTTTCTTTGATTTCAACAAATATGATCTTAAGCCGGAATCGCAGGTAGAACTGGACAAGGTTGTGCAACTTTTGCAGGAGAATCCTACGGTAAAAGTGCAGATTGAAGGGCACACCGATAATGTAGGCAGCGCAACCGACAATCAAAAACTTTCAGAAAACCGTGCGAAATCTGTTGTCACTTATTTAAACAGCAAAGGCATTCGCCTGGAAAGACTGATAGCCAAAGGCTTTGGGGCTACCAAACCCATTGCAGACAATAAAACCGAAGAAGGCCGGGCCCAGAACAGGAGAACCGAATTGAAGATTGTGGCGAAATAGATTAAATTTATAAGCATGAAACTAACCATTGCTATTTCCAAAGGCGAAGAGTTTTTCATCAGCACTATAAAAGAAATCCCTGCTGTAGTTTCCCAGGGCATTACTATTGAAGAAGCTAAAGAAAACATATTAGATGCCCTGCAATTATATCTCGAAGTAATGCAACAGGAGAATTTAGAGAACACAGTATTGGAAGAGGATTTAAAGATTGCCTGATGTCGGTAAAACGAAATGAATTTATTCAACATCTTGCTCACCACAATTGCTTTCTATACAGGCATGGCTCCAAACATGAAATTTACGAAAATAGCCTGACCAAAAAGAAAACCACTCTTCCCCGGCATCCAAAACTGGATAAGCGTCTTTGTGATTTAATTTGTAAGCAATTAGAAATTCCTAAATTGTAATTTCTAATTGCTTATGAACTCCGAACTTCTTTACCAACTTGCCCTTAACCCTTGTTCCCAACATTGGTGATGTGCAGGCCAAATTGCTGTTGCAATATTTTGGTGATGCGTCCTCAATATTTAAAGCCAGGCAACACGGAACTCGAAAAGATTGAAGGCATCGGAGCGGTCAGGGCAAAGTCTATAAAAACATTTGAAGATTTTCACCTGGCAGAAGCTGAAATAAAGTTCATAGAAAAGTACAAGATCAAAACGTTGTTTCTTAACAGACAATGAGTATCCCCAACGCTTGTTAAACTGTTACGACTCTCCCACTCTTTTATTTTACAAAGGCACTGCGGATCTGAATGCTTCAAGAATTGTAGGCATTGTCGGCACCAGAAGTTACACTGATTATGGAAAGCAATTCACTGAAGATTTGGTAAAAAATTTATCAGAACAGCAAATTTTAATTGTGAGTGGGTTGGCACTTGGCATTGATGCCTTTGCCCATAAAGCAGCACTGAAAAACGGCTTACCAACGGTTGGCGTTGTGGGTCATGGGTTGGATAAGATTTACCCGCCGGCCAATACAGGACTTGCCAAAGACATGGTAAAACATGGCGGAGGCTTGCTAAGTGAGTTTTTCAGCGGCACCAAACCCGATAAACATAATTTTCCTTTACGTAACCGGGTAGTGGCAGGTCTTTGCGACGCCACGGTGGTGGTGGAAACCAATACAAAAGGCGGCAGCATGATCACGGCAAAACTGGCCGACGCCTACAACCGCGATGTATTTGCCGTGCCGGGCAGAACCACCGACAGCAAAAGCAGCGGCTGCAATTATCTTATTAAAAACAACAAAGCTATTTTATTAACCGATGCCGATGAATTATTGGATGTAATGGGTTGGAAGGAAAGAAGGCAAAAAGTAAAAAAACAAAAAGAACTCTTCATCGAACTTTCGCCTGAAGAAAAACAGATTGTTCAAATTTTGCAGGAAAAAGAAACGGTGCATATTGATGAAATCAATTTAGGCAGCGGCTTAAGCAGCAGCGCCGTGGCAGCCGCCATTTTAAATTTAGAATTACAGGGTGTGGTGGCTGGCATGCCGGGAAAGATGTATAAGTTGATCTAAAACACCAGAATTTAGGTCGTGTATTGGTTGTTTTCAAAGTAAAATTTAAAAGTAAAATGGCATCCTTTGCGGTTATACACAGTTTTGAATCTATGAGCCAGGCAAGCAGGATTTGTGGATGGTACAATAACCCCTTTACCAATAGTAGTTCAATAACCACAATGCTGAATTAAGAACAAAGCGTTGAAGAGTGCGACGCAACGGAAGCCCAATAATAGTAATGCAGCTCAGTACATAACAAATAATTTTTCCATAAAAAGGCCTGTAGCACAAAGACCGCTTCTTCAAAACAATTTTCACATTTTCAAATTTTCAAATTTTGCCTCTCCCTCCTATCTTTGCACATGGCAACAAACTCCACTACCAAAAAATTCATTGAAGGTTTAACGTTCGACGATGTATTGCTGGTTCCGGCATATTCTGAAATCCTGCCCCGCGATGTAAACATCCAAACAAAGCTTACCAAAGACATTACCCTTAATATTCCCATGCTTTCCGCAGCCATGGACACCGTTACAGAAGCTTCGATGGCCATTGCGCTGGCAAGAGAAGGCGGCCTGGGCATTCTTCATAAAAACATGAGCATTGAACAACAGGCCGACCAGGTGCGCCGGGTAAAACGCAGCGAAAGCGGCATGATCATCGATCCCATTACCCTGCCTGTTGATGCCACCATTGGCGATGCCCTAAGATTGATGCGTGACAATAAAATCGGCGGTATTCCCATTGTGGACGGCGGCGGAAAACTGGCCGGCATTCTTACCAACCGCGACCTGCGTTTTGAAGAAGATATGCAGCGCAGGGTTAGTGAAGTAATGACCAAAGAAAATCTTATTACCGCCCCGGATAAAACCGACCTGAAAGGCGCCGAACAAATTTTGCGTCAGACAAAAGTTGAAAAACTGCCGGTCGTTGACAAAGCAGGGAAATTAATTGGGTTGATCACCTACAGGGATATTTTACAGGTTACCTCCTTCCCCAATGCCGTAAAAGATTCACTGGGACGTTTGCTGGTAGGAGCGGCTATAGGGGTAACCAAAGACATACTGGACAGGGTAGCTGCCCTGCAAAACGTAGGTGTTGACGTAGTGGTGCTGGACAGTGCCCACGGCCATTCAAAAGGTATCATTGATTCGCTGAAAAATGTAAAAAAGAATTTTAAAAACCTGAATGTTATTGCAGGCAATATTGCCACCACCGAAGGGGCGGAAGCCCTGGCCGATGCAGGCGCCGATGCCGTGAAAGTAGGTATTGGACCGGGCTCTATCTGTACCACCCGCATTGTAGCCGGTTCTGGTGTACCACAACTAACGGCCATTATGCAGGCCAATGCTGCTCTTTCAAAAAGAGGCATTCCCTTAATTGCAGATGGCGGCATCCGCTACACCGGCGATATGGTAAAAGCCCTGGCTGCCGGCGCCAACTGTGTGATGATGGGAAGCATTTTTGCAGGCACCGAAGAAAGTCCCGGCGACGCCATAATTTACGAAGGAAGAAAATTCAAAGAATACCGCGGCATGGGTTCTTTAGGCGCCATGTCGGTTGGCAGCAGCGACCGCTACTTCCAGGATCCGGAAGCGGATGTAAAAAAATATGTACCCGAAGGCATTGAAGGCCGTGTGGCCTACAAAGGCATGTTAAAAGAGATCGTGTACCAGTACGTAGGCGGCCTGCGGGCAGGCATGGGTTACTGCGGCGCTAAAAATATTGCAGAACTGCAGGAAGCCACCTTTGTAAAGATCACCAACGCCGGTATGCGTGAAAGCCATGCACACGATGTGGAGATTACAAGGGAAGCGCCGAATTACAGCAGAAAGTAGAACTAATACCAAATTCAATTGAGTTTGTCGTAATACTTCTGCTGAAAGTGCACTACAGGTAAGGACTTCGTAAAATCACAATACGCCAAACCTAAGTGAAAATGGTATAAGATTCTCAGGATTAAAGGATTACCGAAGAGGCAACAACCTATTGACTAATAAGTTGTTGTAAAATAAAAGCTGGTATGTATGTTACCAGCTTTTATCATTCCATTGCAGGTCTGTTGTTTTCAATTACTGACTTAACATCTTGTCCTCTTTTTCAGCGCCTCTTATTGCTATTGGTCTTTTAAAATGCAGCATGCAGGCCCATCCCTATATATCTGTACTGATACGTTGAAGAAGAGGACTGCTTGGGCAACACAAGGTTTTTGCCCTGAGCATTTATTTCAATTTGTTTTACAAATGCTTTTTTGAATGAAAATTTATACCCGGCCAGTAAAAAATTCAGATCATGATTGTTGAAATATTCAAAAGCGGAGCCATAGTTGTGGCGGTAATCGTTAAATGACAGCAAGGCCGATGCTTGTGCAAAAAAACAGTTGATGGCAACTTCTGTTTTTACACTACCCCTCCATTGCCGTTTCGTTTGATTATACACATTGTAGTACAGCACGCTATTCGGATTGCCATTCTTCCCCAGGCTGTATTCTTCATTGAAAAGTACTGCCTGAACGTTCCGTCGCTTTTCTGCCTGCTTAATAATGGAAGCCCTCATCTCAGTGCTCCAGCCCTTGCGTGATAAGGTTTCATAAACCCTTACATAAAAATATCCGCCGGAAGTAGCAACAGGTATTGGCAGCGGTTCGTCTTTTTTTTCAGCAAGATGGCTTGCTTTTACAACCAGCCGGTTTTGCCAGCCGCCAATGGCTACGCTGCTGACCCATCTTTTTGCCTTTGCCTGCAATTGGTTTGAATTTATAGGACCATAAGGGCCTGCAGGCGACTCCGGGTCTAAAAATTCATCTATGCCTTCGCTTGCTATGTACTCCAGATAATTCGATGAAATATAGAACGACACTTTGGAGATGTTGACCAGCCGGGCTGCATTCAACCGCATGCCTACAGCAGGAAAAAGATAGGTCTTGCTGTTTGACGTAGGTAAAAGAGAATTCTTATAATCTTCATAAGTAATTCCCAAAGCTGTTGTCAGTATTTCTTTGAGCGTCATGGTAACGTTAGGTGTACCAGAAAAACTGCTTGCATTACTCTTTGCTTGTGACTCACTAAAAGCCATGTCACCCCTAGAAGTCCACTGCCTGCTTTTACCCTCCGTTGAAGTTTTATTCTGGTAGTAACGCAGCAGCAACGAGGCTTGCAGGTTCAGGTTTTGTGAGACGAGCGGCTTCCAAACAAACTGGTTTGAAATGGAATAGTAAAGGATTTTGCTTTTCCCCTCCGATTTGTAAAAAATAGAATTGGTATTATCCCAATTGCTTTGGTTATCGCCGCTACCCGTTAATTTATATTGATTGCCTTCCACTCTTAAAATGTTTTGCACCCGGTCATTGGCCACAAAATACAGGCCGGCATGAGCACCAATATAGTTTATCTTATTTTCCATTAAAAGATTCCCCCACCGTGCAGCATAGATTGTTTCTTTGTTTGTATTGGCTCGGTTTTGCGAAGTAAAAAACAGTCCCCCATCCAGCTTAAGTTTTTCATTGAACTGGTAGCCGCCAAAATTTGAAAACCGGTACCTGTTAAAAGTTGATGTAGCCTTCCGTTCCATGTCCGGCGTTTTATAGGCCACAGAAGGGACGTCATTTTGGGTAAACGAAAAGGAACTGCCAATAAAGGACTTTGCCGCTTTATTGGAGTAATAAAATTCGTTTTGTGTAAGCACAGGGTTGGTGTAACTGTCATTGGCACTACCCGGGAAAACCGTATTCAGCACAAACCGGTCATTTCCAAACACAACGCCGGTTTTGGATGAAAAGCCCAGTTCTTTTTCCCCTTCATGAGTAGTAATCACAAAGGTTCCCTTTTTACTGACGTCTGCCCCGTGTCAAATCTGTACTGCCCGGATGAAAACTGATGGTTTCAAAGCGATATTTGGTCATTTTCATTTTAACAGATCCATCTCTACAAAAGCGTAATCTGCAACGAATCGGGTATCAAATGCAAAAGCAAAAGCGCCATTTACCAACTCCATAAAGTTCGTGGCAGGCAGCCTTTCTATTTGTGATTTTGATATGGTTATTGCAGACACAAAAGTTTTGTCTGCAGTCGCTCTTTCCAGGCTATCGGTTTGTGCAATTGCCGGCGCAGTAAATGTCAGGCAAATAAGAAAAGGCAGAATTCGCATAAGCATTTGATTAAAGAATGCAAATCAACATCTTATTTTTTGACATCAAAAAGTTTCTCTCGTTTTTTGGTAGAAATACGAAACCACCAACAACAACACGCCCAAAACCAAGTACGATATTACTTTCTGCACCGTAGAAAATACCAGGCTGTCAAGCAACACCAGTTTTAAAAGCGTTGCTCCCATTAAAAGAATAGAAGCCATGCGAAGAGAGGAATGTCTTTTTACCACACCCAAACCAAAAACAAGAACAGCGGTCAGTAACCAAAGTAGGGTAACCACTAACCCCTTCCACTGTAAGGCAATGAATACAACAAAAAGCAGGAAGGAAAAAGCAGCGGCCATCTTTTTAGCGTATTCTTCCTGCCACAGATAATGAAAGGCCATAGCTTGTAAGGCAATCAGAAAAGAAACGGCAAGCGTCACGATGGCAGCATCGGCCCGGGAAAACGGAGACGCAAACAAAAGTAAAGCCGCCAGATAAACCGCCCCGATTGTTTATGAGTATCTGCCGTATATCGCGAAGTTCCAGCTGTTGATCCTGAAAAAGCCTTTTTGCCAGAGCCTGGAATAAAAACAGCAAAAAAAATGCGCCCATAAAAACAGCTCCGATCCATTGCTGCTTTATATCAAAACGCATGAAGGCCCAGCCGATGAATAACAGCCAGGTAATACCCTGGGCTATCCTTCCGGTTTGCTTCCATGGCTTTTTCAGGCACAGGTACACTACACCAATGTTGATCACTGTAATGTATAAAAAGAAAAGATCGGCCCTGTCTGCGTTTTTACTGATCAAAAACGGAATGCCGTAAGCACCCACCAATCCCAGCAAAGCAATTTCCTGCCGGTCGTAAACCATTGCCTGGTAAACCGTAAAAGCCGTTAACCCAATCATGATGACAAAAGCCAATGCAAAAGGCAGCATGCCATAATATACATAAGCGCCATAGGTAGTAAAATACAGGGAAGCCATGCCACCACTAAACAAAATAGCACTAAACGCCTGGTACTCCTTTTTTAACCGCACCGATAAAACATAAAGTACAATGCCCGCTGCATAGGCCAGTGCAATACGCATCACTTCTGATATCAGGTTCCGGTCAATGGCATATTTCACTCCAATAGACAAGCCGATCACCAGCACCACAATGCCAATCACATGTATTAACCGCAGGCCAATGAAATTTTCCATGGACAGCCCAGTCTTTTCCCGCACAAATGAAGAAGGTCCTTTTTCGCCCCCGCCAAGCTGCATCAGTCTTCGGTGCAGTTCAGCTATTTTTCGTTGCTGTTCATTTACCTCGGCCTGCAGTTGCATGAGTTCTTCCTGTAGTTGCTGTATTTTTTCCGGCTCGTTCATCATGCCTAAAATAGACAAAAACAAGTACAGTTGTTTTAACAAGGAATACAATACCGTTTATTTATCTTGCTTCAACAAATCATCGCCATTGAAAAAAGTTTTATTTCTTTTATATTTTTCATTTTTCATTTTTCATTTTTCATTTTCCCAGGACTCGTGTTCACTTCGTATCACGTTACTCACCTGCTCGCCGGGCGAAGAATTATACTCCACTTTCGGGCACACGGCTCTGCGGGTGCAGGACAGAACCACAGGCATTGACGCGGTTTACAATTACGGCACTTTTGAATTTGCTCCGGATTTTTACAGTAAGTTCATCAGGGGAAAACTATTATATTCTTTATCGGTTGAGCACTTTCGCGATTTTTTATACACGTATCAAATAGAAAGCCGGAGCATAGTAGAACAGGAGCTGCAGGTAAGCTGCGCCGAAAAGCAAAAATTATATGAAGCGCTACAGCTAAATGCACTGGAACAAAACCGGCATTACCGCTACGATTTTTTGTTCGACAACTGCACCACAAGAGCAAGGGACATTGTGGCCAGGAACACAGATAGCCCTGTTGTTTTTAAAAATATTTTGCCTGCGGAAATTCCTACGTTTCGCCACCTCATTCATAGCTATTTAAATGCAGGCAACTCTTACTGGAGTAAACTGGGCATAGACCTGCTACTGGGAGCAAAGCTGGACAAAAAACTAAGCAACGAACAGGCCATGTTTCTTCCCGATTATTTATTAAAAGGATTTGACAGCGCTTTGGTAAATAACCGTCCGCTGGTGACGCCGCCACAGCCTGTTTTGCAAATGCCTGCACTCTTTACCCAGGGTTCTTTCTTTACGCCTCTTATTGTTTTTTCTTTATTGCTGCTGGTCGTTATTGCCCTGTCGTTTGTAAAAGCAAATTGGGCCTTGAAAGTCCTAAGCATTTTTGACTTCCTGTTCTTTTTTATTTTAGGATTGGCAGGATGGCTTTTACTGTTCATGTGGTTTGGTACCGATCATGTGGTTTGCCAGAATAATTATAACCTGTTATGGGCTTTGCCCACCCATGCTGTTATAGCCTTTTTTGTGCATAAAAATGCAGGCTGGGTCAAACGCTATTTTACCATTGTGTTTTGGCTCACGGCTTTGCTGGCCGCGGCATGGTTGTTTTTACCACAGCAAATGAATACCGCTCTTGTTCCCATCATCCTGTTGATCATCCACAGAAGCTGGTCTCTTTCAAAAAGAAATTTTTATGGAACAAAAAGAAATTACCGTCAAAGGCAAAAAACTGTTTTATCGTAGCCTTGGACAAGGCCCGGCCATAATCTTAATTCATGGCTTTGGCGAGGACGGCACAGTTTGGGAAAACCAGTTGGATCTGTTCCCCGGATTTAAATTGATCGTCCCCGACCTGCCCGGAAGCGGACGGTCGGAGATGATAGACGATATGAGCATGGAAGGGCTTGCGGAAGCCATGCAGGCCATGATTGTGCATGAAACGGCCGAACTGTTTTTTAAAGAAGGCGAACCGCATTCTGTCATCATGATCGGGCATAGCATGGGAGGTTATGTTACCCTTGCCTTTGCCGAAAAATTTCACGGCATGCTGAAAGGCTTTGGCCTGTTTCATTCAACTGCCTATGCAGACAGCGAAGAAAAAAAGCAAACCCGCCGCAAGGGAATTGAATTCATTCAACAACACGGAGCTTATGAGTTTTTAAAAGCTTCTGTTCCCAACCTTTTCAGTCCTTCGACCAAAGAAAAAAACCCATCTTTAATTGCACAACAAATAGAAGCATCACACAACTTTTCTGGCGCAGCACTCGTTTCTTATTATGTGTCCATGATCCAACGGCCGGACAGGACATCCATTTTAAAACAAACCCATTTACCTGTGCTTTTTGTGCTTGGAAAATATGACAATGCGGTACCCTTAAAGGATGGCCTGGAACAAGCTCACATGCCCAGATTATCGTATATTCATGTCTTAGAAAAATCCGGCCATATGGGAATGATTGAAGAAAGAGGCGAGACAGCCTGGATTTTGAAAAACTATATCAACAGTTTAGAAAAGACCACCCAACCGGAATGAAGAAACTCTTTCTTTTTATTGTCTTTAGCTGCTCCGCTACCCTGGCTTTTGCCAATCATATTACCGGTGGTGAAATGTTTTATACCCTCGTTGATTCCTCGAACGGAAACTACATTTACCGTGTTACTTTAAAATTATACAGGGATTGTTATTCTACCGGTGCTCCTTTAGACGGAGCAGCCCCCATTGCTATCTTCAATAACAATACAAATGCCATGGTGTGGAATGGCCTGATACCGCGATCGCAAACCGACAGGTTGAATTTGGGCAGTCCCAGCTCATGCATTCAAAATCCGCCCACCGTTTGCTACGAAGTAGGGCATTATGAATTTACGACTATCCCTTTGCCGGGCATACCAGCAGGATATACCATTGCCTATCAAAGATGTTGCAGGATAGCCGGCATCAATAACCTTTTTGGATCAAGTTCGGTAGGGGCAACCTATACCGCTCAAATTCCAGGAACCTCCCGCCTTGCCAATGCTCCCGCAAACAACAGTGCCCGTTTTACTGGAGCAGATACGGTTATTATATGCGCCAGCAATTATTTCTGCTATGATTTTGGAGCTATTGACCCGGATAGCCCTACAAAAGGTGATTCTTTGTCTTATAATTTTTGTTCGGCCTACGTAGGCGGTAGCACCGGTAACCCGGCGCCTAACCCTCCTGCCAACCCTCCTTATTTTGAAGTGCCTTATGCAGCTCCTTATAATGCGTCATCACCTTTGGGAAGTGGGGTCACCATTGACCCAAAGACGGGGATGATGTGTGGCATTGCTCCCTCTGCAGGTATTTATGTGGTAACCGTCTGTGTTACGGAGTGGAGAAATGGCGTGGCCATTGCCACGCAAAGAAAAGACCTGCAAATAAAAGTAGGTGATTGCAATGTTGCCGATGCAGCCTTAAAGCCCGAGTACATTTCCTGCGATGGCTTTACGTATGGGTTTCGTAATGAGGCCCCCGCTTCGTCCTTTGATTAAAACGTATTTCTGGGATTTTGGTGATGGGACCACTTCTACAGAAGCCACCCCCAACCATACCTATGCCGATACCGGCACCTATACTTTCCGGTTGATAATTAACCGCAACGAGGAATGCAGCGACAGCGCTATTTCACGAATTAAAGTGTATCCCGGCTTTTTCCCCGGGTTCACTTTTACAGGCATTTGTACGAATAAGCCCACGCAATTCCGGGATACAACCAAAACCAGGTACGGGGTTGTGGATACGTGGAGCTGGGATTTTGGAGACCTCAACACCACCTCGGATGTTTCGAATCTGCAAAACCCTGTTTATACGTACCCACAAACCGGTGTAAAAAATGTACGTTTCATTGTTACCAACAGCAAGGGCTGTATTGATACGGTGTATAAGAATGTAACCATAATGGACAAACCACCTTTGAGCTCTGGCCTTTAAAGATACCCTCATCTGTAATGGAGACCGCCTTCAGCTGCATGCTGTTGGTAATGGCAGCTTTACCTGGACACCCAATAGCAATATCACCAATGCTAATACAGCCGATCCTACCGTTTTTCCCCCTGCCACTACTTCTTATGCGGTGGAATTAAATGATAACGGTTGTATCAATAGCGACACCGTACAAGTGCGGGTAGTAAATTTTGTAACCCTGCAAGCCAGGCCCGATACCGTTATTTGTTTAACCGACTCTGTGCAATTAAGTGCCACCGGAAACGGCTTGCAATATGCATGGTCGCCGGCCGCTACAATTGATAATCCCAATAGTGCCAATCCAAAAGCAAAACCCGCCAGCACTACTACATACCAGGTTAGAGCTACCATTGGAGGCTGCAATGCCACGGATAATGTAACCATTACCACCATTCCTTATCCCGGTGCAAGAGCCGGAAACGACACGGCTGTTTGTTTTAGCACATCTGCGCAATTACAGGCCGCCATTACAGGCTCCAGATTCACCTGGTCTCCGACGGGTTCTTTAAGCAACCCCAATATTTTAAATCCTATTGCATCGCCGGCTGCCAGCACCGCCTACATCCTTACCGTGTTTGACAATATTGGCTGCCCAAAACCAGGCCGCGACACAGTAGTAGTAACAGTACTGCCCAAGGTGAACGCCTTTGCAGGTCATGATACCTCTGTAGTAGTAGGACAACCCCTTCAACTGTCCGCATCGGGTGGCGAGGGCTATGTGTGGATACCTACCACTTCCCTGAACAGCGGTAATGTTCACAACCCTGTTGGTGTTTATGATGGCAGCTTTGACAGTATAGAATACAAAGTGATTGTGATGGATGAAAACGGCTGCGTTGATTCTTCTTTTGTAACCGTAAAAGTGTTTAGAACCAACCCGCAGATCTTTGTGCCTACTGCTTTTACGCCTAACGGAGATGGGAAGAATGATATCTTCCGCCCTATTGCTGTGGGTATTTCCAAAATTGAATACTTCAGGGTATTCAACCGCTGGGGCGAAATGGTATTCAGCACCACCACCAATGAAGTGGGCTGGGATGGAAAGATCAATGGCAAAGAACAAGCCACCGGAACCTTTGTATGGCTGGTGAAGGCTGTTGATTATACAGGCAAGGCCGTGTTTGCCAAGGGAACGGTGACTTTAATTAGATGATGGATGATAGTTGATAGATGATAGTAATTCTTGGGTTCAACATTTCATCATCTTTTCAAAAAACTGGTATGCTACCATGCCATCAAGGCAGCCGTGAGCGGTCAGCCGTTAGCCTGAACCGTAGCAACGCTTCCTTTATAGTTCACCCTTCTCTCACGTCTAACCTCTCACGTTTCACTGGTTTTACTGTCAACCTGAAGCGGCTTGGTATGGAATCGTAGAATTCTTCTGTCATCTGTCAACTATCATCTATCATCTCCTTTATTATCTCCTTCCTATCTTCGCCCCCATGAATAAAATCGTTTTTATCACTGGCGCCACTTCGGGTTTTGGAGAAGCCTGCGCCCATGTATTTGCCCAAAATGGATTCAACCTTATCATCAACGGGCGGCGTACAGAACGATTGGAAACGCTAAAAAATAAAATAGAAGAAAAATATTCCGTTGCCTGCTACCCGGCTCCCTTCGACGTACGGGATCAGAAAAAAGTTTTTGACACCATCAATAACCTGCCTGCTGAATGGAAGAACATCGACATATTAATAAACAACGCCGGCCTGGCTCTTGGCCGCGACCTTTTTGATAAGGCCAGCCTGGAAGACTGGGATACGATGATGGATACCAATGTAAAAGGATTGCTGTATGTCTCCAAAGCCATTGTTCCGTTTATGACGGAAAGAAAATCGGGACATATTATTAACGTGGGTTCTACAGCGGCCAAAGAAGTGTACGAAGGCGGCAACGTGTACTGCGCTTCCAAATCGGCTGTAGATGCCATCAGCAAAGCCATGCGGATTGACCTTTTACCGTACGGCATAAAGGTTACGGCGGTTCATCCCGGCGCGGCGGAAACAGAATTTTCCCTGGTGCGTTTTAAAGGCGCAGAAGAAGCCGCCAAAAAAGTGTACGAAGGTTTTAAACCCTTATCGGCAGAAGATGTAGCGAATGTTATTTTTTATACGGCCTCCCTTCCGCCGCATGTTTGCATCAACGACCTGGTGGTCACCTGCACCCAACAGGCCAATTCGTATTACTTTAATAAAACGGGAAGCTAACAGGAGCCTTTCCGGCACATATCCCGGTACATATCCCGGTGGTATTCCGTACATATTCCGGAATTAAGGCTGGCTAAACAGCCCGATAATCCATATATACCAAGCCTATGCCAGGGAAACACCTCGTGAAACCAGGACCTCGTCTTTTTTTCATCTGCCATCTATCATCTGCCATCTTGCTTAATTGGGTATGAATACGCAGGATTCTCATATTAAGAAAAAATAAACGCTTTCTTCTTTTCTTACATTCCAACTTCTGCTACATTTACGTCCCAATCTAATACCTATTTAAAGCCATGAAAAAAACCACCTTTCTTTTTTTATCCCTGCTGGCTCTGTGCACCGCTGGCTTTTCCCAGGAAGTGCTCCGTTTACAGCCATGCGACAACCCGCTTATTCAACACCAGGCAGACAGTATAAAACAACTGGTGGCCAAGGACGGATTTACCCTGCTGCGGGAAGCTTCCATCACCATGGAAAGCGAATACGAAATCCCAACCATTGTTCCGTTGCAAGAGGGCTCTCTTTATCATTTTGTTTTTATCGGGGAAGCCGGCGCCAGGCTTTATGAGGTCCGCATGTACGATGTGCAGGAAAACATGATCATCTATCAAAAAAAAGCAGGCAGCGAAGGCAATATCATTGCTTTTTCCCATGTGCCCGATGCTACCCTTCAGTACATGTTCAATTCCCTGCAGGTAAACAAGAAAAAGAAAAAAGGACTTTGTGGCTATGTGATGCTGTTCAAGAAAACCAAACCGTAGGGACATGCCACCGGCATGTCCTCTAACAGGCATGTCCTGTAACAGTCCATGTCTGAAACCGGTACATGGTTTTTGACAACGGACATGCCGGTGGCATGTCCCTACTGTGCCAGCGAAATCCGTACCTGCACACCTGCCCTGGTAGTAGTAATGGGCGCGGTGGTAGCGATCTTCGGAATGGTGCGGTTCTGCTCAAAATACAGTTTTACGTTCACCCGGTTATTGGCTACATAATCAATGGATGGCGCAATGCGGACCACCTTTTGTCCGGCCGTACCAAAAGCCGTATTCTGATCCAGTTTGCTGTTGGCGGTAGCATCATCCCGCAGGCTAAAATCAAAACGCATGGTCACGTCATTCTCCAGGCCTTTGCCGCTCTTGCCAATCTTCAGGTTTTTCAAAAACGGAACCCCGCGTTTGCGCCAGTCCATACCAACAGAATATTCGGTAGAACGGTTTTCAGCCAATTGATAATCCACTAAGCTCAAACTTAACTGGCGGCTTTTCTTGTATTCAAAACGGGCAGAAAGCTGGTTGGTAAAACTCATATCTACGCCTAATAACGGACTAAACTGTTCGCTGATCGTAATATTCGGCACCAGGAAGTAAGGGATATAGTTACCCGTTTGTGAGTCCCTGAAATAAGGGAAACCTACACGCAACGGATCCTGGAACAACAGGGCCGTAGTAAAACTGTTCATGGAAAGCGTACTGTTGTAGCCATGACGCACGGTGAAGTTGGTAAATATTTTTTCCATCCCTTTAAACCGGGTCAACCCATTGTAGGTAATATTCCAGTTGGGCTTGGGCACAAGACCCGAAAATGGATTGGACCGCAGGTTGGGATTGGAGTTCTTTATAAGCTGAATGCTGGTGGGATCTTTTTTGGTGTACGCCGCCAAAAACGAAGGGATCAAAACATCCTGTGCATAACGGCCATAACCATCCGTAGAACCACCGGCATAAGGATTTAATTTTCCTAACCGTTGCGATAACAAAGCCCTGTTGGCCTCAAACTGTTTAAAGGTTTCGGATATTTCGTTAGGGTCAAACTTGGTAAACAGGGTTTGATACGAAATATAACTAATGCTGAAGCTACCGGTAGCGTAAGGATTATAACGCTGCAAATCATACTGCTGGAATCCGAGCCATCTTGTATCCTTGTACAATTCGGAATAGTTCTTATCGTAGGTTTTGTCAAAGGTGATATCAATATTGAGGTCACGTACAGGACTCACCTGCGCGGTAAGACTGATATGCTGGTTGTAGCGCTGCTGGATCAAGGCATTAAACAAAGAATCGTGGGTCAGGACTCCTTTTCTTCCCAATGCATTGATATCGCTGGTGTCGGGCTGGTAACCGAAAATATACTTCCAGCCGGGATTACCGCTTCTCAAATTCATGCCCAGCACCTTGGTACTATCCAGGTAACCCGGCAGCAAGGTTCCCATGTCTTCCGTGTATTGAATGCCTACCCGTTTAACAGAAGTAACGAGCCGGCTAAAGAACTTAGGAACGCCCGAAATATGAGGTAGTTCATTGGGATCTTTCACCTTGTTTTTATTGGCACTATCCCTGCGTAGTTTTTGGCGGTGCCGGTGCATCGCTGTAAACGCCTCTTAAAAACTTCCACTTGGTGTACAACCGGTCAAAATCAAAATCAGCCGTCACATTTTTGGTCAGGCCATTCACTAAAGTATTACCCTGTTCGCGGGCCAGCAGGGAAGCCGCTACCCAATCGTATTTAGCGCTGTAGGTGGCCCGCACGGTTGTCCAGTCCAGCAAGGGCAGTTTGGCAGTGGGCAGGTTATAAGAAAGGGTGGCTTCGTGATGATAGTGCGTATTCCGTCCGCCACTAAAGAAGTTTTTACGAACGGTGTCTTTCTTTTCCTTGGTATCAATATGCCCGAACGGTTCATCAACCCTTGCATTATTAACGGCATTGAAGTCGAGGGTCAGGGACCGGGTCAGGTCCCAGCGCAGGGCATAATACCTGTCGAAGTAAAAAAACTTATTAAAGTTTTCCGGCAGTTTGAAGGAGGTACCCACATTCCGGTTGCGCAATATACCAAACTGGCGGAACACATCGGCTTTTAACGAAATAAGGGATGGCCTGTAGTTAAAATTAAAATCACGGATCAGGGCCAGCCAGGGCGATCTGGATTTGAATACCCCTTTTAAGGGTTCAACAAATTTTGGCTGAGGCGAAAAATTATAGCCAACAGCAGCCCTTGTCCTCTTGATGTCTTCCAGTTCAATAATCGGGTTGGTCCTTTGCTGGTGGGTGAAGGAATAGTTCAGGTCAATATTGGAAATATCCCACAGCTGCGGTTGTTTCCATTGGTCTTATTCTTTTTTACACTGGTAAACGTCAGGGTTTTAATGGTGGTTTCATCCACGGCGTCCCTTCTCACCGAATCGGCATACGGTTTATTGGGAGCGCTGTTGATCTTGTCTTTTAATTTCAGATCAAGGTCGTAAGGATCGTATTCAGGAGTAGCCAGTGTTTTGCTATAACCGGCATACATGGGTATTTGGATGGCGGCGTCCTTCGGCAATAACTTTCCCAGGTCAAGATTGGAGCTTATGTCAAACTGCGAAAAAGTTTCGCGGCTTCGTTCATTTATTTTTTGTTCCAGCGTACCAAAACCAATGCTTCGCAGGCTACCGGTAAAGTTGATATTACCCAGATCGGCCAGCCGTATATCTACACGGCCCACCGCCGCCCAGCCACCTTTTTCATTTAAACGCGATAACCGCAGTTCATTGAACCAGGCTTCCGCATCCACGGTTTCCTGGCCTTTGTTTTCAATACCCAGGAACATACCCCTTACCTCACCCAAATTGGGGTTACCAAAAATGCCATAGGTTTTTCCGTCGTCGCCGGTTTCCTGGTAATAAGTGGAAGGTGATCCACCCGAAGCGTTCCGTTTGGTTTTAAGGCGGGTAAGTATACTCAGGTCAAAGTCCAGGTTATTCTTCGCCGGCCATATACCCAAAGAATCCCGGGTTCCCCACGGCGTCACTTTCAAGGGAATCTTTACCTCGTAGTAATTGCTCACAAAATCATTTCCAATGCGAACGACAGCATTCAAATCTCCCTCCTTTATATGGGTACCCGGCGCCATCGCATCTTCCACGTGAACAAACATCAACATGCTTCCATATTGGCGCAGGTCAAGGTTCATGGTTTTAAACACCCCGCGGCTTTGGCCCTGCAATAATCTATGGAAACGCAGGCTGAGTGATTGCTCATTCAATAACAATTGCACATTATTATTACTGATCTGTTGCTGGCGTTCAATGCCCGGCGACTGACGGTAAGGAATGGGCTCCCGCTGGTCGTTCTCCTCCAGGTTTACAGATAATACGTCAAGCTTGGTAGGATCGTTGGTGGGAAGGGGAACGTAATTACCGGTATTATTTGTTTCGTAGGTGAACTTCCTCCACTGGTTTCTTATCAGTTCCAGCTTGGCAAAACGCAACACCGTAGTATCCTCAAAATTGGTGAGGAACATACGAATGAAACGGATGGATTTAAAATCAGGAATGTTGCCCACCTTGGCCTGGTAATCTTTTACAGGAATACGGAACAAATACCATTGTTCGGTCCTTGAGCTTCCATCGGCCAGGCGCACATTGACTTCCCGTAAGTCGGTAATGTATTTGTTTGTAAGAGGATCCATCCCCGGTTTTAATTCAACCCGGTATTGAAAATATTCTTCCACTTCATTGAGTGTATTATCCCTGTTCAGGTCTTCCTGGTCGGGGTAAAGTGTAAACGCATTGGTGAACTGGTCGGTATTGGCAGCCACCGGTGAATTGCCATGCGGGTTATTGATGTCTTTATAGCGTTCCAAAATACCGGCCCCCTGCTTATCGTAGCTGGGGTCACGGTAGCCTTTGAAATTATCGGCAGAAGGATCGGCAACAGCTTTTTGATAGGCGGGGGAATTGGTGCCCACGATAGCACCCAACTGGTTCAAATAAGGTTGAAACTTACGTTGTTCAGCGGTATCGGTCAACCCATCAAAACCCACATCCTGGTAGGGCCGGTCGGCCGGATCGTTGCTGAACGCATTGGTAACCTGTATAGGATTGCGTGGAACTTTACCCCAGGCAGATTCATCCACCGGCAAATTGGGCTGGGAAGGCGTTGGTAACCCATTTTCATATAACCGCTTGCCGTCCTTGAGTACGTCTTCAGAAATATTACCCAGGTCAAAATAAAGTTCTCCGCCTTGGGGATTGCGGTTATTGATAAAGGGGTTTTGAACCCAAAATTCAATGAATTCGATATTGCTGGTTTCAAAATCGGTTTGGTCAATGTTGCGCATAATACCGCCCCATGATTTTTTGGGCGTTAATAAACTGCCGTCAGAACCGATGCTGGTGGTGCGGAAATTATAAGGACCTCTTTCTTTTGGATAATAGGCCAGGTCAAAAGTGGTCAGCAGGTTTTGGCCAAGATCGTTGGTACGCTGGGGGAAAATCTCGGTGGACAACACCTGTCTTGTTTCCGGCTTCGATAATTCAGCCAAATTATTACGAAGCGGGTTATTGGAATTTTTCCGCTCCTGCAAAACAGGCTCTATGTTATACCAGGCCAGCTTGGCCCGGTTGAAACCACTGGCCAGGTTATCGTTAAGGTCTGCCTCCGGAAATAAAATTGCACTATCCTTGCCCGGAGAATTTTGCGGCACAGAAGCCAGCGTCCAGCTGATTAACGGAAAGCGAAGATCAACCGTGCTTTTGGTTCCTTCAAAATCATCTATATAAAGAACACCTTGCCCGCCTTGTCCGATTTGTGGGGCATGGCCCGGATCTAAAACTGCCGCTTCGCCATAAGCCGTAATAGAAGACATGGCTTTGGTAGAATAAAAAGGAAGTTTATTGAGCCACTTGGTCATGCGTGGAAAATCGTTGCGGTAGTCAAAGTCGGCCCCGTACATGGTGTTGCGGATGGGATCCTCGCCATAACCCTGCTTGGTAAAGAACGGACGTTCGCTCAACCGCACCATGGAAGCTCCCACGGTTAACTGCCGGTTAACAAGATAATCCAGCCGCAGGCCCAAATAATTTCGCTGCTGAAGCCCAAAGGTGGCGTTGTTCTCATACTGCACCTGCACGGGCAAACCCGCCTGAATGATGGCAGGATTGGTAATCCTCATGGTGCCTAAATCATAATTGATCTCGTAGTCAATATTTTCACGAAGGATCTGCCCTCCTGCTGTTACCGTTACGGAGCCCCGTGGAATATTAAAGCCTAACTGGTATTCGGAATTGACGGCCGATTTGGAACGGCCCACCAGCTTGAAACGGTTTAAATTGGTATAGTTCTGGGCAATGGCTTTAATGGTATCGTAAAGCGGGTAATAAAGATAGGCTTCCCGGTCGGCCTGGTTGCCATACACATAATCAAGGTCGTGGCCGAAAGGTTCCAGCACGGGGAATATGATACGGCTTTGAGAAGAAATCACCGTAAATCCTTCAATAAAATCAAACAAGCCATCGGGCTGCGGGTCGTTCTGATCATTTAACCGGTCCAGATTATCCAGCTGAATGATGGGAACACCTTTGTATTGAGGAAGAACATTGGTTGGCGGCAGGTATCTTTTATCTCCTGAACTGGGTTCTTCATACGTTACATCCAGCCGGAAATCGGCTCTTTCCAGCTGTCCAAAACCCACACTGTACACGTTCTTCATCATCAGGTCCCAAATGGGCAGGTTGGTACGTTGCGAGGTGGCTTTTAATAATTTCAGGAACAATACTTTGGTAGAGTTACCGCTGCTGTCCGGCGGAACATCCTGGGAAAACTCCCCTACCTGGTACACCCTTCCGTTGGAGGTGTATTGATAAGCAACGCCTACTACTTCATCGGGTTGCAAAGGCTGGTTTAAAGATAAAAACCCGATCTGCGGATTAAAATAATAATCGTTGGGCTGAAGCTTGCGGGCAAAGGTCTTTTCAAAATCCTGCACCGGCTGAAAACCCATGCCGGTGAGTGTGCTTTGTACAAGGGTAGAATTGCGGGTGCTGGGGTTACCAGCCAACCGCAGAAAAAGATCATTGGCATCATTTCTTGGCAGGGGATTAGGCGTACCGGTTAAGATGTTTGTGTTATACGGGGCATTTTCCCCCATGTCCATAAAGGCCACCACATCCCGGGTGTCGGTAGTGGCTCCGGTACGGTTCGTTACCCAAACTTCTACCCGCAAAATCTGAACGGGTGACCGTACAATGGGCAGGTCCTTCATGAACTTATTAAAGTTTTGCCGGAAATATTGCGCCATTAAAAAGTGGCGGTTTTCCTCGTATTCATCGGCCCTTACACTAAACGATTGGGTGGCTGAACCACCCTGCAGGCCCAGCGACTGGCGCTGCGACCGTTGGTTGGCCAATACGGAAGTAACAAACAACTTTCCAAACTGAAGCTGGGTTTTCACACCAAAAAGAGACTGGGCACCCGGAATTAAAGTTCCCTTCGAAGAAAAGCTGATATTACCCAGCTGGAACTGTTTTAAGATCTCGTCCTCCTTCCCCTGGTAGTCCAGCTTTAGCTGGTTCTCAAAATCAAAATTGGCCAGGGTGTTATAGTTAATGGGAAGGTGGATCTTATCACCGATCTTGGCATCTACCTGCAGTTGTGCATTCTGGTTAAAATCAAAACCGCCGGTGCGGCGGGCTCTTTCAGGAAGGGTGGGATTCTTAATGTTCTGTCCCTGGTAGCCGGCTGAAATATCCACATAACCCGAAGGCCTGATCTCCACTTTACCATTTCCTGTAATGCGGTTGACCCAATCTTTTGAAAAGCCAAACTTGGGTTTGAAGTTTCTTCGATTAAGATTGGACAATAAATTGGCTCTCTGGCGAAAATAAGCCTGCTCGTCTTTTTCTGCCTGCAGCTTTAAAAATTCATCCCTGGAAAAAGTAGCCGGGCTGCGGTAGTACTGGCTGCCAATCTTTTCTACAATATAATATTGCTTTGTTTTAGGATCGTATTCGATGCTGCGCTTTACAAAACCGGTATCCTTCAGGTCGAAAGGGTTGCGGTTAGGATAGGTATAAGGATCGCCCCTGCGGTCGGTTAAAGGATAACGGGTTGTATCAGCAGGATTGGCTGGCTGTTGGGAATAGGCCCTGTGAGCCTGTAATAATAAAGCGGATAAAACGATGGTAATCACCATCGCACAATACTTATAGGTAGAATGTGAAGCCAAGTCTTTTCTCTACAATTAGTTAGTCAATAAGGGTAAATCAAAGGATTTGCAACGCTTTTTTAATCAGCAGTTCCACTCCGGCTCCCGGATCTTGTGCCAGCACCTTTTGAATAGCCTGGTCAGCAGCCTGGCGGTTGATGCCTAAAGCAATTAGTGCATTTAACGCATCGGTTTGTAAAGTATTGCCTTTCCACGGAGAAATATTTAGTTCAGCATCAATGGGTTGTTTGGCTAGCTTATCCCTCAGTTCCACTACAATTCGTTCAGCGGTTTTTTTGCCGATTCCCTTAATGGATTCCAGGGCTTTGGCATTGCCTTGTACGATGGCCCGGCTCAGCTCATCCGGCTTCATATAGGAAAGCATGACCCTGGCCGTATTGGCGCCTATGCCCGAAATGGCAATCAGCTGCAGGAACATCTCTTTTTCAGCCATGTCAAAAAAACCAAATAAAATATGGGCGTCTTCGCGGACAATAAGATGGGTTTGCAGCAACCCCTTTTCCAAATCCTGGATGCGGGAATAGGTATTCAGGCTGATCTGAACTTCGTAGCCAACCCCCTTTACATCTACAAATACATAAGACGGGGTTTTCTTTACAAATTCTCCATTCAAAAATGCGATCATGAAGGCGAAGATAGCAATCAGAAATCGTGAAACGGCAATCGTGAAACGTGAATTTTAGCGGTTGATAAGCTTTGACAGCATGCTGAATAAACGGGTCATGCTTAATCCTAAATCTTTTAGTTCCTCTTTTATACAATAACCGAGGTCTGATGCAACATCCAATGCCGCATCGATTTCAATGACTGATCCTCTTGACACTTCAAAAAATCTTTTACGTTCTGCCTCCGATTTTCGGGAAAAACCTTCCGAAAGATTTAAATGTGCTGAAAGAGCTGCTCTTCTTATTTGCTGGGTCAATGAAAATCTTTCTTCAGAAGGAAAATTTTTAGTAGCGGAGTAGCACTCTTTCATAAACACTCTTGAAATTTCGTAAACATCAAATTGCTGATGATTTAATTGTAAAAACATATTTTTTCTGTCAAAATAAAAAAAAGCCTTAAGAATTAATAGACTCGCCAATTGCCGATTCTCGATTGCCGATTGCCGTCTTTCGTATCTTCGCCGTCCTTTTTAAAATTTGACAATGATGCATCAAAAGATTACAGCGGCCATTACAGCGGTTGGAGGTTATGTTCCGGAAACAAAACTGACCAATTTTGATCTGGAAAAAATGGTGGAAACCAACGACGAATGGATCAGAACCCGCACAGGCATTGAGGAAAGACGTATTTTAAAAGAGCCGGGCAAAGCCTCCTCCGACCTGGCCGTACCAGCGATAAAACAATTGTGTGAAAAAAGAGGAATCAGTCCCGAAGAAATTGACTGCATTATTTGCGCTACGGTTACTCCCGACATGGTTTTCCCGGCTACTGCCAATATCATCAGTGATAAAATAGGCGCCAAAAATGCCTGGGGTTTTGACCTGGGCGCCGCCTGCTCTGGTTTTTTATATGCCTTAACCACCGGCGCCTCCCTGATTGAAAGCCGCCGTTATAAAAAAGTAGTTGTGGTGGGTGTTGATAAAATGAGTGCTATTATTGATTACAGCGACCGGCAAACCTGCATCATTTTTGGCGATGGCGCCGGGGCGGTTTTACTGGAACCCAATCATGACGGCTATGGTGTTTTGGATAGCATTTTAAGAAGTGATGGCAGTGGCCGCCAATACCTGCACATGAAAGCCGGTGGCTCTTTAAACCCGGCTACGGCGGAAACAGTAGCCAACAAAGAACATTATGTGTACCAGGAAGGCCAGGCGGTTTTCAAATTTGCCGTGAAGGGCATGGCCGATGTAAGTGCTGAATTACTGGAACGGAACAATTTAACCGGCGATGATATTGCCTGGCTGGTGCCGCACCAGGCCAACAAAAGAATTATTGATGCCACGGCCGATCGCATGGGTCTTTCCCACGATAAAGTAATGCTGAACATCCAGCGCTATGGCAACACCACTGCCGCTACCATTCCTTTGTGTTTATGGGAATGGCGCCAGCAATTGAACAAGGGCGACAATATTGTATTGGCCGCTTTTGGTGGTGGATTTACCTGGGGCGCCACGTTGGTGAAGTGGGAGTATTAATCGTTTGTGGTTTGTAGTTTATAGTTTTTAGTTGCTTATGGTTAAAGGCTTTTGTTGATCTACCTTTCCGGCAGAATGGAGTGGATGAATAACGAACCAGCCGTACAAGTGTGCGACGTGGCACGCAACAAGAGCTCTATAGCAGTAATGCAGCCTGGTTCATACTAATTAAAAAGAAAAAAGCGGGCATTGAAACCTGTTGGATGATCGTAAGCAAAGGTGAACCTTCACTCAACCTCAACCTTCACCTTAACCTCAAACGATAAACCACAAACTACAAACGGCTATTTCCTTACTTTTGCCCAACTTTTAAATTACACTAATGAGTATCCTTGTTAATAAGAATTCGAAAATACTGGTACAGGGTTTTACCGGTACCGAAGGCACTTTCCATGCTTCGCAAATGATTGAATACGGCACACAGGTAGTGGGTGGCGTTACTCCGGGCAAAGGCGGTACTTCACATTTGGACCGAAGAGTGTTTAACACAGTAGAACATTGTGTACAAGAAACCGGCGCCGATGTTTCTATCATCTTCGTTCCACCGGCTTTTGCAGCCGACGCTATTATGGAATCCGCTGATGCAGGTGTGGCTTTAATTGTTTGTATCACAGAAGGTATTCCGGTGCAGGATATGGTGAAAGTGAAAAACTTTTTGCAGGGAAAGAACACAAGATTGATCGGGCCTAACTGCCCTGGTGTTATTACGGCCGATGAATGTAAAGTAGGCATCATGCCCGGCTTTGTATTTAAGAAAGGAAGAATCGGTATTGTTTCTAAATCGGGTACGCTAACCTACGAGGCAGCCGACCAGGTGGCCAAAGCAGGTTTGGGAATTTCAACCGCTGTTGGTATTGGCGGCGACCCCATTATTGGCACGCCTACTAAAGATGCGGTAGAATTATTTATGAATGATGATGATACCGATGCCATTGTAATGATTGGTGAAATTGGTGGTGGCATGGAAGCCGAAGCGGCCCGCTGGATCAAGGAAACCGGGAACAAAAAACCAGTGGTTGGTTTTATTGCCGGACAAACCGCTCCTCCCGGACGCCGCATGGGTCATGCCGGTGCTATTGTAGGCGGTGCAGAAGATACAGCCGCTGCCAAAATGAAGATCATGGAAGAATGTGGTATTTATGTAGCGCAAAGTCCTGCGGATATTGGCAAGACCATGGCGCAGGTAATGAAAAAATAAATTTTATTCACCGGAGGTTTTGAAAACTTCTTGTTGCTGAAAAAGCGTTCGTCTAACGGACGCTTTTTTATTTTATTTAACAACATTCGCACAATTGGTTTTTTTTTAAGACTTCCTGCCTGGCTACTGCTTTTGCATTGCTTTATTATTACACTACAAACCAATTGAATCCTTAAACATTATACTTATGAGATCAAAAACTTTACTCCTTTGTTTTTGCTTTTTTGCAATAACATCCCAGGCACAGGACAGCAGCTTTCAGCTAAAAGATTACAAGTACAGAACACCGGGGTTTAAAGCGTTGTCTGTTAATGTAAGTTTTTCGGCTAACGTTACTGATTCAAAAGCAGATACCCTTACCAAATCAAAATGGCGGCATGTATTCTTTACCTTGCCCTCCAATTCCACTATTCCCGGTTTATCAGCACTGAAAAAAGAGTGCACAATTCTGATATTGATTTTACACCTTACGTGCAGCTCATATTTTACCGAAGCAAATGGTAATCGCAAAAGTCAAAGAATCTTCATATATTCCTTTACTGGGATCGCAACGACCGTTTCTACAAAAAAAATAAATGGTTTTTTGAGATCGGCAACAGGTTCCACCATGAGCTTTTTAAAAACTGGGGCGATAAGGACACTTTGTTTACAAACAAAATGGTATACTTCGCCTGGAAAACACCGTAACGCTGGGTTTTGGCAAAGGAAGAATTGAAATGGTACAGGATGCACAGATGGCTTTGTATATTTTAAATGATTTGCAACAACAAGGATTATTGAATGCACCGGTCAGTCCCGAAATAGCCCAAAGTTTTGCCGAACTGATTACAGACATTAGAAACAAAAGGGTTTTCGATAGCCGCAGAAAAACGAATCTATGAACTGACCCGTATTGAATCTTTTCTTAAAAGCAGCGGACTGATAACCGAAACCGACATCCGGCATTTTACAACGATAAACGATAACTGGACCTTGGCCAATAATCCCTGGCGCCTGTCCGGGACAAACTGGTATTTCCGTGTTCGTCCAGGTGCAGGGTTGACAAACAATACCGCTAAGTGGGAAAAGCCATCAACAGCAACTACCTCACATTATAATCAAAAGTTTGTAAATGTTTCTCCGGTTTGGGGTTATGAAAACTACAAACCTTTAAACTTAAAATGGCAAAGAAACATGAGCCTGAATGTTTAGCTATTACAAAACATGGAACAGAGCTGACTCAAAAATCAATCTTTAATGGAACGGAGGACAAAAATGTTACTAAAACAAAAGAATGGCAGGCCGGCTTGTATGCATCTTATGGAATCGGATATTATCCCAATACCCGTACCGCAATTAATGGCAACCTTTCTGTAGAAACGGTTTACTTCAAACCGGCTGCTTACGATATCTACAAAAACACAAAAATGATAAAGCCGACCTTAAACTTTTCGGCCGACTATTTTCTGAGTTATAGAACCAGTCTTTCTGCTGAGTTAAATCTTCTGTATGAACATCGCTATGTATCGCTGGTTAACGGGAAGAAATTTGAAAACCACTTATTTAACTCCGGTTTTTCCTTTGGACTTTCGCACATCATCTTTTAATTAAACCCTTTTACGTTTTAATAGTGAAGCCCTTCTTAGTCGAAGGGCTTCGTCGTATTCAGTAAGTACAGGATTAGCGGCTGTAAATTTAGCGATTGTAAGCTCTTGTATAACTATCTAATTCAGCTTGCTTCTGATAAGAGAACAAATCGTACAGTTGCCTGAAGTTATTTTGATCCACGGTGTTTTTGTAGGCCAGTTTTGCCAGCTCCAGTTTATCATTTTCAGACGAAAAGATTTGCAGGATCTGCCGCACCTGATAAGTGGTGAAATAATTGCGGCCCATAGCCTCTTTGGCCGTATTTAATTTGCCAAACCATTGTCCGCGGATCTTTTGTTCTAACTGGCTGAAATCCTCATTGCTCATGGCGCGGTTGTAGTTGTTATTCCATCCGCCATTGTTGTTGTAGTCTCCGTTATTTCTTCCATAATCATCATTGCGGCGGTTTTTGCCATAACCATTATTACCCCAATTGTCGTCATTCCTTCGATACTCATTATTTCTTCTTTCATCCATTTGCACCCTTCCCCTGTTATCTACTGTTATGAAAAGATCATATTGGGGCTTTGTGGTAAAATCAGAAGAATACACTACCTGGTTTGCATTCCGTCTTTTATTTGAATTTGCCTTGTAGATTTGAATGGAATGCCGCCCCTGGCGAAGATTATTGAGGCGAATGGAATTGCCATAATAGTCATTGGAACTAATGTTTCGTCCATCAATAACCACCTGGTAATTTTTATTTCCCGGGAACGTGACGGTGACGTCGCTGGCAAAGGCCGATACAGTCATCAGCCCGCCAAATAAAAAGGTAAAGAAGATGTTTTTCATTTTTTAAATTCCTCCGAAAGATCAGATTGCTTCTTAATTAAGATGTTTATTCTTTGGTAGATAAACAATCGTTAAAGAAGCCGGCGTTTACGTCTTCTTGTTCAAACCGAAATTGTTTATGTAATTATGCATCTTAGCGCATCACAATGCTGATTGTTTACATTAATGAGTAACCCTTTATGAGATCAATTCAATATTTCGTTCTGTTTGCAGCTTTTATCGTGACCGGAAAATCATTTGCACAAGTAAAAAATTATGAGGCCCGGTGGAAGACGGTAGATGAATTGGTGCAAAAGAAAAATCTGCCCAAATCAGCACTTGAAGAAGTTAAAAAGATCTATGCATTAGCCAAAAAAGAAAAGCAGGATGCACAGGTCATTAAGTCCTTGGTATATATGACCAGCCTGCAACAGGACAACCGCGAGAACAACCAGGTGCAAGCCATAAAAGATATAGAGAAGGAAATGGCATTGAATAAAGAACCCGCCGTTTCCATTTTAAAAAGCCTGCTGGCCGGCCTGTACTGGCAATATTTTCAAAGCCACCGCTGGAACTTATACGACAGAACCAATACGGTCAATTTCAAGAAAGACGATATAGCCACGTGGACCATAGAGGACTTTCATAAAAAGATCGGGGATCTCTACCTGCAGTCCATAAAGAATGATCAGCTATTGAAGCAAACAAAGTTGGAACCCTTTGATGCCATCATTGTAAAAGGCAACGTTCGTAATCTGCGTCCTACCTTATACGATCTGTTAGCGCACAGAGCTTTGGATTATTTTAAGAATGACGAAAGAGATCTGAAAAAACCAGCGTATGCTTTTGAAGTGGATCAGCCCGAAGCATTTGCACCCGCTGCCGAATTTGTAAAACACCGGTTTACTACAAAAGATTCCTTATCGCTGCACCACAAAGCATTATTGATTTACCAGGACTTGATCGCTTTTCATTTAAAAGACACGAAACCTGATGCGCTGATTGATGTGGACATTGACCGCATTGAATTTGTACATACTAATTCCGTGAACGAAGCAAAAGATTCTCTTTATGTAAAAGCCCTGGAAGAAATTATAAACCGTTTCACAGGTAACAAATCAACTTACCAGGCAGGTTATTTATTGGCCGCCTGGTACAATCAGCAGGCATCGCAATACGCCCCTTTAAAAGACACGACACATCGTTACGATCGTATAAAAGCAAAAAATATTTTAGAGAAGATTGTTAGAGACACTTCTGCTAAAAATGAAGGCTGGACCAACAGCTATAATTTATGGCAGGAGATCAACCGTCCGTCCTTTTCTTTTGAAATAGAAAAAGTTAATTTGCCGGCACAGCCTTTCCGTGCATTGGTGAAATATAAAAACCTGCCTTCTCTCCACTTCCGCCTGATCAAGGCAGATGAGGAATTGAAAAAACAAATGGAAAGGGCCGATGGCCAGGAAAGATATTGGAGCAGCTTGATAAAAGCTCCTTCTCTGCGTTCCTGGCAGCAAACTTTGCCTCCAACTAATGACTCTTCAGGAGCATGCTGTTGAAATAAAAATTGAGGGCTTACCCTTTGGCGAGTATTTTTTACTGGCCTCTCCGGGTGAGCAGTTTGATAAGCAGAACAGCGCTTTGGGTTCTCAATTATTCTATGTGTCCAACATTAGCTATATCAACCAGGGAGAACAATTCTTTGTAGTGCACCGCGAAAGCGGTCAGCCCCTGGTGAAAGCATCTGTGCAGGTATTCAAACAGGAATACGATTACAAAAATTACAGGTACACCAAAACAAGCATTGGTACTTATCAAACAGACAAGAATGGTTTTTTCACTATTGATAAAAAGAAAGAGGAAAGAAGCTATGGCTATTTTCTGGATGTCAGCTACCAAAACGACCGGCTGGCTTTGAACGATCAGATTTATAACTATTATTCTTACAGGCAGGATGAAAAGGAGGAAGAAGATCAACCAAAAAAGATTTTCTTTTTTACCGACCGCTCCATTTATCGTCCTGGTCAAACGGTTTATTTCAAAGGAATCGTTGTAACAAAAAATAAAGAAGGCAACAGCATCGCTACTAATTATAAAACAAAAATCTTTTTGGAAGATGCCAACAGTGAAGACCTTGATTCAGTAAGTGTAACCACCAATGAATTTGGTTCTTTCTCGGGTAAGTTTCAACTTCCGCAAAACGGCTTGAACGGAGAATTCAGAATTTATGATGATGAAGGCGACAACGAATACCGGTTCTCCGTAGAAGAATATAAACGTCCTAAGTTTTATGTGGAGTTTGAGAAAATAAAAGCCAGCTACAAAGTAAATGAACAGGTAACAGTCACCGGTTTTGCCAAAGCCTATGCAGGCAATAACATTGATGGAGCAAAAGTGGCTTACCGTGTTGTTCGGCAACCACGCTTTATCTATCCCTGGCTAACAAGAAAATGGTGGTTGCCGCCTGCCCAACCAATGGAAATTGTGCATGGTGAAGCTACTACAGATAAGGACGGAAAATTCTCCATTCAGTTCACTGCCATACCCGATAAAAAAATTGATACAAAACTCGATCCCGTTTTTGATTACAAAGTATATGCAGATGTTACCGATATCAACGGCGAAACCAGGAGTGCAGAGAATACCATTACGGCAGGTTATAAATCCTTGTTGCTTCGGGTCGAGCTTCCGGAAAGACTGGCGGTCGATTCTTTGAAAACCATTTCCATCCGCACGGAAAATATGAACGGGGAATACCAACTTTCTACAGCAACGGTTTCCTTCACCAAACTGGTTCCTGAGAAACGTTTGATCCGCAACCGCTTCTGGCAGCAGCCCGATCAGTTTGTACTGAGCAAAGAAGAATTCATCTCCTACTTCCCGCACGACGAATACAAAAATGAAACAGATTATAAAACCTGGGCGAAGGGAGAAACGGTGTTTAGTAAAACAGATAGCACAAGGTTGAATGGTCAATGGCCAATGGTGAATAACCTCACTGCGGGTTATTATGAAGTAACGATCACAACAAAAGACAAAGACGGGCAGGAGGTAAAAGATATTCAATACATAGAGTTATTTGACGCCAAAGCAAACGGCTTTACAAAGCCGGAATATTTGTGGACCAAAGGATCAGACAAACCCATTGAACCCGGAGAAAGTACAACGGTGCAGGTAGGTTCTTCTGCAAGCAATGTTTTTGTCATTAACCAAATAGATAAAAGAAATTGGAAGGACAATAAGGAAACCAGGCAGGACGCATTTCAATTCACCTCACTAAACAATGAAAAAAGAAACATGGAATTTTTCAGCTACCGAAGACGACAGAGGTGGATACGGAGTAAATTTCTTTTTTGTAAAGGATAACCGTTTTTACCAATTCACTGAAGTGGTCAATGTTCCCTGGACGAATAAAGAATTGAATATTGAATACGCCACCTTTCGCGATAAGACCCTGCCGGGAAGCGAAGAAAAATGGAAGGTAAAAATCAGCGGTTATAAAAATGAAAAGGTGGCAGCCGAAATGCTGGCCAGCATGTACGATGCTTCGCTGGATCAATTTAAACCACACAGTTGGACCAAGCCGGGGATATGGCCGGTGTATGCACGATTGTTTGCATGGAATGGAAGCCAGAATTTTAATGCGATACAATCACAAGAGAAATGGATTTATAACAACCCGGTCATTCACACGAAACAATACGACCAACTGATTCAACCAACAGGATATATCGGCCAACTTAGAACAAGATATTTGAGAAACATGGCACAAAGATCAAATATCATATCGGATTCAATTGCCGCAGCTACACCGGTTAATGAGAAACTTGAAGAAGTTGTAGTTTCTGGATATGTTGAACAAAGAAAAAAATCATTGACTGCAGCAGTCGCTGTTGTTACTAAAAATTCCAATTCCGAATTTGCAACCCCTGATGAAAAAGTTAGTGAGAATAACCCTCCTATCCAGCCCCGCAAAAACTTCAACGAAACCGCTTTCTTTTTTCCGGATCTAAGAACCGATGAAAACGGCGCTATCGAATTTTCGTTTACCGTTCCTGAAGCCTTAACCAAATGGAAACTGCAAACACTGGCCCATACAAAAAGTCTGGCCTTTGGCCTTTCCCAAAAAGAACTGATCACGCAAAAAGAACTGATGGTGCAGCCCAATGCTCCCCGCTTTCTGCGCCAGGGAGATCGCATGGAGTTCACGGCCAAAATTGTCAATCTTTCAGATAAGGAATTCACCGGCCAGGCCCAATTGCAGTTAATGGATGCTACCACCAATCAATCCGTTGATGGCTGGTTCATGAACACCTTTCCTAATCAATATTTTACGGTAGCCGCCGGGCAAAGCGAAGTGGTGAAATTCCCGGTACAGGTTCCGTTTCAATTCAGTAATGCACTGGTGTGGCGTGTGGTGGCAAGAACAGACAATCTTTCCGATGGAGAAGAAAATGTTTTACCGGTTCTAACCAACAAAGTATTGGTTACCGAAACCATGCCCCTGCCCATGAAAGGCAGCGGAACAAAAACCTTCAGTTTTGATAAGCTGTTAAAATCCGGCGAAAGTGAAACCTTACAGAATCGTTCTTTAACGGTTGAATACACATCCAACCCTGCGTGGTATGTAGTACAGGCCCTGCCCTATTTAATGGAGTATCCTTACGAATGCGCCGAGCAAAACTGGAACCGTTATTATGCCAACGCGTTGGCCAGTAAAATTGCCAATGCTTCACCGCGCATCAAACAAATATTTGAGCAGTGGAAAACAACCGATACAGCTGCTTTGCTATCAAACCTGCAAAAAAATCCCGAACTAAAATCGGCTTTGCTGGAAGAAACACCATGGGTGTTGCAAGCCAAAACCGAAGAACAGCAAAAGAAAAACATTGCTTTGCTTTTCGATATGGTTCGCATGAGCAATGAGCTCAAAAGCAATTTGGAAAAACTAAAACAAATGCAAAGTCCGAACGGCGGATTTGTATGGTTCAAAGGCGGCCCGGATGACCGTTACATTACACAGTACATACTAACAGGAATGGGCCGTTTGAAAAGTTTAGACATTCCGGCTACCGATCTAAAAGACATCATGGCCGCGGCGCTTCCTTACCTGGATAAAAAGATCCAGGAAGATTATGAAAGATTGATCAAAAGCAAGGCAGACCTCAAAAAACAGCAATTGAGCTACCTGCAGGTACAATACCTGTATATGCGCAGCTTCTTCCCTGAGCAGGCCCTTCCAAAAGCCACGCAAACAGCTTATACTTATTATCGCAACCAGGCACAAAGCTTTTGGATGAAGCAAAACAAATACATGCAGGGAATGATTGCCTTGTCACTAAACAGAACCGGCGATAAACAAACGCCTGCGGCTATTTTAAGATCCTTAAAAGAAACAGCGCTTATTAGTGAAGAAATGGGCATGTACTGGAAGGACAATCGTTTTGGGTATAGCTGGTTCTGGTGGTCTGCACCCATTGAAACCCAGGCTTTACTAATTGAAGCGTTCAGCGAAATAGGCAATGATACAAAGACCGTTGATGATTTGAGAACATGGCTGGTTAAGAACAAACAAACCAATAACTGGCGCACCACCAAAGCCACCGCCGATGCCTGCTATGCCATGTTGTTGCGGGGAACAGACTGGCTAAGCAATGAACCTGTAGTTCAGATTAAATTAGGCAGCATCTTCCCTCTTCCCCACACAGAAGAAAGCGAAGCGAGGAACCGGCTATTTCAAAAAAACAATAGAGTCCAACACCATCAAACCCGAAATGGGAAACATAACAGTAGAAGTGAAGAATGTCGCACCTAACTCCCTCCCCACCGGGGAGGGCCGGGGAGGGGCTTCGCCATCCTGGGGCGCCGTGTACTGGCAATATTTTGAGGATATGGACAAGGTAACCTCCGCTTCCACGCCGCTGCAACTGAATAAAAAATTGTTCCTTGAAAAAAATACGGACCGCGGTCCTGTACTAACACCGGTTGATGAAGCCACAGAGGTGCATGTGGGCGACAAAATAAAAGTACGCATAGAACTACGTGTTGACCGCGACATGGAATATGTGCACATGAAGGATATGAGAGCTTCTGCAATGGAACCCGTGAACGTTTTAAGCAGCTACAAATGGCAGGGCGGTTTGGGTTATTATGAAAGCACCAAAGATGCCAGCACTAATTTCTTTTTTAATTACCTGCCTAAAGGCACTTATGTATTTGAGTATCCTTTGTTCGTAACACATACCGGCAACTTCAGCAATGGCATTACCACCATTCAGTGCATGTATGCACCGGAGTTTAGTGCCCATAGCGAAGGAGTACGAATCACGGTTGAATAAGTAAATATCCGCTCATAGAAATATATGCCACACCGAAAGCTGTGGCATATTTATTTTTACACTCAATTATGCAAGTTGATTACCTCATCATCGGACAGGGCATTTGCGGCACCATGCTTTCGTGGTTCCTGCATAAGGAAGGAAAAAGCTTTATTGTCATAGATAACAACAATGAACATTCGTCTTCCAAAATAGCAGCCGGCATTATCAATCCCATAACCGGCCGGCGCTATGTTACCACCTGGATGATTGAGGACATCATGCCGTTTGCTATGCAAACCTATAAGGAGATAGGCAGTTATTTCAACGATCATTTTGTTTTTGAAAAAAGCATTATTGATTTTTTTCCCTCGCCTCAAATGCGCAATGCTTTTGTGGATCGCATAACAGAGGACGACACCTATCTGCACTCCTATCCCGATCAAAATCATTTCAACCAGTATTTCAATTATGATTTTGGTTGCGGGGAAATCAGTCCCGCATACACCGTGCACTTACAAGTGCTGCTTGCTTCGTGGCGAAAAAAATTAGTGGATCTAAATGCCCTAATGGAAGAGGAGTTTCATACAGAAAAACTAAACCTTACAAGCGATGGCATAAATTATCAGAGCATTACCGCTGAAAAAATTATTTTCTGTGATGGCGTGGCAGCCACCAACAATCCCTGGTTCACACTGCTTCCTTTTGCGCCTAACAAGGGGGAAGCATTGATCATTGAATGCCCCGATCTCACCAACCAACATATTTTCAAAAAAGGAATGATGCTGGCGCCGCTTCCTGTGCCAGACACCTATTGGGTAGGCTCCAATTATCAGTGGGAATTTAAAGATGATCAACCTTCAGAACAATTTTATCAGCAAACAACCGGGCTCCTCAAACACTGGCTGAAAGCACCGTTCAAAGTAGTTGGCTCATAAAGCGGCCGTGCGGCCCGCCACTATTGAACGCCGGCCATTTGTTGGTTTCCATCCGCTTTATAACAACATCGGTATTTTAAATGGCATGGGAACCAAAGGCACTTCGCTGGCGCCTTTTTTTGCCCACCAGCTCACCCAGCACCTGGTTTATAATTTTCCCATTGCCGATGAAGCCAACGTGCACCGTTTTAGCCGCATTCTTTCTAAGTAAGAGGGAAGTAAAAAGTAAAAATTCAAAAGTCAAAAGGGCAACACCCTGTGAATAACCGGCAATCAACCATGCCCGGCAAAGAACACTATAGCATAGAAAACTACCCACTCGGCATTTCCACTACACCCGCCGTGTCCTCTGCGGTTCACATGCCGGCCCAAATCAAAAAAAGAGACGCACTACAGGAAAAGCTTAACCCTAACCTTAGCCTTAACCTTAATCTTAACCTTAAACTCTTAATAAAACAATTCGTTTAATACATTTGATAACTTATAATACAATCAATGAACGAGTCAAACGAATCCATGTATGTCATTCCAGCCCGGTATCGCAAAATGGAAAACATGCATATTATTTTCTGGCTGCTGAAAGATGTAAGCTGGTGCATGATCTGGAAACCTCTTGGCATTGCCATGATCTTTCCAACCCTGATCATTTCTATTGTGATTGCCTGGCGCACCAAAGAAATCAGGTCTGAGCTGGCGCATAATCTTGCCATCAGTCTCTGGATCACAGCCAACTCGTATTGGATGATCGCTGAATTTCTTCATTTTGATGCCATCCCTGTATGGCGCCAGTTTGAAGGAAGACACCTGGCTCTCATTCCCTTTGTAATCGGTATATTGATATTGGCAAACTACTATCTTCTTCAAAAGCCAAAAGAAGAGCGGCAAGCGCAAGTTGTAACTATATAATTATGAAACGGACTGCATTACTATTATCAAGCTGTCGTTGTGCCGTGTCCGACTACTGGCGGATCACTCCCTTGTTCACCGTCAATCCTGTTCACCATTAAGTCACATTCTTTCTCACCTCATTCAGTAAACTTATGCAAGATTCTTCTCCACATACCCGCTACCAACAGCAATTACAAAAGCACCAGGCTCATTTACAACAACTGCTAAAAAAACGATCACGGTTGGGATGGACAAGGCTTATTGTTTTTCTTCTCACTGTTTTTTTAACCTATAAAGTATTTGTTGCCGCCGGTATTATTGGTCTGACCGTAGTGGTCACCGGTCTTGCCCTTCTTTTATATTTAATTTCAAAAGACGTAAACAACAACCGGAATATTGACAACACCAAAACGCTTATCAGCATTAACGAAGAAGAGCTGCAATTCTTAAACAACGATTATTACAGCCGCTATGATGGAAGTGTGTACGCACCTGCTGTTCATAATTATGCCAATGACCTTGATTTGTTTGGAAAAGCTTCGCTCTTTCAATGGATGAACCGGGCCTACACCGGGCAGGGAAGAAATTTAGTAGCCGGTAATTTACTGAAGCCACTTTCTGTTACCCAAATCAAGGAACGCCATGAAGCGGTAAAAGAAATAACACCCGAAATTGACTGGCGGCAGCAATTGCAGGCCTTTGCCATGCAAACCTCCATCACTACCCAAACAGAAACCAAAACATTGGCATGGCTGAACGAAAAAGATGAACATTTCACAAACCCCGGCTGGAAGATCTTTATACTGATTTACTCCTTTATCACTTTAGGATCTGCTGTAGCAACTATGTTAGGGTATATACCTGCGGCCCTTTTCTCTTCCCTGTACATACTTTATCTTTTTACCTCCATCATTCTTAGCCGAAATGCAGTAAAGCCGTATGCACAACTTTCAGGCATTGTAAAAGAAGTAGCTGCTCTGCAACAACTGGTGCAATGGATGGAGGACAAAAAGTTTAACGCCTCCCTGTTGAAGCAACTGCAGGAAGAAATGAAAACCGGTGACGGCAAGGCAGCAAAGGAGATCAAAGGATTAAAAATCATTTTAGACCGCTTCGATCTTCGCTCAAGTATTGTAGGCGTTTTGTTCTTCAACAGCTTTTTGTTATGGGATGTACGACAAATGATAGCCTTGAATAAATGGAGAAGAAAAAACAAGAAGCAGGTAGCAAAGTGGTTTAGTATGGTGGCCGAGGTGGAAGTATTAAATTCACTGGCAACCCTTCGCTTTAACAAGCCTGGCTGGCCCTTTCCTGAGTTTACCGATATACATTTCACGTTTAACGGAAAAGAAATTGGACATCCTTTAATACCGGACGAGACAAGAGTGAACAGTGATTTTGACCTGGAAGGCACAGCAAAGATCGGTCTGGTAACAGGCTCCAACATGGCCGGCAAAAGCACATTTTTACGCAGCCTTGGAGTAAATATTGTGCTGGCACAAATGGGTGCTCCGGTTTGCGCCAAAAGCATGCTCCTTTCTCCGGTTCATTTAATGAGCAGCATGCGCATTGCCGATAACCTGGCAGAGAACACGTCTACTTTTTATGCCGAACTGAAAAAATTAAAAACCATCATTGAAGCGGTAAACCGGCACGAGCCTGTTTTTATTTTATTGGATGAAATATTAAGAGGCACCAACTCCATGGACCGCCATAAAGGATCTGAGGCCCTGATAGCACAACTGATCAAGCAAAAAGCTGTAGCCGTTATTGCCACGCATGATGTGGAACTGGCCAAACTGAAAGAGCAATATCCCCAATCCATAGAAAATTATCATTTTGATGTACAAGTGGAAGGTGAAGAATTGTATTTCGACTATAAATTAAAACAGGGCGTTTGCACCAGTCTAAACGCCTCCATCCTGATGAAGAAAATAGGGATTGAATTGTCAGAATAAGCTTTGGAACGCCGAAAAGAATTACAGAATATAAAACTGAGTGATCCGTCAGTAGCCGGACGCAGCGCAAGGAACGGTGATAGCAGTGCTACAGCCGGCAATCCCAATTTCCGCTTCAAAAACAAGCTTTCTTTCCCTCTGTTTCCGGACACTTATCTTTGCGGCTCAGAATTATAGGTTTCACATTTTAAATTTTAGATTTCAATGTTTCGTTCGCATACCTGTGGTGAATTAAGATTACACAACGCTAACACCGAAGTAACGCTGGCCGGCTGGGTTCAAACCGTGCGCAAATTTGGCTCGATCACTTTTGTGGACCTGCGTGACCGCTATGGCATTACGCAATTATTATTTGGTGAAGAATTGAATGCGCAACTGGATGAGGCCCCGTTGGGCCGTGAATTTGTGTTGCAGGTAACAGGCACGGTAACGGAACGTAGCAATAAAAATACAAATATTCCCACCGGTGATATTGAAATAACTGTTTCTTCTTTCAAAATACTGAATAAATCGGCAGTGCCTCCTTTTACCATTCAGGATGATACCGATGGTGGTGATGACCTGCGCATGAAATACCGTTATCTTGACCTGCGCCGCAATGCGGTGAAAAAGAATCTGGAATTGCGTTATGCGGTGAACCGTGCCGCCAGAAATTATCTGCATCAGCAGGCTTTCATGGATATTGAAACGCCGTTCCTGATTAAATCAACACCCGAAGGTGCAAGGGATTTTGTGGTGCCTTCCCGCATGAATCCCGGACAGTTTTATGCACTGCCGCAATCCCCGCAAACCTTTAAACAATTGCTGATGGTAAGTGGTTACGACCGTTATTACCAGATTGTAAAATGTTTCCGTGATGAAGACCTGCGTGCCGACCGTCAGCCGGAATTTACACAGATAGACTGCGAAATGGCTTTTGTAGAACAGGAAGATATCCTGAATATGTTTGAAGGCTTGATCAAATATATTTTTAAAGAGGTAAAAAGTATTGATTATACCGAAAAGGTAGAACGAATGACCTGGGAAGATGCCATGTGGAATTATGGAAATGACAAACCGGATATTCGGTTTGGTATGAAGGTGGCCAACCTGAAATCCGCTTTCAACAAAGGTGGAGCGATTGTAGCTACCGGCGAATTGATTAATGGCGCCGGCTTTGGCGTTTTTGATAATGCAGAAACAGTTGTGGCCATTGCTGTTCCCGGCGCTGCTGAATATACCCGTAAGCAAACTGATGAACTAACGGATTGGGTTAAACGTCCGCAGATTGGCATGCAGGGCTTGGTGTTCATTAAATGCAATGCAGACGGAACATTTAAAAGCAGTGTAGATAAATTTTACAGTGAAGAAAAATTAAAAGCGATTGCTGATGCCGCCCATGCAAAAGCCGGTGATCTGATTTTGATACTGGCCGGTGCAGAAGAAAGAACCCGCAAAGCCATCAGCGAACTGCGCCTGGAACTGGGTGAACGTTTAGGCTTGCGTAAAAAAGATGAATTCAAATTATTGTGGGTACTGGATTTTCCATTGTTTGAATATGCTGAAGAAGACAACCGCTGGGTAGCCCGTCATCATCCGTTTACTTCGCCAAAGCCCGAGCATATTGAGGTGATGATCAATAATAATCCGGTTATTGAAAATGCTGCAGAATATCTAAAACATCCTTATGCCAACTATCAAAGCCAATGCTTACGATATGGTGTTGAACGGCAATGAAATTGGTGGTGGTTCTATCCGTATCTTTCAACGAGAACTGCAGGAAAAAATGTTTGCTGCCCTGGGCATGAGCGAAGAAGAAGCGCTGCATAAATTTGGTTTCTTGCTAGGCGCTTTTGAATATGGTGCTCCGCCGCATGGTGGTATTGCCTTTGGCTTCGACAGGCTGTGTGCTATTCTGGGCGGCAGTGAAAGCATCCGTGATTTTATTGCCTTTCCAAAAAACAACAGCGGACGAGATGTAATGCTGGATGCACCTTCTACCATTGATGATAAACAGTTGGAGGAGTTGCAAATTAAACTGGACACAAAGAACTAAGCATAGTTATGCAACCCGTTGTTTACTAAATAATGGTCTTCTACAAACGGCTGCTTATTGCAGATATTTAAAAGGCTAAAATGCCTCCGTTTGTAGAGGTTCTTTGGGAACAACAGGATGTAACCTTCATCCAGGTACGATTTTAAGATTAAATGCGTGGAGCCGAAATATTGATACACAAAATCAATGTTCCGGCTCATTTTGGGCAGGGCATCATCCGGTACGTTTCCATTTTGGTAAGGGCCGTCTTCATAAATCCTCAGATCATCAAGGATCAACACATCTTTAAATTTTGATCGCAGGCGGCTTATGACTTCCAGTTCCTTTGGCAGCGGCAGCCGTGTAGCTTCATTGTTATCGTCATCGTCATAGGTTGTCAGTCCTGCATCCGCACCAGGGAAATGTGCATCCAGCCAAAAGATACAGTTGCCGTCCAGTTTGGGCAATTCGCTTTCCAGTACAGCAACACTTTCTCCTTCTATAATTTCAACATGGCTTTGTTCTTCAAACCGGTGTTTTGCTTTATCAGCAATTTCCGGAATCACTTCTACGGAGACCAGTTTTTGAAAAGGAGCCTGCAGGGCATAGGCAACTCCATCGCCCCAAAACGTTCCCGTTTCAAAGAAATTCCGGATCTTATATTCCCTCACAATCCGGCATAAATCAAATCGGTTTAATAAACCCATAACTATTTTGCTTTCTAGTGTTTTCGTTCCAGGAACAAATCTTCATTTTTTGCGGCCCCTGATCAATTTTGCAAGTCTTCGTCCCATTTGTTTTACTATACCATTGCCTCTTTTTTGCATAATAATACCAATAGATGTTACCACGAATTCGTTTAGCTGTAGTTTCAAATGCACATCCTGCCCATGCGGATAAACATCTACCGCGTAGTCTTCCGGCAAGCCTCCAAACGAATAGTCCATTTCCTCTACAAAATGCCCTTCCTCTCTCAGCTCTTTTACTAATTGCTCCAGGTCCCGCATGCGGAATATAACAGTATCACAATTGTCCAGCGTTCGATCGTTGGAAGAGATATTAAACTCAGTGGTATGTACTGCCCACCCACCAGGTTTTAATGTTTTCAATTGATTTTTTAAAAATTCCAGTCCTTTTTCAATCGTACCTAAATGTTCAAATGAACAACTTGACCAATTAAAATCAAAACCTTTAAGGTCAGGCGGAATGTCATTCATATCTACAGATCTGTAACTAACATGCCGGCGTAAAACTTCATCAGTGCATAATCCTCTTTTGTTTAGCGATTCTATGCCAAAACAAAGCTGATCACCCTCTGTCCATCCTTTTTTTATTCCTTCTTCAGGAAAAATATCGGTAGCCAGGATATCGCATCCATAATTGGCAAAAATAGAAGGGCCCGGTTCTGTTCCAACAGCGAAGACTAATCCTTTTTTCCCTTCCCCGATGCAATCTCTTTCCCACAGCGCCTGCATCACATAAACAAATTCCCATTGCTTTCGATGGAATCGGGCTGGTTCATTTATTTCTTTTACCCACCGCCGAAACCAGTCGGTTTGCCAGTCCTTGGCTTTACACAATTCTGATTTGCGACGTCCGGTATCGAAAACCAGGTCAGTATTCCATTTCCGTTCCGGGATTACAACATCTTCAGTCATTGTAGTAAAATTTTATACACATTTAAATACTCCTCTGCTTTTTGGTTCCAATTAAACTCTGTGCCGCGTTTTCTTATATTTTGCTCCAGGCCGTTTCTGTGATACTGCACCATGCCTTCCCTGAAAATTTGCAGCATATGACCAGGCTCAAAGCTTTTAAAATAGAATGCCGCCTCTCCGCCAATTTCAGGCAGAGAAGTTAAGTGGGAAAGAAACAGGGGCTTGCCAAACGACATAGCTTCTACTACCGGCGCACCAAAGCCTTCGGCCAGGGATGGATGCACAAAAGCAGTACAGTTTTGAAAGTACCAGCCTTTTTCTTCCTCGCTTACAGGCCCCAGTATATGCAGCCGGTCAGCAATTCCTTTCTCCGCTGCTTTTTTTTGAATGCCCTGCACATAATCAGCTTCTGCCAGCCGTCCGGCAATCACCAACTCCATATCCGTATATTCAATTAAAGGGATAAGGGTATGGAAGTTTTTTTTGCGGTTTACATCCCCCATAGCAAATAAAAAAGGCCGTTTGGGTTTGTATGACTCACGGTTAAGCATAGCCGCGTGAACCGCATGTGTCCCGTTATGAATTACATAGATGGCCTTGTTTCCCACCTCGCAGTTTTTTAGCACATCCGATTTGCAGAACTCCGAAATACATACGATGGCATTACTACGATCAATAAGCTTTTGTGTATGTGCCAGGCTTTTTCTTTTTTCTTCCGGCGGCAGGTCCTCGTGTAATGGATTCAAATCGTGGAT
Organism: uncultured Bacteroidota bacterium; assembly: GCA_963697545.1. Taxonomy (GTDB): domain Bacteria; phylum Bacteroidota; class Bacteroidia; order Chitinophagales; family Chitinophagaceae; genus Flavisolibacter. Next base: position 50,969 of record CAVOOL010000005.1, on the reverse strand, counting down.
GGTTAATAAAACCCTGATGGCTTTATTGTGTTGCGGAATAATGCGACCCGATTGAAAGGGGGCGTGCCAAAGCTTACAGCCCCATAAAAATGGCTTTACATATTTATGAAAAGGCTTTTCAACAATGCAGTTTCCGCGATCATCAAAACTATTGATCTCCCGGGGCGGTATATAAAACTTCATAGGCTCCTGGTGCTGCTCCCGAAACAGTTTATTTATGTAATGACCAAGATTCAGGCAATAATAATACAAGCCTGTATGCCTGAACCTCATCAGATCACAATCAAGAATAAGTCTATTCATACCTGTTAAAATTGGGAGTTAAAAAGGGCGTTTAATCCCTACATAACGTCCGGTTTGTAAACCTAGTACGCTGGTGAAACAAGTCCGTTCGACTACATCTACCATACAATTGCAATACCAAGCTGAGATATTAAAAAAACTACAGGTATGAAATTTGCTCTACTCTCCTGTCTTTTCTCTTCCATTCATGCTAACCTTATTTCTATGAAGAAAGTAGTTTTTGATTGTGAGCGGATGAAGTATGCAAACACCGGCCTGTACACTTATTGCCTGCAACTGGGCATGCACCTGAAAAAGGCCTGTAACCACGACCTTGAGGAAATAACGTTTTTTACTCCTCCGCAGTTTACAAACCCTTTTGGAAATGAACCGAAATACTTACGGCAGCATTCGCTTCAAAAATTTTACATGCCCGATTTAAGTTCATTTCATATCTGGCACAGCACCTATCAGGGCAGCCATTACATTCCCGTGCGCAATAAAAAGATAAAGGTCATCCTTACCATTCATGACCTTAACTTTCTTTATGATGAGGATAAGCCGGAGGCAAAAAAGAAAAAATATTTACAGGCACTGCAGCAAAATATTGACAGAAGCTGTGCTGTGATTTGCATATCTGAATTTTGTAAGAATGATGTGCTTACACATTGCCGGCTCAACAATAAACCGGTTTACGTAATTCATAATGGAACCAACAGTCTTGAATCTCCTTCTGTTGTTTGGCAGCTCTTATCAGCCGAAAACAAGATTTTTATTTTCCATTGGTACCGTTAACCGGAAAAAAAATTTTCATGTGCTGCTGCCTTTACTGCAACACAATGCGGACATGGAACTGTTAATTGCCGGCAAGCCCGACGATCCGGATTATGTTGACTTTATACAATACGCCGCCAGGGAAATGGGAGTGGAAGAAAAAGTCCGTGTGTTGGGTGCTATATCGGAAGGAGAAAAGTCCTGGTATTATCAGAATTGTTATGCATTTACGTTTCCATCTTTAGCAGAAGGATTTGGTCTGCCTGTTACCGAGGCGATGTCAGTTGGCAAACCGGTTTTTTTATCAAACAAGACCGCTTTACCAGAGATTGGAAAGGATGTTGCCTTTTATTTTCCGGATTTTAATGAAGAGTTGATGCAGCGGGTATTTACAGATGGCATGAAGCAATACAAAACCTCAAGCATGCAGGAAGCCATAAAAAAACGAAGCTCTGATTTTTGCTGGCACAAAGCTGCCAAAGAATATATCAATATCTACCGTTCTGTATAAATTCAAAAATTAACATGAAAATATACCGCCGTCTTTTAGCGTATGCCAAGCCCTACAGCCGGTTTATTCTTCCGTTTTTTATATTTACCCTGATCGCTGTTTTTTTTAGCATTTTTCAATTTGCCCTGATCATTCCTTTGTTAAATTTTTTGTTTGATAACAATACAGCTGAGCATGCACAAAAGTATTCCACCCTGCCTTCCTTTTCTTTTTCAACTGAATTCTTTCAACATTTTTTTTACTACCAGATTTACCGGCTGAAAATGATCAATCCCAAATATGCTTTGTATTTAATTGCAGGGCTTATTGTAACAGCTGTTATATTGACCAATCTGTTTCGCTACCTGGCGCAGCGCTGCCTGGTAAATACAAGAACGCTTTTGGTAAAAAGAATACGGGAGGCCCTGTTTGAAAAGATCAACCGGCTGCACATGGGTTATTTCACCAAAGAGCAAAAAGGCGATCTGCTGTCCCGCATGAACTCCGATGTATTTGAAATTGAAGCCGTGGCCTGCAACTCCATTGAAGTAATTTTTAAAGAACCGTATGTGATGATTGGCTATTTCATTGCCCTGTTTGCGATATCGGTTAAACTTACCCTGTTTACACTTGTCATCATTCCCATTTCAGCCATAGCCATTGCTTCGGTAACCAAGCGTTTGCGTAAAGAAGCCAATGCTGCGCAGGCTTCCATTGGGCGGCTACTTACCATTATTGATGAAACGCTGATGGGCATGCGCATCATTCGTTCGTTTAACGCTACAAAATTTATTGTAGACCGCTTTAGCCAGGAAAATGATTTTTATCGCAAAGCCAGTTTACAGGGCTTTAATAAAAGAGAACTGGCGCCTGCTTTTTCCGAAGCGTCCGGCGTTATTGTAGTAGCGTGCATACTGGTTTTTGGCGGAAGCCTGGTCTTAAGCAATCAAGCTACCGGCACAGGTCTCCAGGCCAGCGCATTTATTGCCTTCATTGCTATTTTTTCGCAGGTCATTCGTCCTGCAAAAGCCATAGTAGTGGCCTTAGCCAACATACAGCGGGGTGAGGCAGCGGGACACCGGATTGTTGAAGTGTTGGATACACCCGTGCAGGTAGATGATTATCCGAACGCCGTGCCCTTGCCTTCATTTGAAGAAAGCATTGAGTTTGATGATGTTTGTTTTTGCTACAACGAAAAACCGGTGTTGCAAAACGTAAGCTTTACGATTAAGAAAGGCCGGACCGTGGCGCTTGTAGGGCCTTCCGGTGTGGGAAAATCAACCATTGCCGATCTCATTCCAAGGTTTTATGATGTTACCAGCGGACAGGTGTTAATTGATGGAAAAGATCTGAGAATGTACACGATGGAATCGCTGCGCAGCCATATGAGTTTTGTAACACAGGAAATTATTTTATTCAACGATACGGTTTTTAACAACATTGCCCTGGGCAAGCCTGATGCAAAGGAAGAAGACGTGATCAGGGCCGCTAAAATTGCCAACGCCCATGAATTTATCATGCACACCGAAAATGGCTACCAGACGGTAATTGGAGACAGAGGAATCCGTTTGTCGGGCGGACAACGGCAGCGTTTAAGCATAGCAAGAGCCGTTTTTAAAGATCCTTCCATACTCATTTTGGATGAGGCCACTTCTGCACTGGATACGGAATCGGAAAAACAGGTGCAGGAAGCTTTAAATAATTTAATGGCCGGCCGTACCACCCTTGTTATTGCCCACCGGTTAAGCACCATAAAAGAAGCCGATGAGATCATTGTGCTGCAGGATGGCCAGATAGTAGAAAGAGGCAATCATTATGAATTGCTGGAAATAGAAGAAAGTATTTACAAGCGGTTAACAACCTTGCAGCGGATTGCATAAAAGATGGTTTAACACGCTGGCACCGGGGTTTTAGTTGCTTAAAAAGTTAACCAGAATTCCTTCACCTGCACCCAATTTCTTAACTATTTTTTGAAAGTAAAAGGCATGAGAATTGACCTTTACAGGTTGTCTCATGAAAATGTTTATATCCTTTTACTAACTATGTCAACTATAAAAGGCTGCCAGCAGCATACAAGCACAGGTTCTAATGAAAAACATGTACCCGCACAAAGTTTTTCGAATGTATCCTACGGAAGCGATTCTTTACATAAGATGGATATTTTTCTGCCGGCCGGCAGAAAACCCGATTCGGCCAAATCCATTATTTTAATTCATGGCGGCGGATGGAACGGAGGCAGCAAATCTGAATTTACCGTTTATATAGATTCCTTTAAAAAGCGCATGCCCGATTATGCCATCTTTAACCTGAACTATCGTTTAGCCAATGGCGGGCATTTATTTCCAACGCAGGAGTTAGACATAAAAGCAGCTATTGAGTTTATTACTGCTCAGGCAGATGAATACGGCATTAACAAAAACAACCTGGTTTTACTGGGCGTTTCGGCCGGTGGTCACCTTGCCTTGTTGCAGGCCTACAAGTATAGCAATCCAAAGATCAGGGCCGTCATTGACTTTTTCGGGCCTACTGATTTACTGGCCATGTATCAGCAGCCCTGGCATCCCCTGGTTCCCTATGCCCTGCAAATGATAACCGGTACCACGCCGGCAAGAGATGCCGATCTATACACACAGTCAAGTCCCATTACCTATGTAAATAATCAAAGTACACCCACACTGATACTGCACGGAGGCAACGATAGTATTGTGGATATTTCCCAGTCCAAAGCGCTTAAACACAAATTAGAAAAAGAGGGTGTGGTGCACAACCTGGTGATTTATCCAAAAGAACGGCACGGATGGCAGGGCACCACGCTAAGCAATTCTTTCTACCATATCGAATCCTTTTTAAAAAGCAATGTTCTTTAAACCGGCTTAAATTTTAAGGTCACTTTCAGGTGATTTGTTTTTATGCTGAACACAACAGGAAACTCTTTTCTGTAATTATACACTGTTCACCCAATCCTGAAAACGAATAAAAGCCGGAGCAACACGGCTGGTATTATCCAATTCTTCCCGCTGGCATTGCATTTTCTTCCTTACTTTGAACAATGAATTCCTCTGCACCCTTAGCCGAGCGGATGCGGCCGCAAACACTGGACGATTTGGCAGGACAAAAACACCTTACCGGCCGGGGAAGTATTTTACGGACAGCCATAGAGCATGGAAAAATTCCTTCCATGATTTTATGGGGACCGCCCGGCACCGGCAAAACAACGATTGCCCATATTATTGCCAATACCTTACACCTTCCATTTATACAACTTAGTGCCATCAGCTCCGGCGTAAAAGATGTGCGGGATGCTATTGCACAGGCCCGGCTTACTACAGGAACCATTTTATTTATTGACGAGATCCATCGCTTCAATAAAGGTCAGCAGGATGCTTTATTAAACGCGGTTGAAAAAGGAACCATCACACTGATTGGCGCCACCACTGAAAACCCTTCCTTTGAAGTAAACAGCGCCTTGCTTAGCCGTTGCCAGGTGTATGTATTAAAACCCCTGGAAGAGGAAGATCTGGTCACGCTCCTTCAACAAGCCATTAAAAAAGATGAGTGGCTAAAAACAAAAAACATTGAGCTAAAAGAAACAGAAGCTTTGTTGACCATATCCGGCGGAGACGCACGAAAACTTTTGAATCTTTTGGAATTGGTTGTTGATGCCTTATCAGACAAAAAAAAGATTGTCATTACCGATGAAGCCGTAATGCAAATTGCCCAGCAAAGAATTGCCTTGTATGATAAAAGCGGCGAGCAACATTATGATATCATTTCCGCCTTTATTAAATCCATGCGGGGCAGTGATCCCAACGGAGCCATTTATTGGCTGGCCCGAATGATTGAAGGTGGTGAGGATGTAAAATTCATAGCCCGCCGCATGGTCATCTTTGCCAGTGAAGATATTGGCAATGCCAATCCAACAGCTTTAGTGCTTGCCAATTCCTGTTTCGATGCGGTGAATAAAATTGGTTATCCGGAAGCAAGGATCATCCTGGCGCAATGCGCTACCTACCTGGCTTCATCACATAAAAGCAATGCTTCCTATATGGCCATTGAAGAAGCGCTGGACCGTGTTCGAAAGCAGGGTGATTTACCGGTACCCCTGCACGTTCGCAATGCCCCCACAGGGCTCATGAAAAGAATGGGATATGGCAAGAACTACAAATATGCCCACAGTTATGAAGGAAATTTTACCGAACAGGAATTTTTACCGGAAGAATTAAAAGGAACCACTTTTTATGACCCGGGAAAAAACCCAAGAGAAGAAGAATTGAGAAAATTTTTGCGGAGCCTCTGGAAGGACAAATACAATTACTGATAAAGATTACCCGGATTGTAATAGATTAGCAAATTCAACATTGTCATAACTAACTACCCACATGAAAAAAATTTTTTGCTTCGGTGTGTTCTCTTTTTTGCTGCTCATTCAAAACTCTTTTGCACAAACCATCATCAATCGTGACCCGGCCATTGAACAAATGGTGAAGGAAATTTCATCCGATAGTTTAAGATCGCATGTACTTAAGATGGTGAGCTTTGGCACAAGACACACCTTAAGTTCTGTCACCGATAAAAAAAAGGGAATCGGCGCTGCGCGGGAATGGGTGGTACAGAAGTTTCGTGAGTTTGCCAGGAACAGCGGTGGCCGAATGACGGCCTATGTAGATACGGTTACGTTGCAACCGGATGGCAGAAGAGTGGATGTGGTAACAAGCCTGGGCAATGCCATGGCTGTTTTAAAAGGCACCGATCCGGATGACGACCGGATCTATATCATCAGCGGGCATTTGGACAGCCGCGTTTCCGATGTAAAGAACCGGACAGCCGATGCTCCCGGCGCCAATGATGATGCAAGCGGCGTGGCAGCTGTAATAGAATGTGCAAGGGTGATGAGCAAACATTCCTTTCCGGCTACCATTATTTTTGTAGCCGTTAGCGGCGAAGAACAAGGTTTGCTTGGCGCCAGTTATTTAGCGGATAAAGCCAAAACGCAGAACTGGAATATAGATGCCATGTTAAACAACGACATTGTGGGAAGCAACAACAGTGACGGAACGAATATTATTGATAACACAAAGCTTAGAGTTTTTAGTGAAGCCTTTTCCACTGCCGATACCGGAAGAATTATACAAAACATCCGCAACCTTGGTTTGGAGAACGATGGCAAAGCCAGGCAACTGGCCCGTTATGTAAAAGAAACCGGCGAACGTTATGTTGACAACCTGGAAGTGGTAATGATCTATCGCAATGATCGTTTTCTGCGTGGCGGCGATCACACGCCATTTGTACAAAAAGGTTTTGCCGCCATACGATTTACCGAGATGAATGAAAACTATAATCATCAGCACCAGGATCTGAGAACAGAGAAAGGTATTGTATATGGCGACCTGCCCGAGTTTATGGACTTTGAATATTTACGCAAGAATACCGGCGTCAATCTTTCTTCTTTGGCGAATCTGGCCAAGGCGCCATCTATACCACAGGAGGTGAAAGTAGATGTTCGTAATCTTACCAATGCTACTACACTCACCTGGAAAGCACCGAAAAACGGCAAGCCAAAAGGCTATTATATTTTAATGCGGGAAACCACCTCGCCTGTCTGGCAAAAGAAAATTTTTACCGACCAACTTAGCGCCACACTTCCTTACTCTAAAGACAACTACTTTTTTGCGGTTCAATCCGTAAATGAAGCAGGCAATGAAAGCCTGCCTGTAGTTCCGGCAGCCGGACGTTAAATTTGCCCCATGCAAATTCAATGGGAACTGAAAAAATTTGAAGAATTAACGCCTTATCAGTTGTATGCCATCCTGCAATTGCGCAATGAAGTTTTTGTGGTGGAACAGAATTGCGTTTTCCAGGACGCAGACGATAAAGACCAGGACTCTTTTCACCTGATGGGCTTTCACAATACTAAATTGGTAGCTTATACAAGGCTTGTACCGGCAGGCATTAGTTATGATGAACCGTCCATTGGAAGAGTGGTCACCTCACCTTTGGTTCGCAGGAGCGGTGCGGGAAAGGAATTAATGCAGCAATCCATTGATGCTGTGTACCATTTGTTTGGAAGGCAGCCTATAAAAATCGGCGCACAATTTTATCTCAAAAGATTTTATGAATCCTTTGGTTTTGAACAGGTGAGTGCTATTTATGATGAAGACGGCATTGATCATATTTACATGTTGAAAAAAAACGGGGAGTGGTGAATGGTGAGTGGTCAGTGGTCAGTGGTCAGGGTCAGCTGTCAGATGTGAACTTGTAGCAAGGCTTCCTTTATAGTTCACTCTTCGTCTCACGTCTGCCGTCTCACGTTTCACGATGGTTTCTCTGTCCACTTGAAAGCAGTTTGGGATAAGTTATCTACCCTGGCGTTCGCTACCCACACACCGCAATAGTAGTTTTACGCTAATTCGCTTCGTGTTTTCTCTTAATTATCAAAGATTCTTTACGATAGCCTTGTAGATTTAATTTGTACAACATACTTTAGCCCCGATATCCAAATCCTTGTAAAACCAAAAATCCATTTTATGAGAACAAATGTACATAGCGTACGTACACTAGTACTCATTCTCGCTTTAGCCCTATCTTCCTTACGAAGTTCGTCTCAATCTATTACAACCGGCAATGGCAGAATTGAATTAGGCTTAGGCATCGGCCCCTTATTTTTCCTCGGCGACCTGGGTGGTCATCATGGCACAGGAAAACGATTCATAAAAGATTTAAACTTCCCTACTATAAACTGGGCCAAAGGCCTGTATGTAGCTGTTTATCCTGCCGAATGGCTGGGCTTTCGCTTTGCCATAAACCAGGGCAAGCTGGAAGGCTATGATAGTTTGATTACCGACAAAGGCGGTGCAGAAACGTACAGATATAAACGCAATCTTCAATTCCAATCTCCTTTATGGGAGGCCTATGGAGCTATAGAGTTTTATCCCACTGTTTTTATAGAGCGGTATGATGGTTTACAAGGCAAGCTTCGTCCGTATGGTATACTTGGCTTTGGCGCTTTTAAATTCAATCCCAAAGGGAAATTTTATGCACCCAACGGTACTGCCACATGGGTGGATCTAAAACCATTGCGCACCGAAGGCCAGGGCATGGCAGAATATCCCGACAGGAAAGAATACAAACTTATGTCCTGGGAAATTCCAATTGGCGCCGGTTTTAAATATTATGTGAAAGATAATTTTTTTGTAGGCCTGGAGATCATGCATCGTAAATCGTTCACGGATTATGTGGATGATGTAAGTACCACATACATTGATAATACCTTGTTCGCTAATTACCTGACGCCACAACAAGCGGCCATGGCCAACCAGTTGTATTTCCGGGAAGGATATAAACCCTATGGCGCTGTTTCCCGTATTCCGCCAGATGGTGAACAAAGAGGAAATCCCAAGCAAAATGATTCCTTCTTTTCTACCATTCTGAGATTGGGCTGGAGGTTGAATGACTGGAATTCGCCAAATGGAAGAGCGGCAAGACAGATGCGTTGCCCGGCATTTTATTAAACAATACATTTCGTTATATGCAACCAAACTTCTTACTAACTGCCTTTATAATGCTTTGCTGTTCGGCAGCAAGGTCGCAGTCAACCAACAATTCGTTCACCTTTAGTTCCCAAACAGAAAGTGAAAAAAAAGTTTGGGTTAAGAAGAACAACGTCGTCAGCATCAGTCCCAATCCAAGTTATAACGGACAGGTAAGTGTTACGTCCAAATCGGACCAGGCTTTGCATTTTTATATTTTTGATCTGGAAGGCACCCTGATCTACCAGGCTGTTTTAAAAACAAAGGAAAAGAAAGCAATCACTGATCTTAATAAAGGCACGTATATGTACAATGTATTTGCCAACGATGAAAGTATAGAAGAAGGTAAATTGACCGTTAAATAAAATAATTCCAATAGGCGGCAGAGAGCTTAATAAAATGCAATACCGGTTGAATAAACCTAATCCGTTCCCTATATTCGTACGCTAAAATTTTATTAACTACTTTCTGCCCTGCTTATTGGATATTCAACAGAGTTCTTTTTCATTGCCATAACTGTAAAACCCGTCGGGCAGGGAAATTGGTGTAATCTAATATCCGAATGAAATAACCTTATCCATGGTGAACTTCAATAGATTTACTTAATGACTCCCTGCTGACTTACGGGTTAACTACTCCCTCTTTTTACCAACAACTCCGCCACAAAACCGATCTTACAAAATCCACTCAGACACCCTTTCGGGTTCATACAATTGCTTTATTCACAAGCGTTGTGAAGTTTTAAAAAAGACCTGAAATCTTTTTTGTATATTTAAATACCCCCTGAAAAACAGATCCCCTTGATGACTTCCGGGATATTCCTGAACACCCAACAAAAGTAAAGGGGCGTTTGCCGAAAAGCCATACGAGTAGGCATAACCTAAACAACTCAGTTATGGAACAAATGAATTTTCACAAACAAAAATTGTATGCATTGATTGCCGGCGTAGTAGGAGTCATCAGTTGCTTTTTGCCCTGGTGGTCTATGGGCTTTTTTGGCTCCGTAAGTGGAATGCATGATTTGGGAATTATTGTTTTCCTTGGATTTGTGGGAGGGATCGTTTGTTGTTTTATGGGAGACAAGACAAGACCATTTGACGGACAAATGAAATTAATTGCAACCGGATGTTTTGCAGGCGCTGCGCTTTTCACTTTAATTCAATTTGTCCGGGTTTCTTCTTTTACAACTTTTGGAATCTGGCTTAGCATTTTAGCAGGCGTTGCAGGCGCCGTAATCGTTTATGTATTGAAGCCTGAACAGTTAGAAAACAAGAAAAATATTCATCCATAAACAAAGCACTGCGCAATTCAAAAATGAATTGCGCAGTGTATTAAAATCATTTTAACAACCCCATTTTAAATGCCTGCTATTTTAATTCTTCCTTCAGAAAGCGGGCCGTATGACTTTCTTTTACCTTAACGAGAGCTTCCGGCGTTCCTTCAAACAAAACTTTTCCGCCTCCTTCTCCTCCTTCGGGGCCAATATCAATAATGTGATCGGCTACTTTTATCACATCCATGTTGTGTTCGATGATGAGCACCGTATTTCCCCTGTCCACTAATTTATTAACGACCTCCAGCAGATGATGTATGTCTTCGAAGTGCAGGCCCGTGGTGGGCTCATCTAAAATATAAAAGGTTTTGCCTGTATCCCTTTTCGCCAGCTCCGTTGCCAGCTTTACTCTTTGCGCTTCGCCCCCGCTTAAGGTTACTGCCGACTGGCCAAGCGTTATATAGCCAAGGCCCACATCTTCCAGCACTTTTATTTTTCTATAAATGAAAGGTACATTCTGAAAAAATTCAACGGCTTCTTCCACCGTCATTGCCAACACGTCGGCAATGGATTTGCCTTTGTAACGGATCTCCAAAGTTTCCCTGTTATAACGTTTGCCGTTACATTTTTCGCAGTGCACATATACATCGGGCAGGAAGTTCATTTCGATGGTTCGCAAGCCGCTTCCTTCACACACTTCACAGCGTCCGCTTTTTACATTAAAAGAAAAACGTCCTGCGTTATAACCCCGAATCTTTGCTTCCGGAATAGAAGCGAACAATGTTCTGATTTCCGTAAAGAACCCACAATAGGTGGCGGGATTACTTCTTGGTGTACGTCCAATTGGAGACTGATCTATTTCAATGACCTTATCAATATGTTCCAAACCGGAGATTTTCTTATACTCCAGTGGTGTCATCTTTGAATTATAGCAATGTTTCGAAAGTAAAGGATATAAGGTTTCGTTGATCAGTGTTGATTTACCACTTCCGCTTACACCACTCACAACAATCATTTTGCCCAACGGAAATTTTACTGAAACGTTTTGCAGGTTATTTCCATTCGCACCCTTTATTTCTATACTTTTCCCGTTGCCTTTTCTTCTTTCTTTTGGAACAGCAATTTCTTTTTCGCCATTCAGGAAATGTGCGGTCAGCGTATTTTCTTTCAACACCGCTTCCGGTGTACCCTGCGCCATTATGCGGCCACCGTGAAAACCAGCTTTGGGTCCGACATCAATTAAATGGTCGGCCGCCAGCATGATGTCCTTATCGTGTTCCACAACGATCACACTATTGCCAATATCCCGAAGGTTTTGCAAAGCCGTGATCAAACGGTGGTTGTCTCTTTGATGCAAGCCAATAGAAGGTTCATCCAAAACATAGGTGATGCCCTGCAATTGCGACCCGATTTGCGTAGCCAAACGGATCCGTTGCGACTCTCCGCCACTCAGCGTCCTGGTGGGTCTGTTCAACGTGAGATACGTTAGTCCTACATCCAAAAGAAATTGCAATCGTTCCCGGATCTCCTTGATGATTTCTTTGGCAATTGTATTTTGTTTATGACTCAACCTGTTTTCAATTCCATCAAACCATTGTACCAACTGCACCAGGTCTTTATTGCTTAATTCGGCAATATTTTTTTCATCTACCTTAAACCAAAGACTCTCTTTTCTTAACCGTGTGCCTTCACAGGTTTTACAGGTGGTCAGCTGCATAAAAGCTTCGGCCCAACGTTGAATGGCTTCGCTGGTGCTGGTAGCAAACCAACGCTTTACCTGGTTCACTACGCCTTCAAACTCGCCGCTATAAACATTCCCGTCAATCTGTTCATCATCAAATTGCAGTTCCTCTCCTGTTATTCCGCTTTCCTTACCATACAAAACAAGGTTCAGTGCTTTTTCGGGCAGGTCTTTTATGGGTTTGTCAAGGCTGAATTTATTTTTCTTTGACAGGGTTTGCACCTGCCTGAAAATATAGGCTTCCCTTTCACCGCCAAGCGGTGCAATTCCCCCTTCATTGATGCTTAGGCTATCATCCGGAATGATGGCATTCATATCAACGGTATAAACCTGTCCCAAGCCTTTGCAGGCAGGGCAAGCGCCGTAAGGCGAATTAAAAGAAAAGGAATTCGGTGATGGTTCTTCATAACTGATGCCCGAGTCCTCACACATCAACTGCCGGCTGTAGGCGGCCTCTCCGAATTTTGTAAGCGAAGATTTTTGACCATCGGCTTCGTACATCACAAACATCAGATCCTTACCCAACTTTAAAGACTGCTGCACACTTTGGCTGATGCGTGTCCGCATATCTTTTGTCACCTTCATGCGGTCCACCACTAATTCAATATCGTGAATTTTATAGCGGTCCACCTGCATCTTTGGTGTCAGGTCTTTTACTTCACCATCTACCCTTACTTTTAAAAAACCTTTTTTGCGCACCTCTTCAAACAATTCACGGTAGTGCCCTTTTCTTCCTCTTACCAGCGGAGCTAATAAGGTGACCTTGTATCCATCAAAGCGTTTGTAAATATTGTTTACAATTTCATCTTCACTCCACCGCACCATTTTCTTACCCGTGTTATACGAATAGGCTTCGCTGGCCCTTGCAAAAAGCAGGCGGAGAAAATCATATACTTCGGTAACCGTACCCACGGTGGAGCGGGGGTTTTTATTGGTTGTTTTTTGTTCTATGGAAATAACAGGAGACAGCCCGGTTATCTTATCTACATCAGGCCTTTCCATTTCACCAATGAACTGGCGGGCATAGGCACCGAAGGTTTCCATATAGCGGCGCTGGCCTTCGGCATAAATAGTATCAAAGGCAAGCGATGACTTACCGCTGCCGCTGATACCTGTAATCACTACCAGTTTATTTTTAGGAATAGAGATGTCAACATTCTTAAGATTATGCTCTTTGGCTCCAAAAACTTCTATAAATTCTTCCTGGCCATGGCCATTCGTAGGAAACACTTCTTTTTTCATAATTCAGGCTCCGATCGCGGGAAAGCGAAGATACGTACCACTTTTATTTTGCTAAATAATTTAACAAAGAGCCTTTACAAAGCAGATTTTTTACAGGATTTTAAAATTTGGCACAGTATTCCGTAAGTAGGGCAAAAACCTTTCCCAAATTTTAAATGACTACATATGAAAAACACCATTTTTCTTTTTCTTGCAGCATTCTTTATCACTGCAACCGTTCAGGCTCAATCAACAGTTGATTCAATCAAAGCCAAGTACACGTTGCAACCCATGCCCGAGGCCTTAACCTTAGAAAAAACATTTCCTGCTATTGGAACCTATCATTTGATCTCAGATTCATCCAGCACTATTACCGTAAGTTTGGATTCTGCCAATAAAGGTATGGTTTGGGTAGAGGGATTACCCCAGGGAAAAATTAAAGCCTTCCTGAAGCAATCACCGGCTACTTACAGAATCGTGTCTCAAAAAACAGAAAGCGGCACACAAGTACCCGAAGGCACTTTGATCTTTGATCCTTCTACAAGCACGTTGAACATCGCCTTAGGAAAAGCATTTGATGATGCAAATCCTGCTGAAATCTTTGCGTTAAATACTGCCGGAGCAGCAGCCGCTGCAGATGATGCCACTGCAGGCACTGAAGTAAAAGTGAAAACAAAAACAAAGGATTCAAAAACAAAATCGAAGCTCGTATTTTACTCTGCTACAAAAGCTCAACAACATACGTCTTCAACTAACACTGCCCCACAAGACCAGCAATAACAGTCTTTGTGACATTATAAAAAAAGAGGTTGCTTTTGCAGCCTCTTTTTTTTGAACACTCTATGAGCTGTATCACACAAGGCCTTTTATATTTCTTAACAGTTTTCTAAAAAACCAAAATCAACTTTTTATTTCAGAAGTTATTCAAGAGCTGATAAGATGGTACGGTGTTTGAAAATTAAAGGCAAAATTTAGCTATGAAGACAGTTACACGATTGACATTGATTATTGCTTTGTTTAGCATTTTAGCTTCCGGATGTAAAACAATGAACCGCACACAAAAAGGCGCTGTTATTGGTGCCGCAGGTGGCGGCGTTATTGGTGGTGTTGTTGGCCGTGCGGCCGGAAACACAGCCATGGGAGCCATTATTGGAGCTGCCGTAGGTGGCACAGCCGGCGCCATTATTGGCCGCAAAATGGACAAGCAGGCAGAAGAAATGGGAAAAGTTTTGGGAAATGAAACGGCAGAAGTAAAAAGAGAAGGCGAAGGCATTGTTATCAACTTTAAAGAAAAGATATTGTTTGGCTTTGACCGTTCTGATCTTAATACCAGCGCCCAAACTAATTTAACCAAGCTGGTAGAAGTTCTGCAGAAGTATCCTGATACCGATATTGAAATTATTGGGCATACAGACAGCAAAGGAACTGATGCTTATAACCAGGCGCTTTCAGAACGCCGCGCCAATGCCGTTGCCAGCTATTTAAGAAGCCAGGGAATCAGCAACACCCGCTTAACGGCAAAAGGCATGGGCAAAAATGATCCTATTGCTACAAATGATACGGAAGAAGGACGGGCTCAAAACCGCCGCGTAGAATTTGTTATTACAGCCAATGAAAAAATGAAAGCCGACGCTAAAAAAGAAGCAGGACAATAATAATTACATCGTAATCCTTAAACTATCGAATATGAAAAAACAGTTTTTATGCGCAGCTATTGCCGGATTTATTTCAACAACGGTTTTTGCGCAAAGTATGGTAAAGACAACGGACAGGACAACTTTCGGAATCAGGGCCGGTGTTAACTTTCAAAACATCAACGGCGATGACGCTGCCGGTAATAAACTTAAAAACAACCTGACCACAGGTTTTCATGCGGGTGTAAATGCCGAACTACCGGTAGGCAGTGGTTTTTATGTGCAGCCCGGTGCTTTGTATAGTGTGAAAGGCACGGAGTATGAAGGCGGCGCCAAAGCAAAGCTTTCTTATATTGAAGTACCCGTAAATTTTGTTTACAAACCAATTTTGGGTACGGGCAACATGCTCCTGGGCTTTGGTCCCTATGCAGCTTTTGGCCTCAACGGGAAAATAAAAGCGGCAAACGGAACAGAAACCGACCTGGATTTTGGAAGTGAATACAATGCGGCTAATCCTGCAACCTATTTCAAAAGTTTTGATGCAGGTGGTAACTTATTGGCCGGTTATGAATTTGCCAACAAGCTTTCCTTTCAGTTAAATGCGCAATTAGGTTTAGTAAAAATCAATAAGGAAAACAAGGCCGTGGCAAATGATAAGACCAGTTGGAAAAACACCGGCTTCGGCATGTCGTTAGGTTATCGTTTTTAATGCATTTCATTTTCTATTTTAAAACCGCTTATACCATAAGCGGTTTTTTTTATTAACCTGCCTCTGGTAATTGCGTAAATGTGTTTGACATAAAACCAGATTCCCTCACCCCTGAATTATTTTTTTCAAACAAATTAAAGCTGCTCCGAAAGAGTTTAAGGAGAACTATATTTTTCCGGTATTATATTCACAAAAAATTTTTTTATCAGCATGACTTCTAAGTTTCTGCGGAATTTCTTATTCTGTTCTACAACCTTGCTACACTGTTTTTATTCAAATGCCCAGGACAACCGCACCCAATACCCGAAGCTTTTAGCCAATGCCTATTTTAGTTTGAATGTTGGCCATATCAACTATCCTTTCACCAATAAAAACCTGGAACCAGGCTATCAGGCAGAATCTATTAAAATTCCACATTTAGCAGTCAAACTATTACTCTTTGGGTACAAGTTCAATGAATCGCTATCTGCACAGATCACCTATATGCGGCCGGTTAACTGGGTGGAGTATCAAAATATAAACGGAGACAATACCAGCCGCTCCATGTATATGAATGTGGGAGGGCTGACGGTAAAATCACAATTGCCTCTAACCAAAAAATTCTCAGTATATGGAGAGGCGGGGCTTGGCATCGTAACCCGCAATGGATTTGAAATAGATGATAAACCTGTAATAAAAGATGCCAGCTATGCAACTGTCCTTTCCGGTGCTGGCCTGGAATATCACATCAACAAAAAATGGGACTTGCTGGCCGGTGCCACCTACGCTCCTTCCAGCGCAAACGCCAACCAACCGCATATACTTTTTCTTTCCGGTGGGTTTAGATACAATATGAGTCCTCTCTCCGCCGAAAAGGTGGCCGCCAATGCTAATACAGGTTATATTTTCCCCCGCAGCCTGCTCCAGGTGGGTTATACCACCAATGCACCAGGTTATGGTGTAAATACATTTTTTGGCAAAAAGGCACATATTTTCTGGGAAGGTGATTCAGAAGTTGAAAGCGGGTGGTCGGTACGTTATCAGCGCAATGTGTTTCATACCCGTAAAGTTTTTGCACTGGATATAGGAACCAGTGTTTCTTATTGGAAAAGCAAAGAAAACAAAGAGGATTTTTATACCCTGTCACTTTATCCCTTACTAAGATTTACTGCGCTTCGTACAAAGCCAATGGATGTTTACCTGTTTTACTCTGTGGCCGGACCGACTTATATCTCCAGAGTTATGATTGACGGAGAAAATACCGGCAAGCATTTTACTTTCCAGGATTTTATGGGACTGGGCAGTTTTTTTGGGAAGAACAGGAACCTGAATGCAGAGATCAATATCAATCATTATTCTAACGGAAACATATTTCCAAACAATGGCGGTGTAAAAGTGCCTTTAACCTTTATGCTGGGGTACACATTCAATTGATTGATTTGTTTTACCAGAGCAATTGGTTTGCTTTGATAATCCCTGGTTAAAGCATTAGAGAATCTCAGAAATTCTTTTTAGAAATGTTTTTACTGCGGCGAGATATTAGGTGCAGAAATAAAAAAAGTAACTCCTAAGGAGTTACTTTTTATAGTCGGGAAGACAGGATTCGAACCTGCGACCCCCTGGTCCAACTTACGTAAGAAATGAAATAATAGTTGACAACCTAGCACTTAAGAAATTATCCATCGTGTTCTGTAGTGAACCTTACTGGGATTTTAGGCTTCTGCAGTCTATAAAACAGCACATTGTGGCAGCGTGTTGAAGTTCCTACTAATCACCTCGAATTTGAAACCTGCATCATTCTTGCCTTGATCTACTTTTGATTTCTCAATATATGGGTTTTAATCTTGCTTAATTAGGGATCTAAAGTAGTGCCTTACCTTTTCCAAAATAACCGGAGACAACCCCTTAGTATGGGTAAAGTATAATCTTGGCTAAGCAAAAGCCTATATTAATAACCAAAATTTGAAAGCATGCCTAATATGCAAGCTTTCAACTAAATTATTTAAGGCAAAAGCCAATCAAAACTTGAGCAAATACCACTATACTTTCATCGGTTCGATTCCACTTCTGTGCTCAAATATTATTTAGGAATGATAATTGAAATCATACGCAACTAAAGTAATTCCGATACAGAACTACCAATCCTTATCCAGTAAGGCTTTCAGAGTTACAGGTACAAGAGCGGTACAATACCTGCTAATGGCAGAACAGCTTTATGCAATTGAGGCATTGTATAATCGGCTGTTTCACTTCTGCACTCTACTGAATAAAGACACACCAGACTTATAGGTTTGCCTCTGGTTTTCTTTAATTAGCTCCACGATTCAAGCTTCTTCCTGCTAATGAGAATTTGGCTGGGTGCGGCCAGATAAGCTAATGGAAGACTCCGCTAGACTGCAAACGGTTATTGGCCGCTCTGTAAAATTCAAGAGCAAAGCAGAGCCTTTACATCTTAAGCAATAAAGTTGTTAGGAGCGGCGCATCTTTTCCAGTATTCCATAATAACTGAAATGGTCTTTTCTAGTTCCTTCATTGTATTCTGTTTAATAAAAAATCCCTGCACAGATAAACTATAGGCATCGATGACGGCCTTTTGGGAGGAGGCTGTAGAAAAGAAAAGATAAGGAATGCATTTGAGTTGCAGCTTCGCATCCATTTTGATTTTATCCCGCAGCGCAAAGCCATCCAGTTTGGGCATATTAATATCGGAAAGAATTAGAAAAGGTATTTTGTCGGTCGCATTTAAGAAATCAAGCGCATCCTGACCATTTACAAAGAAAATAAGTTCATTAGTATAGCCCAGTTTACGAAACACCTCTTCCAGCATTTCTTTATCATCAATATCATCTTCTATAATAATTACAGGACCACTCATAAATTATTTAAAATTTAGTTACACATAAAAAGTACCAGGTTAGTCTTTATTGAAAGCATGGGAGTATCAAATATTGTTTGTTATAAACCATACTATCAGTAATGCGGAGCTGACCATGTAGCGGTGTTGAACACCTAAAACGTAATAATGTTGCAAAGGTAGAGTCTTTCCCCTGTTTTGACTTTTTTCATATTTTGCGTAAAACAACTTATACCTTTCTTTTGTCACTATAAGAAACCCTGAAATCAGACATTGGGTATTCTTTATGAATTGTTTTATCCGCTTTCGTCACAAAAGCTTATCTTCACCGGGTTAATTTGAGCCTCGCATTAGTATTCAATAATTATCCTGCTTTATCTGCATCTTAGTTAATTTTTACTCCTCGCCTTTCTCAGATATTTTTAATTTTTTATTTTTTTCAAAAATGAACATTTACGTTTCAAACTTAAGCTTCAACGTACAGGATGAAGACTTAAAAGAATTTTTTACACCGTATGGTGAGGTTACTTCCGCTAAGGTCATCAACGACAGGGAAACCGGCCGTTCAAGAGGATTTGGTTTCGTTGAAATGAACGATGATGCTGCGTCTCAAAAAGCAATTGCTGAATTAAATGAGGCAACTGTTGATGGCAGAACTATTAAAGTAATGGAGGCTAAACCTAAAGAGGATAGACCAGCCCGTAACTTTAATAACGATAACAGTTATAACAAAAACAGGTATTAATCTAGTTATACAATAAAAAGCCCCGGTCATCCGGGGTTTTTTATTGTATAACTAACCTCATAAAAAACTTAAAAACGTGGATAGATTTACAAAAGAAATAGTAGTCGGAAATGGGAATAGGTTGTTTGTATTTACACGGATGGAGAACGTAAATGGCGTTAAATTTTTTATTACATCACAAGATGAAAAAATGAAGCCCATTTCCTTTAGTTTAACCCGGGCAAATGAAGATAACTGGAAGCTTAACCCTGGTTCACTGCGGTGGTTGTATGAAATAGAGACGCAGTTATCAGATGCTATTCGTGATACCCGTTTGAACTAAGCACTTACTGCAAGTTAGGTTTACCCTAATTAGCCAAAACCCTGCCCGACCTTGTTGGTGATGCTACTTTTAAATCTTTACACTAAACACCAACAAGGGCGTGAAAAAGGGTTATGGTTTGCTAGCATTTATTATTTTATAAATATCTGTTCTCCGGTCTTTAAGATTTCTAACCGCACCAAAACTGTGTAATTCTTTTAAGAGATCTACGTCAACATCCGCTATCAGAGTTGTTTCTGTATTAGGTGTGGCCTCCGCTTTAATTCCATTACTTGGAAAGGAAAAATCAGAAGGTGTAAAAACGGCCGACTGTGCGTATTGAATATCCATGTTGTGTACTTTAGGCAGATTTCCTACACTACCGGCTATGGCTACATAACATTCGTTTTCAATTGCTCTGGCCTGGGCGCAACTGCGTACACGGGTGTATCCGTTTTGCGTATCTGTCATAAAGGGTACAAAAAGAATTTGCATTCCTTGCTCAGCTAATAGTCGCGGTAGTTCAGGAAACTCAACATCGTAACAGATCAAAATTCCAATTTTACCACAATCCGTGTCGAAAGTAGCAATAGAATCGCCACCTACCATTCCCCAGGCACTCTTCTCCCCGGGAGTCAAGTGAATCTTCTCGTACATCTCGTGAGTGCCATCTCTGCGGCACAGGAAACCTACATTGTGCAGCATACCGTTGTCTAAATAAGGCATACTTCCCGTGATAATGTTTATGTTGTAACTAATGGCATACTCAATAAACTTATCGCGTAGAGGGATAGTGGATTTAGCTATTTCCCGCATAGCTTCTGCCCCACTTAAATGATTGTATGCCGTCATTAAAGGAGCATTGAATAATTCCGGAAACAGGATAAAATCACTTTGATAGTCGCTTACCACATCTACGAAAAACTCAATCTGCTCACACAATGATTCCAGGTTGGGGAACGGCCGCATTTGCCATTGTACTAACCCAAGCCTGATAATCGATTTTTTAGAGTTGATATGCGCAGCTTCCTCGTTAAAATAGATATTATTCCATTCCAGTAAAGAGGCATATTCGAGCGATTCTGTATCGCCACGCAAGTATCCCTTTAAGATTTTCCTTACATGAAAATCGTTCGATAGTTGGAAGGATAAGGTAGGGTCATGTATTTCTTTTCCTTTCACCTTGTCAAGATATTCTTTAGGCGAAAGCTTATCTGCATAATTTTTATACTCTGGAATGCGTCCCCCTGCTATAATCGCTCTTAGGTTATGCCTTTCACATATTTCCTTTCTGGCATCATACAACCTTCTTCCGATCCGCATTCCCCGGTACTCGGGATGCACAAAAAAATCGATACCATACAGAACATCTCCCTTGGGGTTGTGTGTAGAGAACGTATAGTTGCCCGTTATTTGGGCGTACGTGTGATTATCGCCAAATTTGTCATAATCTACAATAAGTGACAGTGCACATCCTGCTATGGCGCCATTGACTAATAGACAAATCTGCCCTTCGGGAAAGATCTCAACCAGTTTACTAATATGCGCCTCACCCCAAAAAGAAGCCCCTTCCCAATCGGAATAAGCTTCTACCATGGAAGCTTTTAAACCTATATAATCATCCTTGGTCAGCTTTCTTAACTCAATCTTTAGATCCTCGTTCTTTATTTCCATTTGAATGCAATTTACTCCCGCTTTTGTATAGTCATTAGTTAAAAGCAAATCTTTAAAGGAATTCCGGGCCTTTGCCCATTTGCAGCCTTTATATCCGTATTTAGAAGCGCTCCCACGGGATAACCTACTCAATTAAGTGTGCTTTCTTTTCTGTTTTGTCCAAGGCACAAGGATTTTCCTATTCTTGAATATTTTCGCGTTCAATCTTTCTAAGAGATCCCAACACTTCTATTACTGCTTTGAAGTTTACGTTTAATCAAACACCCGATAAAACAGAAGCATGAAACGTACTTGATCACCGGAAGTGGAAGTTATATAACTGAAGTCATCCAACAAACATGGGAATTGGGTGTTCAAAAGGAGATTTACCGTCGTACGTAAGCTTTGGGGCCAGGTAGCAGGAGTGGCCACAGCAGTACAGGTATATATTCAGTTCCACTGAACTCTTATCAACAATTGTTTTGTCTTTCTTCCAACGAAATATCTTCCCATAAATGGAATCTTATCAAACAGGCAGTTAGGGTAAGAAAAATAAGAACTATGTTAGAAAATCAATTGTTCTAGTACAAAATAGTATGGTTTGATATAAATATTTATGCAAGTAGCGCAGGCCGGTTGTCGCACCATGTCTGCTCGCTTCGAGCCATTCCTGACCAGGCTATTGCAGTCAAATAGAGACTTAGACTACAGTGTAGTCTATTTTGCAGTCTAACTTGTCAAAATAAAAAAGCACCTCATTTCTGAAGTGCTTGATTTTACTAAGTCGGGAAGACAGGATTCGAACCTGCGACCCCCTGGTCCCAAACCAGGTGCGCTACCGGCCTGCGCTACTTCCCGAACTGACTGCGGTGAGGGCGGGATTCGAACCCGCGGTACAGTTTGACCCGTACGGCAGTTTAGCAAACTGCTGATTTCAGCCACTCATCCACCTCACCCTTTGCTCACTTAAACCCTCACCTCATTTGCAAGGGCTGCAAAAATAGGGATAAGGGAGTAATATCGAAAAAAATAAATCCTAAATTCTAAAACTTATTTCTTTAGAATTTAGGATCTGCTATTTCAAAATCAATTCTTTACATGGCAGCTAACTGAACCTTTTGCTGCAGTTCCATCACACTGTCCCTGAACGTCCCATCCGTATCCATAAGATCTTTTACGGTTTGGCAGGAGTGGATAACAGTGGTATGATCCCTTCCGCCAAAATGCTCTCCAATGGTTTTTAAAGAATTTTTGGTGAAGGCTTTTGCCAGGTACATAGTGATCTGGCGGGCCTGTACAATTTCACGCTTACGGGTTTTTTGCAAGAGCTTGTCATACGGCACATCAAAATAATCGCATACCATTTTTTGAATGGTATCAATTGTAATTTCTTTACTGGATGTTTTTACAAAATTTCGTAACACTTTTTTCGCAAGGTCTAGGTCAATCTCTCTGCGATTAAGCGAAGATTGTGCCAATAAAGAAATTAAGGCACCTTCCAGCTCCCGGATATTGGTGTTGATATTGTAAGCAATATACTTTACCACTTCTTTTGGCATTTCCAGTCCGTCGTTCTTCATCTTTCTTTCCAGTATCTCAATCCTGGTATCATAATCAGGCATTTGTATATCAGCGCTTAGCCCCCAGCGAAAGCGGCTTAACAGCCGTTCCTGAACACCTTCCAGGTCTTTTGGTGATTTGTCTGATGTCAAAATCAACTGTTTACCCGATTGATGCAAATGATTAAAGATGGCGAAAAAAGCATCCTGCGATTTTTCGGCACGGTTAAAAAACTGTACATCATCAATGATCAATACATCTATCAACTGATAAAAATGTATAAAATCATTAATGGCATTGTTGCGGCTATGATCGACAAACTGGTTGATAAACTTTTCTGAGCTTACATATAAGACTACCTTATTGGGATGCAGGCGTTTTACTTCATTGCCTATGGCCTGCGCCAAATGCGTTTTGCCTAACCCCACACCACCATAAATCACTAAAGGATTGAAAGAATTGGCACCCGGCTTTTCCGCCACCGTTTTACCCGCTCGCCGGGCCACCCGGTTGCTGTCTCCTTCAATATAGGCCTCTAAAGTATAATTAGGGTTTAGTTGTGGGTCGATGTGCATTTTCTTCAACCCCGGAATAACAAAAGGATTTTTTACCGGCGTATTGATCACCAAAGGAAAATCCATTTCGTTGTTGGTAAACGATTTATAGGAATGTCCTGCCATATCCACGGTTACGGGTTTATTGCGGGTATTGCCACCATCCACCATGATGCGGTATTCCAAACGGGCATCTTTACCTAACTCTCTTTTCAGGGTTTTAGCAAGCAGGTTCACATAATGCTCTTCCAGGTATTCGTAAAAAAACTGGCTGGGAACCTGTATAATTAAAACATTCTCTTTTAATTCCACGGGCTGAATCGGCTCAAACCACGTTTTGAAGTGTTGCCACTCCACTATATCTTTTATAATAGACAAACAATTGTTCCAAACAAGTTCTGCATTTTTCTCCATGTACTCGAAAGCAGTTTTTATATTGAGTTAAGAATATTCCCGAAAGGTTTTTCACAGAGTGTGTAAAAAAAAATTTTTTTAGGACAGAAAGGCGAATATCTAAAAAAGGAATCGAAAAAAAAATTTTTCTTACCCGGAATTTTTACTAACAGCAACGGAAGGTCTTTTTCATTGTTTCGCTTCTCCAATCTACAAAATTTTATATTGAAACAAGAGAATATTTTCATAAGCAAATTACAGGCCTGATTAACAAATCGTTTCGCAATAAGAACATAAAACATTTTTACTCAGCAATAGAGATTTTCTATTCCTGTTTTATTCTTTCACCTTTGCACACATAAACCTTTCAGGATAAAAACCTGACATTATGCAAAAAAAAATTTCCTTACGGGTAAAACCTTCCGAGGCGGAAGATGAAGCGGTTCTCACTAACATCCTCTCGCAAACCTGCTCCGTTACACCTGCTCAAGTCTCCGGATTTACCATCCTCAAAAAATCAATTGATGCAAGAGGCCGGCAAGCCTGGATCAATTTAACGGTAAATGTTTTTATTGATGAACCCTGGCAGCCGGTTGAATTAATTCCGCTGGAATTAAAAGACGTTCACCAATCTGATAAAAGAATCATTATCATTGGTGCAGGACCAGCAGGCTTGTTTACGGCCTTGCGCCTGATAGAACATGGCATCAAACCCATTATACTCGAAAGAGGAAAAGATGTTCGTGCCCGAAGAAGAGATTTGGCAGCCATTAATAAAGAAGGTGTGGTGAATTCTGAAAGCAACTATTGCTTTGGCGAAGGCGGAGCCGGTACCTATAGCGATGGCAAGCTTTATACACGAAGCTCCAAAAGAGGCGACATTAACCGAATACTAAACATCTTTGTTCATTTTGGCGCTACAGAAAAAATTTTATACGAAGCCCACCCGCATATTGGTACCAATAAACTGCCGCATATTATTACTGCTATCAGGGAAAAAATTATAGAGTGCGGCGGAGAAGTTTTGTTTGAAAAGAAGGTAATTGATCTTGTCCTTGAAAAAGATAAAATAAAAGGTGTTAAAACATCCGGCGGAGAAACGTGGGAGGCCGATGCCGTGGTTTTAGCCACCGGGCATTCTGCGAGGGATATTTTCACGTTGCTTCATTCTAAAAAAATAAAAATTGAAGCGAAACCCTTTGCCCTTGGCGTACGGGTAGAACACCCGCAGGCCTTGATTGACACCCTGCAATATCATTGCGATACCAGAGGAGAGTACCTGCCTCCGGCATCTTACAGTTTGGTTCAGCAGGTAAATGCAAAAGGCGTTTTTTCTTTTTGCATGTGCCCGGGTGGCATCATAGCGCCTGCGGCTACAAGTGCTAATGAAATTGTAGTAAATGGCTGGTCGCCTTCAAAAAGGAATAACCCGTATGCCAATAGTGGCATTGTAGTAACTGTGGAGGAAGAAAACTTTCAGCCTTTTCAAAAATACGGTGCGTTAGCGGCCATGCACTTTCAGCAATCGGTAGAGCAAAAAGCGTTTGAAGCAGGCGGCGGGAAATTAGTAGCTCCGGCACAACGCCTTGTCGATTTCGCAGAAAATAAAGTTTCGTCCACCTTGCCCAATTGCAGTTATTTGCCAGGCATTCATTCGGTATCGTTAAAGGAAGTATTGCCGCCATTTGTTCACCAGTCATTGCAAACAGCGTTTAAAGAATTTGGCAAAAAAATGCCTGGCCGTCATGGCGCCAATGGTTATTTTACCAATGAGGCTGTTGTGGTGGCCACAGAGTCCAGAACCTCCTCTCCGGTTCGTATTCCACGGGATAAGGATAGTTTGCAGCATCCTCAGCTTAAAAATTTTTACCCGTGCGGAGAAGGGGCCGGTTACGCAGGCGGCATTGTAAGTGCTGCTATGGATGGAGAAAGAATTGCAGACCAGATCGCCGTCAGCTATTCTTATTTTTAATATGAATAACTGATGTTTTTATACCGGCAAAAAGCCGCTTCGTATAATATTAATTATACCACTACTTTAGTACTTCTATATTTACTTACCAAAATTTAGCGAATGGCTCTTTTAGAACTTCAACACCTGAAAAAATACTACGCCACTCAAAAAGCCGTGGATGATATCAGCTTTTCTGTAGAACCCGGATCCATTTTTGGCTTGCTGGGGCCCAACGGCGCTGGCAAGACAACGCTGCTGCGGATGATCACGGGCATTTTATATCCGGACCAGGGAAAGCTCCTTTTTGAAGGAAAGCCTTTTGACCCTATGAAAGATGTAGAGAAGATTGGTTATATGCCGGAGGAAAGAGGCCTCTACAAAAAAATGAAAATTGGCGAGCAGGCTCTTTACCTGGCTCAATTAAAAGGATTGGAGAAAAACCAGGCCATGCAATTGATAAAAGAGTGGTTTGTAAAACTGGAAATGGAAAGCTGGTGGAATAAAAAAGTGGAAGACCTTTCAAAAGGCATGTCGCAAAAGCTGCAGTTTGTTACCACGGTTCTGCATAATCCAAAACTCATTATACTCGATGAGCCCTTTAGCGGCCTGGACCCCGTGAACAGCAATGTGATCAAAGATGAAATTTTCAATCTCGCCAAAAAAGGCGCTACCGTCATTTTCAGTACGCACCGGATGGAACAGGTAGAAGAAATTTGTGATCACATTGTGCTGGTAAACAAAGGACAAAAAATTTTAGATGGCACTGTAAAGAATATCAAACAGCAGTTCAAACAAAACCTATTTAAAATCGGCTTTGATTCACGTCCGGCCAGTAATGTCAACACAGCTTTCGAAATTGTTGCCCAAAACGAGGACTTTTCACTCATCGTTAAAATCCATGAAGGACATTCGCCCAACGATGTTCTCCGCTATTACCTGCAGCAGGGAATTGGAATTACGTCCTTCCATGAAATCCTTCCGTCCCTGAATGAGATCTTCATTCAACTGGTGGAGGGAACACCGGCTGCCAGACAATTTCAAACCTTAACTGCTTAAACTTATTTATATGAACAAAACCTGGTTAATTGTAAAACGTGAGTACCTGAGCCGCGTTCGCAAAAAAACATTTATTCTATCCACCATTCTTACCCCCCTGCTTTTTGCGGTGGTAATTGGTGCGGTCATTTTTATTACCGTTAAAAATATTCGCAACGAAAAAATTGCCGTTGTGGATCCGTCTGGCATTCTGAAATCAAATTTAGAGGGCAGCAAAACAGTTTCTTATGATTTCCGGTCCGATATTGACACAAGCAATTTTGCTGCAAATGGTTATTCTGCTGTATTATATCCACCCAATACGGGGATCAATAAAGGGTCCAATTTCAAAATTGTTACCCAAAAAAGTTTGAGCCGGTTTGCCAATGATCGTATTGACAAAGACATTGCCCAGGCACTGGAAAGCAATATCATTGCCGATTCGCTGAAAATAGATCCTAAAAGAATTGAGGACCTCAAAAAAAGAGCAGCACTTACCACTGTTGAATCGGTAAAAAAAGATGAATTAGGAAAAACAACGGCATCCAATTTTAATGTTGCCAGCAGCATTGGCTATGTTACCGCATTTTTAATTTACATCACCTTATTTATATATGGTGTAATGGTGATGCGCGGGGTAATGGAAGAAAAAACAAACCGCATTGCAGAAGTCATTGTGTCCTCGGTAAAACCTTTTCAACTGATGATGGGAAAGATCCTTGGTATTGGGGCCGTAGGCTTAACCCAATTTTTGATCTGGATCGTTTTACTGTTCACCATCAGTTCTGTAATGATGTCCTTTATCCCCGCCGAAGTGTTGCAGCAAGTGCAGGAGCAGGGACCGCAAATGTCCGGTTCCTCTGCCCAAACATCGGAAGCACTGCAAACTTTAGCCAGTGCACAGGTAAACCTGTCGGTAGTAAACTGGCCCTTGATCATTGGTTGTTTTATTTTTTATTTTATTGGTGGCTATCTGTTTTATGCAGCGCTGTTTGCGGCCGTTGGCAGTGCGGTGAACGAGGATGCGCAAGATGCACAAAGCCTTACGTTTCCCTATTACCATGCCCATCATTATTGCGATTCTCATCATGATCAATTCTATTAACGACCCTACCAGTTCACTGGCCAAATGGAGTAGCGTTATTCCTTTCTTCTCTCCTATTGTAATGATGTCGCGGGTGCCTTTTGGTGTGCCCGACACGGTAACGTACTGGGAACTGGGTTTGTCTATGATCTTGTTGATCGCAGGATTTTTATTCACTACCTGGCTTAGTGCTAAAATCTATCGTACGGGTATATTGTTGTATGGTAAAAAGCCTAGCTGGAAAGAAATGATCAAATGGATCAGACGTTAAAGGTTTCCAAAAATACATGGGGAAATTTTGATTTACGAAATTAATCGTAGGTTTGGTACGAAATATTTCGTTAATCAAAAACCACGTTTATGAACAGCAATTCATGGATAAAAAAATTACCCTTCGCCGTTTTGGTATCTGCGTTCTTTATTACCACCGGCGCCTTTCAAAATAAACCGGGAAAACATAGCCAGAACCTTACTGATACTGTGCCCGATCGTTCCAAAAAGATCAGGGACATTGATGAAGCGCTGGAGGAACTGGAAAGAAGCAAACTGGAAGTAGATCGCTCCTTGAAAGAAATCGATTTTGAAAAACTTGAAAAACAGATCAGTGAGGCCACTCAAAACATTCGTCTTAATGAGCAGGAAATAAAGGCCCAGGTAGAAAAGGCCATGGAACAGGTAAACGCAGCGAAAATTCAGGCGAACGTTCAAATGGCGTTAAAAGAAGCAGATGCCGCAAAACTGAAAGCCGATGCAGACAAGGCTATCAAAGACATTGATGTTGAAAAGATGAAGGCCGAGATAGATGCATCACTTGCTAAAATTGATTGGGATAAAATCAATAAAGAGCTGGAAAGAGTAAAAAAGACAGATTTTTCAAAAATGGAAGCTGACCTGCAAAAGATAAAGCCCGAAGTGGAAAAATCAATGAAGGAAGCTCATGAAAATATTGAAAAAGCAAAACAGGAATTAAAAACCTACAAGAGCCTTATTGATGGCCTTGACAAAGATGGCCTGATCAATAAAAAGGAAAACTATACGATTGAATACAAAAGCGGTGAATTAACCGTCAACGGAAAAAAGCAACCGGCCGAAGTGGTAAATAAATACACTGACCTTTTAAAAGGTCGCAAAGACTTTACCATTAAAAAAGACGCCAAGGATTTCAACATTCAGAATGACTAAAAAGCTTGTCATAATCCTAACCAACTGATAAGAAAGCCCCGCCAACCGGGGTTTTCTTATTACTGCTGCCAAGAAAGCCACCGTGAAACGTGAGACGGCAGACGTGAGACAGAAGCCTTTCCCTTCTATCATCTATCAACTATCACTATCATCTACCATCTTAAAGCCGTTTGGTATAAGAGGGTTCTTCCCACTCACCACTCACCACCACTCACAATAGGCATTTGTGAGCTGGCTTCCAGCAAAAGGCCCTCCATCGTAATTTTGATGACTAAAAGAAGCCGTCATGCAGATGTATTTCATTGCTATTGTGCTTCCGCCAAACCTGAATGAAGAAATTCTTTCCTATAAAAAATTGGTACTGGAGCGGTTCGATTGTAAAGTAGGATTAAAATCTCCTGCCCATATTACCATTGTACCACCATTCTGGATGGAGGAAGAAAACGAAAGACAATTACTAACCGATGTGGAAATATTGAGCCATAACATTCCCTCCTTCTTCATTGCTACCAATAATTTTTCGGCTTTTAAACCGCGTACCATTTTTATCGACGTTCAAAAAAACGAACCACTAAACCAGGTGAAAAAAATTTCAGATGATTTTTTCAAACAAAGACCCGGGTATAAAATAAAGATGGAGAACAGGCCTTTTCATCCACACATAACCATTGCCACCAGGGACCTTCACAAAAAAACCTTCCATGAAGCCTGGCAATTATTCGGGAATAAGGAGTTTAAAAAAGAGTGGCTGGCAAGCGGATTATCCGTGTTACGCCATAACAAAAAAGACTGGGATGTCATTCACACATCCGCATTTCAATAGAGCGGGAATCACCAACAGAATATAATTAAAATGTGGCTTCCCCTTTAATGTGGCTCAGAAGGCGCATCAGGATTGGAACTAACACTGTCTTTGGACACAGTGGAATCTGTAGTAACTTTTGTAGTCGTGTCTTTTGTTGTAGTAGTACCAGTATTGGAATTGTTACATCCCAAACTCAGTAAAAGCATACCGGCTGCCAACAATTGGAGAAGCTTTATTCTTTTCATAAAATAAAAAGTTATGGGTGTTATACTTTCACAAAGTAAAAGCCTTTCCCTTTAAACCGCTCCAAAAAAAATGGGATGTAACCATTACATCCCAGGTCAAAAATTTTATAACAATAAGATCATTGAAAATGGAACAAACCGGGAAGTATCTGAAAGGCGTCTTCTTCATCCATCATTATATTCAACTGGCAACCTTCATCAGAACGAATGGTTACTTTATCCTTTGTTACTCTTTTGAAGCCGTCTTTTTCAAAAACTAATTTATAGGTACCCGTTTTCAGGTCATTAAAAGAATAGTTGCCATTACCATCCGTAAGCACCGCTTTTTCTTTTTTAGTGGCGGAATAGGCAATCACGTTTACATTTCCCAAAGGTTTTTTGGTCTCCGAATGAAGAACGCCGCCTGCTATATCAATTTTTTTATTTTCCTCCGTTCCGGTACCGGGAGGCGTGGCATTGGCCCGGGCCATAAAAGCAGTAGCACTAAACAAGAGCGTTAAAAGCAGCCATTTACATTTCATGGTTTATTATTATCAGGTGATGTAATCTATAACACCTTCGGTTGAGTTGTAAATGCTGGAGATCACAAGTCAAAATTCAAAAGTAAAAAGTAAAAAAAGACTCTTACTCTATAAGAAATCCATTTTTGAATTTTGAATTTTTACTTTTGACTTCTAAGTTTTCAAACCAGCAACTACGTCCCTACTCACTCTTAAAATTAGGATTTTTAAGCGGGTTTGCCAGCCCTTCATTAAATTCCTGCCACAAATTTTCCACGATCTTTCCTGCCGGTAAAATATCATTCACCAAAGCACTTACCTGCCCTATCTCCAGTTCTCCTTCTTCCAGGTTTCCTTCGTGCATGCCCATTTTTGCCCTGGCCCTTCCCAAAATTTTCCTTAACTCTTCGGCATCGGCACCGCGGGCCTCGGCTTCCTGTATTTGCTGAAAGAATTTGTTTTTCAAAAGTCGCACCGGCGTCAGCTTTTTTATGGACAATTGCGTGTCGCCTTCTGCTGCATGAATGACGGCTTGTTTAAAATTCAGGTGCGACGAAGCTTCTTCGCTGGCTACAAACCTGGAACCGATTTGTACCCCCTCAGCACCCATAACCATGGCGGCCAGCATTTGCCTGCCGGTAGCAATACCTCCGGCAGCAATTACAGGAATGTTAACAGCATTTACAACAGCGGGAATCAACACCATGGTGGTCGTTTCTTCTCTTCCATTATGCCCGCCGGCCTCAAAGCCCTCGGCCACTACCGCATCACAACCAGCCTCCTGCGCCTTTACGGCAAACCGGCTGCTGCTTACCACATGCACTACGGTAATACCGTGGCTTTTGAAATGCTCCGTCCATGTTTTTGGGTTGCCGGCTGATGTAAAAACAATCTTCACGCCTTCTTCTATCACAATTTGAATATGCTTGTCCAGGTCAGGATAAAGAAGCGGAATGTTTACACCAAAAGGCTTGTCGGTAGCCGCCTTGCACTTTTGAATATGCTCCCGTAAAATCTCAGGATACATACTGCCGGCGCCAATCAGCCCCAGGCCGCCTGCATTACTTACTGCACTGGCCAGGCGCCAACCGCTGGCCCAGATCATGCCCGCCTGGATGATGGGATAGTCAATTGAAAAAAGTTTAGTAATTCTGTTGGAAAACATAAAAGTCAAAAGTAAAAATTCAAAAATGGATTTCTTATAGTGTAAATGCCTTTTTAACTTTTGACTTTTGACTTTTGCTCGCCCTTACCCCAAATCAATATCCGTATTATCGCCAATGTTCAGCGACCTGGTTTCACCCCTGATGGTGGTATCACTTCCAATCAGCGAGTCGTCCAATACAATATCAAAGAGGTTGGAGAAAGAGCCAATGATAGAATTTTTTACAATCGAAAAATCAATAGTGGTATCATCGCCAATGGTGGCATTGGGGCCCACAATAGAATTTTTTATCGTGCATCCTTTGCCAATACTTACCGGTTGTATCAACACTGTATTTTCATATTGAGGACACATTTCAGCACGGGCACCAAATTTTTTCAACAAGGTAGCATTCGATTCCAGCAAACTTTCCCTGCGGCCGCAATCAAACCAGCTATCCACTTTAAAGGCGTTGAACTGCGCTCCTTTTTGGATCATGCAATCCAAAGCATCGGTAATGCTATACTCACCATGGGTTTTTAGTCCTTGTTTGATGTTTGCTTCCAGGCATTGAAACATCATTTCGGTTTCCCTGATCTTGTACACACCCACCAGCGCCATGTTCGATTTTGGAATATGCGGCTTCTCCACCACATGCGTAATGGTGGCGTCACAATCTATTTCAGCCACACCAAAGCTCCTTGGATCATCCACTTTCCGCACACCGATCATCGAGGTTTCACTTTTGATAACGGAAGCTACATCGTAATCGCAAATGGTGTCGCCCAGCACAATAATCACCTCATCGCCGTCCACAATATTTCTTGTCAGCCGCACCGCATGCCCAATTCCCTGCCTGTCGTTTTGATAAACAAAATGGGCTGTTACGGAAGGATAATTGGCCTTCACATAATCCTGGATCTTTTCGCCCAGGTAGCCCACAATAAAAATAAATTCATTGATGCCTGCCTCTTTCAACTGGTCCACAATAATGCTC
This sequence comes from uncultured Bacteroidota bacterium, assembly GCA_963697545.1. Classification (GTDB taxonomy): domain Bacteria; phylum Bacteroidota; class Bacteroidia; order Chitinophagales; family Chitinophagaceae; genus Flavisolibacter. The sequence continues at coordinate 18,334 of CAVOOL010000005.1, read as the reverse complement.
AATACCGTTTTACCGGCCAGTGGAATTAATGCTTTGGGTTGAGTATACGTGTGGGGCCTTAATTTAGTTCCGGCGCCTGCTACAGGAATAATTGCTTTCATTGATAATTTTTTTGATGGCCTTATGCACAATCCGCTACACTGCCACCATCTTTCATTGATTATACAATAAAACGAAGCGGACGAAATTACTGATTTTTATATCAACCCACATAAATGCCTTTACTAAGTGCTACACTCTTATTTTTGTGGTAATTATTTGGTGACCGGCAGCAGAAGTTCTATGAAACTTTTGTTGCGTCGCACTCTTGTACGTTCAGTAATACTATTAAGCAAAAATGCCGGAAAGGCGGAAAGCCGGGAAGGTGAAACGGCTAAAACATTCTTCCTTCTTTTCTTCCCGGCTTCCCGGCTAATAGAAGACAATAAGAGTTACTGTAGTCAAACGGAGCGTCGCAAGCAATCCCGAAACTTCGGGACCATAGAAGCAAGTCAGCCCAGTCCCCTAAACACACATCCCTGAAATACATTTTCATGCAAAAAGATCAACTGGTTTTCGACATCATCAAAAAAGAATTAGAACGTCAGCGCCATGGTATTGAATTAATTGCTTCTGAAAACTTCACCTCCCTGCAGGTGATGCAGGCCATGGGCAATGTAATGACCAACAAATATGCGGAAGGTTATCCGGGCCGCCGGTATTATGGCGGGTGTGAGTTTGTGGACGAAACCGAGCAACTGGCTATTGACCGCGTTAAACAAATCTTTAATTGTGAGTACGCCAACGTACAGCCCCACAGCGGCGCCCAGGCCAATGCTTCGGTACTGCTGGCTGTATTAAAACCCGGCGATAAAATCCTGGGCCTCGATCTGAGCATGGGAGGACATCTTACACACGGTTCGCCGGTAAACTTCAGCGGCAAATTATACGAACCTCATTTCTACACCGTGCATAAAGAAACCGGCCTGGTGAATTATGAACAACTGGAGGAAGTGGCCCGCAAAGAAAAGCCCCGGTTGATTATCTGTGGCGCCTCGGCTTACAGCCGCGACTGGGATTATGCAAGGATCCGGAAGGTTGCCGATGAAGTAGGCGCTTTTGTAATGGCCGATATTGCTCATCCGGCAGGACTGATTGCCAAAGGTCTGCTGGCTTCGCCCTTTGAGCATTGCCATTTTGTTACGTCCACCACGCACAAAACCCTGCGTGGCCCGAGAGGTGGCATTATTTTAATGGGCAAAGATTTTGAAAATCCTTTTGGATTGAAAGATGTAAAAGGCAACATCCGCATGATGAGCAACCTGCTCGACATGGCTGTTTTTCCCGGCACCCAGGGCGGCCCCTTAGAACATGTAATTGCGGCAAAGGCCATTGCTTTCGGCGAAACATTAAGCGATGAGTTCACCCAATACGCCAAACAAATTCAGGCCAATGCCCAGGCCATGGCCAAAGCCTTTGTTGCCAAAGGATACAACATCATCAGCAACGGAACCGACAATCACTTAATGCTGATCGATCTGCGCAATAAAAACCTCACCGGTAAAAAAGCACAGGAAACTTTGGACAGGGCACATATTACTTTAAATAAAAATGCCGTGCCTTACGATGATAAAAGTCCTTTTGTAACATCGGGTATCCGTGTGGGCGTTCCGGCTATTACCACCAGGGGCATGAAGGAAGCGCATATGCAAACCGTGGTTGACCTGATTGATAAGGTATTGATGAATATTGATGATGCGGCCATAGTGAAAAACACAGCAAGCGATGTGCACAGTTTCATGGAGCAATTTCCATTATATCCTGAACTGGGATAAACCCTAATCGTACTAATGTAAAAACGGGCTGGCACAAACTTTAATGAAGTAATAAAAACAAACGATCATGCTTCAACGTATACAAAGTATCTGGTTGTTATTAGCAGCGGCCTTTGCCGCCATCACTTTTCGTTTTCCATTTTATACCGGCGGTCGTATTGTAGATGCTGCTACCAGCACGTCCGGACATGCTGAACTGAATGCTACGTCTACCGTTTGGCTAACCATCCTTACCGTATTGGCAGGCGCCATTGCTTTTGTTACCATTTTTTTATTTGATAACCGCAAGCTGCAATTGAAACTGTCTTATCTGGGCATCTTTCTAACGATTGTACTGTTGATTGTCTATTTTTTAGAGACCGCCAACTTTACTGTAGGCACCGGCACATTTGCCCTTTCCTGCATTTTTCCCTTTGCCATACTGGGTTTTTATATTTTGGCGGCAAGGGGCATCTGGAAAGATGAAAAACTGGTCAAGAGCATGGATAGATTGCGGTAGGCGGTGCTTATCATAAATTGCTTTTGCAATTTTAATAAATCACTATTGTCACCTCTGCGCCTGACCAACTACCTTAACAACAGTAAACGGCCCCGGAAATAATTTCCGGGGCCGTTACTATTTAAAGCAATAACACAATTATTGTTTGATCAGCGCTTCTCCGCTAATACAATAGCCTAAGTGGGATCTGCGAAGACAACCCATATGACTTTGTCACAAAAATTTACCGGTCCAGCTATTCGTTATTTTTTTAAGATCGGAAGGCTTGCCTTCGAATACCAAATGCCCGCCGTCAATACCGGCCTCCGGACCCAGGTCAATCACCCAGTCGGCGCTTTTAATAACATCGGTATTATGTTCAATAACAATGATGGAGTGTCCCTGTTCGATCAACGCATTAAAAGAAGCCAATAATTTTTTTATATCGTGAAAGTGAAGACCTGTTGTAGGCTCGTCAAATATGAACAATATTTTTCCGGCGCTTCTTCCCTTGCCCAGGAAGGAAGCGAGTTTTACTCTTTGGGCTTCCCCACCGGAAAGCGTATCGGAAGACTGGCCAAGTTTTACATAACCCAGGCCTACTTCGCTTAAAGGCCTGATAGAGTTAGAAATACTTTTTTCATCTTTAAAAAATTCAATCGCCTCATCAACACTCATTTCCAACACTTCAAACACATTCTTTCCCTTGTACTGCACTTCCAACACTTCTTCCTTAAACTTTTTACCATGGCAAACTTCGCAGGTAAGATGCACATCCGCCAGGAACTGCATTTCAACGATCTTTTCGCCTTCGCCCTTGCAGGCATCACAGCGTCCGCCATCTACGTTGAAAGAAAAATGTTTGGGTTGAAAACCCCGCATTTTGCTTAAGGGTTGAGAAGAAAATAAATCCCTGATATGATCCCAGGCCTTAATATAGGTAACCGGGTTACTTCTCGAGGATTTGCCAATTGGGTTTTGATCCACCATTTCCACTTGCGTAAGGGCATCTGTATCGCCGCTAATGCCTCTGTGGAAGCCTACTTTATCGGTAGCTTCACCCTGTAATTTTTTTAACCCAGGGTAAAGAATATGCTTGATCAGCGTGGTTTTTCCACTTCCGCTTACGCCGCTTATTACACAAAGCACATTCAAGGGAAATTCAACGGTGATATCTTTCAAATTATGCTGACGGGCCCCTTCGATTTTGATCGAGTCGGTCCATTTGCGAACCTTCTTTGGCGCATCAATGCTCAATTCTCCTTTCAGGTATTTGCCGGTAAGACTTTCAGGATTGCTGATAATAGCATCATAATCACCAGCCGCAATCACTTCTCCACCTAAATGAGAAGCCAGCGGGCCCATATCAATGATATGATCAGCTTCCCGCATCATCATTTCATCGTGTTCTACCACTACCACGGTATTACCCAAATCCCGCAGTTCTTTTAAAACACGAATTAAATTGAACGTATCACGGGGATGCAGCCCAATAGAGGGTTCATCCAGAATGTATAGGGAGTTGGTAAGATTGCTCCCGAGGCTTCTGGTTAATTGTATGCGCTGGCTTTCCCCACCACTTAGCGTATTGGCCAGGCGGTTGAGGGTAAGATAGCCGAGTCCTACATTTAACATGGTATCAATGCGGTGATTGATCTCTATTAAAATTCTTTTGGCTACCTGCTGGTCAAATTCTGAAAATTCTTTTGCAGCCTTATCAAACCATACCCGCAGGTCCCTTATGGGCAGTTCACTTAATTCGCCAATATTTTTTCCCTGCACTTTTACATACAAGGCTTCTTTGCGCAGACGATAACCATGGCATTCCGGGCACAAGGTTCTGCCGCGGTAACGGCTAAGAATGACACGGTATTGAACTTTATATAAATTTTGTTCTACTTCTTTAAAAAAATCGTTGATGCCATATACATACTGATTGCCTTCCCAAAGAATGCGGTACTGTTCTTTAGTAAGATCGGCAATGGCTTTATGAACCGGGAAATCGAATTTGCGGGCATTTTTTACAAAGTCTTCTTTCCATTTGCCCAGCTTCTCTCCCTTCCAGGGAGCTACGCCGCCTTCGTAAACACTCAACAGCTTGTTGGGAATAACAAGGTCTTCATCAATGCCTAAAACCAATGAAAAACCTTCGCAGGTAGGGCAGGCTCCATAAGGATTATTGAAGGAAAATAAATTAGGCGATGGTTCTTCAAAGGTCATTCCATCCAGCTCAAAGCGGTTATTAAAATGCAGCAATTTTTCTGCATCCACTTCTACGTACACATCGCCTTCCCCTTCATAAAAGGCCGTACCAATGGAATCGGACAAACGGTGCTCATCGTCTTCATCAAACGCCTTTACTACAATCCTGTCCACGAGAACGTAAACATTTTCAGGATATTTAAAAGCGGCGATGAAATCATCCGGTGAAGAAAGCAGGTCTTCAATATGGTAGATGGCGCCTTCGGTTACCGGTGTTTCTTTTTGGGTATAAGAAAAAGGAGAAACATAAATACGGGTAAAGCCCTTTTGCATGAGGATATTTAGTTCCTCTTTTTCATCCCGGCTTCGATGTTGTTTAAACGCCGCCAGAATATAGGCCTTGCTTCCTTCCTTCAACTGCCGGATGGCATCCAGCACGTCTTTTACATCATCTTTTTTTACTACCCGGCCCGAAACCGGTGAGATGGTTTTTCCAACCCTGGCAAAAAGCAAACGCAGGTAATCATAGATCTCCGTCATGCTTCCCACGGTACTACGGGGCGTACGGGTAATTACTTTTTGCTCTATGGCGATAGCGGGAGCTAAACCCTTTATGTAATCCACATCGGGCTTGTCCATACGGTTAAGGAACTGCCGTACGTAAGCACTCAGGCTTTCTGCATAGCGCCGCTGGCCTTCGGCAAATAAGGTATCTATGGTAAGCGAGGACTTTCCCGAGCCGGAAACACCTGTAACCACTATGAGTTTATTCCGGGGAAAAGCAACATCAATATTTTTAAGATTGTGAACTCTTGCTCCTTTGATAAAAATTGGCTCATCCGTATGTGCAACCCTTACCTTCTTTTTTTCTTTACTTACTTTCTCTTTCATTGTAATGGCACAAAAATACTAACTTGCTAAATAGTTTAGCTTCAACGTTAACAGTTCTTTTACGAAAAAAACAGAGGCGACGGGCAATAAAAATTGTAAAAATTAAAAAAGAATTCTATTTTTAGGACAAGAAAATCCGTATTCTTGTAAACTATAAAAAACTCTTCTCGCCTATAGCGTAAACTTCTACTCTTAAGTTTTTATTTGCAATTTTAAGTTCGTCCATATCCAAAAACCACCTAAACTGTAGGAGTTTATGAAACTATTATCCCGATTGTCCGATCACGAGCTCATCAACTCGTTCACTGCCGGTAATGTAAACGCTTTAGAAACCCTTGTATTGCGTCACAAGGAAAAGCTGTACACCTCCATCTTTTTCCTGGTCAAGGACAAGTATCTTGCCGAAGACATCTTCCAGGACGTTTTTATCAGAGTTATAGATACCATTCGCAGTGGCCGCTATACAGATGAGGGTAAATTCCTGCCCTGGGCCATGCGCATAGCTCATAACCTTTGTGTAGATCATTTTAGAAAAGTAAAGCGTACGCCAGTCATCAAAAACAGCGAAGACCAGGATATTTTTGAAGTGTTAAACTTTACAGAAGACTGCGCTGAAACCAAGATGATCAAGCGCCAAAGCTATAACCGGGTTAAGGATATGCTGGACCTTTTGCCCGAAGACCAGCGAGAAGTGATCATTCTTCGCCATTACGGCGATATGAGCTTTAAAGAAATTGCAGCGGTTACCAATTGCAGCATCAATACAGCGCTGGGCAGAATGCGTTATGGACTGATCAATTTGCGCAAAATGATGATGCAAAAACAAATTGCCCTATAATTTTCATTGAAAAATTAAAAAAGGAAATCCTTAACTTTAACTACCGCCGTTTTCCATGAACTTCGATCATCAATGCAAAAAGCCAACAGCTATAAACTTATGTCATTCTTATTCTCCCACTACATGCTTGCCGTAGGAGGTTGATTAAGAATGACGCCTAATTAAAAATGCTCCGCTAAACGGAGCATTTTTAATTTCTGCGGCTTACAAGTCGTCTCATACATGGACTCTTTTATAGCGTGAGTGGTGAGGAGTCAGTGGTGAGTACTACCAAACCATCGTGAAACGTGAGACGACAGACGTGAGATGGAGGTCTCTGCTATCATCTATCATCTATCAACTATCATCTGCCATCCTGATAGCCGTCTGGTATAAGAGCTCTTTCCTCTCACCATTCACCACCACTCACAAAAGGCATTTGTGAGATGGCTTCTCATACATTTATTCTGTTGGGGTCATGTTGTTGATAATAGCTTCTGAAACACCGGTAAAGCTGAAACCGCCATCATGGAAAAGGTTCTGCATCGTGATGTATCTTGACATATCGCTAAACATGAAAGCACAGTAATTAGCACAATCATCTGCCGTAGCATTTCCCAAAGGACTCATCTTTTGCGCATACTCGATAAACGCATCAAACCCTTTTACACCACTACCAGCTGTTGTGCGGGTGGGTGATTGAGAAATCGTGTTCACCCTTACTTTTTTGCGAACACCATAATAATAACCAAAGCTTCTTGCCACACTTTCCAACAAAGCTTTTGCATCAGCCATTTCGTTATAATCCGGGAAAACACGCTGCGCCGCTATGTACGTCAGGCCAACAACACTGCCCCACTCGTTAAGAGCATCCATATCCCACGCCGTTCGCAACACGCGGTGCAAACTCATAGCTGAAATATCAAGTGTTTTTTGGTTCCACTCGTAATTTAAATCTGTATAATGTTTGCCTTTACGCACATTTAAACTCATGCCAATGGAATGAAGCACAAAATCAATTCCGCCATTAAAATGTTTTTGTGATTCTTCAAACAGTTTTTTCAGATCCTCCATGTTGGTTACATCCGCACCAATGACTGGCGCCTGTACGGCATCAGCCAGTTTATTGATCTCACCCATACGCAAAGCCACGGGAGCATTGGTTAAAACGATCTGCGCACCCTGTTCGTGGCATTTTAAAGCCGTTTTCCATGCAATTGATTTTTCATCCAATGCACCAAATATGATTCCTTTCTTACCTGCTAATAAATTATTTGACATAATTCCAGTTTGAAATTTGAAAATGAAAATGTGAAAATTGGACGTAAATGTAATAAGTAATTTTTAAGCCGGAAGGTGCTTTGTAAGACCATGGTGTTTTTAAGTCCTTGGCTCCTTTTGAGTGTTTATTCAACCAAAAAAACATACACCTTTATAAGCAGGTAAAGGCCACCAAAAAACAAAATCAAATATGCAGCTATTAAAAGAAGCGAAAACCCCAATAGTTCCCATCCAGTTTTGCTTCCTTCTATTTTGTTATTAAGGTAATAATAAGCCTTGTAGCCTGCCAATACCATTGAAAGGAAAAAGATTAAGAAAAACAGGAGTTTTACTATTGCCTCCAATATTGATCCTGTTAATGAGGTTTCAATGCTTTCTTTAATTCATCACCATTTCCCTTGCATTTTCCAACGCCGCGGCTGTAGGCTTTTCCCCGCTTAGCATTTTTGCTATGGCCACAATGCGTTCGTCTGTATTTAACAACCGCACGCCGGTAGTTACCATATCATTCTTCATTGCCTTGTACACCAGGTAATGAGCATCCGCCTTGCCGGCTATTTGTGGTTGGTGGGTGATACACATCACCTGTCTTGTAGCGGCCAGTTCCTTCATAATAGCACCTACCTGTTTGGCTGCTTCGCCGGAAATGCCGGTATCAATTTCATCGAAGATGAGTGTGGGCAAATTCATGGACTTTGCCACCAGCGATTTAATGCAAAGCATCAAACGGCTTAATTCTCCCCCACTGGCTACCTTACGCAAAGGCTGAAACTGGTTGCTCTTATTGGCATCAAATAAAAAAACCACTTCGTCAAAACCGTAGGTGTTTAACCTCGTTTTATTCACTTCTACTTTCAACTTGGCACTCGGCATACCCACCTGTACAAGCATTTTATTTACCTGCTGTTCCAGGGGTTTTATTTGTGCTTTCCGTGCCGATGAAATTTTTGCAGCCAGTTCTTCCGATTCGCCCAATAATTCACTGGATTTTTTTTCTGCCGCCGCAATGGCTTCATCTATATTTAAAACGGCTTGCAATTTTTCATTGAGTGTTGCATGAATCTGCAGCAACTCATTGGTGGTTTTAACCCCGTGTTTTTTTAATAAACGATAGCCTGATGAAATTCTTTCATTGATCTTATCCATGGTGGCCGCATCCGAACTCACATGATTATTGATGCGGTCTGTTTCATCAGCAATATCCTGCAGTTCGATATAAGACGATTGCAGGCGCTGCACAAGACCGGGCAGGTCGGGATGCAACTCCGCAAACTGCTGCAACTGGTTGGTAATTGTTTTTAATTGACGGATGAGGGGCTCTTCTCCTTCTTCCAGTTCATGATACGCCTTGGCCAATGCATTTTTAATTCCCTCGGCATTGGTAAGCATTTTCAGCTCCTGCTCCAGGTCTTCCAATTCATTTTCCTTAAAGCCGGCTTCTTCCAGTTCATTGAACTGAAACTGGTGATAGTCAAATTCTTTTTCAAATTGCAGTTTTTGCTCTTTGAGGGCATCCAGTTCACTCTTTGAAAGCTGTGCCGCAACAAATACCTTGTTGTATTTTTTTAGCAACGAAAAATTACCGGCCAAAGCGTCCAGCACTTCTCGTTGAAAATCGCTTTCTCCCAATTCCAGCGTATCAAACTGTTGGTGCAGATCAACCAGCAAACTGCTTAACTGGTTCAGCTGATTCAGGTTCACCGGTGTGTCATTGATAAAAGCTCTTGATTTTCCATTCGGCGCAATTTCTCTTCTTACCACCAGTTCATCGTTCACATCCAGTTCGTTATTTTTCAGGAAACTGATCACATGCTCATCTCCGCCTTCGCCTTTGAAGCAGCCTTCAACAATGCATTTTTTTTCTTTATCCTTCAACACCGTGCTCTCCGCCCTTTGGCCCAATATCAACCCCAGCGCCCCGATAATGATGGATTTACCGGCTCCTGTTTCACCGGTAATAATATTTAACCGGGCAGAAAAATCTACTTCCAATTGCTCAATGATGGCATAATTCCGAATAGTCAAACGGCTCAACATATCAGCGACAAATTAAAGCATTTCCTGCTTCACCAAATAATAAAACCTCCCGTTTTGCGGGAGGCTTTATTAAATCTTATTTAAAAAATATTACTTTACTTCAATGGAATCCGTCAGCTCGGAATCAACCAGGATACGGCCACAGTTCTCACACACCATTACTTTCTTGCGCTGTTTAATTTCGCTTTGCTTTTGTGGCGGGATATAATAGAAGCAACCACCGCAGGCATCTCTTTCCACCGGCACTACCGCTAAACCATTTCTGTAATTTTTGCGGATCTTTTCGTAGCTGGCAAGCAGGCGCGGATCAACATGCGACTTGGCCTCTTCTGCCAGTTTGTTAAACTGCTTTTCTTCCTTTTCCGTAGCGGCAATAATTTTTTCCAGCTCGCCTTTTTTGGTAGAAAGAACCCCGTCTTTGGTGGCAATTGCTTTTTTTGCCTTTTCTAAAGCCACTGCTTTTTCAGCAATCTCTTCGTTGGCATCTTTAATATGTTTTTCGCAAAGTTTCACCTCAAGCTGCTGCATCTCAATTTCTTTATTGATCGCTTCAAACTCACGGTTGTTCTTTACGTTCTCGCTTTGTTTTTCGTATTTTTTTACTAAAGCCTCGGCTTCCTTAATGGCCTCTTTCTTTTGCTGAATAAACTCAGTAATGCCGTTAATCTCTTCTTCAATGCGAAGCTGACGGGCATTCAAACCATGAATTTCATCTTCCAGGTCAGCTACTTCCATAGGCAGCTCACCCTTCAGGATATGAATTTCATCCAGCTTAGATTCCACCTTTTGAAGCTTTACCAGTGAACTAAGCTTTTCTTCAACTGAATATTCTTTAACGTTTGCCATTTTTAGTGTATAGTTTGAAGTTTTTTGTTTGTGTTACCAGCAGCAAATCGTTTTTCATCGCCTGTTGCGTCGCACTCTTGTACAACACCAATTCTATCCGGCTTACTTAAAATTCGTTTTTATCAGCCAAAATACTGCACGGGATTCGTATTCACGCTGGTTTTAAGGACGGCAAAGGTAGGGAATTTTTCCACCAAAAGGTCATGCAGCAGTTCTATGGTGAACTGTTCGCTTTCGTAATGGCCAATATCAGCCAGCACCAGGCGGCCCTCAGCATCGAAAAATTCATGATATTTAACATCGCCGGTTATATATATATCGGCTTTTTGCTGGATGGCCTTTTTAATCAAAAAGCTGCCGGCGCCGCCACATACGGCCACTTTTTTGATGGGCTTGCCCAGTAAAGGCGTGTGCCGGATGCCATTGGCTTTAAATCTTTCTTTAAGTAAGGATAAAAAGTCTTTTTCATCTATAGCCTGCTCCAGCTCGCCAATAATTCCGGCGCCCATGCCAAAATGCACATTATCCATGGTAAAAATATCATAAGCCACTTCCTCGTACGGGTGGTTGGCCACTAAGGCCTTTACCACCTGCGGCTCCAGGTAAAACGGGTACACGATCTCAATCTTTGTTTCCTTTTCCTGGTGCTGCTGGCCTACTTCCCCAACATAAGGATCGGCTCCCTTTTCGGCCTTAAAGGTGCCGGTACCTTCGCTATTAAAGCTGCATTCCGAATATTTACCAATATGACCGGCCCCTGCGGCAAAAACCGCCTGGCGAACCTGTTCCGCCTTGTCTGTTGGGGCAAAAGTGATCAGCCGCCGCAGCATTTTATTTTTAGGCTGAAGAATCGTTATGTTCTGCAGGCCCAGCTTTTCCGCGATCTTTCCGTTTACGCCCAGCACTACGTTATCCAAACTGGTATGCGCCGCATAAATAGCAATGTCGCTTTTTATAGCTTCTATAATCACCTGCTCCACGTAATTTCTGCCGTTGATCCTTTTCAAACCCCGGAAAATAATGGGATGATGGGCTACAATCAGGTTACAGTTATTGGCTTTGGCCTCTTTGACCACCTCAACGGTTACATCCAAAGTGCAGAGGGCACCTGAACATTCCCATGAGCCATCACCGGTAAGTAAACCGGAATTGTCATATTCTTCCTGCAGTTCCGGGGCTGCAAACACTTCAATAGCTGAAATTATGTCAACAATTTTCATGCGTGAAAGTTAGTGCATTGTAGTTTTGACAATATCTAGTTTTTCTTTGTTATGGATATTTTCGACAATATTATCAAACCTTTCAGGCCGGACAGAAGCCGGACGATCGAAAATATCCAGCGCAGAAAAGCGTCCCGGCGTTTTCGAAAAACGGCATCCAAGCAAATGCGTGATGCCCTTATCATGCTTTTAGGAGTGATCTCCGCAGGTTTTGGTTTAAAGGGCTTTTTAATTCCCAATAATTTAATTGATGGCGGCGTAATGGGAATATCACTGATCGCCAACCGCGAAACCAGTGTGCCGTTGTCTGTTCTTATTATTGCCTTTAACCTTCCTTTTTTATTGTTGGGATATAAACAGATAAGCAAAATTTTTAGCCTTAAAAGCATTGTTACCATAACAGCGCTTGCCGTAGCTGTGGCGGTTATACCGTATCCAACTGTTACGTACGACAAAATACTGGTGGCTGTATTTGGAGGGTTCTTTTTAGGCGCCGGCATTGGCTTAGCCATTCGCGGTGGGGCCGTAATTGATGGAACAGAAGTGCTGGCCATTTTTTTAAGCCGCAAAACAAGTTTGACCGTAGGTGATTTCATTTTGATTTTTAATGTCATCATCTTTTCCTCTGCCGCTTACCTGCTCTCGGTGGAGATAGCGTTGTATTCTATCTTAACGTATTTGTCCGCTTCAAAAACCGTTGATTTTATTTTAGAAGGCATTGAAGAATATACAGGAGTTACCATCATTTCTTCAAGAAGCCAGCAGATCACACAAATGATAAAAAACCGGTTGGGAAGAGGGCTTACCATTTATACAGGCCGCAAAGGCTTTGGAAAAAGTGGCGAGAGCGACCAGGAAATCGATATCATTTTTACGGTGATTACCCGTTTGGAGATCAATCGTCTCACTTCCGAAGTAGAAAGAATTGACCCCAAAGCTTTTATTGTGATGCAAAGCATCAGGGATACCCGGGGCGGCATGGTGAAAAAGATCCCGTTAAAGGAAAAATAAGATTCAGAAGAAAAAGCAACGACAAACTTCACTTCCTTACCATGCTGTTCTGAAATCTACCACAGTGTAGTGTTAATGCACCTCTTCTTTTTTGGAGGTTTGAGGTGGGCCGATTGCCTTAGTTTTGGGCTATGAATACGCAGGAACTTTACGAACAGTACAAGACCCGCATGCAACGTATTGCCGATGTAAGAAATGCCAATGCCCTTTTGCAATGGGACCAGGAAACGTATTTACCACCCAAAGGCGCAGCATTTCGCGGCCAGCAGATCAGCACCTTATCGGAAATAAGCCACCGGCTTTTTAGTGAAGACGAATTAGGAGCGTTGTTACAGGAACTGCTGCAAAAAGACGACTTGCCCTCAGCGCAGAAAAGAAATATTGAAAAAACGTTTGAAGATTATACCAAAAACAAAAAATACACGTCTGAATTTGTAAGGGCCTTGTCCGATCAAACCAATAAGGCTTTTCATGCGTGGATAGAAGCAAGAAAGCAAAATGCCTTTTCGGTTTATGAAAATGAGCTGGATAAATTAATACAACTGAAAAAGCAGGAAGCAGATATCCTGGGATATAAAGATCATCCCTATAATGCCTTGCTGGATGAATTTGAAAAAGGCTGCACTACGCAATTGCTGGACACGACCTTCTCCGGCTTACTTCCTGCCTTAAGAGAGCTGCTGCAAAAGATTGCTGCCCAGCCACAAGTAGATGATTCCTTTCTGAGCCGGGACTTTCCCAAACAACAACAATGGGATTGGGGAATGTATTTGATCAGGCAATTGAACTTTGATTTTGAAGCAGGAAGACAGGATATAAGCGAACATCCTTTCAGCACCAGCTTTAATAAATACGATGTGCGGATCACCACAAGAGTGGACGAAAAAGATTTCGCCAATATGACCTGGAGTTGCATCCATGAAGTGGGGCATGCCTTATACGAGCAGGGATTACCTGAAACAGAATATGGCTTACCGTTAGGAGAGGCCTGCTCGTACAGTATTCACGAATCGCAATCACGTTTGTGGGAAAATAATGTAGGCCGAAGTAAAGTATTCTGGCAACACTACTATCCACAGCTACAAAACCATTTTCCTTCTCAGTTCGGGGATATAAGTCTTGAGCAGTTTTATAAAGGCATCAACAAAGTACAGCCTTCTCTTATCCGTACCGAAGCCGACGAGATAACCTATCATTTCCATGTGTATATCCGGTATGAGCTGGAAAAGCGATTGATAGAAGGTTCCTTATCCACACATGACATTCCTGCGTTTTGGAATCAACACTATAAAGACCTGATGAATGTAGAAGTGCCGGATGATAAAAAAGGTTGTTTGCAGGATGTGCATTGGAGCCACGGAAGCTTTGGGTATTTCCCCACGTACAGCCTTGGAAGTTTTTATGCAGCGCAATTTTTTGCAACCGCCCAATTACAACTGCAGGACCTGGAAAAAGAGATGGCTGAAGGAAAAACAGCCAGCCTTTTACAGTGGCTTAGAAACAACATTCATAGCAAAGGAAGATTCTATACCAGCGAAGAACTGTGCAAAGCTGTGACGGGCAAAACACTCGATGTTTCCTATTTTATTGATCACCTGTTGCACAAATACACAGCAATTTATACCTTGTAGACAAACGCACCCTATGAAAAAAGTGTTGGTCCTTTGCCTTGCCGCTTTACTTGCCGGTTGTACTAAAGAACAAATAGCCCGGAACGCTGTTATTACTGCCATGACTACCGGCTATTGGAAAGTAGCAAGTTTTAAAAATGGTTCCACAGATCTAACTACTGATTTCGCTCCTTATAAATTTCAATTTAAAGAGAATCTTACGGTTGATGCCATCAACAACACAACAATTGAAAGGACAGGAACATGGACCGCCGATGCCAATGCAAAAACAATTACTTCTTTTTTCTCCAATGCCGGCCATCCGCTTATTTTATTAAACGGCACCTGGCAAATTACCAGGAGCGACTGGACCTTTGTGGAAGCCAGCCAGACAGCCAATAATGAGCTAAGAACTTTGCGATTGGAAAAAAATTAAAGTAGGCCTTTCCGTATTATCTTTAATGGCCATGTGAAAGCAGGAATAATTTTTGCTTTTTATATCGTTATTAAACTACCTTAAGAAAATAGTCCCCCAAAGGCTTAAAAAGTGAGAAATTTGATACGGAAAACAACCATTCTGACGCTTAGTGTACTGCTTTCCGCAGCTTTTTGTTTTGCCCAACCCACCGCAAATTTCACCGTGTCAACCTCCTCCGGATGTTCGCCTTTGGTGGTTGACTTCCAGGACCAATCAACAGGAAACCCCACAAGCTGGTTTTGGGATTTTGGAAACGGGGCCACATCAACTCTGAAAAACCCATCTACAACTTATTTTAATGAAGGCTTTTATACGGTAAAACTAACAGTAACAAATGCGCAGGGTCCCAATACGTTGACCCGTACCAGCCTCATTACTATTTACGGTAAACCATCACCTGCCTTTACGGTTAGCGACAGTACCGGGTGTTTTCCCCTTCGCTCGCAGTTCACTGATTTGTCAAGCCCCAGCGCCGGTACCAGCAATACTACCTGGTTTTGGGATTTTGGCGACGGCAACCAATCTACTGAACAAAACCCTTTATATGTATATACAACAAGCGGTGCCAATACAGTCACTTTAAAAATAACAAATGATAAAGGCTGCTATAGTGTATTAACCAAACCCGATTATATACGCATCAATGGAGGCGTTACTTCCCGCTTTACAAATTCACAAGCGGCAAGCTGCAAACCACCTTTTTCAATAAACTTTAATGCCACTTCAGTGGGATCTGGCACACTAAGTTATTTATGGGACTTTGGCGATGGCACCACGTCTGCCATCAAAAGCCCTTCCCATGTTTATACCACTATCGGCAACTATACGGTCAGCCTTATCACAACAAATAGCAGCGGGTGTTCAGATACTTTAATCAAAACCGGGTTAATCAATACCCAGGATATTAATACATCCTTTACTGTTCCGAATAACATTTGCATTAAAGAGCCGATTGTTTTTCAAAACACTTCCACGCCATCGCCTGTCAGCTCCATTTGGAAATTTGGAGACGGCACCAGCTCTACCGATACAACACCTGCCAAAACCTACGCCACTTCGGGAACATACAACGTAACACTATCCAACACCTATGCTTATTGCACTGATTCTGTAACAAAACCCGTAACTATTGCGCCCAGCCCTGTTGCGAAATTTTCTTCCGATAAAGTATTTAAATGCCAGCCGCCTTTCGATGTCAATTTCCAGGATCTTTCCTCAAATGCTGTAAGCTGGCAATGGGATTTTGGCGACGGCGCCACATCAACGCTTCAAAACCCATCGCATACCTACAATGATTTTGGTTACTACCCGGTAAAGTTGATTGCCACGAATGCTTCCGGCTGCTCGGATACTTTGCAAAAGGATTCGTTGATACAAATAGTGAAGCCGGTTATAAAAATTCTTAAGCTTCCGGCCTCCGGCTGCCTGCCCTTTACCATAAACCCAGTTCCGGATATCACCACTCAGGACGCCATCACTTCCTATGCCTGGGATTTTGGCGACGGCGGTACTTCGACTGCCCAAAATCCCACCCATACCTATACCAGCCAGGGAACTTATACGGTTACACTGACTATTACTACCAGTACCGGATGCACCGAAGTTTATACCTTACCAGGCGCCGTTAAAACAGGCACTATTCCCAACACCAATTTTTCAGCCACGCCTTTAAATGCCTGTGCTTCGCAGGCAATTCGATTCAAAGACCTTACGGATATTGCTGATGCCTGGACCTGGGATTTTGGCGATGGCAAAGGTTCCTCTTCACAAAACCCTTCACATACATATGAGGATACAGGTTATTTTAACATAGCACTTACAGCTATTAATAATGGATGCGCAAAAAAAATCAGCTTCCCCAACTATGTTCATATTAAAGCACGCCGATAGCCAATTTTGCCATCAATGCAACTTGCGTCAATAAACTGGAATTTGATTTTGCCGATGCCTCCATCGGCGCACAAACATGGTCGTGGGATTTTGGCGACGGCGGCTACATCAACTATTAAAAATCCAAGACATCTTTATTCTGACTATGGTACCTATACCGTTACCCTTACCGTTACAAATGACACCTGTTCAAGTACCATTAAAAAAAACGGCTTATGTTTTTAACGAAAACCCCGACTTCAGGATTTCGGACACTGCCGTGTGCAAGAAGAATACCATCCAGTTTTTTGCCCTAGTAGCCGATCCGCTGCGTTTCCGCAACTATTTATGGGATTTTGGCGACGGCACCCAGTGGAATAGCGCCGATCATAATACGGGAGGGAATGCCAACCATTATTACCCAATCCCGGCTGGTACACCGTCACCCTTACAACAAGGGATATTAACCACTGTGTCACTGTTGTTTCAAAACGAATACGCATCGTTGTGCCCCAAAGCCGATTTTTCAGCCCTGAATACCAGCGGTTGCAAAGGACTAACAACAACGTTTAACGATCTTTCACAAAGCGATGGGGTCAATAACATTGTCAGTAAAACTTGGGACTTTGGTGATGGAACGGTTCTTACCGATAATGCCACTTCCATTCAACATACGTATGCAACTCCCGGCACGTACACCGTCAAATTAACAGTAACCGATGCTTTCGGCTGTATGGATACTTTACAACGTGCCGATCTTATTCATGCCACCAACCCCATTGCCGGCTTTCACGGTTGATACGCTTGCCTGCCCCGGCAGCCAGTCATTTTTTTACAAATACAACCACAGATGCGGCGGCGGCAAGTTTCTGAGAGTTTTGGCGATGGCGATACTAGTCAAAGCTCACCTCTCCGGTTTATTCCTACCAGATACAGGCTATTATACTGTTACGCTAACTATAAAAGACCAATACGGCTGTACGGATTCCACAAAAAAATCTATTACCGTCAACAGCCCGGTTGCCAGTTTTACGGTAAACGATTCGGCTAGTTTCTGCTCTCCCTTTGAAAATGCAGTTTACCAATACTTCCCAGTATATCAGGTCACAGGTATGGGATCTGGGCAATGGCCGAAGCTCCCTCCAAAATCCAGTAAAATATTATTTTACTCCGGCCACCTACCAAATACAATTAGTTGTTACCAGCCCGGGGGGCTGCAGGGACACTGCTAAAAAATCAATTACCCTATACGACACCGTTGGCTCCCGGATAACCTATACGCCCCTGGATGGATGCAAGCCATTAAATGTGGGGCTGTCAACATTCAGTAAGGGACCGGTTACGTACACGTGGGATTTCGGCGATGGCGTTCTTCTCAATAACACCATTGACACCTTAAACCATATTTATGATTTCTTTGGTGATTTTGTGCCCAAAATCATTATGACCGATCCTACCGGTTGCATCATTCCGGTTAGCGGGCTGGACACGATCAAGATCATCCATACGGATGCCAGATTCGGGCTGGATAAAAAACTCTTCTGCGATAGCGGCCTGGTAACGTTTACCGATTCCACAACCTTTAATGATCCGATCACTTCCTATACCTGGAACTACGGGGATGGCACGACATCCAACCAGCAGGATCCTGGTTCGCATTATTATTCGTCACCGGGCATTTATACGGTTTCCCTGCAATTGCAGTCTGAACACAACTGTCTGGATACCTTTACGCTGAAGATATCGAGGTCATTGCAAAGTCCGCTCATTTCTATTGCCG
>CAVOOL010000004.1:0-83828 GCA_963697545.1 uncultured Bacteroidota bacterium | reverse complement strand
ATTATATCTGCAGCACCTGTGGGGTGCAGTATGAAGCCTCCGAAACACCGCCTGCCCGCTGCCCTGTTTGCGAAGACGAACGACAATACCTGGGCATGGCCGGGCAAACATGGACCACGCTTGGAGCAGGTGAACCGCCAGTGTAAAAATATTATTGAGCTGGTGGCGCCAAACGTATATGTCATTTACACCACTCCCAATTTTGCCATCAACCAGCGGGCTCATTTGCTCATGACTCCCGGCGGCAATATTCTGTGGGACTGCATTACCAACCTGGATGCTTCTACCATCAGCATCATCAAAAGCATGGGTGGCATTAAAGCCATTGCCCTTTCGCACCCGCATTATTTTTCTACTATAGTGGAATGGAGCAGGGCTTTTGATGCACCGGTTTATGTAAACGCTTTGGATGCCGGATGGCTGGGCCGCAGGGCAGATACGATCCATTTATGGCAGGGGCCGAAGCTAGAGCTGTGGGATGGCATCCAGCTGGTGCGCTGCGGCGGGCATTTTCCCGGCGCCTCGGTGTTGTCTTGGCCAAAGGATAAGGGAGCCTTGTTTGTTGGCGATACCATACAGGTGGCGCCTAACCGTAAAACGGTTTCGTTCATGTACAGCTATCCTAACATGATTCCTCTGCCCAAAAAAGAGATCCTGCAAATACAGGAATCGGTGAAAGATCTTTCTTACGATGCCATGTATGGAGCCTTTGGACTATACCTGCGCCAGGGAGCCAAAGAGGCAATGGATTTTTCGGTGAAGCGGTATTTGAAAATATTTGAAACGGAATAGCAGTATAAGAAACCATTGATAAACATTTCACGCAGCGGCCGCCACGGAAGCAACAACGCTGCGCCGCCGCTCCTTTGCGTTCGCTGCGAGAAATTATGTCGAATAGAATTGTTACAGTACAAGAGTGCCCGCCCGGATGACCGTTCGGACGGGCGACGCAACAGAAGTTAAATAGCAGTACAATAGCTTAGTACATAAAATCACTTCATACCCACCACCTGCTTTTCTTTCTTTAGCACGTTATAGGCCACCACAGCACTCCCCATCAGCAAAATGGAACCCAATAAAAATGGCGCCCCTGAAAAATGCACCGGCGTACCCGGCCTGGTAAAATAGGCAAACAGGTTAGTCATTACCAGCGGACCAATAATAGAGGTCACACTGATCATGCTGGTAAGGGCTCCCTGCAGTTCACCCTGTTCGGTTGGCGGCACATGACCGGCCAGTATGGATTGCAGGGCAGGTCCGGCAATGCCGCCAAGGCAGTACGGGATCATAAATACAAACATCATCCAGCTTTGATTGGCAAAAGCAAAAGCCAGCATACCAAACGAATAAATAGCAAGGCCAATATAAACGCTTCGCTCATTGCCCAATCTTGGGTTGATATAACGGATCAATCCACCCTGTACGATCATGGTCATCAGCCCCACCAGACCAAGCGATAGCCCCATCATCTGCTCACTCCAGTTAAAGCGTTCAATGTTGATAAAGGTCCAGGTGCTTTGCAGGGCATGCGCGGCTACATACACCAGCATCATCGACCAGATCAGGCCCATTACAGCAGGATATTTCTTTAAGTGCAGCAGTGAGCCAAGGGGATTGGCCCTCTTCCACTCAAAAGACCGCCTGTTTTCTTTTGACAAAGATTCGGGCAGTACAAAATAGCCGTACAAGGTATTGAGCAGGGTAAAGCCGGCCGCTACAAAAAACGGAACCCTGAGGCCGTAGTGCGCCAGCAGTCCACCCAAGGAAGGGCCAATGATAAAACCTACGCCAAAGGCGGCACCTAATAAACCAAAGTTCTGTGCCCTGTTCTCGTTGGTGCTTACATCGGCAATATAGGCGGAAGCGGTGGTAAAGCTGGCCCCGGTAATACCCGCAATAATGCGGCCCAGGAACAACCACCAAATAGTGGGTGCAAAGGCCAGGAACAAATAGTCAATGCCAAATCCTAACAAGGAAAACAGCAGCACGGGCCTGCGGCCGTATTTATCACTGAGGTTGCCAATAATAGGCGCACAAAAAAACTGCATGACAGCGTAGGCAAAAGTGAGCCACCCACCCCATTGCGAAGCCTGGCTGATATTGCCGCCCGTTAATTCTTCGATCAGTTTTGGCAGCACAGGAATGATCAAGCCAAGGCCTGTGACATCAATCAGCAGCGTAATAAAAATAAAGCTCATAGCAGCCTTGCGCGACTTCACCATAACGAAAAAAATTAAGAGGGCAAAGTTGGTGATTTGAAAGAAAACAGACAAAATGAAAAAGTTTATAGAGTTCCTATTTAATGTGAGTTCGGGATAAGAAAACCGACCCACTAAATTCTACCGTCTAAAAGAAAGGTACAGCGCCTTATTCCGCATTCCCTATGTACTGTAGCTACTATAGGAAAAGATTAGCGGAATACCAGCGCCTGAAGTATCTGCGCATAGCGAGGCTGTCTACCTATGGTAAACAAGGACTGTAACTAAAAGGCTGTCCACCTGTGCGCTGGCCTCGCAAATCCAGCGGAGCATTTGGATTTGCGGGCCCTTTTTTGGGTTACTTTTTTTGGGCAAACAAAAAAAGTAACAAATAAAAGATTGAACCAAAAAGAAAAAGACTGCCTTAAAAAAGCAAAAAGCATGGCTTATCCCGAACTCACATTAATTACCGGTAAAGGAAATTATGTACCGGGCCCAGTACTACTATTTAACTTCCGTTGCGTCGCACTCTTGTACGTTCAGAACGCTATGCAACATTTTGCAGGCAGGTTTCCATGTGCAAGCTGTTTATTTTTGAAAACCCTTTCAAACGATTCCTTAACTTAAGCTCAAATTCAGACTATGATCCCGGACATTCGGCAACAGTACAACCAGCAGTTCACCAAAGAAAAATATGAAGCGTATATCAATGATCTCAACAACCTTTATCCGGGGCAGTTGGATTTCCGCATTGCCGAAACACCCCTTTTTATTCCTAAAGATTTTACGCAAAAAATGCTTTCTGCCTGCGAAAGTATTGTTGATGTGATTACGCAGCCTGAGTATCAGCAGCAAAGTGAAAAAGCCATTCCACCGCATTTGCGGGTGCCCGCTGAAGATGCACACCCGCACTGCATTGCTTTTGACTTTGGCATTTGCCAGAATGAAAAAGGAGAATTAGAACCACAGTTAATTGAGATGCAGGGTTTCCCTTCCCTTTTTGCCTGGCAGGTGCTGCAGCCGGAAGAGCACCATAAAAACTTTTGGTGGCCGGAAGGGTTTAGTCCTTACCTCAATGGTTTCACCAGGGAGCGTTATATTCAACTGCTTAAGAAAATCATTATTGCAGATTGTGAGCCGGAGAACGTAGTGTTGCTGGAAATTTTACCCCACCAGCAAAAAACAAGAGTGGATTTTTATGCCACGAAAACGTTTCTTGGAATTGACATTGTCTGCCTTACGGAATTGATCGTGGAAGGAAAAGACCTGTATTATTTTAAAGACGGAAAGAAAACAGAGATTAAACGCATTTACAACCGCGTGATCTTTGACGACCTTTTTCAGCAGTCCGAAGAAATACAGGAAAAAGGAAAGATCTTTCAGCAGGAGTTAAATGTTGCGTGGGTGCCGCATCCCAACTGGTTTTACCGCCTCAGCAAATTCACCCTGCCTTTTATCAACCATCCCAATGTTCCTGAGACCTATTTTTTAAATGAAGTAAAACAGCTGCCTTCCGATTTGGAAAATTATGTGGTCAAACCTTTGTTTTCTTTTGCGGGACAAGGTGTGATCATAGATGCAACCAAAGAAGATATTGACAGGATCAGCGATCCCGAAAACTGGATCATTCAGAAGAAAGTACAATATGCTGCCGTAATTGATACACCGGATGAAAAAGCAAAAGCCGAAATACGTCTGTTTTATTTTTGGGAACCTAATGCAGCACGACCTGTAGCCGCCAACAATCTTTCCCGGTTAAGCAAGGGAAAAATGGTGGGTGTCCGCTACAACAAAGACAAAGAATGGGTGGGCGGCAGTTTTTGTTTGTTTGAACAATAGCATCTGCCCGGGTGTCCACAATACCTCGGAGGTTTTTAAAACAAAACTGTTCGGAAGATTACTTGAGTTTTTTGAAATAGTTCCCAACTCCAGTACCGGTAGCTTTGTCTTAAAGGGATTTAAAGCCCCATTGGCATGAACAATACAAAAGTTAGGGATTTGGTATCCCTGATTGATACAGCCATTTTAGACAAAGCAGCAGTGTCAAGCGCTGTTGATTATAATGTAAAGAAACTGAATGGCGAAGTGATGTTTAAGCTGCTGTTGATGTCGCTGTTGGACAGTGGCAAAATGAGCCTCAGATTAATGGAGCAGCTGTACCGGAGCAATCGCTTTAAGCTCTTTGCCGGTTTAGATCAGCGGGAGAGCATTCGCCACAGCAGTTTATCGGAGAGGCTTTGTTGCATTGAGGTGTGTTATTTCAAAGAGATTTTTGAGCAAACAGTTAAGCTGTGCAGGGAGCGCCTGGGTCCTTTAGACAAGTATCCCGTCAGGCAGTTTGATTCCACCACCGTCAGCGCGTCTGCCAAGCTTTTAAGGACCGGTATGGTCAATGGCCTTAAAAGCAAGGAAGGGGCACACCGCTGCCGGCAAATGAAATTCACGGTCGGCTTGTATAAAAACCTTCCCTCCAACAGTTTTTTATTTAGCGAACAAACCTATCTGGCGGAAGACCAAACGCTACGCCAGTCGATTTTAAAAGCGGCCGTTGGCAGTGATGAGATCGTGGTGTTTGACCGGGGGCTTAAGTCCCGCAAAGCCTTCCAGGAGTTTACCCATCATGGAATCTCTTTTGTAACCCGCCTCAATGCTACCCGGTCGGTAAAGACCCTAAGCCAAAACCCTCTATCCCCAGGCGAGGGGACAGCTACGTTGGAGCTGATAAGTGATGAAAATGTATACTTGTTTTACGAGCAGAAGCGAAAGTTAAACGAGCCGTTCAGGGTGATTAAGGCCCGTTCCAAATCAACGGGTGAGCTGCTTTTTTTCCTAACCAATATTACCGAGCTGCCGGCCTCCGCCATCACTGAAATCTACAAGCAAAGATGGGATATAGAAGTCTTTTTTAAATTTTTAAAGCAGCACCTGCACTTCAAGCATTTTTTCAGCTATAGTGAAAATGGCATTCAGGTGATGATGTATATGAGTATGATTGCCGCCATACTTTTACTGTTGTACAAAAAAGAGAATAAACTTAGGGGATACAAAATTGCAAAATATGCATTTGTAGAAGAGCTGGAATTGGAAATCATCAAAGAAATAGTGCTGTTTTGTGGGGGCGACCCAGCCAAAGCAGCACTATTTAATACATCCTGAAGTTCCGAACAGTTTTGTTTTAAAAACCTCCGAGGTATTAACATGCTTAAACTCTTAAACTTTTAAACCCCTCAACCTTAACCTTAACCTCTATCTCAATCTCTTAACGTAAACCTCAGTCCGGCAAAAAAACGAATGCCCTGGTTGGGTGCATACATATAAGAGGGATCGAAAGTTAAGGCATAAGGATTTTGAATTGTCGCCACTACCTTGCCATTGGCATCATACTCCACCTTCTTATCGAACGGATCATGCGAACGGGCAATCAAAAAAGGATTATTTTTTGCCGGTGTCCAGTTCAACATGTTTTTTACACCGCCATAGATTTCAATCTCTTTTGAAACCCATTTTGTGAACTGGATATTTTGAATGCTCCATACCGGCGATTGTTTTTTTCTTGGGTCTAAATGAGAAATCAAGGGCAATTGCATAGGCCCATATATATTGCCTGTGTAGTCAATAGTTAAACCCGCTACAGGAAAAGAATAGCTAATCGACCACGTGCCGTTCCAGCCTTCGGTAAGCAAAGGTCTTTGTCTTTGTGCCTTTCCGGCGGCGTCTGTTTCTATTTTTGCCACATCCTGAAGCGTTACGCCGGCCATTGCTTTGAGCCGTTGCAGAAAACTGCCCTCAAGATTTAAAGTAAAGCCTCTCGATACCGCATGCCCTTTCAAATTATCATAAATGATCTTATTCGGATCGGTCTCGTAATCAGCAATGATCTGGTTGTGAAAATAGGTGTACCACACGGAAGCATCGATGGTAAGACTTTTAGAACGGTTACCCAAATGGCGTAGGTAATTGACATTAACATTATAACTTTTTTCGGGCTCTAACGCCTCCTTGATTTCAACAGCTCTTGCGCCTGTTAAAGCGGCATGGTCTTCTGTAAAAATATTCACCACTCTAAAGCCAGTGCCGGCATTTAACCGCAGCGTTTGTTTTTCGTTAATCCCCCATTTATAGGCAAGCCTTGGCGTAACAATAGTTTTATGAACCGGGTGATGGTCATACCTGATCCCCAGCAGCAATTGATGTTTGGCATCCAGCTTCCACTCATCCTGCAAAAAAATGCCGGGAATAAACGTTTTTTCCGGTTTGTTGGCGGCACTTAACGTATCTATTGTTGCCGTTGTATTATCATCATAATAGGTATAACGACCTGCCAAACCCACCACGGCCGCATGAGAAGCCGACAACGCCTTATCCCATTTTAACTGGCCAAATACAATATTTTGCCGGGCCAGGTAAGGTGTAGTTCCGTAATACGAATTCTGATCATGATACGTAGCCGATGCACTCAGGTAAATTTTTTCCTGCACTGGCAACTGGTAGTTGCCAATGGCTTCCAGTCGTTTGGTATAAATGCTTTCTCCGTACAAACTGTCACCGCCGCGAAAGCCTTATTCCAACGCACATCTCCTCCCCAGCGGTCTTCATAAAAATAACGGGCCGCAAAAGAGGCCTGCCTTTCAAAAGCCCTTTGCCAGCTCCATTTATTAAAAACAGAAATGCGGTGCTGCAGGGTTACATCGGTAAAATGATCGTTGTTTTTATCAAAGGGTTTTTGATAGTTGAAATAATTCACACCCAGCAACGAATTGATCTTTTTATTCACCTTCCACCGCAACCCCAGGTCCACATTGTGCTCCTGCCAACTGGTGCTCATGATATTGGCAGCAAAAAGCGGAGCTTTTTCAGGCGATTTCGTAATGATATTGATCAACCCGCCAATTGCTTCTGATCCATACAATCCCGAGGCCGGCCCTTTGACAATTTCAATACGCTCAATCAACTGGTTGGGAATTCCAAATAAGCCATACACCGATGAAAGACTGCTGACAATGGGCATACCGTCAATAGTGACCATGGTATAAGGGCCTTCCAATCCATTAATGTGAATATCACCTGTATTGCAAACGCTGCAATTGATCTGCGGCCGTACGCCATTTACATTTTGCAGGGATTCAAAAATGCTGGGCGAAGGATTTTTTTTCAGAAACTGCGGCGTGTAAACTTCTACAGCAATTGGACTTTCCAACCGCAGCACCGGTTTTGTAGTGCCGGTAACCACCACTTCGTTTAACGAAGATGCATAAGGCTGCAATTCGATAGAGAGCTCTTTTGTATCGCTGGCTACAGTAATGCTTTCGTGATAGGCTTCATATCCAACCATGGAAACATGCAAAACAGCCTTGCCCGTACGAAGCCCTATTTCAAATCTGCCAGCCGAATCGGTCAGGGTTTTAACAGAACCGGAGGTAACAGTGGCGCCTTTTAAACCCATCCCTTCCGAATGAATTGTTCCGCTGACAACTATATTTTGAGCCCAGGCGGTCTGCGTGGTGGCAAGCAGCCAGCTTAGAACGGCGATGGAAACGATATGGTTCATAGTGTACAAAAATAAGGTAATGCAAAACATTTTCATTTGGTTACCCAAATTTTTTAATTATAGCAAGCTTGGTACTTTTGAGTTATGTCACACTTTGCACATCAGTCTGAAGAAAACTATCTGAAAACGCTCTACAAGCTGAACAATAAGCAGGTAAAGAAGCTGAATAATATTACCCTGGCTAAAACTTTGGAGCTCAATCCGGCTACGGTATTGGAAATGGTGCGCAAACTGGCAAAAAAAAACTTACTGGAAATTCAGCCTGACAAGAGCCTTCACCTTACAGAAAAAGGAAAAAAGAAAGCCCTGCTTACCATTCGCAAGCACCGGTTATGGGAAGTATTTCTGGTTGAAAAATTACACTACAAATGGAATGAGGTACACGAGCTGGCCGAACAATTGGAACATATTGAATCGCCCAACCTGATTGACCGGTTAGAGGTTTACCTGGGCCATCCTTCCTTCGATCCGCACGGAGATCCCATACCCGATAAAAACGGAAAGATCAAAATCAATGCTTCTGTCCCCTTATCGTCCGGACAAAAAGGCAAGAGCTATCTTGTAGTAAGCCTTGCAGAAACCAGCGATGCTTTTTTATCTTACCTGGAAAAGCTTAGCATCAAACCCGGCACCAAAATAAAAATTACCGATCAAAACGAATATGATCAATCTTTTTCAGCGATCGTTCAAAAAAAAGCAATTCAGTTGAGTGAAAAAGTGGCCGGCAATATACTGGTGCAGCCGGTGTAGCAGCAATCGTGAGACGTGAAACGTGAGAAGTGAGAGACAAACAGCCGGTAGCTGTTAGCAGTTAATCAAAAGCAGTATTGCAAAACCGTAAAAAAATAAAACCCCGCCTGGCATAGGCGGGGTTTTCAAAATCTATGCTTTTTTGCAGCAGTCCTTTTCGCTGCAGCCGCTGTCCTTGCAACAGCTCATATCTTTTGCACACTTGCCGTCTTTCATGCATTGTGAGCTTTCGCATTTTTTATCATCGCAGCAGCTGTGTGCAGCGGCTGAACTTCTTTCATACTTACAGCACTCATCTAATTTCTCATACGCCTCGTCGGTGGTCTTGTAATCAGGCGTATCGTATCCTACAGCAGCAATGGCCTGCTGAATTTTTGCTGCGTTTGAAGAGCTGCTGTTATACTTAATGGTTAATTCTTTTGAATCAGCGTTCCACACGGCATAGCTGGCGCCGGCAGATTTTGCTGCTTTTTCAATTTTCTTTTTGCACATACCGCATTCACCGGCCACTTTAAACGTTTCGGATTTGGCTTGTGCAAATGCAATGGTAGATAAAGAAACAAATAAAAATGAAAGCAAGAATATTTTAAGCGTTTTCATGATAAATTAATTTGAAGATGAGATAATTTGAAAATTTGAAAATGAATGTTTGTTAGATAGTAGTCATGCTGATGCGGGACAAAGCGTATAAGAGTGCGACGCAATTCGCAGCGCAATAGTCTAGTAGCACGAAGCCGGGCTCATAAAAATCTCAAATTCTGAAAACGCGGTTTTGCAGATAGGTGTCTTGTTCGCTTAAAGGCGGACCGTGTTCAACGCCCCTGTTTATTTGGGTAAAATTATAAAAAGGAGATACCAGGAATTCTGTTGGAGTAACGATGGCAACAGGTAAAATAAAATCCGGGCTGATCGATTTTGCTACAAGGTGTATGGTTTGCAGCTTTACTATTTTCACATCGTCCCTGCAGCATTTGCCATCTTTCTGCATACCGCAGTAGGTACATTTATCCTCGTGCTTGTCTCCAATTTGTAGCCGATGCCAAACGATCCATGCAATAATGAAGCGATACCACAAAACCGGTACTTACTGTAAAATATACAAGAAGCAATATGGCGGCAAGCAGCTTTTTCATTGCTCCGTAAAGATAGTTGACAGGTTGAAAAATTGAAAGGTTGATACGTTAAATATCTTTTAGTGATCAGCCGGCAACACTCAATTAATAAACGACCAGAAGATGCCAAAACGGGTGATTAAACCGGGCGTGGGATAACCGGGGGCGGCAAAACTATTATTGGTAAACCCAAAACCATTTTGAATGCTAACGGTATTCAGATTTTCGAACCGCAAAAAAGCCTTGAAGCTCCTGATGCGGAAATGAAGATAAGCGTCGATACGGGGCAGGTTGCTGATGGTCACCGAATCCTGGAAGAAAAACTGTCCCAACACCGGCGAGTAATTATCGGCCTTATACGGCGTGTGGTAGCGGATCTCTGTACCAATCGCTATATTCAGGCGGCGAAAACCCAAACTTCCTTCGTAACCAAAACGGTTGCGGGTATAAAAAGCAGGAATGTTCACTTGCGCCGCCCCTGTTTTTTGCTGTACATATACATCGGCATGCCACTTAAAATGCCTGCCTATGTTAAAGGTTTTTGAAGCACTGATGCGCAGTACGTTAAACAACGTGCCCTCCTGTTGCAGTTTGTAAAAATCGGTGAGGTATAAATAATTACTGATCAAATAATAATCTGCATTTAGGCGAACCCTGAACTTTGGCTGCAAAATGGAACCGAACAGGTGAATGGTATTTTCTTTACCAAAGGTTTTGGGCGCATCGAGGTAAAAATTACTGGAAGTATTATAAATAAATGGCGCTGTACGGTTGATATTTTCGAACCCCACCTGCAAACTGCCCACACTTGGATTGATCAGCCGCTGCAGGCTGATGTAGGCATGATAATCTCCTACATTATAGCCGTTGAGCCATAAACGGCCAAAAGCGCCAATGTCCCATTTTTGATTCTTGGTGCGGTTGCGGTATTCACCATGACCGATCATATTATACAATGAACGGTTGTTATTTAACTCCCCTTTCAGCAACTGCACTTCCAGTCCCAGTTTAATAAACTGCTGAAGATTATTGGCATCGGGAAACTGGTAAATAGAAAAATCGTTACTGATCTCCCGCCATTGATCGCGATAGATAAGAGAGGTGTCTTTACCAGCTGGGTTGATATTGAATATTATAAAGACTGTAATAAGCTGAATCGGGCCTGTTGTTTTTCGCACTATTTGCGAGGTCCTGGAAAATATACCGGTACTTTCCATAGTTGAATGTGTGCTCGAAACGGACGCGGGGAAAAAACAGGGGTACTACGGTGGAATCGGTTACCAATGAATCTTTTCTTCCAAAATCATATTGCTGCCGCATCATGAAATTTGTTTCATTGTAGCGGTTACCGGTATAAATGGTGGTATTAAAAAAATTGTTTGAATATATTGGATCGCCTCCAATAAAAGTGGGTATGGTAAACCTGTCGGCTGAATACACCGGATCGTTCAAATAGTCTTTATCATTCCGTATGCCGCCACTTTCTTCGGATTGTAATACATTGGAAAGAATAACAAAATAATTATTGTATCGCTTGGAAGGCGCCTGGTACCACGATGTAAGAAGATAGTTGTTATGGTTGGCCTTTTGATTTCTGAATACTCCCGGTGCACTGATCAGACGGTAATGAAAACTGGCGTTCCAATAAGGTTTTAAATTTTGTGTGTGCAGCAGCTCAATGATCTGTTCTGCCTTGCTGGCCAAAGCATACGATAATTCCGTGAATGGTTTGGTGGTATTATAAAAAGGCACTGTCTCCAGTTTCCATTTATACACATCAAAGGCATGAAAACCGGGATCCCATCCTGCTTTTAACTGTGGGGTAAACAAAAGGGATTTTGTAGCCGAACCGGTATTGCCCAAATAAATATGCGTTGCCGGAATAGGAAAGCGGGTGGTAAAATCGTCAATAGAAGAGTCAAGCGTATGGGCTAAAGATGAATCACGATAATAAAAACGAAGGGTGATGCTGTCTTCCGCCTTTGCCCTGCTTCTCAAACTATCGCCTGTTGCTCCTCCGCTCATATTACCCAGGCTGCCAACGCGGTTGGTAATACCCTGCAACACATTGGGCCTTTGTGCTAACGCCGTTACTGATATAAAACATAACAGCAACAGCAAAATAGTTTTATGAATGCCGGAATCTTTCAACTTTATTAGTTTAAAGAAGCAATCAATTCGCGGAAAATAGCAGAAAATTTTGGTTCAGCCTCTTTGGCCGCCTGCAACACTTCTTCATGCGTAATGATGTTATCTTCTTCACGAATGCCAATATCGGTTATCACACTCATGGCAAAAACATCAATGCCTGCATGTACAGCAGCAATTACTTCCTGTACCGTGCTCATGCCCACGGCATCGCCGCCTAGCACATGAATCATTTTATATTCAGCACGGGTTTCAAATGTAGGCCCGGTTACCCCAAAATAAACGCCTTCCTGAAGAGAAATATGTAAGTTACCGGCAATTTCTTTTGCCTTGTGAATCAATTCTTTTTTATACGGTTCGCTCATATCAGGAAAGCGGGGGCCCAAACGATCATCATTTTTACCAATTAAAGGGTTGACAGTTGCAAAGCTAATATGATCTGTAATGATCATTAGGTCGCCCACACGAAAAGCAGGATGTACGCCGCCGGCGGCGTTGGAAATTAAAAGCGTTTGCACACCCAGTAATTTCAGTACGCGAATGGGAAATACAACATCTTCGGCAGAGTAGCCTTCATAAAAATGAAAACGACCCGACATGGCAATGATTGGTTTTCCTGCAATGGTACCAAAGATCAGTTTGCCATGATGCCCTTCTACGGTAGATACGGGGAAATGGGGAATTTCATTATATGCTATTTCTTTTTCCGCCTGCATTTCCTGCACAAAATTCCCCAGGCCGCTTCCTAACACAACACCAACAGTGGTATTGTTTAATTTATATTGTTTCAGAAAATCAGCCGCCTCCGTTATTTTATCGTAATGATTCATCGCGGCAAAGATAACCGTACAGTGCTAATATGAATATTTATAAAACTCACAATATTCTTCATCGCATAAAAGTCTTTTCAGAAGCCCGTCCTTTAAAACATCCTCGTAATTCATCCAATGGCCGGCCACCTTTATTTTCTGGTACACAAGCCGGATACCCTGGCTATAATCCACCCACCAGTTAACGTGGCCGGTGTATAAAGGCTGAATAGGCTTGCCATCTAATTTATGCCATCCGTAAATAGCCACCTTGTTTGGCTTGTCTGCCGACAGCTTGCCGCTGATCACAACGTCCTTCTTAATTCCTGCAATCAAACCTTTGCGTCCTTTTCTTTGGCCTTCAATCATTAAGTGATGATGATACATGGTAGGTGTGCTGTCGCGTAAAGCATACAAAGGCAAGGGTTCTAACTTAACAGGGGCGGCCTTATAAATATCATCCACCATTTTTCGGGTAGGCAAAAAACAATGAAAATGATCCGCAATTTTTTGTGCCGCCATGGGTGTAATGTGGATGCGGGCCCAATCATCATTAGTACCAATACTTAAATAATCCGGAGCCACGTAATAGGTCGCTCTGATGATTTTACCCGTTGCTGTATCCCTTATCTGAACATGCACCGGAACAAAATTTTTTAAAAATGCAGGCAGGTTTCCTTCCAGAATTTCTTTTACAGCAAAAGAATCGCGTTGCTGCCAGGTAAAAGAAAAAGCCTGCTTATAAAATTGGGTCCCGCTAACCGCCGTGGCTTTTCGCGGAGCTGTTTGAATGTGTTTATGAGAGCAGGAAAAGAAAAAGCAGGCGAGTATAATGTGTACAATTCTTTTTTGCATTAGCGTAAATCAACTTTAAAAGCCTGCGTTGCGATAAATGTCTAAAGATGCCCGGCCTCAAAAGCTTTCGGACCATTATACATTCAACATTTTCCTATTGAAATGACCTTTCTTCTTCAATTATTCTTTCCGCAATCAACAGATCAACCGGCCTGGTAATTTTAATATTGTTCTCCTCCCCTTCTATCAGTGAAATTTTTAAACCATAGGCTTCTACTACCGTGGCTTCGTCGGTAAATCTTTCTTTATAGTCAATTTGAAAAGCAGGAAGCAAGATTTTACTATGAAAGGTTTGAGGCGTTTGCACCAACACAATCCTGTTCCTGTCCAGCACTTCATTGTCGTTTTTTTCTTCATTTAAAAAACGAACGCTGTCTCTTGTATGAACCACCGGCACGGCGCTTCCCATTTGCAGGGTATGTTCGTAACAACGCTGGATCAGATCCGTGCTTACCAGACACCGGACAGCATCGTGCACAAAAACGATAGCCTCACCTTCCACCATTTTTAATCCGTTTTGCACGGAGTGAAAACGGGTTTCTCCACCCAGGCCAATAAGTATCCGGTCATAATCGAAGTAGGCATCAATGATCTCTTTGCCCATATCCGCATATTCTTCGGGCAGCACCAAAATGATCTGGAGGTCTTCAAAAGCTTCCAGGAAGGTTTTGATGGTATGATATAAAACAGGCTTATCGTTAAGTAGTAAAAATTGTTTGGGTATGGCATTGCCCATTCTTTTCCCGGTTCCACCCGCCACTATAACTGCATATTTTTTCATGAGCATTTCTCCTTTGAACAGGAAGCAGGGCCCGGAGGCCTTACTCCTATTGAATCTATCTACAAAAGAAGTAAAAGGCAGCGATATTTTGAAGAAAAAAAACCAAACTTATTTATAAAGGCTTCAGGAAAGCAAAAGCTCACACTCATGCAGCAGCTTATGCTTGTCAATGGCTACCGTGCCTACTTCCTCGCAAACCAATCCGCCGGCGATGTTGGCGACCTCCGCCATTAAATGAACATCTTTTGTAGCTGCGTACACAAGGGCCGCTACAGCAATTACCGTATCGCCGGCACCCGACACATCTGCAATATTGCGCAGGTGAGAGGGAATGATGGCTGATTTTTTCTCTTTGCTGTAAAAAACACCTTTCTCTGAAAGCGTAATAAAAGAAATATGATGATGAAGCAAATGCGACAGTTCTGAATGAATATCCTGCAATAAGTGAAGATTCGCATCGGTAAATAAAAGATTGAGGGCTTCCTTTACTTCCTTTAAGTTGGGTTTAAAAATATCCACTCCTTTGTATTCAAGAAAGTTCTTTCGCTTGGGATCCACAGCCGTAATAATGCCTGCCTTTTTGCAAATGGAGATCACCACCCCGATCACCGTTTCTGTCAGTACGCCTTTGTTATAATCTTCCAATATAACAACATGCGGTTTTTCTTTTTCAATAAACTGTTCAAAACGTTCGATCAGATGCTCCTGCTCTTTACCGTCAAGGTCTTTTGTAATTTCTGCATCCAGGCGCATCATGTGTTGATTGCGGCTGATAACCCGGGTTTTGTTGGTGGTAATTCTGTTTTTACTGGCAAAGCAATATTGCGTGTTGATGTAGTTGACCTTTAAACAGATCGTGCAACTTTACCGCATCTTCATCATCGCCTGTAACGGAAATCACATATGCCTTTGCACTTAAGGATTGCAGGTTCAATGCTACATTACCTGCACCGCCAATACGGTATTCTTTCTTTTTCATGGCTACAATGGGCACCGGAGCTTCCGGAGAAATCCTTTCCACATCGCCCCACATATAGGTATCCAACATTACATCACCAATGACACCGACTTTAAGGGAAGAAAAGTCTTGAAAAAGCCGCTGAAAATTTTCCATGTACTACGCTGTCGATTTGTTTCTTGCCAAAGCAACGAAATAAATCGGAATTCCTATGAGTACAATTATTAAACCCGGCCAGGTAAACTCCGGTTTGTAAATAATTAAAAGAGTACAAAAAGCCAATCCCATTAAAATATAAAGAACAGGCATAACAGGATAGCCAAATGCTTTATAAGGCCTTTCCATATCAGGTCTTTTTTTACGAAGGATAAAAATGCCGATGATGGTAAGTATATAAAATACCACCACAACAAAAGATATCATATCCAACAGCTGGCCATAGCTTCCGCTCAAACTCCACAGGCTGGCTGCAATGCATTGTATCCATAAACCAATGGCGGGAACGGCATTTTTATTTAAATGCCCCACCTGTTTGAAAAACAATCCATCCTGCGCCATCGTATAATAAACCCGTGCGCCGGCAAGGATCAAACCATTGTTGCAACCGAAGGTGGAGATCATGATCATCAATGCAATCACTACGGTTCCAATGTTTCCAAAAATGGCATGCGAGGCAGCCACTGCTACCCTGTCCTTATCAGCAGAAGCGATTTCCTGCAAAGGCAATACGGCCGTGTACATAATATTGGCAGTGACATAGATAATCGTCACGATGAGTGTACCCAAAAACAGGCTTAGGCCAATATTGCGGGCCGGGTTTTTAATTTCCCCGGCAATAAAGGTTACATTATTCCATGCATCGCTGCTAAAAATAGAACCCACCATGGCTGCGGCAATGGCACCCAAAGCAGCCGCCATGGTATAGGACGCCATGCTGCCGTCGGTGTTCAATTTGTGCAGGTCCCATGCATTTGACCAGTTGGCCGTCCAGATGTCGCCTTTTGCCATGATCAATCCAAAAGCAATAAGGCCGAACAGGCTTACCAGTTTGGTAAGTGTAAATGTGGTTTGAATGGCCTTGCCATTTTTTACCCCTTTTGTATTGATGAAGGTCAGTAATATAATGACCACGATAGATAACAGCTGCGCCGGAGATATTTTCCGAAAGCCCAGATCAAGTGCTACCAGGTTTTCACTGAACTGAAGGAATTAAATAGGCGGTAAATTTGGCAAATGCCACACCTACAGCCGCAATGGTTGCCGTTTGAATAACAGCAAAAAAACTCCAGCCATATAAAAAGCCAACCAGGGGATTGTAGGCTTCTTTTAAATAAACATATTGTCCTCCGGCCTTGGGA
The DNA here is from genome assembly GCA_963697545.1 of uncultured Bacteroidota bacterium. Lineage (GTDB taxonomy): Bacteria > Bacteroidota > Bacteroidia > Chitinophagales > Chitinophagaceae > Flavisolibacter. The sequence goes on along the minus strand of CAVOOL010000004.1, from coordinate 67,311 downwards.
AACATACCGCTTAATTCACCATAACTCAGGGCGGCTGTAATGGTCATAAAACCGGTTATCAACCACACAGCAATCAGCCAGCCGGCACTGCCTACGTTCCTTGTAATATCGGCGCTTACAATAAAAATACCGGAACCGATCATGGAACCGGCAACAATCATAGTGGCATCTAATAAACCCAGTGATCTTTTGAAAGATTTATCTTCTTTTATTGCTTGCTTAGCAGTTAAGATTTGTTCGTCCATTAACAGCAATTTTTTCCAAGATAAGTATTTCAAACTTTGCGAAATAAAAAATCCTGCAAAAGCAGGATCTTTTAAAATGAGGTGAATATTCTTATTTCTTTTTTGAATACTGTTCGTTCAGCCCCTTAAGTACATCTTTGGTTATATCATACGCGGTATCACGATAGTACATAAATCCGGCTTCATTAGAGAAGATATAAGAGTACCCTTTGGTTTTATTATACTCTTTCAGAAAGTTTTCAATCTTTGTTTTTACTTCCTGCATTTTTTGCATGTACATATTCTGGTAACGCTGATCCAATTCCTGCTTTTTATTTCTTATGGTTTCCTGCATCTGCAGCATGTCCCTGTTCGCATTTTCAGATTCGATCTGGTTCATTTGCTGGGCCTGGCTTTGATATTTGGACAACTTATCGTTGTATCTTTTTTGCCATTGGTTCATCTCTGCATTCATTTTATCTTCTTCCCGGCTTAGCTCATTCTTTACATCTTTCACCATGGCAAATGAATTGGAAACAGAGTCTAATTCAAAATACGCAATCCGGAAGTCGGTGCCTGTATTACTTGATGCTACATCCACTTTTTTGGCAGGTGTGGCCGGTTTATTCTTTGAAGAAAAATGAAGGTAGAAAAGCACACCAACCAAAATAAGTAACACAATATTCAGTATGAGTAAACCATTCTTCATGCGGATTTTTTTTGCAAAATAACATTTGATAGAACGCAAACAGAAAAAATCCCAAATGAATTGTGAAACACTTAACTAATCACAGATTACACGGATTTTATATCACTGATTCCACAGATTTTATTTCCGGTTTCACACCATTCTTTCTTCATTGAGAAAGAATGGTTCTATCCCTTGAACAACATCTGTGAAATCCATTCAAATCCGTGGAATCTGTGATAAAAAAAAGGAGCAGTTGCCTGCTCCTTACTATCTGTTAAATCAGTTTATAATCTGTGTAATCCGTGATTACTCTTCTTCGTCAAAAGTCATTGCTTCCTTTGTTGTTTGCAGCAATTCATATTCTTCCTTGCTACCTACGATCATGTTCTCAAACTCACGAAAACCAGTACCGGCAGGAATCGGATGACCTGTGATCACGTTCTCTTTCAATCCAAGCATATCATCTGTTTTACCCTGAATGGCGGCAGAAGACAATACTTTGGTTGTTTCCTGGAACGATGCTGCAGAGATCCAGCTTTGTACACCCAGTGAAGCTTTGGTAATACCCAACAGCGTTGGAGCAGAAGTTGCAGGTTGTGCATCACGGAACTCAACCAGTTTCTTATCGTTGCGGCGAAGAATAGAATTTTCTTCACGTAATTCACGCAGGCTAACAATTTGTCCGGCTCTCATCTTAGTTGACTCACCGGCTTCGGTTACCACTTTCTTATCAAAGATGTAGTCATTCTCTTCCATGAATTCAAACTTATCGGTCAGGTCTTCTTCCAGGAATTTGGTATCACCCGGATCAACAATATCAACCTTACGCATCATCTGGCGAACGATCACTTCAATGTGTTTGTCGTTGATCCTCACACCCTGTAAACGATATACTTCCTGGATTTCATTCACCACGTATTCCTGTACTGCGAATGGTCCTTTAATAGCAAGGATATCCTGTGGAGACGTTCTGACCATCAGACAGCGGAGAACCGGCTTTTACAAAGTCACCATCCTGTACCAGGATCTGGCGGGTTAATGGAACCAGGTATTTTTTGATTACACCATCTTTTGCTTCAATAATGATCTCACGGTTACCACGTTTTATAGCACCAAAGGTTACCACACCATCAATTTCAGAAACGATAGCAGGGTTAGCTGGGTTACGTGCTTCAAACAATTCAGTTACACGTGGAAGACCACCCGTGATATCTCTCAGCTTACCCAATACACGTGGAATTTTCACCAGTACCTGTCCGGCTTTCACTTCTTCACCTTCTTCCAGTACGATATGAGAGCCTACGGGAAGGTTGTATGTTTTCATTTCTTTTCCTTCTACAATAATGGAAGGAATCTTTGTTTTATCTTTTGTTTCAATAACCACTTTCTCGCGGTGACCGGTTTGTTCATCGGCTTCTTCACGGAAGGTGATACCTTCCAGTACATTTTCAAACTTCAACGTACCAGTTATTTCAGCAACAATTACGTTGTTGAATGGATCCCATGTACAAATAACATCACCTTTTTTAACTTTCTGACCATCTTTCACCAATAAAGTAGCACCGTAAGGAATGTTATTGGTAATTAATAAACGATCATTTTTCACGATCCATGATACGAACTTCACCGGTACGACCAATAACAACCTGGACTTTTTCGCCTTCGTTATTGTCAGTAGTTACAGTACGTAAACCATCGAACTGGATAGTACCGTCAAACTTGCAAGCAATGGTAGATTCAACTGATGCAGAACCAGCCACACCACCCACGTGGAAGGTACGAAGTGTTAACTGTGTACCCGGTTCACCAATTGACTGTGCAGCAATGATACCTACTGCATCACCACTCTGTGCCAGGTAACCTGTTGCCAGGTTTTTACCATAACATTTTACACAAACACCACGTTTGCTTTCGCAGGTAAGTACAGAACGAATTTCAACAGTTTCAATTCCTGCTTCTTCAATCTTGGCAGCAATGTCATCGGTGATTTCTTCACCAGCACCTACCAGCAATTCATCGGAAACCGGATCGTACACATCATGCAGAGAAGTACGTCCTTCAATACGGTCAGACAATGGTTCAATAATATCTTCATTATCTTTTAATGCTGAAGTAGCAATACCACGCAGTGTTCCGCAATCTTCTTCTGTAATAACCACATCCTGTGCAACGTCAACCAAACGACGGGTTAAGTAACCGGCATCGGCTGTTTTCAGGGCCGTATCGGCCAAACCTTTACGGGCACCGTGGGTAGAGATAAAGTAATCCAATACGTTCAATCCACCTTTAAAGTTGGAAAGAATCGGGTTTTCAATGATCTCAGAACCGGTGGAACCTGATTTTCTTGGCTTCGCCATCAATCCTCTGATACCAGCCAGCTGTTTGATCTGTTGTTTAGAACCACGGGCACCGGAATCAAGCATCATGTAAACAGAGTTGAATCCTTGTTTATCGTTTGCCAGTTCACGGATCAATGTTTCAGTGATGCGGGTATCCACACGGCTCCAGATATCAACGATCTGGTTGTAACGTTCGTTGTTGGTGATCAAACCCATGTTATAGTTTTCCCACACTTCTTCTACTTCTACTTTTGCATTTTCCAACAAGCTCCTGTTTGATATCAGGGATGATCAGGTCATTGATAGTGAAGGACAAACCACCCTGGAATGCCATGCGGAAACCAAGTTGTTTGATATCATCCAGGAATTTAGCTGTCTTTGGAACGTTGGTGATTGTGATGATGTCACCGATGATCTCACGAAGGTTTTTCTTGGTCAGCAATGCATTTACAAAACCAACTTCTTTGGGAACGTGCTGGTTGAAAATAACACGGCCAACAGTTGTTTCAATTAATTTATGACTCAACACGCCATCTTCACTGCGAACATTGGTTTTCACCTTAATCCATGCATGCAGATCAATCACTTTTTCATTGTAAGCAATGATCACTTCTTCTTCGGTGTAAAAAGCTTTTCCTTCGCCACGAACCTTTTCTTTATCCGTTGACTTTCTACCTTTTGTAATATAATACAAACCAAGTACCATGTCCTGTGAAGGAAGGGTGATTGGCGTACCATTCTGCGGGTTCAGAATGTTATGAGAAGACAGCATCAGCAATTGGGCTTCCAGAATAGCTGCATTGCTCAACGGCACGTGAACCGCCATCTGGTCACCATCAAAGTCGGCGTTGAACGCCGTAGTAACCAATGGGTGCAACTGAATCGCCTTACCTTCTATCAATTTTGGCTGGAAGGCCTGGATAGACAAACGGTGCAGTGTTGGGGCACGGTTCAACATAACCGGGTGACCTTTCAAAATATTTTCAAGGATATCCCAAACAACAGCTTCTTTTTTGTCAACAAGTTTTCTTGCAGACTTTACTGTTTTTACGATACCTCTTTCAATCAGTTTGCGAATGATAAATGGCTTGAACAATTCAGCAGCCATATCTTTTGGTAAACCGCACTCGTGCAGTTTCAGTTCAGGTCCTACCACAATTACAGAACGACCAGAATAGTCAACACGTTTACCCAATAAGTTCTGACGGAAACGACCTTGTTTACCTTTCAATACATCAGAAAGTGATTTCAATGCACGTCCACCTTCTGCTTTAACAGCATTTGATTTACGGCTGTTATCAAACAAGCTGTCAATCGCTTCCTGCAACATACGTTTTTCGTTACGCAGGATCACCTCAGGTGCTTTGATCTCCAACAATCTTTTCAAACGGTTGTTACGGATGATCACACGACGGTACAAGTCATTCAGATCAGAAGAAGCAAAACGACCACCATCCAAAGGAACCAATGGACGCAGTTCCGGTGGAATAACCGGAATGTATTGCATTACCATCCACTCAGGACGGTTGGTAATTCTTGTATTGTGCATCACGGAAAGCTTCCACAACGCTCAAACGCTTTAAGGCATCTGCCTTACGTTGCTGTGAAGTTTCTGTTGCAGCAGCATTACGTAGATCGAATGATAACTGATCCAGATCGATTCTTGCCAACAGATCATGTACTGCTTCAGCACCCATCTTGGCAATGAATTTATTCGGATCTTCATCAGGCAGATACTGGTTGTCTTTTGGAAGTGTATCCAGAATATCCAGGTATTCTTCTTCAGTTAAAAGATCACCATAGTTCTGGCCTTTGTCAGCACGGATACCGGGCTGGATCACCACAAAACGTTCGTAGTAAACAATGGTCTCCAATTTCTTAGAGCTCATACCCAACAGGTAACCAATTTTATTAGGCAAGTGATTTGAAATACCAGATGTGTACAACAGGCACTACCAGTTTGATGTGTCCCATTCTTTCGCGACGTACTTTCTTCTCTGTTACTTCCACACCGCAACGGTCGCAAACAATACCTTTATAACGAATACGCTTGTACTTTCCGCAAGCACATTCATAATCTTTTACCGGTCCAAAAATTCTTTCGCAAAACAAACCATCTCTTTCAGGTTTGTAAGTACGATAGTTAATGGTTTCAGGCTTCAACACTTCACCAAAGCTTTTTTCCAAAATGCTGTCTGGAGAAGCCAGACCGATAGTAATTTTTGAAAATGCTGGTCTTGGACGATTATCTCTTTTATTGAAAGCCATATTTATTTAAGATTTAAGATGTAAGATTTAAAATTTGTGTCTGATCGTGAGATAGTGAAACTGAGAGACGTGAGACAGGCAAACTTTCACGATTGACGTCTCACGTTTCACGTAATCTATTAATCGTGGAACTTAAGATCTAATCCTAATCCTCTCAATTCATGCACCAATACATTGAATGATTCAGGAATACCGGCTCTTGGAATATTTTCACCTTTCACAATTGCTTCGTATGTTTTTGCACGACCGATGATATCATCCGATTTAAGCGTTAACAATTCCTGCAGAATGTTAGATGCACCATATGCTTCCAGTGCCCAAACTTCCATCTCACCAAAACGCTGACCACCAAACTGTGCTTTACCACCCAACGGCTGTTGTGTAATCAAGCTGTATGGTCCGATTGAACGGGCGTGCATCTTATCATCCACCATGTGGTGTAATTTGATGATATAAATGATACCTACCGTTGCTTTCTGGTGGAAACGGTCGCCGGTTTCACCATCGTACAGATAAGTGTGACCAAAGGAAGGCAGATCTGCTTCTTCAATATGTTTGGCAATTTCTTCAACTGATAGCACCATCAAAGATTGGTGTTGCGAATTTCACGCCTAATTTTTCACCAGCCCAGCCCAGAACAGTTTCATAGATCTGTCCAAGGTTCATACGGCTTGGTACACCCAATGGATTCAATACAATATCAACCGGTGTTCCATCTTCCAGGAACGGCATATCTTCCTGCACGAACGATCTTGGCAACAATACCTTTGTTACCGTGACGACCGGCCATTTTATCACCCACTTTCAGCTTACGTTTTACAGCGATGTAAACTTTAGCCAGTTTCAATACACCTGCAGGTAATTCATCACCAATAGAGATGTTGAATTTCTCTCTTTTGTATCGTCCCAATTCTTCGTTGTACTTGATGCTGTAGTTGTGCAACAGAATGTTGATCTGATCATCAATTTTAGCATCGCCTGTCCAACCTAATGGATTTACGTTCATGTAATCAATCTGCGCTAGATTCTTTTGAGTGAACTTGGCGCCTTTACCGATCAACACTTCACCAAAGTTGTTGCTTACACCTGCAGAAGCTTTGTCCTTCAACAAGGTTTGCAATTTGTCCAGCAATACTTCCATTAAGTCAGCTACATTCTTTTCATGAATCTTTTCCAGTTTTTCCAATGCTGCTTTCTCACGAACCTTTGCATTCTTATCTTTCTTCGCTCGCTGGAATAATTTTTTATTGATTACCACACCTTCTACTCCGTTTGGTGCTTTCAAAGAAGCATCTTTTGCATCACCGGCTTTATCACCAAAGATGGCACGCAACAGTTTCTCTTCCGGTGTTGGATCACGTTCACCTTTTGGAGTGATCTTACCAATCAGGATATCACCTTCTTTAATTTGAGCACCAATACGGATGATACCATTTTCATCCAGATCTTTTGTAGCTTCTTCAGATACGTTTGGAATATCTGGTGTCAATTCTTCTTCACCCAATTTGGTATCACGTACTTCCAGTTCATATTCAGAGATGTGAACAGAAGTAAACATATCTTCTTTTACCACTCTTTCAGATGATTACGATGGCATCCTCGAAGTTGTAACCTTTCCATGGCATGAATGCCACTTTCAGGTTCCGACCCAGTGCTAATTCACCATCTTTGGTAGCATAACCTTCAGTTAAGAAATCACCTTCTTTTACTTTCTGTCCTTTTTTAACAGCAGGTTTCAGGTTGATAGAAGTTTCCTGGTTGGTTTTAATGAACTTGGTTAGTCTATAAATGATCAGATCATCTTCAAAAGCTTACCAAACGTTGTTCTTCGTTACGATTGTAACGAACATGAATTTCGTTAGCATCAACAAATTCAACCACACCATTACCTTCTGCATGGATCTGGATACTTGCATCACGGGCAGCTTTACCTTCCAAACCTGTACCCACAATAGGTACATCAGGACGTAATCAAGGGAACCGCCTGGCGTTGCATGTTCGATCCCATCAAGGCACGGTTGGCATCATCATGCTCAAGGAACGGAATCAATGAAGCACTCAAACCAACAATCTGGTTTGGTGCAACGTCCATATATTCAACTTCGCTCTTATCAAGAATCGGGAAATCACCTGTTTCGCGGCTCACGATCTTGTCTTCCACAAAGTTTCCTTTTTCATCAAGCGGAACGTTGGCCTGGGCAATCTTTGCCAGATCTTCTTCTTCTGCACTCAGGAAAGTCAGTTGCTTCATATTTACTTTACCATTCTCTACTTTACGGTAAGGTGTTTCAATAAAGCCCATTTCGTTGATCTTGGCGTGTACGCAAAGGTAGAGATCAAACCGATGTTTGGACCTTCCGGTGTTTCAATGGTACAAAAACGACCGTAGTGAGAATAGTGTACGTCACGAACCTCGAAACCAGCTCTTTCACGGCTTAAACCACCGGGTCCGAGTGCGGAGATACGACGTTTGTGCGTGATCTCAGACAAGGGATTGGTTTGATCAAGGAACTGTGACAACTGAGATGTTCCAAAGAATGAATTGATAACAGAAGAAAGTGTTCTTGCATTGATCAGATCAACCGGGGTAAATACCTCATTATCACGAACGTTCATTCTTTCACGGATGGTACGGGCCATACGAGCCAGACCAACACCAAACTGAGCATACAACTGCTCACCTACTGTACGTACACGACGGTTGCTCAAGTGATCAATATCATCAATCTCAGCTTTACCATTGGTTAGGCGAACAAGGTATTTGATGATCACAATGATATCTTCTTTTGTTAATGTCTTTTGTGTCGATCTCGGCATTTAAATCCAAGTTTGCGGTTGATCTTATAACGACCAACTTCACCAAGATCATAACGCTTATCACTGAAGAATAATTTATCGATAATACCACGTGCAGTTTCATTATCCGGAGCATCAGCACCACGCAATTGGCGATAGATATGCTGAACCGCTTCCAGTTCACTGTTAGAAGTATCTTTATTTAATGTATTGTAGATGATAGCATAATCACCACCCACATCTTCTTTCTGAATAAATACGCTTTTACATCCATTTCAGAAATGGTATCAATGGCTTCTTCATCAAGAATAGTATCACGTTCCAGAACGATTTCGTTTCTTTCGATGGAAACTACCTCACCGGTATCTTCATCAACGAAATCTTCTACCCAGGTTCGCAATACACGGGCAGCCAGGCGTTGCCAATATATTTCTGCAAGTGATTTTTTATCGCCTTTTACTTCATCAGCCATTCCGAATAATTCCAGAATGTCTTTATCAGTTTCGAAACCGATAGAACGCAAGCAAAGTAGTTACAGGGAATTTTTTCTTACGGTCGATGTAAGCATACATCACATTGTTGATGTCTGTAGCAAACTCCATCCACGCACCTTTGAAAGGAATTACCCTTGCAGAGTAAATCTTGGTTCCGTTCGGGTGAACAGACTGACCGAAGAATACACCAGGTGAACGGTGTAACTGGGAAACCACCACACGCTCAGCTCCGTTGATCACAAAGGTACCGCGGGGTGTCATGTAAGGAATATTTCCCAGGAACACATCCTGAACAATGGTTTGGAAATCCACGTGCTCCTCATCGTTACAGCTCAAACGAAGCTTTGCTTTTAAGGGAACAGCATAAGTTAATCCACGCTCCATACACTCTTCAATAGTATAACGTGGCGGATCAATAAAGTAATCAAGAAATTCCAGAACGAAGATGTTACGGGTGTCGGTGATAGGAAAATTTTCCTTAAACACACGGAACAAACCTTCAATATTACGTTTGTCAGGAGTGGTTTCTAACTGGAAAAATTCTTTGAAAGATTGGATCTGAACTGTCAAGAAGGTCAGGAGTTTCGGCTATGTTTTTAATTTTACCGAAGTTGACCCTTTGTTCAGTGTTGTAGACATATGATTAAAAACCGGTTTAATGTTTATTGACGGGCAAATCATTCACGGCCTCTATTTCGATGAAAATAAAAGCTACTGTAACTGAACTATTTAAGCATGAATTGCGACGTCAAAATGTTTTTGGCCAAAACTAAAGGACTGCAAAAGTAAGGATTTAAGCTACACCAACAAGGTTTTTTTGCACACAAAGATTAAGCCGGAATTTTTTTGGGATTGCTTTAATACATTGTAACTTTTTAAAATGTTTCTGAAGGAATTTGTAAAGAACTACCTGTTTTTTGGCAAAAGAGACCGGATCGGGCTCATTTCCGTGTTTGTCATTATGGCGCTTATTTATGCCCTTCCAAGGTTTTTTGCCAGAAAAAACGAACCTTTTCCTTTAAAAGAAAGAGCTGTTCTGCTAAAAGCCATCGATACGCTGGAAGCCAGCCCCGGGAACAGAAATGGAAAGGTAACTGATGAAGAAACCGCAGCATCCCATCAGTATGAATCTTCAGAAATAAAACATTTTTCTCCTGGCAAACTATTTCGATTTGACCCCAATACCATAAGTATGGAAGGCTGGAAAGAACTTGGACTTGGCGAAAGAACAGCCAAAACCATCAACAATTATCGAAACAAGGGTGGCAAATTTTATAAGCCGGAAGACCTGCAAAAAATCTGGGGACTGCCGGAAGGGTTTTATGAAAGAGTAAAAAACTACATTGTCATCACCCCTCTTAAAAAGCCATCTGAACCGAATAACTTTTCAAGACCTTATGAAAGGGCTGAAAGAAAAATAGCTGCTGTACATATTAACAGTGCTGACACTTCTGCCTTCATTGCTTTACCCGGCATTGGCAGTAAGCTGGCTTTCCGCATTGTGAACTTCCGGGATAAACTTGGAGGATTTTATTCTACAAACCAGGTGGGAGAAACATACGGTTTACCGGATTCTACTTTTCAAAAAATAAAAAATTATTTACAGTTAAGCGGCGATGTTAAGAAACTTAATATCAACACGGCAACCAAAGATGAATTAAAAACACATCCCTACATTAAATGGACTTTAGCAAACGCCATTGTGGAATACAGAAACCAGCATGGAAGTTTTAAGAGTTTGGAAGAGTTAAAAAATATTGTTTTGATTGATGAAACAACTTTCGATAAGATTGTACACTATCTCGAATTATAAATCTTTTTGACAGGTAATATTTCCATCGTTTTAATAAACTGCCCAGTTTTTGCAGTTACCAAACTTTCAAAAACGATTTGCATTAAATTTTAATTCTTAATTAGTATTTTGCCCCGTCAACGATATTTACCTATCTAAATCTGTTTATGCATGATTAGTACCTTTTTGAATATTCTCTTTGGATTGTTATTTATTTGTGTTGCTTTATCCGTCTGTTATTTGTTTATTCTTTCCCTGGCCGGAAAATTTTTTTTAGGGCCACCAAATATCCGGCTGCCCTTCCTACAAAAAAAATTGCCGTTTTTGTGCCGGCCTATAAAGAAGACGGTATTATCGTTTCTACGGCTAAAAGTATGCTGGCATTAGAATATCCCAGAGAACTATATGATGTGTACATCCTTGCTGATTCTTTTCAAAAGGAAACTTTGGAAGAACTCAAACAGTTGCCCGTTGAAGTACTGGAAGTAAAGTTTGAAAAAAGCACAAAAGCAAAAGCTTTAAATGAGGGTTTTCGCCGGATACAGAAGAATTATGACATTGCCCTTATATGTGATGCTGACAATGTACTGGCCAAAAATTTCTTGAAAAAAATCAATGATGCTTTCTCCAGCAACGTCAGAGGCGTGCAGGGCCAACGCGTAGCCAAAAATTTAGATACCTCATACGCAATTTTAGATGCCTGCAGCGAAGCAGTCAATAATCATTTTTTCAGAAAAGGCACCAATGCCATTGGTTTATCATCATCAATAATAGGCTCAGGTATGGCCTTCGATTATAACTCGACCAAAGAAGTATTGAGTGAAATAAATGCGGTGGGCGGGTTCGACAGGCCGCTGCAATTAAAAATTGTAGAGAGAGGGATAAAAATTAAATACCTGGAAAATGCGTTGATTTTTGATGAGAAAGTAGACTCTTTACACGCATTTAAGCAGCAAAGAAAAAGATGGCTTTCCAGCCAGTACATCTACATGAAGCAATATTTTTTCCCTGGATTAAAACAATTATGGAAAGGCAATCTCAGTTATTTTAACCTGGCCATAGCTAATAACCTTGTTCTGCCAAGAGCTTACCTGTTAGTCATTACTACCGCTTTTAATTCTGCTGAGTTTTTTTATGAAAAATGAATGGTTCCCATTTTTTGTAACAACCGGGCTTATTTACTTTCTGACACTGGCCATGGCATTTCCCTTTGTTTTGGTAAACAAAAAACTTTTCTATGCCATGTTAAAGATGCCCGAAGCAATTGGCGCCATGGTACTCACCGTGTTTCAAATGAAGAACGCCGACAAAACCTTCATTCATACTGTTCATACAAAAACCGAGGTAAGCAATACCCTGTATAACCAGAGTGAAGAGTAAAACGAACAGCATCTATAACCGTTAGCTTTCTTGCTAAGCTAACGGTTATAGTTTAGCAACCCACCTGTCATACCATAACTGAAACATTAGAATCTGCCAAAGTTTTTGATAGTTAACGTTTCTTTCCTTTTAAGTATTCGTTTTTCAAAAAGATAACAGGTGCCGGGTCAAAAACACCCGTCTTTATTAAACTATCTTCACTCAGAAAATAATTTAACTGGCTTTTCAGATCTTCTTTAAACCAAACCATCAAAGGCGCAATAAACGGACGCTTGGGCCGGTCCATCAATTCTTTCGGAATGTATTTGTGAACAACCTCCTTTAAAAGCCATTTATTAACGCCATTGCGGATTTTAAACGAGGAAGGTAATTGGGCTAAAAACTCAATAACGCGGTGGTCAAGCATAGGTTCCCTGCCTTCCAAACCTACAGACATCGTCGCTCTGTCAACTTTAGCCAGGTTATTATCCACCAAAAAGGTTTTATAATCAATAGCAAGAAGTTTATTTACAACACCGCCCTCTTTTTGAAGCCTGTCCCCTTGTTCAAAAAAAGTATTATACCTTTCAAAAGGTTTACCCAGAAACGTTTCCGCTTCACTTTCCGTGATATACTGCCCAATATATTTCATCGCGTAGACCGGGTCTCCTTTCTTCCAGATAAGTTTCATTTTTTCGTACCGTGTAGAAAAATTATACTTTCTGTTGAAATAGAAAATGTTCTCCGGATTGATCAAAGACATGGTGCCGCTAAGTAAGCTTTGTATAGAAGCAGGAATTTTAGTGGTGTACGCCTCCGCCTGCCTGAACTTTTGATACCCTCCAAATATTTCATCGCCCCCGTCTGCACTTAACGCTACTTTAACCTGGCTCCGCGCCAACTGACTGACCAAAACAGTTGGCACTGTAGAATTATCCGCGAAAGGCTCGTCATAAATTTCCGGTAACCGGCTTAATACTTGTCCGGCTTCCCTGGAAGTAAGGTACCATTCCGTATGATCAGTGCCCAGATAATCAGCTATTTTTTTTGCTTCCGGGGCTTCATTAAATTCAACTTCGTTAAAACCAATGGTGAAGGTTTTTAACCGTTCCGTGCGTCCTGTCTGTAACAATGCAGCCACACTGCTGCTATCGTAGCCACCGCTTAAAAATAGCCCTACCGGCACATCGGCCACCATGCGGTATTCATAAGCGTTTTTTAAAAGCCTGTCCGTTTCTTCTACAACCTCTTCTTCAGAAATTTTAATCCTGGGTTTGTTATAATAGTCAAAAACGTCCCAATATTTTTTTAACTCCAGCTCTTTTGTTTTTAAATCAACCACAAGAAAATGACCAGGAAGCAATTTGAATGTATTCTTAAAAATACAGTACGGCGCAGGTATATAACTGAACTGCAAAAAAAGAGCTAAGCTGTTTGTATCAATTTCTTTATCAAAACCCGGATGTTTAAACAAGGATTTTAACTCTGACCCAAATAAGAACAGATCATCCTTCCAGTAATAATACAATGGTTTAACTCCTGCCCGGTCCCTTATAAAAATAACTTGCTGCTTTTGCCTGTCATACAACGCAATGGCAAACATGCCAATAAACTTGTGTACGACGTCAATTCCCCAACACTGATAGCCTTTTAAGATCACTTCTGTGTCCGACCAGGAATCGAAAGCGTAACCTTTATCTATTAATTCTTTACGTACCTCTTTAAAATTGTAGATCTCGCCGTTAAAATCTACAATCAAATCATTAAAATGCATGGGTTGGTGTCCCAGGGGCGATAAGTCCAGAATAGATAATCGTCTTTGGCCGAATCCTATTGAAGCGGCAGGCGCATCATATATTTCATAACCTACGTCGTCCGGTCCCCTGTGATGCACGGCATCGGCCATATGCTTTAAGATATTTTCATCAGATTCTTTCTTAAAATCTATAAATCCGGCAATACCGCACATAAGAGTTAGTTATATTTTATTTTAGAGTTGAAATGCCAAAGAATACCCTTCCAAAAGGACTTTAAATGATCTGGTTGCTTTTTAACTATATAATTTACCGTGTTTTTAGGAATAGTAAAAAAAATAAAAAAAAGTACAAACACACCAAGACTGGGTAGCGGTACATTCCTTCGCATAAAAAGAATTCTGTTTCTTGTAAGATAGAAGGTTTTTAAAGGGCTCATCTTACCTGTTGTCATGGATTCTTTGTGATAGATAAGAGATGCCGGTTGATAATAGATTTTGAACCCCTTTTTCTTAATCTGAACACACCAGTCAAGTTCTTCGTAATAAAGGAAAAAGTCCTCGGGCATAAGCCCCACTGCATCAACTACCTTTTTACTTACCATCATGCCGCCTCCATGTGCATAACTTGTTTCTGTTATACTATTATATTGACCTTCATCTTTTTCCCTGCGCCCGATAGCGGAGTTCCTGCCGGTGAAAATGTTAACACTCCTGTAGCCCGCATATTCTATGGTACCTTTTTCGAAAAAGTAATGAAACTTGGGGCTCACCATACCTGCATCAGGAAAACTTTTAAATACATCTATCAGGCCCTGGACCAAGTTGGGAGTAAATTCGGTATCATTGTTAACCAAAAAAAAATATTCGCCTCTGGCAGCACGGATACCCACGTTATTGCCTCCGCTAAATCCCAGGTTTTCTTTATTGCGAATAACTTTTGCTTCAGGATAAACAGATAAAAATGCCCTGGTCGGATCTTCCTCTGAGGCGTTATCAACAACTATGACCTCTAAATTTTGGTAGGTATTGAGTGCCTTAATAGAACGTAAAAGGTCACAGGTGACTTCTGTATTGTTCCAATTTACGGTAATAACAGAAACAACTGGTTGGTTGGTAGAAATAGGTGTTGTCATCTTTACATAAGGGCTAAAGCAAATATATACTATGCTCATTTACCACAATTAAATTATGTACTATTTACTGGGCTGGGTTGTAAACAACCTGAAAATGCATGATTTGTTTAGATTTGACTTTAGGTTACGAATAATTTTAAAATAAATCCCTAATTAAATGGAGCTTACCAATGTCATGCCGAACATGAAGCCTGCATGAAACTTTTTAAAAGTTTGGACCAATTGAAGATCATTGTATGGATGGGTGAATCAACTTTTACTGAACTTGTTTGTTAATCTTATGCCAGGCTGATTTGAGGTAACAAAATTTTACCTCCATAACCAATGGTGATACTCAACTGCTTTCAACTGCGCCGTATAAACAGCCTGAGCGGTCTATACGTCAGATGGTAGACAAGAGTGAACTATGAAGGAAGAGTTTATACGGTTCATGGCTGACGGCTGACAGCATCACGGCTGCTTCGATAACAGCCTGGTATCGCACCCGGATTGCCCAATTGAATTACTGCAGTACAAGTGAGTGATCCGCCAGAAGTCGGACGCAGCACAAAGAACGATGAGTAGAGATGGCATTGACGGGCAACAAAAAAGCCCCAACAATCGTCGGGGCTCAATGTATTGTTGAAAAACAATTAAGCGATTTCAACTTCAGCACCAGCTTCTTTCAGCTTAGCAACTATATCTTCAGCAGTGGCTTTATCAATACCTTCTTTAATTGGTTTTGGAGCACCATCTACTAAGTCTTTAGCTTCTTTCAAACCTAAACCAGTTAAGTCTTTAACGATCTTAACAACGTTCAGTTTAGAAGCACCAGCGGCTTTCAGAATTACATCGAATGTAGTTTTTTCTTCAGCAGCAGGAGCAGCACCACCGGCCGCAGGACCAGCTACCACTGTAGCAGCAGCTGGTTCGATACCGTATTCTGATTTTAAGAAATCAGCCAATTCCTGTACTTCTTTTACAGTAAGGCCTACTAATTGTTCTGCAAGATTTTTAACGTCTGCCATTTGATTTAAAATTTTTTCCCCCTTCATTGTTTTAGACTCCGGAGGAAGGTTTAAAAAAATTTGTTTTTTATAATGTGCAAATATGCAAATGTGCAAATGTGCAAATTATCGGGTTGTCTTATCTGCAAATCTGCATATCTGCACATTTGCACATCTTAATTATTCTGCTGCCGGAGCTTCTGCGCCTGCCGCTTGTTTTTCGTGGTGGTGCAATAAAGCCGCCAACACTCTTTTGGCAGGTGATTGCAACAAGCCAATTACTTCGCCGATCAATTCGTTCTTCGTTTTGATCTGCGTTAAAGTTTTCAGGTTGTTGTCACCAGTGTAAATATCACCGTTGATAAAGGCAGCTTTCAGCTCTGGCTTCTCTCCTTTGCTTTCGGTGCGGAAAGAAGAAATGATCAAAGCTGGTTCTTTTGGATTTTCAGAAAACATCAAAGCAGTTACGTTGTTCAAAGAGTCGAACATACCGGTGTAGCTGTCGTTTCCTAATGATTCCAGCGCTTTTTTGATCAGGGTGTTCTTTGCTACTTTCATTTCAACATTTTTGTTGAAACAAACGCGGCGAAGTTTAGTAACCTGGTCAACGGTCAGCGATTCTGTATTGGTAACATAGAAGTTGTTGTATTGAGAGAATTTCTCTTTCAACACTTCTATTACTTCATTTTTTTGTTCTTTAGTCATGATAATAAGTTTTAGATGATGAAGTAATCAATCACCTGTATTAATGAACAAAGCCTTTTGTGTCAATTGCAATACCAGGGCTCATTGTGCTGGCCATAGTCAAACCCTTCAGGTAAGTACCTTTAGCGGTTGCCGGCTTCGCTTTAATGATGGCGTTGATTAATTCCTGGCTGTTGGCTGCAATTTTATCAGGAGAGAAAGATACGCGGCCAATAGAAGCATGGATGATACCAGCTTTGTCAACCTTAAATGCGATCTTACCACCTTTTACTTCGTTTACGGCTGCTGCCACATCGTTGGTAACCGTACCGGTTTTAGGGTTTGGCATCAGGTTACGAGGACCTAATATTTTACCCAGACGACCGATCTTAGGCATAACGGCAGGTGTGGCAACAATAACGTCCACATCTGTCCAGCCACCTTCAATCTTTTGTACAAATTCATCAAGACCAACGTAATCAGCACCAGCGCCTTTTGCAGCAGCTTCCTGATCGGGGCCGCAAAGCACTAATACTCTTTTTGTTTTACCAGTACCATGAGGTAAAGTAACTGTACCACGGATAGCCTGGTCAGCTTTTTTAGGATCTACGCCTAAACGGATATGCAGGTCAACCGACGCATCAAATTTGGTGGTGTTCACGTCTTTTACCAATGTAGAAGCATCTTTCAAAGAGTAAACTTTGGTTGCATCAACCTTGCCGTTTACCGCTTTTCTTTTTTTAGGAATGAATGCCATTGTAATTCGTTTTAAAAAAGTTCAAAATTATTTTGCAGGGCCTCCTTCTACTGTCAAACCCATGCTGCGAGCTGTACCGGCTACCATAGAGGCAGCGCTTTCCAGGGTAAAGGCGTTCAGATCCGCCATTTTATCTTTGGCGATCTCTTCTACCTGTGCCCAGGTTACTTTACCAACTTTTTGACGGTTGGGCTCTTTTGAACCACTTTGAACTTTAGCGGCATCCTTTAGCTGAACGGCTGCGGGAGGAGTTTTAATGATAAAGTCGAACGACTTATCAGAGTAAACAGTTAATAATACCGGGAGAACTTTTCCCATTTTGTCCTGGGTTCTAGCATTGAACTGCTTGCAGAATTCCATGATGTTGACACCCTTGGAACCCAGCGCAGGACCAATTGGAGGTGCAGGATTGGCCTGGCCACCCTTGCACTGTAGCTTTACATAGCCAGTGATTTCTTTTGCCATTTTCTTCGATTTATTGGTTCAAGCGACGTTTCATCTCCGCGACTACTTCGTCTCCCAAATTCCTCAATATCTCCGCCTTTGGCGGGATTTCTAAAGAACTAATTGGGGTCGCAAAACTAATAAAAAATTTGAAATGAATCAGAACAGATTTCCGGTATTTTGTTAAGCGGCTGTTGAAATCGGGATTTTAAATACCGGCTTAGCCGTTTCAATTGGGCTTTTGTTGCGTCGCAATCCGTTGCCGCTGCGCTTCGTTCGGTAACACTATTGGGCTTTTTTCTTTCGCCATTTTTTAAAATCCAGGTAGTCGAGGTAATAAATGACCTTAACCGAAAGGTTGTTATTATGAGGGGCCGCTACCGTATGGTTAAAGTTTTTTAAGTAGGAATCATTGATATTTCCGTCGTCCAGAAAACTTTCACCCTTCCAGACAATGTTGAGGAAACTGCCTGGGGCAAATTGCAGGGTGTACACCGCATCAACATTAAAGATGTTGAAATTCTGGTGGTTGATGGCCACGTCTGTATGCTTAGTAGGGTCAAGCGTACCATCATTATTTAAATCATACAATTGCTTTTGGTTCACCTTGCTCCAGTAATGCCGAACCCGGAAGGTGATTCCCGACCGGTAATTGAAGTTGTACTTAGCCCTTACAATGTTTTCAACTGTATTGCGGTTGCGGCGGGAAAAAATAATGTCCTGCAAAATTCGATTTCCACTGGCATCCCTCATGTCGTTGCCTGCTGCATCCTTCTGGTAGTACTTTTGATAAAAGCCGGCATCGTTGGTAAAAGGATTGTAGTACAGGTCGTGACTTAGTGAAAATTTATCGCTAAACCGGTACCGCTGCGAGAAATTGAATTCATGATTCCAGCTTTCGAACTGCTTTCGCACCCCTACAAAATAATTGAAACTCACAAAATATTTTTTGGCCGAGTTGGTTTCAAACCAGGCGCTGTATTGCATTCTTTTGGTTGACCGGAAGGAATACCCCGCCTCGTGCGGCTCATAAAAATCATTGCCATAAGGTACATAGCCAATAAATACCCCAATAAACCACAGGTTTTTCAGTTGTGCATTGGCGTTTACATTGGTGTTAAAGCGTTGAAAATTGTCATTGATTTTCTGATGGTCCATTCTTTTATAAAGTGCACTGTAGTACGCATTGTAGTTCACCTGAATCCGGTTGTACCATTGGCCGGGTTTTAACCACCGGTAACCCGTCCAAAAATAATGGTCGATATAGTTGTTATTAAACAACAGGCCCATGTCGTTGATGTTGTATTTTTCATCGGCGATCTCTTCACCTATTTGAAAGTTCCACCTCCCTCCTGTTTTAGAAAAGTTCAGGTTGTGCGAATAACCCAGTGCCGGGTCTTTGACGGGATCGGTGAGCCGGCTGAGGGCAACCTTGCCGTTCCAGTTGTAGGTATTTTTTTTATTGTTGAAATCAAACAAAGCAGCACTAACATTGGCATCATAATCACTTCCGCTTCTTAACACATTGGTATTAATAAAAGAAACAGCCGAATTGTTTTTTAACGTCTGGTCAACCACAAGGATGTTGTAATTGGTAAGGGGATTGGTTTCTATCCTTCTCTTCTCCCCATTTTGGTCTTCCACTTCTGCATACATTGGTTTTGTTATGGCGTTGAAAAAACCAATGCCCAGGCCTTTCTTTGTTCTGCCGGAAATTTTTGTAGCATTGAGCAACTTCGATTCCTGCGGGTTGTTCAAAAAGTGTTCATTGGGTTTGATGTGGGCATAGCTGCCTGCCGTATCCTGAACATCATAGTAATGGATTGGCTGACTTCCGATGCGGCGGGAATAAAAAAGGTTTCCTTTATTAAACAACTCCGTTCCCTCTGTAAAAAAGGAGCGGTTTTCATTGTATTTGACTTCAAAAGGTGAAAGGTTCAATACATGATTGTCGCTTTGCACCTGCCCAAAATCGGGTATCAAGGTCATATCCAACGTAAAGCCTTCACTGATTCCGTATTTCACATCCATTCCTCCATTAACAGAAGATGTGAGATCTTTTACGCCAGCCGTTTTGTTGGGATAATGATTTAAATAAGAAGAGAAATACGGAGAAAACGACAACCGCAACGGCGCCTCTATCTTTTCAATGCCTGTCCACAAGCCTTCCTGGTTAATAAATCCATTTACTTTAGGATCAACGGGGTTCCACATATACTGCTGGCCCGTTTTATTCCTGCGACGGGTAATGTTTAACCCCCAGGTTTGATTGGGCCGGTTTGAAAACCGCAGCGCCGAATAAGGGATTCGCATTTCAAAGCTCCAGCCATTTTCATGAATTTTGGCTTCACTGTCCCACACCGCGTTCCAGGAGGGGTCTTCGCCATTGTTGGAGTTGGAGTATTTGGCGTCAAACTGTTCTCCATACGGGGTTACATAAAATCCAACCGCATTGATTTTGTCATTGTACGTATCTAAAATAATTCCAACAAAATCATTCACCCCCACCACATCGCGGCCAACCAGTTCTTTTGAAATACTGTCCTTTGTTCGCTCATAACAAAACCCGCCCACATACACCGATGTATTGTCGTATAAAATGTAAACCACAGTTTTATTGGCCGCATCTTCCCCTTTGCCTGCATTGGGGCGCCACTCAACAAAATTCGTGGCCGGTAATGCTTCTTTCCACGCAGCCTCATCGGGGTTGCCATCAATTTTTATTGACAATTGGGTTCGCCTGGCAGGAAGTTGTTTGGGAACCGGCTGCGAAGCCGCCTTGAGGCAGGACAGTCCTACTAACAGCAAAGGAAAAAAGCGGTTCATTAGTTTTGTTTCTGTTTATGAAATTAGACGTATGGCCAAAGGATTTGTTACCGCTTATAAAAAAATAGCTGCCCACGCGTTTAAATACTGCGTGTTTAAATATCCCTTAACAAAAAAGCCATCCCTCTGGGGGATGGCTTTAGTATTTTGTCGTTTAAAATGATTAGCTGATTTTTTCTACCTGCATATAATTCAGTTCTACAGGTGTTGAACGTCCAAAGATCTTTACGGTAACTTTCAATTTCTTCTTTTCATCATTTACTTCTTCAATCACGCCGTTAAAGTCATTGAATGGACCTTCAATGATCTTGATGGTTTCGCCAACAATAAATGGTTCGCTCATGCTAACACCACCGGCTTCGGCCATCTCATCCATTTTACCCAACATCTTATTCACTTCGGCTTTGCGCAGGGCAATTGGATTTTCCTTTCCTAAGAAATGAATAACGTTTGACGTATTTTTTATAACATCCCTTAAATCATCACTTAATTTACCTTCGGCAATTTCAATCATTACATAGCCCGGGTAATAGTTGCGTTCCCGCATTACCTTTTTTCCGTTCTGCACCTTGTACACCTTTTCCACAGGCAAAAACACCTGCTTTACGATCTCACTCCATCCGCCCCGGGAAATTTCCTTATCCAGGTATTCTTTTACTTTACGCTCCTTACCACTAACCACACGCAGCACATACCACTTGGTCTCCTGTTGTTGCGGTTCTTGTGTATTTTGTGCTGTCGCTTCCATTTATTTGAACATTTTATAGATGAGATTCAATCCGCCGGCCGCTACAAAGTCCATGGCGGCTACAACAGCCGTAATGACAAGTGTGGCACCCAAAACAATCATGGTTGATTGCTGCAACTGAGTCCAGGTAGGCCAGGTTACTTTTTCCATCAACTCTTTATAGGAGTCGCGGAAATAATTTGATACTTTATTCATTTGTCAATTTGAAAATTTGAAATTGAGAATTTGAAGATTCAATTGAAATTGGAACGATTTTCAAATCTTCAGATTATATCACTTTCAACTTGTTTTGCACGGGCAGAGAGATTCGAACTCCCATCAACGGTTTTGGAGACCGCTATTCTACCATTGAACTATGCCCGTAGAAAGCTAAAAGCTATCCCGCAAGTGCTGGACAGCTTTTAGAATTATGTTGCAAATATAAGATTCATTTGCAATCCGCCCGAGCGGATAAAGCTAAAAGCTTATGGCTTAAAGCTTACTTTATGATTTCAGTAACCTGACCGGCACCTACTGTACGACCACCTTCACGAATCGCAAATTTCAAACCTTTCTCCATCGCGATTGGCTGGATCAGTTTTACAGTCAATGATGTGTTATCACCAGGCATAACCATTTCAGTTCCTGCTGGTAATTCTACCTCACCGGTTACGTCTGTAGTACGGAAATAGAACTGAGGACGGTATTTGTGGAAGAATGGAGTGTGACGTCCACCTTCTTCTTTGCTCAGTACGTAAACTTCACCTTTGAACTCAGTGTGCGGAGTGATAGAACCTGGTTTACAGATAACCATACCACGACGGATCTGAGTTTTTTCAATACCACGTAATAAAAGACCTGCGTTATCACCAGCTTCACCTTCGTCAAGAATTTTACGGAACATTTCAACACCTGTTACAGTAGAAGTTAATGGAGCTTCCATCAAACCTACGATCTCAACACCTTCACCAACTTTAACACGACCTCTTTCAATACGGCCGGTAGCAACTGTACCACGACCAGTGATAGAGAATACGTCTTCCACAGACATCAGGAATGGCTGATCAACCGGGCGTGGAGGCAATGGAATATACGTATCAACAGCTTCCATTAATTCATCAATTGCACCAACCCATTTTGCTTCACCAGCTAATGCGCCGGTAGCAGAACCCTGGATGATTGGTGTGTTGTCACCATCGAAACCATAAGAGCTCAACAGTTCACGGATTTCCATTTCAACCAGCTCCAACAATTCAGGATCATCAACCAGATCAACTTTATTCATGAATACAACCATACGAGGAACACCTACCTGGCGAGCCAGAAGAATGTGTTCTTTTGTTTGTGGCATAGGACCATCTGTAGCAGCCACAACCAGAATAGCACCGTCCATTTGGGCAGCACCAGTGATCATGTTTTTTACATAGTCAGCGTGACCAGGACAGTCAACGTGAGCATAGTGACGATTAGCCGTCTGATACTCAACGTGAGCTGTATTAATGGTGATACCTCTTTCTTTTTCTTCAGGAGCACCATCAATTTCATCATATTTTTTTGCCACGTTACCCATACCTCTTTTAGCAAGGATAGAGGTAATAGCAGCAGTCAAAGTAGTTTTACCATGGTCAACGTGACCGATGGTACCAACGTTAACGTGGGGTTTCTCCCTCTTAAAAGTCTCTTTTGACATCGTTATTGGTTTTTAGTTGTGGAGTTTACAAAATTATTAAATCAAAAAACCTTCTATCATTTCATCAATGAATCGAAGGATACTTTTATGTTACCAACGCCGGAAGCTCCAATCATCTTCTGTTGCGTCGCACACTTTTACTTTCTTTTATCAATTGAGCAATTAATTCATTGCCAACTGAAGGTCTCCAAATTTGTTTATTGATTGATATCAATAAACAAAACCAGAGCCGTTATGGGGAATTGAACTCCCGACCTCTTCCTTACCAAGGAAGTGCTCTACCACTGAGCTACAACGGCTTTTGTCAGTTGACAGTGACCGTTGTTGGTTGACAGTGAAGAGCAATCTGTCATCTGTCGTCTATCATCTGTCATCTCACCTGGAGCGGAAGACGAGGCTCGAACTGGCCACCTATAGCTTGGAAGGCTATCGCTCTACCAAATGAGCTACTTCCGCAAATTCAATTTGACAATTTGTCAATAAGGCAATTTGCCAATGACTGTCTTAAAAGTTTAAAAGAACTTACAATCTTAATAATTGTCAAATTATCAAATTTGCTAATTATCAAATTGATTTCTGTGGGCAGGAGAGGATTCGAACCTCTGAAGTCGAAGACAGCGGATTTACAGTCCGCCCCATTTGGCCGCTCTGGAACCTGCCCGGAAACTATTTACTATTTAAGATTGAAAATGTAATATTTTGAAAAACATGCAATATTAAATCTTCCCTATTAAATAATTAAATAACTCTGAGCCACTTGTCGGAATCGAACCAACGACCTACTGATTACAAATCAGTTGCTCTACCAGCTGAGCTAAAGTGGCGTATTTTAATTTTTGTAAAGAACTACCCCTTTTTTTGGGAAGGCAAAGGTAAAGGAAAATGATAATTGAAAAAATAGTGAAGAAGAAAAAATTTCTAGGTTGTACATAAAAAAGACCTCCGGGGAGTGCCGGAGGTCTGGTAAAATGATTAAGCTGCCTGCTTTTCTTTTCTTTTTTTTATTTGTTGAACCATGGCTTCCAAAGCCTCTTCGAACGAAACTTCAAAAGATTTACTGGTTGCTTTTACAAAAAAATCAGATTTAGGGACATGTACTCTAATTTCTGCGATCTTATCCTTAATTGTATGTACCACGTTATCCAATATCAGAAAGACATCCACTTTGATGATCCTGTCATGATACTGTTGTAGCTTTTCGATTTTTTTGGTTACATACTCTACCAACTTGCTGTCTGCATCAAAATGAACTGCTTGAACATGAACAATCATAGAAATTGATTTAAGCTGTGAAAAAATGATTCAAAGAGCTAAGCCCTGGGTAGGCTATCTCGTCAGGTATGAAGTTAAACTATAACTGATTTTTCACCAAGAAAGAACGGGATAAAATATTTATGAGTTTCGTCAATGTTTCAGGCCTTTGGATGCGCTTTTTTATATATGTCTTTCAGTTTTTCTATGGTGTTATGCGTATACACCTGCGTGGCCGCCAGACTACTATGGCCCAATAACTCTTTAACCGCATTTAAATCGGCGCCGTTGTTCATTAAATGCGTGGCAAATGTATGCCTCAGTACATGCGGACTGCGCTTTTCAATCGTGGTTACCAGGCTCAGGTACTGTCTTACAGAAGAATAAACTTTCCGGGGAGACAAAGCCTTCCCTTTCTCATTTATCAGCAAAAAATCATTAGTTGAATCGGGAAATTCTAATTTTCTGCTGCTCCAGATACATTTTAACCGAAGCAATAAGCTCCGGGCTGACTGGAATGATCCGCTCCTTATTTCCTTTGCCTACTACTTTTAATGTGTGATTAGAATAATGAATGGAGCTTTTCTTCAAATTTATCAATTCACTGAGGCGCATTCCGGTACTATAAAACAAATTCAGTAGCAGCCGGTCGGTTTTGCCCTGCCAGTTGTCGGGGAATTCTACATGTTTGAACAAAGTTTTAATATCCCTGTCTTCTACAAAATGCGGCAAGCGCTTTTCGTTTTTAGGCGCCACCACCTTGGCCATAGGGCTTTGCTTTAGAGCACCGGTTTTAATTTGATACTTAAAAAAAGATTTGAGCGTGGATATTTTCCGGTTGATAGATTTTGAAGACAATCCTTCATCTTTTAAAGAGGCCAGCCAGCTTCTTATATAAACATGCGAAAGCTGGCTAAGAGGGGTTTCACCATATTGGATAAGCACATAATCAAAAAAAGAAACCAGGTCGGTCTGGTAAGAAACAATGGTGTGCCGGGAATAGCGTTTTTCAAATTCAAGATAGTCAATAAATGGCTGGATGACCGGATGTGGCTGCTGCATAAAAAACAATAGCTGCAAAGTACTAAAAACCTTGCAGCTATAATTATATTGAAGAGGCAGGAGCTTGCTCCCGAAGCTTATGCTTCAATCTTTCCGCTTGCTATCTGTTGCTTGTAAACAGCTTTCAAAACCTGGTTTCTGCGTTGCACAGAAGGTTTTGTGAAAGACTGTCTTTCACGCAACTGCAACAAGATCTTGGCTTTTTCGAATTTCTTTTTATACTTCTTTAAAGCCTTATCTATGTTTTCGCAGTCTTTTGAATCGATAATTAGCATGCTATATACCTCCTTTAAATTGTTTTAAGGTGGGCAAAGATAAGGCTCTGATACGTTTTAATCCAAAATAAAATGTAAAAACCCGAAATTTACCGCATGTTTACAGGCATTATTGAAAGTACCGGAATTGTAAAAGAGATCTCATCAAGCGGCAGTAATAAAAGTTTCTGGATCGAATCTCCCCTATCGGCTGAGTTTAAAATAGACCAAAGTATAGCCCATAATGGCGTTTGTCTTACCGTGGAAGAAATTCTGGGGGGCCAATACAAAGTAACGGCGGTGGCCGAAACCCTTGCAAAAACAGCGCTCCATCAGTGGAAAATTGGTTCCGTCATTAATCTGGAAAGAAGCTTATTACCCATCAAGCCGGTTGGACGGCCATTTTGTACAGGGCCACGTAGATACCACCGGCACCTGCAAAAAAATAAAGGACAAGCAGGGCAGTTATGAATTTGAGTTTGACTTCCCCAAAAAATTTGCCCCCTTAATGATTGAAAAAGGGTCTATTTGTGTAAATGGTATTAGTTTAACCGCCTTTGATGTAAAGAAAGCTAGTTTTAAAGTAGCTATTATACCTTATACATTTGAGCATACAAACCTGAAATACGTAAAGGAAAATGACGAAGTGAATTTGGAGTTTGATATGGTGGGGAAGTATATTTTGAGGAAAATGGATTTGTAAAAGTTCCAATTATCTGCTATTTTAGTTGTTGCATTTCAATCCAAATCCCGTAAAAACCAATATCCATGTATCCGCAAACTGCTACCAGGGCGTATTATCCTGCGCTTGATGTTCTAAGAGGGTTAGCCATATCTATCGTTGTTTTCTATCACAATTTTGGTTCTGTAAGCTTTCTTCAGATTTGGGTGGATGGGTGTTGATCTGTTTTTTGTTCTTTCCGGATTTTTAATAACGGATCTTCTCTTAAAATCAAGAGAAAGTAAATTCTATTTCCGAAATTTTTATATCAGAAGGGTTCTCCGCATTTTTCCTCTTTACTATTTAGTGCTAATCGGTTTTTTTATTCTATCACCTGTCCTTTTTTCTCAAAAGGGCCCAGATACCACTTTCAGCTATTACAATGAAAATAAATTGTGGTATTGGTCCTATTTTCAAAATTGGCTTATGGTTCACAAGGGTCCTGCGCCTGTGCCATTCTTATCTCATTTTTGGTCTTTGGCTGTTGAAGAGCAGTTTTATATTTTTTGGCCGATCATGATTTTCTTTATTAGAAAAACTGCAGAATTTTAAAAAAGGTAATCCTTGGTTTAATAGCTTTTGCTCTTATTGTTCGAATTTTTACCTGGATGTTAAACCCACATGAAGTTGAGGTCTTTTATTGCAGTACGATAACAAGAATGGATAGTCTTTTAATGGGATGTCTTTTGGCAGTGCATTTAAAACAAGGAAAAGAAATCCCAGCACAAGTAATAAAAATTATAACTTTAAGCTTCCTTCCACTTAATAATGCCAGCCTTGCAATTTTTGGAAATGTAAGAGCAAGATAATCTACTTTTTCCCACTGTTGGGTATAGTATATCTGCTGCCTTTTTTAGTTCATTACTTTATTTATTAATCAGGCATGAGACCCACCTGCTTCCCTGGCTGAAGCATCTAAAAGCATTAAGTTTTATTGGCAAAATTTCCTATGGCATGTATGTGTATCACATTCCAATCTATTTAATTTTAAGCTATATGCTATCGAAGATGTTAGATAATCACACTACATCCTTCTTTGGTCATGCACTATTTGTTTCGTTTTTAAGTTTAGCATTAACCATTATTGCAAGCACCATTAGTTTCTATTTGCTTGAAAAACCAATTCTAAATTTGAAGAAGCATTTTCCCTAGAGTTGAGTTTAGTTGTATATTTTTATAGCTTTTCGATAACGAATGAGCCTTTCTCAAATTTATTGAACCATTTAATGCCAAAAAAAGCTTTGTTGTTCTTGCTATTTCCTGGCTTTTATTACAAGTTCTATTATATGGGCATTTTGGCATTGTTACTACTTACGAATCGGCAAAATATATTGATCAAGCTGATAAGATTTTACAAACGGGTCATTATTCAAGTGGCAACTTTCTATTCTATTCGGTTGAAATTTTTGATAATAGCTTTTAGCAAGATAACCGGCACTTTTCCCTGGTTGGTAGTTCTTATACAAATGAGTGTCAATGCTGTTTCGATAGTTCTTTTTTACAAGCTGGCACTATCCATGACCAAAAGTCATTTTAGGTCTTTTATAGTTACATTTCTGTTCATTGCAATGTTTTATTATCAGTTATACAATGTACACTTGTTTACAGAATCGTTGTATTTCAGTTTTGGCATTATCTATACTTATCTATTATTTTCTATACCCAATCTATCAGTCAAAAATATTCTGCTGCTGGTTTTTGGCTTATCTGTCTTATATTTTACAAGACCAACAGGGCTGTTCTTTATACCATCAACAATCGTTTTTATATTATTTAAGTTTTACCGTAAAAAAGCATTGCTCCTGCTCTCCATATTTATTACTTCAGGCATTATTTTACTTTACTTCCTCTTAAATTTCGCCTTAAAATCAGGTGGAGAATTTGATTTTTTGCTTCCTTTTTCTCATGAAATCATCATTTGTGGTGTACCAACCATACAAGGGCAAAATAATATTCGGGTACCGCTTGAAAAAAATTCAGTGGAAGGGCTTATGGTATATTATTACCCATCACACATCTCTTTTTTTTGATTTAGCAGGTAGAAGACTAGCGGCTTTTTGGGGCGTTGTCCGGCCCTATTATTCTTTGACACATAATTTATTTATTGGTATTTACTTTTACGGAGCCTATGTTCTGATTCTTCTTGGATTCAAAAAGTTAGTGCAAGACTTTATTCCTCA
The DNA here is from genome assembly GCA_963697545.1 of uncultured Bacteroidota bacterium. Lineage (GTDB taxonomy): Bacteria > Bacteroidota > Bacteroidia > Chitinophagales > Chitinophagaceae > Flavisolibacter. Next base: position 38,877 of record CAVOOL010000004.1, on the reverse strand, counting down.
AACAGCTTTCTTTTTATGCACTATTTTACTCGTGATGATTACAGTAGCTCTTTCCTGCGATGAATGGCATAATAGATTTATTTTAGCATTATTGCCTTTCTTTTTACTGATGGCCTGCAGCGGATTAACAGCCAAAACTAAAATCGTTCAACAGTATAATCAATAAAAAAATCTGCGATGAAGAACAATTAAGAGAATGGAAAAAGCAATTTAATACAGGGGATCCATTTTCTTTCTTGGTCATCGACAATTTTCTGGATAAGGATTTTGCAAAATCCTTATCACTTATCAAAAGAGCTTCCCTCTTTAAATAACATGAATAAAACCTACAAAGGCATCAATGAACGAAAATCAGAACACTCCAATTTCTCACAATTACATTCCTGCTTTACAGACTTAAAGAATAAATTAACAACCCTTCAGGTTACCAATTTTATAGAAAAGATTTCTGGAATCAGTAGTCTTGAAACAATTGACGATCGCTATGGATACGGATTACACCAGGGAGGCTGCTAATAGTTTTTTAGATATTCATGTTGACTATAATTTACATCCTGTCAAAAAAAACAAAGACGATTAAATCTTATCATTTTTCTAAATTCTGAATGGAGAGAAGAATGGGGTGGCAACCTGGAATTTTGGAATAAAGATGTTACCCAATGCATACACTCAATTTCTACCGATTTTTAACCGTTGTGTTTTATTTGAGTGTACAGATCATTCGTATCACGGTTATTCTAAAATTAAGTGCCCTGCTTCTACAACCAGAAAATCATTTTATCAGTATTATTTTTCCGAGCCTGAGCAAAAATTACTTTTTCATGATACTATTTTTAAAAACAAACCTCAGGAACCAATCAGCTAAAAAATTTGTAGTAGCAACAAAAGAGACTGGAAAAAATTGAGTTAAACGTTTACTTTATTACTTAGGTCTTACAAAATTTTTGAAATAATTATTCCCCCTTCTATCCTTCAATAAAGGCATTTTTTGCTGAAATAAATTGTTAAGAAAAATTCTGAATTGGTTCACATTAGTTAGGTGCCATGATAAGAAGAATAACTTCCATTGGGGAAATGTACGGCAGCTAAATTGGAAAAATATAGTTCTGAATTCGAAGAATGCCTATATCCATGGTCACTTAAAAGCAGAATCACCGGTTCCGTGTCTGATTCTTTTAAAATATGGTTAACAAGATATAATATCTTGGTATTACAATATTTCAAATAGCTTAGATAAAGATCTTTTCTGCTTAGTTGATCATAACGTAAATCGGGAAGTTCATTCAATATTCCATTCTCTTTATAATAATAGGGAAAATGTGGCATCATAAGGTGCGTGTAAACGAACTTTGGATTTCTGGAAGGCATCTCTACAGTTTCCAGCAATTTGTTATATAAAAGCTCGTTATTTTTAAAATCTCTAAAAACAAAGTCTTTGTATTGTTGTGAACCTTCCATATGGTTTATCAAAAAATTATTGTAAAGGTCACGCCGGATCCTGGCAAACAAAGTTTGACTAGATATAAGATCCACTCCAGATGTCAAAAATGTTTTTTTAGAAATTGAAGGTGTATTGCCAATGTCAAATATCGAGTTATTAACAAACTCGTACCCTTGATTTTGAAAAAAATCAACCGCTTTGTTTTGTGCTATTTTTTTATAGCAGTAGTTTAAATTTCTATCTGTGATGGAAAAATCATTCATTTCCAAGTACTCAAAATTCAATAATGAAGCAATAGAAAACACTGTTCCTGTATAATTAGATTTACTTTTGGGAACAACATGAAATTTTAAATCTTGAAGAGTATCCAAAAATGCTTTGTTATCATATGAGAAATCAGCAGATAATTGACTTTGTCCTGCGTAACCATCTAATATAATTAAATAAACGTCAGGCTTAGGGCAAGTTTTACATTGTGTAACACCCAGCTTATCTTCCTTATTTGTTACTACTTTAAACCCAATAATTGAAGCATCATACAGAATTAAAATCAAAAGTAAAATATTTAGATATGTTATAAGTTTTGGAGTAACAACACATCTATTTCTCTTAATCAATAACATTGTCAGCACATAGATGATACAAAAAGAAGGCAAAAGAAAGGAGTACTTAATAACGAATGTGTCTCCAGCAATTTTTTTTAGATTGTCATGCATGGCTCCAAAAAAAAAGAATATTGCTAAAGAAATAAAAACTGCTAAAGATGCTTTTTTGATACTCTGAAAAACAAAATAAAAAACACCCAACAACAATGCAGTTATTGCAAAATAAAAAGCCAAAAGTTTCAAGGAATCTTGGAAAGGAATAAAAAATAAGTATTCAGAAACACCATGAAATACAAAAAAAACAGGTAAAAGAAATACAAAAGAAGGTGCAAAGTTGCCGGAATGCAGTAGTTTCTTTTTGTTCATCTGGTGCATTTTAGATCGATTTTATTAATTATAACATAGTTCTAAAAATAAAATTATAAAAAAGCCTTCCACTCCGGAAGGCTTAACAAACATCTTTGATTTGCTTTATCTCATCAAATACATTTTACCATATCCTTTATTAAAATATTTGTCTGTATTATCATCGTCTGCTTGTAAACTTATCCAATGATTTGCCGTTTAGATTTGTAACTACACGATATAAGTAAATACCATTCGCCAATTTCTGTCCATACTGGTCGGTTCCATCCCATTTAAATTCTGTAATATTTCTTCCTACACGCAAGGGTCCCAATTCATCTTTTGTGATCTCCCTTACTATTTTACCGGTAACCGTTAGAATCTGAATTCTGATGTTTTGCGGCACTTCACTTCCTGTTACTGTAAATACAAAAGCTGTAGATGTGGTAAAGGGATTGGGATAATTCAGCATGTTAGAGATCATAGGTTTGTTAAAAACCTGAAAAGCTACGCGGTACTGCATAGCACCCGCCTTATTCTGACTCATATCTTTTCCTAGTAACAGTCAATTCATACTCACCATCCTGGTCAAAAAAAGGCTTTAAATTAACCGCGGCAGTATTATCGGTTGTAGGCGCCTGCTGCGGCAGGAATATACTGCATAGTCGCACCATCAAAATAATAAGCCTTCAGACTTCCATCAGGAAAACGAACCTGCACAGTAATGGTCGAGGTATCGTTGAGCAGAAACCATTTTGATTCATCCTTCAATTTAATCATGATATCTGGTCTGGCCGATACGATATCATGATTCAAAATATGGGCATTATCAAAGGTTACATCCATTAACGGGTTCAAAGTATCCGGACGAACATAAAATGTCTTTATAAAAGAAATTATTGAAATGATACTGTTCCGGCTGATCGTTATCGGGGTTCACTTCTACATACATAAAGTTATTGCCCACTAACTGCCTGGTATCAATTGGATAAGTTATAATGCAATGTATCCGGATTTAAAGACAAAGGTCTTTGCTTCCAGGCAGGCAACACATGAGCAACATTATTCTTATCGGTAATAACAGCTTTTACTTTTATGCTATCCGTAAACGGCGCTTCACTAACATTTTTAAATGCCATTTTAAATTGTAGAGGCTCGGCTACGTCAACCGTATCCTTCATATCAAAATAAATATTAGGCGCGACGGCTCCTTCGGGGGCTGGGTCATAAGTCAATCGCCAGTATTTTAGCTGATAAGGCGTATAATTAGAAGTATCAATATTTCGCATTTGCATTTGCAAGTAAGGATAACGAACAGCATTAACAGAGGAAATATCTATTGTTTGCTGGTTTAGGTCTAAGTTACGAACGTAATGTATCCACCGATCCATCATTTTTAATACCAAGCAAATCAATTGTGGGATTATCACCAGTAACAGAATCCATTACTCCTCCCCTCCACCTGAATTCTTTCCATGTTTTAGCGGGCCCAAATTCCGGTGATGTTATATAGCCAATGGTATCCTGTGTTTGACATGTGGTGGAAAGCGTAATCCTATCATATAGCCCCTGGCTAAATTGAGACAATGGAGCAAATTCTGTTTGATTGTCTTTTTGGTAAATAAAAATAAATGCTCTTGGCATGTTAAAAGAATCGATGTCCTTAAACCCCTGGTTGTAAAGTCTGTGATAAATGCTATTTCCACTTCCTAAATAGGCAGTATCCTTTTTCCAGTCAGAAGCATACGTATTTGACGAAATAGCTGTACCTGAAGTGTTTCTTACTATAACAAAATATCCGTTTGGTATCAGGTCCAAAAACTCCACTATTTTTCTTCTTTTATTTGTATCAAGAATATTGTATTGAAAATTATAAACCCTATCTTCTCCACATACGGGATCACTACCATACTGACTTGGATTACCAGCATGAGCATTGAACCAGGGCTTAAAGCTTCGTGGGTCAATCACATTTATAATTACATTTGATACACCACAAACGCTACGTATATATGGATCTCCGTTAATAGCTACAGAAAAATCTACAGCAAAGCTGGCAGCGGTAGGAAAAACTCCATTTCGAACAAACAGATCATTGGTAACTTTTCCAAACCTCCATAAACTGGAAGCTGAATCTATATCTATGCCTTTTGTTTTAGATTTTAAATGCTGATACACATGTGATTGATTAAATCCGAAGTCGCTGTTAGCTATGTACACGAAAGAAGCTGTATTCCAGCTAAGGTCCTGATGCCGGGATAGGCGCAACACGCCAATAATAAACAGTACTATCAGTAAATGTAATTCCCGGATCAAACTCCATAACCCCACCTACTGTAGTAAGCGTTCTGAGTGATTTTGAAAGGTGAATTAAAAAATTCTCGTAGTATCCATTTCCATCCGGTATTCTTTACTTTCACTGAATGGATTGGCTGTGGATGCTTTCAACTTAACAGAAGGCTTATTAATAATGGCAAAATTGTAAGGATATATTGGCCGGGCTTCGTCTTCATAAATCATTATGTCTTTAGATACACTGTTATTAGTTTCATATAACTCATCTACATCATTATCTGCATCAATCGTAACAATAATTTTATTCAGACCCTTTATCATGAGCAGGATCAATAGGTACAGTTACAGAAATTGAATCAGCATATCTTGGCGCTGAAATAGTATCCCGTTGAATAATTGACTGTAGATTGATCCGGGAACTGTCGTTTTACTTCAATAACTATTTTTGCAGCAGACGCTCTCCCAATATTTAACAACTTTGCATCTATCTTAAAAGAGGCATCAGCCACCGATATAAAACCTGGTGAAACTTTTACCATTGGATCTTCAATTACATAATCAGGTTTGGGATGCGGATTAATGTTATGGCAGGGTCGCCATGCAATTCACTTTCTTCAACTGTTGCCCTTGCATAAAAATCCTCCTGCGATTGATCTCTAAATACATCCTCTGATGTTTCTTTTAAAATTTCACCAATGGTTTTCCCATAGCTGGTATTGCTTAGTCTTTTATAAGCACGGGTATTCCAAATGTCTAAATAATGAACAATTCCAAAATGGGTACTGGCAATAAAACCAATAGTTCCTCTGTTAGGAGACAGAACGTATTTTTCAGAGATAGTTTCTTTCGCTATAAAACGCAGATCACTAAAGTTGAAAAAATTACCTGCATTACAACCGAGCCCTATAAACAATGGATATTTACCCTGATTATTATAATTCTCCGGATTATCTAAGTTAAATTCAAGTGTGGTGGATGAGGAGTGACCAAAATACGTTATAAGGCTGACTCCCTCATTAATTAAATTAGTTAAATCTAAACTGTTCAATTGCTGAACAGCATCGGCTGTATTTTTAGAAAAAGTAGAGACTTTAGCACCAAACAAAGTATCTGTTATAATTTTTTTAAACCCATTCATAGAATTAGAAAGGATTGTTCCTAAATCCTCATCGCTGGCCCCCACAATGTGAACCACATTCTTCATCCATTTTTTGTCTGCAGAAGAAGGAGAAGAAGAAGCTTGCGCTAATTCAAATTCTTTTACTTTATTTAAATAATCAGTTACTTCCTGCGGTGTAATAGCAGACAAGCGGCCAATCGGGAATTTCCGGTATTGAACTCCCGGGCTCTGCTGTCAGCAATATATCCGAAGCAGGCCACCCAAAAGTGGGAACAAGATTCAACTTTGCCAGATTCGATTTAACCGTTTGATTTGAACTGCTTTCATTTGCACGTTGATCCAAGTAACTAACACCCTTGCCAATTAAAAACACATGCCTGGGTTTTACAGGATAATTCAGACGGGCATAACGAATGAAATTCCTGAGACCCAGTGGATTCTTTTTAATCCCAAAGGCAAATTGATCAATCAATTCATCGGCCAGGTAAATTTTAGCATTGTAAGAACCACCTGCCGCTGAACTTCTGTAAGCTCTGTAATCTTCAACAGGGTTATTTCCTCCGGCCCCATTAAATAAAAGCGGGTTGGATATAATTAAATAATCACCAACATTGGCACTTGTACTACGGTAATCAATAAAGTTGCGGGTTTGAATTTCTGTAATGTTTTTAACATTAGAGGCATCCTCCCTGACTAAAACCAGGTTTCTATTTTCGGCAGAGGGAAGCAACACAAATTTCAGTTTGGATGCAGCCGACATATCAGCGACGTATCTTTTGCCGTTTGTTAAATCGTAGAGAACCGGCGGCACCGTGGTGCCGGAAGAAAAATTCGTTATTTCCAAATAATTGCCAACAGGATTTGCAGGAAGGGTGAATTCGAAATTAGCAGCCCCGCCAAAATTGAACAACCTTGGATAGGTCAGTTCATATTTATGGATCACCATCCGGTCGGTTTGACAGATCATTCCCTTTATGGAATCCTTATAACATCCTACATAAGCCATATTGGTAACAGCTATGGAAGCGGTATTAGAAAGAATTTTAGCCAATGGAAATGTAACAGAGTCGGTTGAAAAATCATAAAAATTGACCTGCTTGCTAAAAACCGAATCTCCGTTAATAGCTACTTTGTAATAGCGCTGAATAGTAGCATTACCGGAAACGGTAATTTTAAAAGTTGGCGAAGGCCCGCCGTTATAAACGAATAAGTTGTTTAACGAAGAAGTATTGGTTCCATAGGTGATCTTTACCGAGTCAATAGCCTGGGTCACAATATCCGCAGAAGTCCATCCTTCGCCATAGTCATAGGAGGAGGAAAAAAGATTTTCACCAACAGGCACCGCATATCCACCATTGACCTTATTTTTAAAATAATTACCCGCTGTGTACATGAAGTAAGGTTCTACAGGCAGGGTATTGCCGGCTACGTTATTGGCCGTACTTTCTAACCGTAAATTTTCGGCAACGGTTGTATTAACCGTTAAAAAATAAGTGGCCGTATCGGTTATTAAATTCCATTTGTCATTTAACTGGTAAGAAGGTTTTCGATATAACTGCTTATCGGGCTTCCCATCATTCATTTTTCCCCAAAACTCAATATAACCTGTTGCAGGCAAAGCCCCTGTTGGCACAGAAGTATAAATAGGCACCTGAATCCCGTTGCGCCAAAGCTGGAAATGTTCGGCAGGCGTACTACCCAAACCTACACTTGTCAAGCAAAGAATAAGGAAGACGGTAAACACCATCACTCCCCACCTTGAACTTGTAATAGGTTTTAGAATAGTCTATCCATTCGTTATTGTACACCTGCGCTTTTGCCACAAAACTGCAAGTAAGCAATAGGCCAAATAGAACTTTTTTCATGTGAGGTAGTTTTGGGGAGTACGAATGATTATTTCTTTTTCTTTTTATCGTTAACTAAGTTCACCTGTAAAGAAAATACGTGGGTAAACAACGGATTGGATTGGTTGGCCAGATTGGTAAAGGCATAATCAATCTTCACATTTTGAATCTTAAACCCGGCCCCGGCGCCTGGCTGGTAAATCCATACCTTCTTCTGATTCAGGGTATCTCCGTCAGCCAAAGCTTTTTGAAAATTGTTTATTCCGGCCCTGATAAAGAATACATCATTGATGTTGCATTCCAGTCCAAGTTTGGGATCGGCGCTTACAGGATCAGCGCTGATTAATGTATTTCGTTGCCCGTCAAAGGTCAAATCGAAATTGGCTTCTGCCAGCAACGAGGATTTTTTCCCTAACTTAAAATCGCGGGCCACGCCTATCACCAGCCTTGGCGCCGTTAACTCCGTCGATTTTACAGGTATCTCGTTTTGGGTAAGGTATAAAGCTTCTTTTTCCTTTTCGGTAAAGCTGAACGACCAGGCATTAAAAGTGGTGGTGATGTCTCTTCCGGCAAAGCCGAACCGCCATTTATTTGCCTGTATCTGCAAGCCCGCATCCAGACCAAACCCCCAGGCTTTGGCAAACTTTCCCACACTTCTGTGAATCACTTTTGCATTCAACCCGAAATTGATGTTCTTATTTTTTGTTTCTTTTAATTTCTGGGCAAAGGAGAAAAGAAAAGCATAATCCGCAGAGGAAAAAGCCTGGATGTTGTTATAATTAATAGACCCGTCGGGCTCTACCAAAAACAAGGTATTCATGATATCATCCACGGCAAAGCGCAGGGCCGAAATACCAATTGTTCTTTTATTGCCTGCTACCGGTACAGCAATGCTGGCATAATCGTATTTACCAATACCGGCAAAATATTCAGCATGCATTATGTTTACTTCGGGTTGATCTTTTACACCCACCAGGCCTGCAGGATTCCAGTAACCGGCCGTTCCGTCTTTTACAGAAGCTACCTGGGCACCTCCCATAGACAAACCGCGGGCACCGGCACCTATGTTCAAAAACTCATTGGAATATTTGCGAAATTGTGCAGAAGCAGTTGTTACACTGGCAAGGACTACCATTGTAAGAGCCAGGCGGTTAATTTTCATTGCGTCAATTTTCAAATAAGCGGGATTGGTATTGGTTTTTCACGATTTTGACTTCGTGACAAAAGTAATTCTTAAAAGCTCAAATTCATAGTATTCCTACTATAAATTACTTACCGTAAACGAAGGACGTGAACCCAAAATTGCCTTTAGGTGCCTACTTTTGCCGCTCAAAGCCGTTTAAACATGAATTTGATAGAAGAACTACGCTGGCGCGGACTGATCCAGGACATCATGCCGGGCACCGAAGAACAATTGAACAAAGAAATGACCTCGGGCTATATTGGATTTGACCCTACCGCCGATTCTTTACATATTGGAAGCCTTGTTCCTATCTTAATTTTGGTGCATATGCAAAGAGCTGGGCACAAACCCTTTGCCCTGGTGGGCGGGGCTACCGGCATGGTTGGCGATCCAAGCGGCAAAAGCCAGGAAAGAAATCTACTGAGCGAAGAAGCCCTGCAAAAAAACCAGGAAGGTGTAAGAAAACAGTTAATGAAATTCCTTGATTTTAGCCCATCCAGGCCCAATGCGGCGGAAATGGTCAATAATTACGACTGGTTCAAGGATATGAACTTTCTCCAATTTATCCGTGATGTGGGAAAGCATATTTCCGTAAATTATATGATGAGCAAGGATAGTGTTCGCAAAAGAATTGAAGGAGAAACCGGCATCAGTTTTACCGAGTTTACCTACCAGCTTATACAGGGCTATGATTTTTACTGGCTTGTATCAAAACAAGAACTGCAAACTGCAAATGGGCGGCAGCGACCAGTGGGGAAATATTACCACCGGAACAGAACTGATCCGCCGCAAGGCCGGCGGCGAAGCCTTTGCCTTCACCTGCCCCTTAATTACCAAAGCCGATGGTGGAAAGTTTGGAAAAACAGAACAGGGCAATATTTGGCTGGACGCCGAAAAAACCACGCCTTACCAATTCTACCAGTTTTGGCTGAATGCCGCGGATAGCGATGCAGAAAAATGGATCAGGATATTCACGTTTTTACCCCAGGAAGAAATCAATAACCTGATTGAAGAACACCACAAGGATCAATCGAAAAGAATTCTGCAAAAAAGGCTGGCGCAGGAACTCACCATTTTTGTTCATGGCCTGGAAGAATACAGCAAAGCGCTGGAAACTACCCAAAAATTATTTGCCCGGCAAAATGCCCCCGCAGAAAGCCTCAGCGAAAAAGACCTGGAAGAAATGGAAGGTATTGTTCATGTGGATTTCCCTACCGGTAAACTGCAAACCGGTATCGACGTTATAAGCTTCCTTACAGAAACCAATATTTTTCCCAGCAAAGGCGAAGCAAGAAAAATGATCCAAAACGGTGGTGTAAGTATCAACCGCCATAAAGTTTCTGATGTGGCTACTCCTGTTTCAGAACAGCAATTACTTCATAATAAATACCTGCTTATTCAAAAAGGAAAAAAGAATTATTATTTGGTGAAAGCTGTTTAATTCAAAAGTAAAAAGTCAAAAAAAGGAAGTTCGTAAAAGCCGCAGGCCATTTTGACTTTTGAATTTTTCCTTTTGACTTCTAACTTCTCTACAAAGTCCTTGCAAACCTGGAAATGCCTTCCACCAGCACATCCAGGTTTTTTGTTGTGGTATATACATTAGGCGTAATTCGCACGCCTTTAATGTTTTCCCATTCAATGGTAGTTGTATGAATTTTATAGTTGTTGAATAAATAACTATCCAGCTCTGCCGGCTTCTTTCCTTCCACGGAAACCATACCAATGGCACAGCCCCATTTTGGATGCAAGGAAGTACTAAGCTTCACTTTGGGAAGATCCTTTACCTTTTCCATCCAGTAGTTTTTTAAATAGTGCAGCCGTTTTTCTTTCCGCTCACTTCCAATCATATCATGAAACTCCAGGGCTTTGCCAATGGCCTGCTCAATAAAAAAAGGTCTTGTACCCAGGTGCTCAAATTTTCTAATGTCTTCTTTTAGTGGGTCATCGCTGGCAAACAGAGGGTAAACATTTTTGATTTTATCCTTTTTTACATACAGCATGCCACTGCCAATGGGTGCATACAGCCATTTGTGCAAACTACTGGCAAAATAATCAGCGTCCAGATCAGGAATTTTAAAATCAAAATGGGCAAAGCTGTGAGCACCATCCACCAAAACATCAATTCCTCTTTTATGCGCTTCTGCGGCTATTTTCTTAACCGGAATAATTTGGCCGTTCCAGTTAATAATATGAGTGATATTAACTGCTTTGGTTTTGGAAGTAAAAGCCTTTACGTATTGCTGCACCAGGTAGTTCTCATCTTCCGAAGGCAGCTCAAGGTTAACCCAGTTGATCTTTATTTTGTCCCGTATTTCCCTTTGTTTCCAGGCATTTATCACATTGGGATAATCCTGCCTGGCTACTACCACCTCATCCCCTGCCGATAACGGCAAGCCAAAGATCACCGTTTCCAGTCCCTCGGAAGCATTCCTGTTAATGGCAATTTCTTCTGAGCTGCAACCTGCCAGCCTGGCCAGGTTGCTTCTAAGCGTTTCTCGTCCCATGTCCAGTACCCGCCACATATAGTAACTGGGTGCTTCATTGCTAAGATCATAATATCTCTTCATAGCATCCTGCACGGTTTTAGGCGCCGGAGAAACACCACCATTATTCAAATTAATGATGGATGGAGAAACAGTGAAGGCCTGTTGTATATAATACCAAAACTCTTCTTCCGTTGCCAGATCATCCGGGGAAATATCCTCTGCTTGCCTGATAGCTCTTTCAAAATTTTTGCTCCAGGCGGGTTGAACAAAGGAGGAAAAAAATGCAGTGGCAGAAGCCATACCGGCTTTGTGCAAAAAAGAACGGCGGTTAAATGGTGGCATGAAGAGAGGTTTTCATAAATGTAGGAATTTCCTGCAGAGAAATTTCTTAGCCGAACGCAACACAACAGAAGCTCAATAGTGGCGTGGATGCCTGGTTCCTGCTTTGCAAGAGTCGCCGGGTGGTGGTTATTTTCTTAAAATTGAAGGATTATAGATTAAAAAATTTGGTTCATCTTTCCTGTGCCTTTATTTTTGCACTCCATTTTTGATCAACGATCAAGTTTTGGGCAAGTTTGAGCTATGGTGTAACGGTAGCACTACAGATTTTGGTTCTGTCTGTCTAGGTTCGAATCCTAGTAGCTCAACAAATAAAAAAAGCCGGTTTAAAATAAACCGGCTTTTTTATTTTATACGTTAAAAACCCTGCTCCCTAATTCCTAAAACTTCGGTTATATCAATTTGCTGAAGGTAAGGCTCCAAATATTTCGTCTTTTTGAAAGCCTTCAGGTATAAAGGTTCTTCCGTCAACTTATCAAAAAAGATCTCGACATAAAAATGGTAGAGGGAATAAAGTTCCACAGTCAGGTTACGACAGGTACGTTTTAACTCTAAATCAACGCCGTCCAGGGATAAAACCTGGATTTGCAGGTCTTCATCCAATGATAAGAATTTCCCGAAGGTGAGCATAGGTGGTAATTATTGACATAAAGAAATCAAAAACTGAAATATTAAAATATCGTGCCGGGTTATAAAATTGTTACGAACAGCCGTGATCAATGCGTAAGCGAAAGTGTTTTGGAAGGCTTATTTTTTAACGTACCGTATGTTCAAAAAGAAATAATTTCACAGGGCAAGTTTTAAAGTAAAAATTATTGGACTTTAAAGCGGATTTACCTATAAATTTGCACTTTCTAAAAAAATGCAGAATAACACACATACCAAACATTTTATTTTTCATGCACAGGTAGCAACCCGTGTATATGATGTGTGCTTTGATGTTTTCCGCTATCTCTCAAGACGACGACCTGGTTGCTGATAGGACGAGCCCTTAACCATGGCCCCTATCAGTGAAATCTCCCGAGGTTATTGGTACAGGATTGGTTATCCCCTCTACTTACATCAATTCTTTTACAATTGGAACAGAACATTATCATTAGGGTGGCAACACCGGAAGATAAATCATATGCTGCCATCATCACCGATGAAATGGAAGCATCGGCAAAGGCCCGCGGAACCGGTATTGCCAAACGTTCGCCGGAATATGTAGCCCAAAAAATAGATGAAGGCAAGGCTGTTATTGCCGTAACCGGCGATGGCACCTGGGTAGGCTTTTGCTATATTGAAACCTGGGAAGGTGAATACGTAGCCAACTCCGGCCTGATCGTTTCCCCGCAGTTTCGCAAAAGCGGCGTGGCCAAAGCTATCAAGGAACGCATTTTCCAGCTAAGCCGGGAAAAATATCCCGAAGCCAAAATTTTTGGTTTAACCACCGGACTGGCTGTAATGAAAATCAACAGCGACCTGGGCTATGAGCCGGTTACCTATTCGGAACTGACACCGGATGAAAAGTTCTGGGCTGGTTGCAAAAGCTGTGTGAACTATGATATACTGATGAGCAAGGACAGGAAAAACTGCCTGTGTACCGCTATGCTTTACGATCCAAAAGATCATTATGAGCCCCAGGAAACAAAAGAGCATTTTGAAGAAAAAAGCAAAGTGTATGAACGCCTGCTGAAAATCAAGCAAAACAAATTCCTGAAACGGTTGATCGGCCCGGATAAAAACACCAAGGACCGCAACAGCAACCGCAAGCTCAAAATGACCTTGTTCAATTTATTCCATTTCTAAAACCCATTTTTCTTTAAGTGATGACAGCAACAAATGATTCTTCTAAAAACGCCCCTGCAGAAGACAAAAAAATTGTTCTTGGATTTAGCGGAGGATTAGATACTTCCTATTGTGTAAAATATTTGACAGAAGAAAAAGGTTACGAAGTACACAGTATCATTGTAAATACCGGTGGCTTTACAGAAAAGGAATTGAAGGAAATTGAAGCACATGCTTACAAACTGGGTGTAAAAACACATACTACCGTAGATGCGGTTAAAAGCTATTATGACCGCATCATCAAGTATTTGATATTTGGCAATGTTTTAAAAAACAACACCTATCCTTTAAGTGTAAGTGCAGAACGTTTGGTTCAGGCCCTGCACATTGCAGAACATGCCAAAGCATTAAATGCAAAAGCTGTAGCCCACGGCAGCACAGGCGCCGGCAACGACCAGGTGCGTTTCGATATGATCTTTCATATTATGATCCCCGGTGTTGAGATCATTACCCCGATCCGTGATTTGAAATTAAGCCGCGAACAGGAGATTGAATATCTGAAGAGCAAAGGGGTTGACATGAATTTTGAGAAAGCCGTGTATTCCATCAATAAAGGTTTGTGGGGAACAAGCGTTGGCGGCAAGGAAACACTTTCTTCAAAAGGAATTTTGCCGGAAGAAGCATGGCCCACACAGGTTACAAAGCAAGACAGCGAAGAAGTAAAACTAAGCTTTGAGAAAGGTGAACTTAAAGAGCGTAAACAATAAAACATTCAGTCATCCTTCCGAAGCCATTCAATATTTACAAACCATTGCCGGTGCGTATGGTATTGGCAGGGATATACATGTTGGTGATACCATCATTGGTATTAAAGGCCGTGTAGGTTTTGAAGCGGCTGCACCCATGGTGATTTTGAAAGCCCACCATGCATTGGAAAAACATGTGCTTACCAAATGGCAATTGAACTGGAAAGACCAGTTGGCCCAATTCTATGGCAACTGGCTGCACGAAGGGCAAATACTTGATCCGGTAATGAGAGATATTGAAGCGTTTTTTGAAAACTCTCAGCAAAATGTAACCGGCGATGTATTTGTGCAATTGCTGCCTTACCGTTTTCAGGTTATTGGTATTGAATCGAAGTTTGATTTAATGAGCAGCAAGTTTGGCAAGTATGGCGAAATGAATACCGGCTTTACCGGTGAAGATGTAAGAGGCTTCAGTAAAATATTTGGCAATCAAACAGCCATTTGGAACATCATTAATGAATCAAACCAATCGTAGGGTCATGCCACCGGCATGACCGCCAAAGGAGTAATGAAGGCTTAGGATTCATTCTATGTTCACAACCTTCAACTATTAATGACAGGATAAATTGTAAATGATCATGAAAAAAATAAACGTTGGTATTGTTGGCGGAGCAGGTTATACAGGTGGTGAGTTGATACGCATTCTTCTTCATCATCCCCAGGTGGCTATTTCTTTTATTCATAGCCGCAGCCATGCCGGCAAGCCAATTTCTTCTGTGCATCCCGATTTGCTTGGAGAAACGGATTTAACTTTCTCCAGTGAGTTAAGTGATACTATCGACGTTTTATTTTTATGCGTAGGCCATGGTGAAGCAAGAAAATTTTTGGAAGCCAACCCGATAGCTGACCATATAAAAATCATTGATCTTTCGCAAGACTTTCGTCTTCATGCGCAATCAAAAACCGGCACCCGCCAATTTGTTTACGGTCTTCCGGAAATCAATAAAGCACAAATCCAATCTGCAAAAAATATTGCCAATCCCGGCTGCTTTGCCACAGCTATTCAATTGGGCCTGTTGCCGCTTGCAAAAGCAGGCCTGCTGAACGAAGTTTACACGACGGGTATTACAGGTTCAACAGGTGCAGGACAAGGGCTATCTCCTACTTCACATTTTAGCTGGAGAGCCAATAATGTGCAAGCCTATAAAACGCTATCGCATCAACATTTAAAAGAAATCAATCAATCCGTAATCCAACTGGGATCACAAAGCGTTGAATTGAATTTTGTTCCCTGGCGTGGTGATTTTACCAGGGGGATCTTTATCTCTTCCACTATTTCCTGCGCAGAAGACGCAGATCATTTAATTGAATTATTCAGTGACTTTTATAACGATCACCCCTTTACCATTTTAAGCCGGCAGGAGATTTTTTTGAAACAGGTGGTGAACACCAATAAATGTGTGATACAGCTGGAAAAAGTAGGTTCGAAATTGGTTGTCCATTCGGCGCTTGATAATTTATTAAAAGGCGCTTCGGGACAAGCCGTGCAAAACATGAACCTGATGTTGGGCCTGGATGAATGTGCAGGCTTGAACTTAAAAGCTGCCGCTTTCTAAACGATCATAACGAAACAAAGCCCAATAGGCCAGGTTCCATCCGGCCAAAAACAAATAAAAACACTCAAATGAAAGCAGCAATTATTGGCGGCGGTAACATTGGGATGGCTTTGGCAGAAGGTCTTATCAGGGCACATGCTTGTGACGCCGCTGACATTATCATAACAAGAAGAAGTGCTTCTTCTTTAGCAAGCCTTGCTGAAAAAGGTTTCCATGTTTCCACCGATAATGCCGGGGCCATAGAAAATGCAGATGCTATTTTTATTTGTGTATTGCCCCAACAACTGGATGAAGCTTTATCGCAATTAAAGCCTGCCATTAACCTGCAAAAACAATTATTGGTTTCTGTAGTTACCGGTGCTCATACACAAGTGTTCAGGGATAAACTGGGCGCTGATCTGCGCATTGTAAGGGCTATGCCCAATACGGCCATGAGAGTTGGTGAAAGCATGACCTGTCTTTCCGCCGTAAATGCCACACAGGAAGATATTGCCATGGTGGAAAACATTTTCAATACCATGGGCCAGAGCATTTTAATTAACGAAGACATGATGAGTGCCGCTACCGCTTTATGCGCCTGTGGCATTGCTTTCTTTTTGCGAACCATTCGTGCGGCTTCACAGGGCGGTGTAGAAATTGGATTTCATGCACACGATGCTTTAAAAATTGCAGCACAAACGGCTTTTGGCGCGGCCAAGTTGTTAATCGCCAACAAAACGCATCCCGAAGAAGAGATTGATAAAGTTACTTCTCCTAAAGGCTGCACCATTGCAGGTCTCAATGAAATGGAACACCAGGGCTTGAGTTCTGCGCTGATAAAAGGAATTAAATTATCATCCACTATTGCTGGTAACCTTTATAAAGAGAAATAATGTTTTGGTAGTTTTAAGTTGTAAGTAATACGTTATAAGTTTAAGCATGCAGGATTATAAAGAATTAAAGGTTTGGGAGAAGGCGCACAAGTTTACATTGAGTGTGTATGAAGCCAGTAAGGTTTTTCCTAAAGATGAATTATATAGTTTGACAAATCAGTTAAGAAGAGCAGCTTCTTCCATTCCGGCAAATATTGCAGAAGGTTCAGGGAAAAATACGCAAGCCGAATTTGCACATTTTTTAAATATAGCATTAGGTTCAGCAAACGAAAGTGAATATTTTCTGATTCTTTCCAAAGATTTAAACTATTTGAACCAGAATAAGTTTAGTGAGCTTTATAATGATATTAATGAAATTAAAGCTATGCTGATTTCATTAATTAATAAAGTAAGAGCCAGCCAGAAGACTACTTAAAACGTATAACTTAAAACTTAAAACTCAAATGAAGCTTTTTGACGTTTACCCAATCAACGATATCACCATTACGAAAGCAAAAGGCTCGTACGTGTGGGATGCAAATGGTGTGCAGTATTTAGATATGTATGGCGGGCATGCGGTCATTAGCATTGGCCATACACACCCGCATTGGGTGCAGCGCATAGAAGAGCAATTAAACAAGATTGCTTTTTATTCCAACTCTGTTCAAATTCCTATTCAAAAAGAGTTAGCGGACAAGCTAGCTACAGTAAGCGGTAAGGAAGCGTACCAGCTTTTTTTGGTAAACAGCGGTGCAGAAGCCAATGAAAATGCATTGAAGCTGGCTTCTTTTCATACCGGAAGAAAAAAGATCGTTGCGTTTAAAAAAGCTTTTCACGGCAGAACTTCATTAGCCGTGGCAGCTACCGATAATAAAGCGATTGTTGCGCCGGTAAACGAAACTGATAATATAGTTTTTTTGCCTTTTAACGATGAAGCAGCCCTAAAAGATTATTTTGAAAATCATGGCAATGAAGTGGCAGCGGTCATCATTGAACCGATCCAGGGCGTTGGCGGCATTACTGTTGCTTCTGAAAGTTTCCTGCAATTGCTTCGCCGCTTGTGCGACCAGAACGGTACCGTGCTGATTGCTGATGAAGTGCAGTGCGGCTATGGAAGAAGCGGAAAATTCTTTGCTATGGATCATGCTGGTATTAATGCAGACATTTACACCATGGCAAAAGGCATGGGCAACGGCTTTCCGATTGGCGGCATTTTAATTGCCCCCCACATTCAATCGAAGCATGGGATGCTGGGCACCACCTTTGGCGGCAACCACCTGGCTTGTGCGGCAGCACTAGCCGTTTTGGAAGTGATAGAACAAGAAAATTTATTGGAGCAGGCCAAAGAAAATGGCTCGTATTTAATAAACCGCCTGCAGCAGATTGATGGCCTTGAAAATGTTCGTGGAATGGGACTGATGATTGGGTTTGATGTGCCCGAAGAGTTAAAAGACCTGCGCAAAAATCTATTGCAGCAACATCATATTTTTACCGGCGAAGCAAAACCTAACGTAATCCGTTTGTTGCCTGCACTTAGCGTTACAAAGGATCAGTTGGATGGATTTATTGCTGCCTTACAACAGGCAATAAGTCAATTACAAACGAAGAAGGAAAGCCTCCAAAATGCCCAATAGAATTGTTGCAGCACAAGTGTGCGACGCAACAAAATTTAAATAGTAGTACCATTGTTGACCACATAAAAAATAATTAATCCCAAATTGAAACAGTTCATATCTGCGCATGATGTAAAAGACATTAACGCTTTGGCTGAAAAAGCATTAGCCTATAAAGCAGAACCTTTTAAGCATAAAACGCTTGGGTGCAAACAAACGGATTGGTTGTTTGTTTTTAAATCCAAGCATGCGTACAAGATTAAGTACGCAAATTGCAGCACAGAATCTTGGCATGGAAGCCATTGTTTTTAATGTTGGCTCTGAAGGCTGGGCGCTGGAATTTGAAGAAGGCGCTGTTATGAATGGAACAACGGTGGAGCATGTAAAAGATGCGGCTCCGATTATGGGTAATTATTTTGATATCCTGGCCATCCGTACGTTTCCGTCTTTAAAAAACCGGGAAGAAGATTATAGTGAGCAATACATAAAACAGTTTATAAAATACGCGGGCATTCCGGTGGTGAGTTTGGAAAGCGCCACACTGCACCCATTGCAAAGTTTGACGGATGTAATTACGATAAAGGAAACGTTTAAAGAAAAAAGAAAACCTAAGATTGTTCTTACCTGGGCGCCGCATGTAAAGCCTTTGCCGCAGTGTGTGGCCAATAGTTTTGCGCAATGGATCAATGCCTGGGGTGAAGCTGATTTTGTCATTACACATCCTGAAGGTTATGAATTAGATGAACAGTTTACGAATGGCGCCACAATTATGCATGACCAGGATGAAGCACTGAAAGATGCAGATTTTGTGTATGTGAAGAATTGGAGCTCTTATAAAGACTACGGCAAAATTTTGTGCACCGATGAAAGCTGGATGCTGACCAATGAAAAATTGAAACTGACCAACGCTGCAAAGGTGATGCATTGCTTGCCCGTGAGACGTAATGTAGAATTAAGCGATGAAATTTTAGATGGGCCAAACAGCATTATTACACAGGAAGCCGCCAACCGGGTATGGGCAGCGCAGGCAGTTTTATCGGAGATATTAGCCCCTGTCCCCCAGCGGGGGAACCAAGGTTGTAGAGTCTTTTTTACAATCAGTTCTTTAAACCTAAGTTGATAATTATGTAGCCGGCAAAAGTGCTACTATTATACACCTGTTGCGTCGCACTCGTCAGCACTTTGTAACCCTGTTGAGCACTTAAAAAGTGAATTAAAACAATGTCCAACCATAAAAAAGAAAATTTTGACCTAAGTTCCCCCACCGGGGGACAGGGGGCTGTTTACGTCATAAAAATTGGTGGAAATATCATTGATGATGAAGAAAAACTTTCTTCCTTTCTAAAAGAATTTGCTGCCATTGATGCAAAAAAAATTTTAGTGCATGGTGGCGGAAAGCTTGCCACCAAACTGGCGGAGCAAATGAATGTTCCGCAACAAATGGTGGAAGGCAGAAGAATTACCGATGCAGAAACATTGAAAATTGTAACGATGGTATATGCCGGCTACATCAATAAAAATATTGTGGCCCAATTGCAGGCTAATGGCTGTAATGCTTTGGGTTTAAGCGGTGCTGATGGCAATGCTATCCAGGCGCATAAAAGAGTGCATCCCATCTATTGATTACGGATTTGCAGGTGATGTAGATGGTATCAATAGTTCTTTGTTTCAAACCTTACTGCAACAAAACATTAGCATTGTGGTGGCCCCTATTACGCATGATAAGCAAGGGCAATTACTCAATACCAATGCCGACACCATTGCCCAGGAAATAGCCAAAGGATTAAGCCAGGAGTTTGATGTGTCATTGATCTACTCCTTTGAAAAGCCCGGTGTATTGTTAGATGCCAATAACGACAGCTCTGTTATAAATGAAATCAATCCTGAATCGTATAAAGAACTGAAAGAAAAGAATCTTGTTTTTGCCGGTATGATTCCCAAACTGGACAATGCCTTTGCCGCCCTAAAAAGCGGTGTAAAAAAAGTGATCATTGGCAAGGCTGAAAATTTGCATCAGTTAATTGCCGGCACTTCCGGAACAACTATTATAAATGAATAATGATCTTGACATATTAAAGCAGCAGGCCATTGCCGTTTTGCAGGAACTCATTAAGCTGCCTTCGTTTAGCAAAGACGAATGGCAGACCGCCAGCTACATTGTCAAATTTTTATTTGATAATGGAGTACAGGTAAACAGGGTGGGCAACAATGTTTTGGCACTGAACAAATATTTTGATGCATCCAAACCAACCCTTCTTTTAAATTCTCATCACGACACGGTAAAACCAAATAGCAATTATACAAGAGATCCTTTTTCACCTGCCATTGAAGACGGAAAACTATATGGACTGGGAAGCAATGATGCAGGCGGTTGTTTGGTAGCACTGATGATGACCTTTCTTCATTTTTATGACCAGCCCAACCTGAAATATAACCTGGCATACGCAGCAACAGCCGAAGAAGAAATTTCGGGAAGCGGAGGCATTGAAAATGCTTTGCAGTACCTGCCAAAAATTGACTGTGCCATTGTAGGCGAACCAACGCTGATGCAAATGGCCGTTGCAGAAAAGGGCTTGGTGGTTTTAGATTGCATTGCACAAGGCAAGGCCGGACATGCCGCCCGCAACGAAGGAGAAAATGCTATTTACAAAGCGATGAAGGATATTGAATGGCTGAGCACTTACCGGTTTGAAAAAATTTCAGACCTGCTGGGGCCTGTAAAATTAAGTGTAACATCCATTGAAACGGATAACAAAGCCCATAATGTGGTACCGGCCCAATGTAAGTTTATCATTGATGTTCGGGTGAATGAATTATATACGCTTGAAGAAATTGTAAATAAAGTAAAAGAAAATGTTCAAAGCGAAGTAACGCCAAGAAGCCTTCGCATCAGATCTTCAGCCATTTCTTTAGACCATCCTTTGGTAAAAGCCGGATTATCCCTGGGAAGAACGTATTACGGCTCTCCTACTACATCGGACAAAGCGTTAATGCCTTTTCCGGCATTAAAGATGGGACCGGGCGATTCTGCAAGAAGCCATACGGCTGATGAATTTATTTTCGTGGACGAAATCAAACAAGGAATTGATCTTTACATTCAACTTTTAAATCAAATTCTCTAATGAAGCTCTGGCAAAAAGAAGCAACCTCTGTTTCCGAAATTGTTGAAAAATTCACGGTAGGCCGTGATAAGGAATTTGATGCTGTATTAGCACCATACGACGTGCAGGGCTCTATGGCACACGTAAAAATGCTGGGCGAGGTTGGATTGATGACAAAAGAAGAAGCGGCAAAAGCAGTTGAGGCCTTGCAACAAATACAGGAAGAAATCAACAATGGAGAATTTGTCATTGGCGATGATGTAGAAGATGTGCATTCGCAGGTAGAATTTTTGTTGACACAACGCATTGGAGATATTGGCAAAAAAATCCACAGCGGCAGAAGCAGAAATGACCAGGTGGCCGTTGACATTAAATTGTATTTGCGGGCAGAGGTCTTGAATATAAAAAATGAAGCAAAAGAATTGTTTGATCTTTTGATTGCGCAAAGCGGGAAATATAAAGACAAACTGTTGCCTGGCTATACACATTTGCAAATTGCCATGCCTTCCTCTTTTGGTTTATGGTTTGGCGCTTATGCTGAAAGCCTGGTAGATGATCTGGAAGTGTTGGCTGCGTCTTATGCCGTGGCTAATAAAAATCCGTTGGGCAGCGGCGCCGGTTATGGTTCTTCTTTCCCTTTGAACAGAACCACAACAACGCAACTTCTTAATTTCTCCACGCTGAACTACAATTCGGTTTATGCACAAATGAGCCGTGGTAAAACAGAAAAGATTGTAGCTATGGGATTAAGTTGTCTTGCCGCTACGCTTAGCAAACTTTCCATGGACTGTTGCCTGTACCTGAATCAAAACTTTGGTTTTATTTCTTTTCCTTCGGAACTGACAACCGGCAGCAGCATTATGCCGCACAAAAAAAATCCGGATGTTTTTGAGCTGATACGGGCCAAATGCAACCGCATTCAATCCACACCTAATGAACTAACACTGCTGCTAAATAATCTTCCCTCCGGTTATCACCGCGATCTGCAACTAACCAAAGAAATTTTATTTCCTGCAATAGAAGAATTAAAGGCCTGCATCCAACTGGCAAGACTAATGTTATCGAACATTGAGATCAAAGACAATATTCTTGCTGATGAAAAATATAAATACCTCTTTAGTGTAGAAGCGGTGAATGAACTGGTGAATAAAGGAATCCCTTTTCGTGAAGCGTACCAGCAGGTAGGCAATCAAATTGAAAAAGGTGCATTCAACTTTGATTACACCAAGGGCCTGCATCATACACATGAAGGAAGCATTGGCAATTTGAAAAATGAGGCCATTGAAAGTTTAATGAATGAGGTGCTTCAAAAATTTAAGTAACCCCGTTCATCATCTTTTCAATACAGACTTTCAAACTGTCTTTCCAGTCCTTTAATTTGATGTGGTAAGTGGTCTGGATCTTGTCCTTATCCAAAACCGAGTAGGCCGGACGTTTTGCCGGTGTGGGAAATTGTGAGGTCGTAAGTGGGTTAACCACACAGGAAGCATTTATCAGCGTGTTTATTTCCCTTGCAAAATCAAACCAACTGATGATTCCTTCGTTGCTATAATTATAAATCCCCGGCATCCATTTTCCTGACCGGATTATTTCCAGGATGGCTTCCGCCAGGTCGGCGGCATAGGTAGGTGAACCGATTTGATCACTTACCACACCAATGCTTTCTTTTTCTTTCATCAACCGCATCATGGTTTTCACAAAGTTCTTTCCGTAATAAGAATACACCCATGAAGTACGAATGATAATAACATCAGGATTATGTTTCAACGCTAATTGCTCCCCCGCAATTTGCTTTCTCCGTAAGCATTCACAGGGTCAACCTTGTCAGTTTCTTTTAACGGCTCCTGGCTGTTTCCATTAAACACATAATCTGTGGAGATGTGAATGAACCGGCAATTATTTTGCCGGCAGAGCTCCGCCATGTTTCCTACTGCCCTTCCATTGATCTCAAAAGCAGTTTCCCGTTCTTCTTCGGCCTTATCTACGGCCGTGTAGGCGGCGCAGTTGATGAAGTAGTGCGGCTGATACTGTTGAAAAATGGCTTGCAAGGCATCTGTGTCTGTAATCGAAAGTTCATTCCTGCCCAGGAAAATGAAATCTGCACCTGGAAACCGGGAAGCCAGTTCTTTCAATTCACTTCCCAACTGTCCATTACTGCCTGAAACAATTATTTTTATAGCAGATGCCATTACTCTTAAAATTCAAAATTATTCCTGCTTTCCTGAAAAGCCGGCAATTGCAGATCTTTTTCAGAAACGATCTCCCGGCCCGAAGGTATTTGCCAGTTAATGTTTAAAGCAGCATCATCGAAACGAATACCGCCTTCACTTTCTTTGTTATAGAATTCATTGCATTTATAAAGCACAATAGCCGTTTCACTTAAAACAGAAAAGCCATGTGCAAAACCAGCGGGAATGAATAGCTGTTTTTTGTTTTCAGCCGAAAGCTCAAGATCAAAATGCTTTCCGTAAGTGGGTGAACCCTTTCTTATATCAACCGCCACATCCAAAATCCTTCCTTCCAAAACCCTTACCAGTTTTGCCTGTGCAAAAGGATTTAATTGATAATGTAACCCACGGATCACACCATAAGAAGATTTGGATTGGTTATCCTGAACGAACTTGATACCAATGCCCGCCTCTGAAAAAATCTTTTCATTATACGCTTCAAAAAAATAACCACGATTATCCTCAAAAACGTTTGGCTCAAAGACCAGTAAACCTGCAATATCTGTTTGAATAAAAGGCATAATTAAAAACTCCAGTAACTCCTGCTTTTTACTTTTCCGCGGTATGTTCCCTTCAGATCAGCAACCAAAGCATTTGGTTTTGTAATAGACGTAAAATAATCATCATTAAAATCGGCATACGGCTCATGACAAACCGTAACAATCACAGCGTCGTAATCTTTCCCAATGCCATCTGCCAGTCCAAAGCCATATTCGTGTTTTAGTTCATCGCTGTCAGCATGCGGATCAACCACATCCACGTTCAAAAAGAAATCCTTCAATTCCTTTACAACATCAGCCACTTTTGAATTGCGGATATCGCTGACATTTTCTTTAAACGTTGCTCCCATCACCAAAACCTTTGCAGATTTTACATCGCTGACATTGCTGATGATGTGGCGCACAACTTTTTTGGCCACGTAATTCGACATGTTATCATTAATGTAACGGCCGGCAATATCACTCTTGAATTATAACCCAGTTCACTGGCCTTATACGTAAGATAGTAGGGATCCACACCAATGCAGTGTCCACCAACCAGGCCCGGACTGAACTTTAAAAAATTCCATTTCGTACCAGCTGCCTCCAACACTTCATAGGTGTTGATTTCCATCTTGTCAAAGATGATGGAAAGCTCGTTCATCAAGGCAATGTTCAGGTCACGTTGTGTGTTTTCAATGATCTTAGCAGCTTCCGCTACTTTTATGGAAGAAGCTTTATGCACACCGGCTTTTACCACCAACTCGTATACTTTGGCAATTGTATCCAGGGATTCATCGTCACATCCTGAAACAACTTTTATGATGCTTGCCAGTGTATGTTTCTTATCTCCGGGGTTAATGCGTTCGGGTGAGTATCCCAATTTAAAATCCGCCACGTTTTTTAGCCCGGATATTTTTTCAATAATAGGCAAACAATCTTCTTCGGTGCAACCCGGATACACGGTGGATTCGAATACTACATAATCCCCTTTCTTGATCACTTTGCCAATGGTTTCTGATGCCCTTTTTACAGGTGTCAGATCCGGCACATTGTGATCATCCACAGGGGTGGGCACCGCCACAATAAAAAACTTTGCTTCACGCAATACATCCAGAGAATTTGTAAACGTAATATCACAACCTTCGAAGGCTTCCTTCCCCAATTCATTGCTCGGATCAATTCCCTGCTTCATCAATTCTATGCGGTTTGCATTTATATCAAAGCCGATCACAGAAAGTTTTTTGGCAAATTCCAGGGCTATAGGCAGCCCTACATACCCCAAACCTATTACTGCTAATTTTTCTTTTTTCTCAACGAGTTGTTGGTACATGGCGGTGCTGGTAAATTGGTGGCAGATAATTATTATTTGATACTTACAAATTCCTTAGGTTGTTTTGACCATTCTTCGGAAGACAGGGACTTGAAATACTCGTAGGTCTTTGCCAAACCTTCCTTGCGTTGAACCTTAGGAGACCAGCCCAGTATTTCTTTTGCTTTTGTAATATCGGGCTGTCGTTGTTTAGGATCATCAGCAGGCAATGGCTTATAAATGATCTTCACTTTATTTCCCGTTAGCTTCAACACTTCTTCTGCAAAATCTTTTAACGATATTTCATCGGGGTTGCCCACATTTACAGGCATATTGTAATCACTTAAAAGTAAACGGTAAATACCATCTACCAAATCATCCACATAGCAAAACGATCTTGTTTGTGAACCATCACCAAACACGGTCAGGTCTTCGCCACGTAAGGCCTGTCCAATGAAAGCCGGAAGGGCTCTTCCATCATTCAGCCGCATGCGGGGACCGTACGTATTAAAAATGCGGATGATTCTGGTGTCAACTTTATGAAATGTATGGTAGGCCATGGTGATGGACTCCATATATCTTTTGGCTTCATCATACACACCACGCGGACCCACCGGGTTTACATTACCCCAATATTCTTCTGTTTGCGGATGCACCAATGGATCGCCATAAATTTCGCTTGTAGAAGCCACCAGTATCCTGGCGCCTTTTGCTTTGGCCAGGCCCAGACAGTTGTGTGTGCCCATGGCACCTACTTTCAGGGTCTGAATGGGTATCTTCAGGTAATCGATCGGGCTGGCAGGTGAGGCAAAATGAAGTATATAATCCAAGTGGCCGGCAATATGAATGAACTTGGTTACATCATGATGGTAGAACTCGAATTCTTTTAATTTGAAAAGGTGTTCTATATTCTTAAGATCGCCGGTAATAAGGTTATCCATGGCAATAACATGATAACCTTCATTAATAAACCGGTCGCACAGGTGAGAACCAAGGAAACCTGCGCCACCGGTAATCAAAATTCTTTTTTTCATTAAGCAAATTTGGGTTGATTTACTAAAGGCCGGCCAATACTTTCATAATGAAATCCTTTTTTCTCCATCGTCTGCACATCAAATACATTACGGCCGTCGAAGATCACAGGATCTTTTAAGAGGGTCAACATTTTATCAAAATCAGGCGTTCTGAATTCATTCCACTCTGTAGCAACGATCAAAGCATCCGCCCCTTCTATACAGTCATACTGTGCTTCTGCGTATGCAATCCTATCGCCAAAAATATCCTTTACATTATTAATAGCTTCAGGGTCAAAAGCGCAAACCGAAGCGCCGCTGTCGAGCAAAGCATTGATCATTTCCAAAGCCGGCGCTTCCCTTATATCATCTGTATTGGGTTTGAAGGCCAGCCCCCAAAGAGCAAAGCGTTTCCCGGTCAATTCATTATTATAATAACGTTTGATCTTTGAAATTAAATGCAGCTTTTGTTTTTCATTGACTTCTGTAACCGAATCCAGAATACGAAAATCGTAAGCCACTTCCTTCGCCGAATAGACCAGTGCTTTTACATCTTTAGGGAAACAACTTCCACCATAACCAATACCAGGAAACAAAAAGCGTTTGCCAATCCTTTCGTCACTACCCATTCCTTTACGAACCATGTCCACATCGGCACCCAAACGTTCACACATTTGAGCGATCTCGTTCATGAAAGAGATTTTGGTAGCTAAAAAGGCATTGGCTGCATATTTGGTCAGTTCAGCAGAACGTTCATCCATGAAAATAATAGGATTACCCTGGCGTACATAAGGTCCGTACAATTCTGTCAAAAGTGTTTTAGCTCTTTCTGAAGTGGTTCCGATCACAATCCTGTCGGGTTTCATGAAATCCTCTACAGCTACGCCTTCGCGTAAAAATTCCGGGTTGGAGACCACATCAAATTCGCCATTGTAATTTTTAGAGATCGCTTCGCGAACTTTTTCAGCCGTACCTACCGGCACGGTGCTTTTATCAATGATAATTTTATAATCGGTAAGAAGTTTACCGATATGCTCCGCCACGCCCAACACATATTTCAAATCTGCCGAACCATCTTCTCCCGGTGGTGTAGGCAAGGCAAGAAATACGATTTCGGAGTCTTCCAGGCCTTCTTTCAAGTCAGTTGTAAAAGTTAAACGCTCTTCTTTCAGGTTGCGTTCAAATAATTTCTCAAGACCTGGTTCGTAAATGGTGATCACGCCATTTTTCAACTTATTGACCTTGCGTTCGTCAATGTCCACACAACATACATGGTTTCCGGTTTCAGCTAAACAGGTGCCTGTCACCAAGCCTACATAACCTGTTCCAACTACAGTAATTTTCATAATAAATAGATGATTAAGGGTTTATGAACTCTAAAATTTTTGCTGTAATAAACGTCAACTGCTCCTGATCCATTTCTGTGTGCATAGGTAAGGAAATGACACGCTCCGTCAGCCAATCGGTAACGGGAAGTTCTCGCTGTGCAGAACCAAAGTGTGCAAACATTTTCTGGCGATGCGCTGGCACAGGGTAATAGATCATTGATGGAATCTTCTGTTGTGCAAGATACTCCTGTAATTTGTTTCTATCAATACCCTCAAGCAAAAGCGTGTATTGATGAAAAACATGCCTGCTATAGGAAGCACGGAAGGGAATGGTAATTTTTGGATGACCTGAAAAAGCGGCGTCGTAATGATCTGCCACTGCTCTCCTGGCATTAATATATTCGTCGAGATATTTAAGTTTTACATCTAAAACAGCGGCCTGAATGGTATCCAAACGGCTGTTGCAACCTACCAGATCATGGTAATACCTTTTGCTTTGCCCGTGATTGGCAACCATTTTCAGCTGATCAGCTAAATGATCATCGTGGGTTAAAATCGCCCCGCCATCGCCGTAGCACCCCAGGTTCTTGGAGGGGAAAAAGGAAGTAGTGCCAATAGTACCAATAGCGCCGGTTTTTTTTGTGCTTCCGTCGGAAAAATAAAAATCGCAACCAATCGCCTGGGCATTATCTTCAATTACATAAAGATTGTTGGCGGCGGCGATTTTTATAATCTCTTCCATATTAGCCGCCTGGCCAAATAAATGAACCGGCACAATAGCCCTGGTTTTGGGTGTAATGGCTTTTTGCAAGGCTTCCGTATCTATACAAAAAGTTTTGGGGTCAACATCCACAAAAACAGGAGTCAGTTTCAATAAAGCAATAACTTCTGTAGTAGCAATATACGTGAAGGAAGGCGTGATCACTTCATCGCCGGGTTGAAGCCCCAGTGCCATCATGGCAATTTGCAATGCATCGGTACCGTTGGCACAGGGAATCACATGCCTGGCACCGTTATAAGCCGCTAAATTGGCGGCAAAGCTTTGCACCTGTGGGCCGTTAATAAAAGCCGTATTTTCAATAACATTAGACACGGCAGCATCTATTTCAGACTTTATTTTCTGATACTGCAGCTTAAGATCAACCATTTGAATAGAACGCATCGAAAAAAATTTTAACCGGCCTCTAGCACCTTAAAAAAATCTTGCCAGGGCATAAAGGCTCAGTACAGGCGGGCAAAAATAGGAAAATATGACTTGGGTGGGGTTCAGAGTTTAAATTTGCCAGCATTTAATTAAAAGCATTGGTTTTACTCTATACCATCTTTATCCGACTTTATTATCTGGCCATCAGCCTGGCGTCGTTGTGGAATAAAAAAGCAAAAACGTGGATCAGGGGAAGAAAGGGCCTGTTTGCCGAACTTGAGAAAAAAATTTCTCCTTCTGATAAAATCATCTGGATGCATTGTTCTTCCGCAGGTGAGTTTGAACAGGGAAAACCTATCCTTGAACAGCTAAGAAAAGAATATGCGTCCCATAAGATCCTGGTTTCCTTTTTCTCTCCCTCAGGCTACACCGTGGCTGCCAACTATAAAAATGCTGACATCATTACCTATCTGCCCCTGGATACAAGGCAAAACGCAACCCGTTTCATTCAGCTGGTGAACCCCGAATTGGTCATTTTTGTAAAATACGAGTTTTGGTACCACCACTTATCGGCGGCGGCTTTCCGGCACATTCCCTTGCTTTTGGTATCGGCCGTGTTTAGAAAAGAACAAAGCTTTTTTAAATGGTATGGAAAGTTTTATAAGCAACTGTTGTTTTTATTCCGCCATATTTTTGTGCAGGACGAGGTTTCCCTAAAACTTTTGAAAGACGCTGCTGTGCAGCATTGCAGCATTAGCGGCGATACAAGGTTTGACCGGGTGAAAGAGATCAGGGAAAATTTTACAGAGATTGCTTTTATCAAAGATTTTATTGGTACTGACAAAGTAATCGTTGCAGGAAGCACCTGGGGTGATGATGAACAACTGCTTTCGCAATACAAGGCCAAATTTATTATTGCACCTCATGAAATTAATGAACCGCACCTTGCACAAATAGAAAAACAGTTTGATAAGCCCCTCCGCTATTCGCAACGGCAACAGGCCAGTGGAAACGAACAAACCCTGATCATTGATAATGTGGGCATGCTTTCAAGACTTTATCAATATGCTACAGTAGCGTATGTGGGCGGCGGCTTTACCAAAGACGGAATCCACAATATTCTGGAAGCGGCTGTGTATGGCAAGCCGGTTCTGTTTGGACCTAATTATAAAAAATACAGGGAGGCCAAAGAATTGATAAAGGCCGGCGGTGCGTTCAGCCTAACCAATTCATCGGAATTGAAAGAAAAATTAGATGCGTTATTAACCGATGCGGCACCACTGCAAGCGGCCGGCGCCCATGCCGAAAACTATGTTCAAAAAAACATTGGAGCAACGCAAAAGGTCATTCAGTTCATTCAGGAGAAGCGTCTTCTTACGATGTGATAAAAATGCTGTACCTCTTCTTTATTATCATTCCAGCCCAATTTAAATTTGAGCTCCCGGTTAATCCAGTATTCCGCTTCGGAAAGAATATTAAAGCCATTGATGGTCTTGATGCTTCTTTCATACATGGCTTCATCGCCACGGAATAATTCACTGACGAAGGTAAACCGTTCATTAATGCCAATGCCTTTACGCAGGTCCTTGATGGGCGTGTCTTTTAACGCATGCACCACTTCCGTTTTTTGTTGCTTCAACCGGTCGTTTAAGGATTCTTTTTTTTCGGCTATTAATTCATTTATTTCTTTAGGCTGATGTTGCATCAGGGTAGGCGTTTCCTCTACTGCATTAAAGGCAGGATAAAAACTGCTTTGCGTAACTACCGGTTTGGAAGGTTCTTCTTTTTGCTTTACCTCTTCCTGCATCACCGGCTTCTGCAAATTATACTCCGGATGGTTTACCGGTTCCGGGACAACGGTTTTAGGCTTGGGTTCATCATACTTAACTTCCTGTTTTTCTATTTTAGGAACCACGATGGTTTCGGGCTTGCTTTTTTCAACCTGGGGAGTGCGAACAACTTCTTCAGCAAAATTTAAATTTACCGGCATGGTTACCGCCACCTTGGCCGTACCTAAGGAAGTATTTTTTTGTTGAAGCTGCAGAAGTTCCGATTGAAGCAATTGAACAGTAGGCAACAATTGTGCAGGGGTAAAACCTTGTTCTTTTTGCTGGTATAACTTATCAATGAGAGCCTTAATTCTTTCCATTGTTTATGGTACTTTCGCTGTTTTTAACAATAGGATGTTTAGTAATGAACGAAAAGACGCGGCTAAAATTACTAACAGATTGTAAATAGATTTATAATTAAGCCATAATTATTCCGGATGTTTATCGAACCAAACATAAAAGGAGAACGGCGTGGGTGGATAGAAGTGATCTGCGGCTCCATGTTCTCCGGCAAAACTGAAGAACTGATACGAAGGCTCAAGCGGGCAAAGATTGCCAATTTAAAGGTGGAAATATTTAAACCGGCCATTGATGTTCGCTACGATGAAATTAAAATTGTTTCGCATGATGAAAACATGATCCACTCCACTCCTATAGATAATTCTCAAACTCTGCTGCTGATGGCGCAGGATGTGGATGTGGTAGGAATTGACGAAGCTCAGTTTTTTGATGATGAGATTGCCAATGTTTGTGATGAGCTGGCCTTACGCGGCGTACGGGTAATTGTTGCCGGCCTGGATATGGATTATACGGCCAAACCCTTCGGACAGATGCCTTTTTTGCTGGCCAAGGCAGATTATATTACCAAACTACATGCTATCTGTGTAAAGTGCGGCAACATTGCCAATTATTCTTACCGCATCATACCCAATGAAGAACAGATCATGCTGGGGGCAAAGAATGTATATGAACCCCGGTGCCGCAACTGTTTTATACTGGACGGGGCACTGGATTAATGAATTGCTCCACAATATTGTTTAAAGCTTATCTCAAAAATGGTCTATGGCCCTTTACCCGCATCAATGGAGAATGGGCCATAGACCATGCACTATGAACTCTTTTGATTGCACCCTCCCTATTAAGTTTATAACTCCTTCCCTATTATTTTTCCTTTACTCACCATTTTTTGGTCGCCTTCCATTTTCATCTCAAAAACATTTTGCAACACCAGGCCAGAGCTGGCATCTACAATGAGCCTGGACGTTTGTGTTCCTTTAGCGCCAGTCTCTCCCGTAATTTTTGAAACCGCATTTAAAACTACCTTGTTTCCGTTAATTTGTTTTACGGTATAGGTTGTGATCATCACTCCTTTTGTAGGGCCCATTTTTGCAGTGGTTTCTTTCCGCCAGCTGTCACCCACTTTTACGGCCTTAGTGGGGAAGATATTGAAGGACGAGGAAAATGTTTCTTTCACATTTTCATTATTGAACTGGCTTTTAAAATTTTGTAAAGCCTTTGCTTTGACATCTTCAGGTACATTCATTTCTTTCACCAGCGCTTCCCCAATTTTATCAAACCCTTCAACATCAGCAATTTCTCCCATTCTATTCACTTTCATGGCAAAACTCTTTCCTTTCATGGCTGCAAACACATTAGACACCATATTGAAAGGGTTGCTGACATCCCCGGGTGCTTTATCAGAGTTAAACTCCATTTTTTGACCGCCCATGTCCATTGCCATAGCAATTCTTTCATAGGTGACGTTAAGCGTTTTAATCCCGTCTTTATCATCAATAACATTCAGGGAATATTTCCAGCTCATACTGTTCTTCATTTTTTGCCCGTTCCTATCAAGCTCCATATCAAAATCCATTGCATAAGCATATGACCTGCCTTTTTTAAGATTGAACTTTAGCTCCACTTCTTTTGTAGCAGGGCCGACCGTTTCTGTAATGCTGGTATCTTCGGTAAGAATATTATCCACCAGAATGCTGCTATCCTTTGGGGTGCCGGCAACAGTTTCTTTTTTAACTGCCTCATTACTATTGCAAGCCGTGAACAACACCAGAACAAATAGAAGAATGGAGATTTTATTTTTCATATCATTTGTTGTTTACAAAATAATTACTTCATACGCAGCTTAAAAAATGAATCCTCTATTTTCGCAAAAAATCTTCTATCAGCGCTTTGAAACAAATATGGACCTTATTTAAAAAAGACCTGTTGCTGGAAATTCGCCAGCAGTATGCTTTTTATGGTGTGCTTTTGTATGTAGGCGCCACCATATTTGTATTGTACATGGCCATAGACAACCCGGCCACGGCCATCTGGAACGGGCTTTTTTGGATCATCCAGCTTTTTATCAGCATTAATGCAGTAGCCAAAAGCTTTTTGCAGGAGAACCGCAACCGGATGTATTATTATCATACCATTGCCAGTCCCCAAAATTTTATTTTAGCCAAACTGCTTTTCAATTCTGTTTTAATGTTAGTGATGAGCGCCTTAAGCATGGTGCTTTTTTCACTGTTTATGGATTATCCCGTGAAGAGAACATCCACCTTCATTGGAATTGTTTTTTTGGGTGGATGGAGCCTTAGCCTCGTATTTACATTTTTGGCCGCCATTGCTGCCAAGGCCCAGCAAAATGCAGCCATCATGGCCATTCTCGGCTTTCCGATAATTGTACCGCAGCTTTTAGTATTGATGCAGGTGTCCACCGCCGTTTTTGTGACCAGCGTTCCGGTTCCCCTGGCGAACATTTTATTACTTTTTGGTTCAGATATACTGGTCATTCTGCTGGCCATTATTCTTTTCCCTTTCCTGTGGAAAGACTAAGCTGGTTGATTAGTTCACTGGTTGAAAAACAACCCCTCTCAACTTATCAACCTTTCCACTTATCAACGTATTAACAAGTCAACAAATCAACTTTTAAACTTGTCAACTAATATCCTTCCCTTATTTTTGCTTCCAAATTAAAAAGCGATTGCTGCTTTTATAACCCCAGTTTATGAAAAAATGGTGGTGGAAAATACTGTGCATCGTCCTTCTAGTGTACACCTTTACAGCAGGACTTTTATGGAATAACGTTCCCCGGCTTCCGCAATTGAATGAAACAATCCGCAACTTATACTTCCATGTATGTATGTGGTTTGCCATGATGATCCTGTTTACCGTTTCGGTAGTGCAGGCCGTAAAATATTTACGCACCAACGATCTGCGTCATGATACCCTGTCGCGGGAATATGCCGTAGTGGGCATTGTCTTTGGCCTTTTGGGATATGCCACCGGTAGCATCTGGATGTCTTTTACCTGGGTGGATCCCAATCGGCCCGCTTATGAGTCCTTCAGCCAGATAGCCAAAGAACCCAAACTGATTGGTGCGGCCATTGCCCTGCTCATCTATTTTGCTTACCTCGTTTTGCGGGACTCTATCAGTGATCTTGATAAAAGAGCAAGGATTGGTGCTGTGTATAACATTTTTGCTTTTGCCTTTTTATTCCCGGCCATTTGGATCATCCCCCGGCTTCTGCCCAGCCTGCATCCCGGCGGTGAAGCACCCGGCGGCGTTAGAACAGACAGCCCTGCACTGGATTTCAAAGCCCTGGCGCCACAAATGCGCTTAGTGTTTTATCCTGCCATCATCGGCTGGACCTTATTAGGTGTATGGATCACCACCCTGAAAGTGAGAGTGAAAACCCTAAAAGAAAAAACATTTTTACACTAATGATACAAAAACTCCTACTCTCCTTTTTCTTTATCATCACCAGCCTGGCTTTGTTTGCACAAGACACTTCAAACGGTGTAGAGATGGCAGATACCTTACGTCAAAACGGAAAGATTTACGTAGTAGTGGCTGTTATCCTTGCCATTTTCGCCGGCATCATCATTTATTTGATTCGCCTGGATAGAAAAATATCAAAACTGGAAAAAAATAATTTTTAATCTTAAATAGTAGTTCATGTCAGCTAACGAAGAATATAGCTTTTTTGCCGCTGTCGAAAAAAGCTTTGATAGAGCAGCAAAATTCACCACCTGGGATCCGGGAATTTTGGAACAAATAAAAGCATGCAATGCTGTGTACCGTATGAAGTTTCCTGTGCGTATGGATGATGGTCGTATTGAAGTAATTGAGGCGTATAGGGTACAACATTCGCAGCACAAAACTCCCTGTAAAGGCGGTATCCGCTTTGCGGCAGAAGTAAACCAGGATGAGGTAATGGCGCTTG
Source organism: uncultured Bacteroidota bacterium (assembly GCA_963697545.1). Classification (GTDB taxonomy): domain Bacteria; phylum Bacteroidota; class Bacteroidia; order Chitinophagales; family Chitinophagaceae; genus Flavisolibacter. The sequence continues at coordinate 3,963 of CAVOOL010000004.1, read as the reverse complement.
CCGCCCTGATGACGTACAAATGCGCTATCGTGAATGTACCGTTTGGTGGTGGTAAAGGCGGCATCAAGATCAATCCAAGAAAATATTCTGTTTACGAGCTTGAAAAAATAACCCGTCGCTATACAGCGGAACTGGTAAAAAAGAGCTTTATCGGACCTGGCACCGATGTTCCGGCACCTGATTACGGAACCGGTGAAAGAGAAATGGCATGGATCGTTGATACCTATGCCAGCTTACGTCCCGGTGAAATTGATGCAGCCGGTTGTGTAACGGGTAAGCCGGTTACACAAGGTGGTGTTCGCGGCCGCCGGGAAGCCACGGGGCTGGGCATTTTCTTTGGCATTCGCGAGGTGTGCAATATGCCCGATGTAATGGAGAAACTGGGCATGACCGTAGGCGTTGAAGGCAAAAGAGTGATTGTACAGGGGTTGGGTAACGTAGGTTATCATGCGGCTAAATTCTTCCATAACGCCGGCGCAAAAATTATTGCACTGGCAGAGTACGAAGGTGCTATTTATAGCGAAAACGGCCTGGATGTGGATGCGGTTTTTGAACACCGCAAAACCACAGGTTCCATTTTAAATTTTCCCGGCTCAAACAATTTTGCCAAAAACATGGATGCGCTGGAATATGATTGCGACATCCTGATCCCGGCCGCCCTGGAAAACGTGATCAATGGTGAGAATGCACCCCGCGTAAAAGCAAGAATGATAGGCGAAGGCGCCAACGGCCCCTTAACACCTGAAGCCGATGAGGTTTTTGTAACCAAAGGAACCCTGGTCGTTCCGGATATGTACCTGAATGCCGGCGGTGTTACCGTTTCGTATTTTGAATGGTTGAAAAACCTTAGCCACGTTCGCTACGGACGTATGGAAAAGCGTTTTACAGAAAATATGAACCAGCACATCCTGGGGCAAATTGAAGAACTTACCAGCAAGCAGGTAAGCGCCAGGGAAAGGCAGTTTATTATGCACGGACCCGAAGAAGTGGACCTGGTGCACAGTGGTTTGGAAGAAACCATGATCACCGCCACCCGTGAGATCATGGAGGAGTGGAAAAAGAATCCGCAAATTCCCGACATGCGTACAGCAGCTTACGTGGTTGCCATCAACAAAGTGGGCACCAGTTATGCTGAATTAGGCATCTTCCCATAGAACGAACATGAGTAAACCAATACCGCCCTGCTTCAAGAAATTGAAGCAGGGCTTTTTTTTGACCGCGGATTTGTTGGATTATTTGATTATACCAAACTGGTTTCAGGTTTATCAAATTCTATTGTCCATAGTCAATGGTGAATGGTCAATAGACAATCACAGATTGGATGACGGGTTGGTATAAAGGATTTCTTGTGGCCCTCTTCTCAATGCGAAATAATTTTTATGTACTAAGCGGCATTAACACTATTTGGCTTTGGTTGCGTCGCACTCTTGTACGGCTTGTAATTCTATTCGGCCAGCCAGCTTGCTATATAATGGAACCAACATTTTCCCGGCCACTGTTTACCCTTGCTTCTCATACGCTTTCCCCATCAAATGCACGGCAAAGTTTTCCTTTATACCTTTCAGCTCAATGTGCTGCCCGGTACTTTTCGGTGGATTTAAAAGCAAGCGATATACATCATCCGAAACAACAAAGCTATTATTCAACTGCCTGGTGGCGGCTTGCAGGCGGGACGCAATGTTCACCGGCAAGCCCATAACCGTAAGGTTATTGTTGACACCAATGCCAATATTTCCTACAATCACATCACCCACATGCAAACCAATACCCACCTGGAAACTATGATTGAAATTTCTTTCCAGGTATTGTTCATTAAAATTTTCAAGCTCATGTAAAATAGCCAGGCCTGCCTTGCAGGCATTATTGACAGCCGTTTGCACATCTCCGGAAAAACCAAATACCGCATAAAGACCATCGCCTGCGGTTTCTATTATGGATCCTGAATAAGATTCAATGCATTTGCGGAACAGCCCAAACAAACGACGCGTTACATGAATTACATCAAAAGCAAGATGGCTCTCCATGAAAGGCGTGAAGTCGCGGATATCCAAAAAGAAAAGGGCCAGTTCTTTTTCTTCTCCAATATTCTGCACATCCAGCAGCGTGTCTTCATCAATGTACAAATGAATGTCGGTTTCGTCCCGGATGATACGGCTTACACGAACAGGCGAGCCGGTTACAAAAGTCTGGCAAGCCAGCCGCACATTCGAAGGAAAGTGAATCGTTTTCCGGAGTTCTTTTTCTTTCTCGTTGCAGGGCGTTAAAAACTCTTCTCCTTCTACTACTAAAATTCTACAGGTAGAACATTTGGCATTGCCTCCACAGGCATGATAATGCGGCACTCCTGCTGTAAGGGAAGCATTCAAAATAGATTGCCCTTCTCCTATCTTCAGCGACCGGTCGCCAATAAATTCGATCCAATAAAATTTTGCAGCCATCACTATCTGTTGCACTAAAATTAATCAGAATCCACCACTGTATTTTAGTTTTAGGGTGGTGCCGGTGCGCAAAGAAATAACGAATTATTGAAGCTATATTAACGACGGCTTAACCTCAACATTTCCCTACAAATGCTAACTTACCCCCTATTAATTAGGCACAGTTTTTAATACACATTTGTGTATAAATAACCGTAAAACATTCCGGTTTCTTTTAATTATCTTGTACTGGATGGGTTATTAATACCAATGTTAACACCGGCAGAAGATCCGCCTTAGCCAAGGCTTTCGCGGATGAGACCGGGATTTGTATAACACAAACCTGAAACGAATTTGAGAGACACAATTATCAACCTTGAAACCGTTAACCCTATAGAGTTCTTTGGAGTGAATAACGGCAAACTGGACATCTTAAAAAAGAAATTTCCATTGTTAAAAATCCTTTCCCGCGGAACACAATTAAAGCTGAGCGGTGCTCCGGAACAGGTGGAAGGCGCAAAAGAAAAAATAGATCTCATCGTGCAATACCTTGAAAGAAATGGCCACATGAGTGAAAATTATTTTGAACAGATCCTGGGCGGCGATGACGCTGAAACGGTTGACCATTTTGTGGAGCGCAACCCCAACGATGTTTTGGTGTTTGGCCCCAACGGCAAAACGGTCAGGGCCCGTACAGCCAACCAAAAACGCCTGGTAACAGCTGCCGAAAAAAATGATATCGTATTTGCCATCGGCCCTGCCGGTACAGGTAAAACCTATACCGCTGTAGCTATGGCGGTACGGGCTCTAAAAAATAAGGCCGTAAAAAAGATCATCCTGACCCGCCCAGCGGTGGAAGCCGGTGAAAGCCTTGGTTTTCTGCCCGGCGATCTGAAGGAAAAGATCGATCCTTACCTGCGTCCTTTGTACGATGCCCTGGACGATATGATACCCGCCGATAAACTGGGCTATTACATGAGCACAAGAACCATTGAAATTGCGCCGTTGGCCTATATGCGTGGCCGTACACTGGATAATTGCTTTATTATTTTGGATGAGGCGCAAAACGCTACGGATCTTCAAATAAAAATGTTCCTGACCCGTATTGGTGCCAATGCCAAAGCCATTATTACCGGCGATTTGACGCAGGTGGATTTGCCACGCAATCAAAGAAGCGGTTTGGCAAAGGCCAGTCGCATTTTGCGCAACATTGATGGTATTGGTTATATAGAACTGGATGAAGAAGATGTGGTACGTCACAAACTGGTGAAGGCTATTTTGAAAGCCTATGACAAGGAAGGACAGCGGGAACAGGAAATAGAAGAAGCCGAAAAGAAAGAGCGGAAGGAAAGGCGCTACTACGAAAGAGACCGGCATCAGGATTAATCGGAACCAGCGAATAAAGAATTACAAAGTGTCTTATTTTTTAAGACACTTTTTTATTTACGGACTTGCGGGTTGTTCCTGTTCTATGACCGGTGGGCAGCGCTACTATTGTTCGTTCTATTTATTGTAAACATATTACGATGCATAAGCCACACCACTA
>CAVOOL010000003.1:0-90681 GCA_963697545.1 uncultured Bacteroidota bacterium | reverse complement strand
GAAGCCATCTCACAAATGCCTTTTGTGAGTGGTCAGTGGTGAATGGTGAGGGGAAAGCTCTCTTATACCAGACGGCTATCAGGATCATAGTTGATAGTTCATGGATGATAGAAAGGAAAGAGGCTGCTGTCTCACCTCTCACGTTTCACGTCTCACGATGATTTCAATTTCTCACCACTGACTACTCACCACTCCCGCTATAAAAAGTCCATTTATGAGAACACTTGTAGGGCATATTGACTTTGGACTGAATGCATTTACTTTGCGTACATGAAAAGATTAGTACGTTTCAGCTTTTTATGCCTGCTGTTTTTTGCCGCTTGTACTAATGAAAGCCAGGAAGAAAAAGAAACCACCTCGGAAAACGATGTGGATGCAGCCCGCAATTTCATCCGTTCGGCGCTGGATGGCAAGTGGAAAGATGCAAGAAGATTCATGCTGCAGGATTCGATCAACACACAGCTTTTGGATACGTACGAAAACAACTACCGGTCTCACATGAAAAGTGAAGATAAGCGAGGTTACCGCGATGCTTCTATCACCCTATACGAGACACGCCAGTTGAATGACAGCGTGAGCATCATTAACTATTCCAACTCCTTCAAAAAACAAAAAGATTCTTTGCGTGTCGTTCGCAACAATGGGGTATGGGTCGTTGATTTGAAATACTCTTTTCCTCAAACCGATACAACAATTTATGTTCAGTAATGTTTTGCTGGTAGGATTGGGAGGCGCTGTTGGAAGCATAGGACGGTATCTTTGCCAGCGGTGGGTTAATGACTATTATCAGCACAGCTTTCCGTTGGCCACCTTTTTGGTCAACATTACCGGCTGCCTTTTAATTGGAATTTTATTTGCCCTGGGAGAAAGAGGAAATGTTTTATCACAGTCAACACGCCTTTTGTTAATCACAGGATTTTGTGGCGGCTTTACCACCTTCTCCACTTTTGCTTTTGAGAATATGAATTTGTTGCGTACAAGCGATCATCTTTATTTTTTGCTGTACGCTTTTGGAAGTCTTGTTTTAGGTATTGCCGCCGTATATGCCGGCAACTTATTGATTAAATTACTCTGATCATGAATCTGCAGGGACGATCAAAACTTCTACGGATTTTTACAGGAGAGGCCGACCGCATTGGGCATGATCTTTTGTATGAAAAAATACTGCTGGCCGCACGGGAGCACGGACTGGCCGGTGGCACCGTTATTAAAGGCATTATGTCCTATGGCGCCAGCAGCCATGTGCACAGGGCCCGGCTGATCGAATTATCCGAAGACCTTCCTGTTGTTATAGAAATAATTGATCAGGAAGAAAAAATAGATCTTTTTTTACCCATTGTAAACGATCTGTTTGAACAATGTGGCAAAGGAGGGTTGATCACCCTTGAAAATGTTGATGTCATTTACTATAAATCGAAGAAATAAGTATGAAAAAAACTGTTTTACATCCCTGGCATGGCGCCAGTTTTGGCAGCAAGGCACCGGAGCAGGTGAACGCAATGATTGAAATTCCGCAAGGTTCAAGAACCAAATATGAAATAGATAAAGAAACCGGTCTTTTAAAACTGGACAGGGTTATTTATTCTTCCTTTCATTACCCCGTTAATTACGGCTTTATTCCACAAACCTTAGGGCACGACCACGACCCGTTGGATATACTGGTATTATGCTCTCAGTCCATTCAATCGCTTTGTTTGGTGGAAGCCACTGTTATCGGCAATATGCAAATGATAGACTCCGGAGAAAAGGATGACAAGATCATTGCTGTGGCTACCACAGATCCGTCGGTAAACCATATTTCGTCCATTGAAGAAATGCCCAGGCATTTTATTAATGAGTTGCGTAATTATTTTGAACAATACAAGGTTTTAGAAAATAAGCAAGTGCAGATCGAAGAGTTTCAGAATAAAGAAATAGCTTACCAGATCATTACTGAAGCCATAGATTTGTACAAGGAAAAATTTGCATAACCATGCAGTTAAACCAAACTAAAATGTCAGGACAGGTTATTTTAATCCTCATTCTAATAGGGCTGTTTGCCGGAATGCTTAGCGGCTTAATTGGCGTGGGCGGCGGTATCGTCATTGTTCCATGCCTCATTTATTTTTTAGGGTTTAACCAATACCAGGCCCAGGGAACTTCCCTGGGTTTGTTGTTGCTGCCCATTGGCATTTTAGCTGCGGCCAACTACTACAACAAAGGTTTTATAGACGTAAAATATGTGTCCTTCATGGCTATAGGTTTTGTAGCCGGTGGATGGCTCGGCAGTAAAATATCTCTTGCTTTGCCGGAAGAAACCTTAAAAAAGATCTTTGCTATTATATTGTTTTATACGGCTTTTAAAATGCTGGGATGGGATACAGCGATCATCCGTTTTTTTAGAAATATGTTTTCATGATCCGGTGTTTGCTTTCAGGTGTGCCAGGATAGAAAATTAAAAACCCGACCTGCTTATTCTATTGTCAGGCGATTTAATCTCTCTACAGAAACCTCCGGATAGAGTGCAACTGATGCGTTCTTTTTCCGTTCTCTTTATTTTCAATTCCCTGCTCATCCAATTTATCAATGCGCACCTTTCCTGAAGCATGAATGATCTCACCGGGGAATAAAACAATTCCCACATGCGTTACTCTTCCGCTTTCGTTATGAAAAAAAGCCACATCGCCTGTTTTAGTATCAGATAAACTTTCCACAGCACTCCCCTGCTCTGCCTGTTGATAGGCGTCTCTTTTTAATTGAATTCCCAAAACCTTGAAAACTGTTTGCACAAAGCCGCTGCAATCCACGCCCATAAAGGTTTTTCCACCCCATAAATAAGGCGCATTGATCCAGGCATGCATCGTTCTTTCTAAAAGGTCAAGGTTAAATGGTTTTCTTATATCCCTGTAGGTGCCGTGATATTTATAGCTTTCATTCCATAACAACCTCGTCTCTTCATCAAAGCCCACCAGGGCCGAGCCCATAGGTGCATTGATCAACTGACCGGGTAGTGTGATGGGATTGATCAAATCTGAAGCTATAAAATCAATGCCGGCCTTAGCCACGGTTTCATCCAGTTCCGCCACCAAATGCCAGGTAAGCCAGCCTTCATACTCATCGTATAAAGATTTTATCCTGAACCACTCGTCTTTTTGTTCCAGCACCTGCATCGTTTCGCCAAACAATAACTGGTTGGTCATTTCGCTTCTATGCGAGGGTTCTTTCCTAACCGGTGCAGCAGCGACTGTACAAATAGAATAGTTCATAAAATATAAAAGATATGCTTTTGATTGTGCAAATTTGCACTGTTTGCATCATATATGTAACTGGTCAATTGAATTACTAAATAAAGCAACTAGCCTGTCAACCGGGTGTAAGAATTAGAAAAACCTCAATTGACCATTGACTCATTAACAATAAATGAAGGCCAGCCGCTACGATCATATAACCGATGCTGAATTACTGGAGTACTACTATGCAGACAGAAACCAGGAATGGATAGGTATTTTGCTGGAACGTTACACGTTGCTGTTATTGGGTGTTTGCATGAAATACCTGAAAGATGAGACCGAAGCAAAGGATTGTGTGCAGCAAATATTTTTAAAAGTACTGACCGAGGCGGGCAAATACCGGATTGAGTATTTTAAATCGTGGTTGTACATGGTGGCCAAGAACCATTGCCTGATGCAGTTGAGGGACAAAGGAGCCAAAACCGTGAAAGAACTGAACGAACAACACCTGGCACAGGCTGAACCATCCAAAAACGAACTGGTTGAAAACGAGCAGGCTTACGACCTGCTGGAAGAAGCGATACAGGAACTGAATGAAGAGCAAAGACAATGTGTAATTTTGTTTTACCTTAAAAAGAACAGCTACCAGCAAATAGCTGAAAAAACAGGCTATAGCTTACTGCAGGTAAAAAGCTATATACAAAACGGCAAGCGCAATTTGAAGATCATACTTGAAAAGAAAATGAAGGAACGCGGGGAACAAAAATGAGCGAAAATTTAAAAGACATATTATCCCATCTTAATCCTGATATTGACCAGGAAACACTTTTGCTTTACCTGCAGGGAAAATTATCTGCCGAACAACAGCATGAGGTAGAAAAGCAAATGATGGATAATGATTTTGAATCGGATGCTTTGGAAGGCCTGGAAAATTTCAGCGACAAACGAAAGCTGACACAGTTGGTTGATCAGTTGAACGACGAGTTAAAAAAGAAAACAGAAAAAAAGAAAAAGTTCCGCCAAAAATTAGATCTGAAAATTGATCCCTGGGTGATTGTGACCGTGGTGATCGTACTGCTATTGGTAATCGTCAGTTATTTTATTATTCACCGCTATTTACAACGTTAAGTCTTACTGGTTTTCTTCTGCGCTGCTTTGTCCAGGTTTTCCTTTACCCTGAACCGGACAATTTTTGTTATCAGATCGAAAGGCAACGGCCGGTCAATAGGAAACTGAATGGCGCCTTTTGATGTTGTGTAACCCGTTAAATCGTCTTTAAACACTTCAATGGGTGAAGGCGAGGGATAAAAGCCTATGTGATTTTTATAGGCTGCAAAATGCACCAGATTCCCGTTGAGGACGAAAGTGGGCATGGCATAACTGATTTTTTCTTCCGCGGCTGGTGCGGCTTTTTTGATTGTTGCCCGAAGTTGTTCCAGAATCTTTTGGATGTCTTTTGGAAAACTTTTGATGTACTCGTCGATGTTTTTTGCTTTATTCATGACAGGCGTTTTTTCCTTTGCTTTTTTGAATCTCCACCAACTGCAGGACCCTTTTCTAAGGCCGGTTTTTCAATCCGGATAAGACATTCAGGGATGCCCAGGATGCTTAGCGGATTTACGTATGATGTACAACGTTTTTATGGCACAACTAATTTACCAAATCTTTGCACAACTAAAGGCATTTGAATAGAATTACCGAACGTACAAGAGTGCGATCCGCCGATAGTCGGACGCGGCGCAACGGAAGTTTAATAGCAGCCCTGCTGCCGGTAACAAAAAAATCCCCGCCTGTACTAACAAGCGGGGACAAATAATTTAAAGTGTTCAGCCTAAACTCACCACTCACCATTCACCACTACTGGTACTGTATATAAACCGGCTTTGGTTTTAGTTTCAAAATCTCTTCGCGACTCATCATTTCTTTCTGACCCGATTTCTCTGTATCGTTCACATAAAATAGTTTGAAACCGGTGAACTGAACGGGTTCGGCCTGTATCCAGTGGCGGTAGGTTCCTTTTTTCAGTTCAGGCGGGCCCCAGCCATCCATATCCATTACAATTTGTAATTCCGGATGCAGCTTGATATCCTTTGCATTGGTTACCATGCCTTGTGTAAAGCGATGGATCATAAAGATCTTGGGAGGGAGGTTATTTTTCTTTACAATATCCACCAAATAATTGCTCATCCAGTTGATGTCTTTGGCATCCAGAGACCCAATGACACTGCCGGGTTTTTTTCCGCCTTTGGCATTCATGGCAAACTCCGGATCGATTCCAAAGTGCACATTAGGCAGGGCCAGGTATTTTTCAAAAAGCGGAAGTTCGCTTTGCACATCGCTCAGGCCCACCTGTACGTCAATGAACACCTGCGCATTGATTTCTTTTGCCCAATTTAAAATGGTATCTATTTGATGATGCGGCATGCGGTAGCGCCATTTACCATCTTTACCCGCGGCCCCCTGTGCTGTTACCGCTATATAATGCAAGGCCGGAATAGCAGGGATCATGCTGTCTGCATCGTTCCATTTTTTTACTTCGGCCAGCAATTTAGGGATCATTTCATTTTTTGGCCATTTGCCCAAAGCACCCATCCGGTTGGAATACAGGTTGCCATAGTAGGCTACTATCCGGTTAAAAGGCAGAATAGCTCCCGGCAAAGGATAAGCATGCTTTACGGGCCAGCGACCGGAAGTATCGCCATTGGCGAGATATTTTTGCAACGCATCGTAGCGGGCCGTATCCAAAACCGGCTTGTTAGCTGATGGTTTTTGATCCTCAGGTTGTGAAGTAGAATCTGTTTGTTGCGACTGAACTTTAGGAGCTGAGGTGTTTCCGCAGGCATAGCACAATACGGCTAAGGCGGCCACCAGCAAGTTTTTCATACCCATGATATTGAATAATTAATTCGTTTGTTCAAAGAAAGCGAAAATTCTTATTAAGAAATAATTGATTCGGTGATTTTGCAAAAATTTCTGTGGCACGCCTTTTTTGCCCTTTGAAAAAAAGAAATATGCAAACAAATAACATAAGCCGTAACCGGCCGGCCGAAAAAGGCCGGAAAAACGACCCCGATTTGAGAGATGAATCGGCCGCACAACCGGGCGTGCAAACCATGAGCAGCAGCAAAACTGATGACGCCAACGAAAAAGTGAGTGAAACGGCCGCCGACAATTTCAGGGAAAACGCACCCGACAAAGGCGCTGATGCCGATTTAGACCATACAGATGCCGATAAAAAATGATGTGGCCCGGCTTGGGTATCTAAGGGAAAAGCATACTATTTCAATAACACGGAAAGAGAAAACACTGGGTAGATAATTCTCTTGTTTGCACCATATTTCCTTTTTGGCAGTTTTAACCCGGCCACTTGTTCCCAGGTGGTTATTTTCTTAAAAAGCTACGCCTGAACCAACTGGTTCAGGCGTTTGCTAAAAGGCCACCAATCAACACAAATATTTCTACTCTTCCCTGCCTCCGTTTTTTTGACTGCGTTTGCTACCGGAGCTTTGGCCTCCCCTTCTTCCAATTTCACTCATGTGCTCCCGGTTACGGCTAACAATTTGTCCGCCCTTTCTTCCGGCTTCCCTTGCTTCTTCACTACTCCATTCATGGGCAACACCCTGCCTGTGCGCAGCACGGCCGCCTTCGCTGGCAATTTCTTTTTGTTTTTCGGGGTTCATGGCGGCAAAACCACGGTTGGAAGACCTGCGTTCTCTTTCACTTTCAGATTCACTTCTTTCATTTCGGGATGCCTCATTGCCCGTTCTGGAAATTTCCTGCTGCTGTTGACCGTCCATAGACCCAAAACCCCGGTTTGATTGTTCTTCCCGAAGCTGATTTTCTTCTCTTTCTGCCATAACACATTATTTTTTAAAAGGTTAACAATTGTGTTGGTATGGCTACTGCCAACAAAATAGTGCCGGACTTTGCTAAAGGGAAGGAAAGACCCGTTGGGCAATTTTTGCTATACTCTTCAACAGATTGAGCAATGAAGTGGGCAAGCGAACTGAGCCTTATTTAGTTAAACATTTTACTGCTTTTTTTGACACTGAGCTACACCGCTGCTATCAGGCTTTGCGGTTCCAAACTTGCTGTTTCGTCACGCAGTTTGCTCACTTGTACGCTTTGTTCTTTATTCAACATTTCTAACTTAGAATTTAAGCTATCTAATTTAAATGCTATCTGCCAAAGTCTTTCATCTTGCTATTTTAAACACATCAAACTGCTCTTCCGCTTTGAAGGTAACCTGCACCTCGCTGACAACCGCCCTGGCAGGTCCTTTTTTGCACCAGGCAATGAACTGCTGCAATTGTTCGTTGCTTCCTGTAACCATTGCTTCCACATCTCCATTACTGGTGTTTTTTACCCAACCGGTGAGTTGTAATTCATCTGCCACCTCTTTGGCAGAAGCCCTGTAAAAAACGCCCTGTACTTTTCCATTGATCAATAAATGAACAGTAGGCATAGCTTTTTTTGAACCACAAATTTCAACTTCTGGCATAACATTTTTTCTTTTACCTGTAAACAATTTTATGAAACGGGAAGAAGAACCATCCACACCGGCACAGAAGAGCACTGCTAACCCGGGTGCTGAACCCATTGCCCAAAATCCTAACCCAAGAGCGAATGAAAATATTCGCGTTCGCAGCGAAGAGCCGGGAAAAGAAAATGCAGATATAGAAGATGAAGTAGGCTCTGAAATCACGGATGGCGAAGATGCCTGATCTCATCATTTTTACATCACGACAAACAATTTTATGAAAAAGCAACAAGAACAAGATCGCAATAGACAAAGGGAAGCAGATGACGATCAGCTTTCCTCTAATGCCGCCAATGAACCCACACCTATTTACCTGACGCCTGACAGCACTTTGCAAACACCTGAAGAAGCCCGGCACGACAGAAGCATAGATCCGGAAAAGGATGATTCGATATCCGTTTCGCAGGATGACCTGCATGAAACAGAAGCGGACCGTTTTAGAGGAAGCGATCGTGCAGGCACAGCAGAAAGAGGGGATAATAGCATAGAGGAAGGTTCATAGTTCATAGTTTATGGTTCATGGTTCATGCCTCTCCCGAAAAAAGGCACTTGAATTATTGACTTTCTTTCTCCTTTTTCAATGCCCGGATCATTTCGCCAAAGCTTTTGCCTTTGGACAAAAAGTAAATGGTATGTGCTATGCGCCTGGCCTTTGTAGGTTCTGTTTTAGCGCTTTCAATCCATTTGCTGAAATAATTTTGATGTCCTTTAGGCAGGCTTTTAAATTTCGCCAGCGCCTCCGGCTCATCGGCAAGGCATTCCATTAATTCGGCCGGGGGTTTGATTTCTTCTGTATCCACCTGTAATTGCACTTGCAGCGTAGCCCCTTTTTGCTTTTTAACCGCCTTTCGCATGGCAGCGTTTATAGGCATAATAAAATCACCTTCGCCCATGGGCAGTAAGGCTACACCTTTTATAGGATGTTTATCCAGTTTACCTTTTACCCTGAAAGACTTTTTAGTGCCGGGCATCAGTTGTTGTGCCTGTTCTGCGGGTATAAGGATATAGGTCCAACCGGTTTTTTCTCCCTGTTGACCAAACTTTAATATAGTAGTAATGTAGGAGATCATCAGTTCGTAAACTTATAGAAATAGTACCGATGTACAAAGCCATTGAATTGGTGTATTTTGCCTTATGCTCCACGCCGATTTTCGTCCTTTTCCCGTTCTAAAAACAGAACGTTGTCTTCTGCGGCAAACAGTTCAGGAAGATGCACCTGAAATTTTGCTTCTACGTTCTGACAAGGCCATTATGCAATATTTGGACAAGGAACCGCTGACCTCAATAGCTGAAGCACAAATCTTTATTGCCGGAATAGAGGTAAGTCTTAATAATACTACCGGCATTTCCTGGGGCATTTGCCAGCACCATGACCACAGGCTAATTGGAAACGTGGGACTTTGGCGTTTGATAAAAGAACATTACCGTGCAGAAATTGGTTATGTTCTACACCCCGGTTTCTGGAACAAAGGAATTATGAGCGAAGTGCTGAAGGAAGTAATCCGCTATGGTTTTGAGTCGTTAGGATTGCATAGTATAGAAGCCAATGTAAATCCAAAAAATAAGGCCTCTATCGGGTTGTTGGAAAAACATGGTTTTATCAGGGAAGCTTATTTTAAAGAAAACTATTATTTTAAAGGAACTTTTCTTGACTCCGTTATTTATTCACTGATTGCGCCAAAATAATTACGTTATAGCAATCTCATCCATGTTTTCTTAATCTGCTATGGACTAATTTAGCATCCCCCATCTTCCATTTAAGTTCACCCTAAAACTTTTGTCATGGATAATAGAAGAACAGTGCTGATTTGCGATAATGATTATGCCTTTTTAAACGAAATGGAAAAAAGCCTTGCAGAGGAAGGCTACGATGTAGATACCATTGATAATGCTGCCGATCTTATACCAAGTGCCATACGCCTGCGGCCCGATGTTATTTTAGTCAATCCCGACATGCAGGCCTTTAATGAATATGATGTGTGCAAGCATATTATAAAAGAGCAGCGGGTAGAAGTGATTTTAGTGCTGGACCCCCACTCGGCTACCAGAGCCCAAATAGCCGACTGCCGCGTAGAAGATGTGATCACGAAGCCGGTAGCCATAAAGGACCTTGCCAACCTTCTGGCAAAACATGTTTCTGTGGACCAATAATAAATGCCCGGAGTACGTGATAAACGCATTCACCTACGCACTTATTAGCGTGTTAATGTTTTCCACTTAAAATTAATGGCACTACTTTGGTGTACGTAGAGCATAAACCGTTGTGTAATGATGCGAATGAATCTTGGCAGTAAGTTTATGTTTGCCACAGGCATTGAAAACAGTTACCCTACCATTCAGTTACCCGATGGCACTATCAAGCGGGTTGATGAAATGGAAAAATGCTGTCATTACAAAAACTGGGAACTGGATTTTGAACTGACCAAAGAACAAGGCATTGAATTTTTGCGTTACGGACCGCCGTATTATAAAACGCATACGGCACCCGGTCAATATGATTGGGAGTTTACCGACATGACCTTTAATAGACTTAAGGAAATGGGCATTACACCTATTGTGGATCTGTTGCATTTTGGTGTACCCGACTGGATGGGCAATTTTCAAAACCCTGAGTTCCCACAGTTTTTTGCCGACTATGCCGGGGCTTTTGCCGAACGCTTTCCTCATTTGCAATTATACACGCCGATCAATGAAATTTTTATCACCGCCATGTTCTCTGCGCAGTATGGTTGGTGGAACGAAAGACTGCACAGCGACCGTGCTTTTGTAACAGCGCTGAAACATTTATGCAAAGCCAATGTGCTGGCGATGCATGCCATTTTAAAAGTGCAGCCTGAAGCCATTTTTATTCAAAGCGAATCATCGGAATATTTTCATCCCATGCGGCCTGAAGTGCAGAAACGGGCCAACTTCCTGAACCGCAAACGCTTTCTTGCCCTGGACCTTACGTATGGTTATCCTATTTCTGTGCAGATGTATGAATACCTGCTGGAGAATGGAATGACGCCGGGAGATTATTACTGGTTCGAACACAACCAGGTAAAAGCAAGATGCATTATGGGTAACGATTATTATGCAACCAATGAACACCTGGTTTTGCCGAATGGAACAACACAAGCATCGGGAGAAGTGTTTGGTTATTATGTCATCACCCACCAATATTACAACCGCTACAAACTACCCATCATGCATACAGAGACGAACATGAAAATGCCCGACTCTGTAAACTGGCTGTACCGTCAGTGGGCCAACCTGCACCGCTTAAAACAGGACGGTGTGCCTATTGTAGGATTTACCTGGTATAGCCTGACGCACCAGGTAGATTGGGACACAGCCCTGCGGGAAGATAATGGCCGCATTCACGAAGTAGGATTGTATGACCTGGAAAGAAAGATTACGCCGGCGGGCATGGCTTATAAAAAATTGGTTCATCAATGGCAGGATGTGCTGGCCGCGGAAAGTTTTGGAATGGTGTACACACATTAATGCGAAGATGAATGGTGAGCGGGAATTAATGGCACTGATAATTATTTCTTACAGCTATTGTTTCAGCAGTGGTGTATGATAAATGTTCAGCCCAATTGATCACTCATATTGATTTTTTGCGGCGTCAAATACTTCAAGCAAGCTATACACTTCTATTTTTTTATCCTTTCGGAAAGATACATTGATCATTGCCTGCGCCACAATGGATGCAGGAACAGGTTTTTGTTTTTTGGCAATGCCCAAGCTGTTTAAAAACTCTATGAGTTTTATTCCAATCTTCTCTCCCGTTCTACTTTCAGCCCGGTCTCCCTTTAATATACCGGGCTGGATGATATGAATATTTTGAAAGGGCAGCACTTTAATATCTCTTTCCAGTTCTCCTTTCATGCGGGAATAAAAGATCCGTGAATGTTCATGGGCCATGGCAGCCGACACCAGCACGTACACCGGAACGCCGTTTTGTGCAGCCGCCTGTGCAAATTCATATTGATACGTGTGATCAATTTTATACTGGGCTGCTTTACTTCCTGCTTTTTTAAGGGTGGTTCCTAACGCAGAAAAAGCCACATCGCCTGTAACCAAATGCCGCCATTCTTCCGGCCGGTCAAAATTAATAAGATGCTCCTTTAGTTTTGGATGTTGCAAGCCTGTGTTTCTACGGCCAAAAACGGTAATGCTTGAAAAATTATCATTGTTCAATAATAATTGCACTAAATGAGAACCGACCAAGCCCGTAGCACCAATAACTAAAGCTGTTCTTCCGTCCATGTTTTTTGAAATGATGGATAAAGTTAAGCAGCTCTTTTTTGGCAGCTTTCTTTTTAAAAATGCCTTACGTGAAAACTAATGTGGAGAACAACCTGTAATTTGGATAGAACACGCAACGCACAAATTTACTGCTGATCGTGTACGGCATTCAGTGCCTTAATATTTTACATCTGAGGACGGTAAGCAGTTTCATTATAACCTGGCAGCTCTGCCAACAACTGCTATTAGCAAGCCCAAAGCCTGACAAAGAATGAGCTTGCTCTATTTATCAGGAAAGCTTTTTCCTAAAAATAAGGTCGCTGACGGATGATTTAAAAACGGCAAAGAATTGCGTCCAGCTATTTGCTTCTTTTAATTTTTGTCCTGCAGGCTTGTAATGGGCCAGGTCTCCTTTCAGTGCCGCATGAATGGCCGATTCAAAATCATGCAAGGCAAAAGCCATGTCTGAATCTGAATAAAATGCGTGGCCGTTGGTGTGAGAAGCATGCAAACTAATTCTTGTGTACTGATCGTTTAAGGGCAAAATGGAAACGTCAATAACATACTGTAAGCTTTTTTCCGTCTGCTCATACGAGAACCTGTACGATTCAATCAATTTATTTTCCGATAGCAAGCTTATGTTGGAGAGATAAGCAGGAATGGAAAAAAGGGTTTCCTTAGTTTGCTTTTCCGTAGCGTCCACAAAAGATTCTCTGGTAAGAAAGGTTTGTCGGGGCATAGTCTTTCAATTATTGGATACGATTGTTAATGGATTGCAAATTAGACTTTGTAATTTTTACAGTCAATCGGTAATTAACTCAGAAAAGAATAGGTAGAAACCCGATAAAGCCATCGTAGGTTGCCAATTCCAAAATGCCTTCATCTCCGGCAGATGCTCGTCTGATATGGAGTGACTAAGCCCGCCCATGCTTCATCAACTTACTCGTGGCACCTTGTTTGGGGTATTATCTGAAAATAAAGAAACATGGCAACTCAACAAATGACCGCACAGGATTTTAAAGAAAAGATTTTTGATTACGAGAATGAACAGGATTGGAAGTACGCCGGCGACCTGCCTGCTATTGTAGATTTTTATGCAGACTGGTGTGGTCCCTGCAAAGCTGTGGCCCCGGTGTTGGAAGAATTGTCAACACAGTACAAGGACCGGTTGGTCATTTATAAAATCGATACAGACAAGGAAATGGAGCTTTCTTCATTATTTGGAATACAAAGCATACCAACCCTGCTTTTTATTCCTACACAGGGAGCACCCATGATGCAAAAAGGTGCCTTACCAAAAAACATTTTAGAGCAGGTAATTGAAGAAAAATTATTACCGCTGACAAATAAGGAACAATAACATCAGGGCTTTATTTCCTTATTGCCTCTCCTTACCTGTTCTTGTTTTTCAGGTTGATCCTGCCGTTCTTGATTTCCCGGATCAGGCATCAATGGCGAGCCATCTTTATTTACCTGCACAAAGGCCTTATCTGTATTTTTTAACGGAGCTTCCTGTTCTGTAAATTGTTTTTCCTTTTTATCCATATTCCTTTTCAATTTAAAATAGCTGCCTGTTTGATCTTTACTAAAAAACATTACTTATCCTCACCTTTTTCGCCATTCGTTTCCTCATCATTGAAATTGCCACCTACTGTTCCGTGGTGCATATTTCCTTCATCCTTGTCAATAATATTACCCCTTCTGTTGCTGATCTTTTCTTCTCTTTCGTTATTTATGGCAGGCCCATCAGTAACGAAATTTGACCGACCTATGCCACCCTGGTTTTTATCAACTGCATTTTGTTTTTCTTCCATACCAATGATTTTAACATCAGGCTGAAAGAATTATGCCATTCCGGCAACTCCTGTGCTTTAAAACATTTTTGAAACCCGGAAAATGTGTATATTGGCACAGCGATTGCTTGCTATATTGAGAGTGTTCATACATTAAAACGTAAATGGCACTCAAGCGGTTATAGGTACTTACGTATTTTTAACTGCAAGAAAAGGGCACTTGAAACGTGCCCTTTTTCATTTCCGGTACGCAATCAGTTGATCTGAACAGATAAAAACAGAGCGATACCAAATGAAGGAAAGGTTACTCATCAGCCCGCAACTTGCAATGAACCTCCGCACTAAATAGGTATTGATGATTGCTGGAATTATATAAAACTAAACCCCTGTAGAAACAGGGGTTGCTTTTCAAAACGTATATATTTACCTGTTATGGTAAAGGTTACAAGATGAGTTATTTGCTTTGCACCTGCAATAGTAGTACTACCAGAAAATACCGGCTTGCATCATCGTAATAATTCTAGTTAAAAAGCCTGCTACTAAAACAGCTTTATCATATTTCTATTCATCTGCTTCTTTCATTGATCTGTCAGAGGCATTCCCCGTTCTATCTTCCTCCTTCATTCTTTCTTTTGACTGTCCCCTTACCTCCTGCGCAGCTTTTCCATAATCAGGAACTGCAGCCCCCGCATCCTGTAATGATTGGTTCTGGTTTTGATGTATCCTGTTTTGTTCGTTTTTATTATCCTCTTTTTCTGTCATGAGTGTAGATTTAAATTATTAATCAGCCCGGGAGTTATTTTCCTTTGTTTTCCTTCCTTCTTCAAGTCCTTTCTGCCATGCTTCACGTCGTTTGGTTACCTCATCCTTATTTTTAAAACTTATTAAATCAGCATCTTCCTCCTGTACTTCTCTGAAATTGATATGTTTTTCACGGTTCGCTTCTGAGGGAGTGTCTAAATGCGGGTCTGTTAATGGTGTTTCCGATTTTTCCTTTTCTTTTTTCATAGTAGATTTTTAAAAACTGGCACCAAATTGATGCCATTCATTGAGGCAACGGATCCGATACAGAACTAAAAGTTCAGTCCGGAGAACTGAGCTTTTAATTGCATAAAGAAGGTGGTTATTTTAGAAACCGGCCTTTACCGTTTTATTTGCTTCTGTACTGATAGCGGCTTTATGAAGTATTAATTTTTCGGCAACCGTATCAAAAGAAATTTCAATCCAGCCATGATAAAGCTTTTCACCTTTCTTTATTTGTACAGGCAGGTAGTTATGTGAAGCGTTTTTCCAAAGACCTTCCCAAAAGCTGTCTGTCATAGTCGTGATCTTTTCCGCCAATACAATTGCAGAAATTTCAAACCACTGATACCCCTGGTGGGTAGTAGAAATAAGGTCGCCTTTGTTTAATACAGGCGATTGGTCCTGGTCATTATTAAGCAGGTTGGTACCCACTTTTGAATGAGCAAGATATTGTAAGCGGTCTCTTTGTAATATAGGATCACCAACCAATGAAACACCGAACAGAAAATCGTTATTGCCATCATCATCAATATCCACGGCTTTGGATTTGGAATAAACCACTTCTGCATTTTGTAAATCTTTGTAATGCATTACCGGATGTGGTGCAGGCAAGGGGTCTGGTTTATCCTTATTGCAGGCAAAGGCCAAAACTGCAATGGCAAATATGAACAGCCCTCGCATAAAATTTGATTTGGTTTAACAACTCTAAAATTGCCCAAAAAAGATATGAGAAACCAAGTGCAGCTGTATGAAATGGAGATTATAAAGGATGAAGTGAACGCATCTTTGTTTAGACGATCTTCTGCTTCTATTTATTACACTCAATTTTTTTTAGTGTTTGCTGCGAATCAAATTTCAATTCGGTATGATCCTTAAAGAAAGAACTATCCCCTCTGGATTCAAAAGGTCCCACGGCACGAACAAGTCCATCTTCCGTTTTTTTCAAGATGATCTCCATTACAGAATGCATACCTTCAGAAAAGAAATTATACCATAGTACAATGGTGTCTTTTTGAACGCTTCCCTTCACAGTTCCACTACTGGAATCCTTCTGATAATTATCAAAACTCATTGTACCCGAAACCGAATCGCCGGATTGTTGAATTTGAAGCAAGACCGTATCACGCTGTAAAACTTGTCTGTAACACCCGCTAACATCTATGGTGGAAACAGAAATGATTTGGCCGGTCTGCGTGCTGTCGGTTTTTGCTGCTGTTGTAGTAACAGAAGTATTATTGCAGGCGGCCAATATGAAAACCGGAAAAATAAACAGGTTTTTTTTCATACTAAAAACTTACGGAAGATGCGTACCAAACCGGAGCTATGAAATGAAGAACGGCCATCAAACCGCACGGATATTTAGCAGTGCCCTAACAGCCAATAAATGATTATAAAAACCACGATGGTACCCAGGCAACCGCCTCCTAGTTTGTATGCTCCATACCCTGCGATTAATGATCTAAGCCAATTTTGCATAAATAAAGTATTAGACAAGCAAATAAGTTAAAAAATTGTGCCAGTAAAACGTCTTTTCTCAAAAATTGCCGGCACTTTACAATGCATTGAAAGAAGCTAAGGAAACAGTTGGCTGCAATCACCCCATTTTTGAGGAGCAATACGAGAGTATTGTTTTTCAATCAGGCATACGGCCGGAATATTTACAATTGATGATAATTTTTTTGTAGAAACCGGGCATAACAATTGAAACACTATTCCTGAAATTCATAGGATTATTGGACTTACGGCCTTCTGTTCCCAGAGGGCTTTTTGTTGTCCTGTACTTATTTTGCAGCTTTTCCTGGTAGTTATTGTATCCGCATTATTTTGAACCTGCCTAAATTCTTGTAACACTTAAAAATCTTTCGAAAACAAAAAATGACCAATAAACTGTAGAATAGTTTCTTCAAGCTGAGCTAATTCTGAGAATAAAGGTTCAAAACACCTTTACGTATAAACTGGTACTTGCTTTGTTTATAACTCATCAAAAGAATTGTGTATGTGGTTTAGTGCGATTACAAATTACAAAGGCGGCCTGGCTCACTATAAAATAGTACGGGAAAACATTGGAATATACAACGCCTACCTGGAACGTTACGATGGCAAAATAACAAATGCGCCGCCTAAAAATATAATCCTTGTACGCGGCTTACGGCATTGGTCAGGCAGTACAGAAGCACAAAGCTTATTGGATGAATTAGGCGAAGTGATAGACCGGAAAACAAGGGGAAGATTATATTTTACGCTGAACCCCGGTGAAAAAAGAGAAAGCAAAGGCAGACAGGGCAAATAGTCCTTCTTTAAAATTTCTGGTTCCGGAATTTTACTTTAAACGGTATCCGTTAATATACTTCATCCCGGCTATAAAGCCAGGATGAACGTTGCATCCATGATGCGGCCATATCGATTACGAACCGGTATTTTGCATCACTTCGTTCCATTCGTTGCAGGCATGACTGGACTCTGCCTAACCAATACTTGCATGCCAGAGTAATTGTGTTCTTCACAATAGTCAGCATTTCCACTGTTTGAGCTGGTGTGCTTGTTATTATTTATTCAGGCCAAGCGGATGGTAATAGCTAGTGAATTTGAAAAGTCATTCTTCCTGCACCGGATTTTTGCTAACATACTCATCATGCATATCCTTAAACTTATTCTGCAGTTCTGTAGTTGTTGTTAATGCCGCATCTACGTGTTCATGAATATCCGGCAAACTATCAGCCAGCAGGTCATCGTTTAAATTAATGTTATCGGCTTCAACTTGTGCAATCTTTTTAAGCACCGATTTCTGGCTGTTGATCACATCATCCAATTCCCGGAGGATTTTATCCATCAGGGTGATCTTTTCTTTTACTTTCATATATGCTTCTTTGAGGAATGTGTGCACTAATACAATGCCAAACCGGGCCGTAATTAACTTGAATTTCAAATGCAGATCAGACCTTACAATCAGTAACCTTACAATGTGGATAAAATTAAAAATAAAGGTCGATGCCTCCTTTCTTTTGCCTTATAATAACAATGTGAATAAAATCTTTCGGGCCAGTTAGAGGCACTTTCCACGTAGTTTTTATTAGATTTACTATCAGCGTAAAATTCACCACCAATGAAAAAGCGAACCTTAAAATTTTCCTGCATGATAGATATGGCCAAATTTTCAAGGCTTGTATCTGCCGGCTACCTGATGAATACCAACAATTTCACACTCACCGGAAAATTTTCGGATGCTGATATTGATCTTGCTTTAAACAAATACCAGGCTACCATTATTGATACGACCGACAAAGTGTATTCGTATGAAACTGCTTTATAATTCCTCTGTAATTTGACCCGGCTCACCCTCCTTTTAAAGGGCACCTAATTGCTTTAAAAATTTTTCAGAATTAGCCCTTACGTTGTCAGGAGGATTCAAGCTCAGTGATTTTTTAAAATTGGCAATCGCATTCTTCTTATCACCTTTTGTGGCATAGCCTTCTCCCAGGCTATCCCATGCATTGGCACTCTTTGGAAAACGTTGTGTATTGAGAATGAAAATTTCAATAGCCTTATCCTGTTGCCCCTGGTTCAATAACTGGTAACCATACGTATTCAATTCATTTTCTGTAGCCATGGCAAGCGCCTCTTTCTGCAATGCATCTGCTTCTGTGGCATGGTTGGTCTTTTTCAGAAGATCAGCTTTAATGCGAAGTGTGGTAAAGTTTCTGTTTTGAGCTATGGCCTGATCAATCCAGCCAAGTGCCTGATCGTAACCCACTTCATTTTGCAATGCATAATTAGCGGCGCTGGCATAGCCCTGCCAGGTAAATCCTATTGGACCCTTTAACTCTTCCGCCGCATTGGCCATTACAATTTCGTCAACAGGGAACTCTATGCTGACGGGAAACTGCTTTTTCTCCCAGTTCAACTCCAATTCGCCTGCGTTCTTTGTAAGATTTCCAAAATCATACGTAAGCAATTCGGTATTGGGAATGGCCCGCAACTGGATCGGTGCTCTTAACTGATCATGTTTTGGATCATACCAAAAACTACCCCAGGAACGGTAATCTTTTGACAGGACCACTTCACCTGTATTGTCTTTGTTGATCACAAAGAAAAGTCCATACTCACCGGCAGGAACTGTTTGACCTTGCACTTTCACGGGATGTGAAAACTGAATGGTTGTATTTTCATTGGCGCCTGCCCGCCATGGTGCTTCGTTGCCGGCGCCGAATGGCTGCTTGTTCCATCCATAAGGCACTAAAGCGCCCCATATCTCCCGGCCTTTTACAGAAGGCCGGGAGTACTTAACAGTTACTGTAGAAATACCGATGGTTTGAGAAACCGTGGCGGCAGGACTTGGTACACGAGGTGTAGTAATACCCACCTGTGCGTTTGCAGCTGTGTAAGCGAACGCCAACAGCAATAAAGACACTAACCCGCCAGCATATATTTTCCTGATCATAAAAAGATATTTAGATGATTGTGAATGCAATTTGTAAGATCTTCAGGGAAGGGATTCTTCAAGTGAAAGAGGTTCTGGCATTATCACACATCTAACCTGCGAACAGTAACAAGCGTCAGTCAGTGTTATTAAGTTAGAGATTTTGTTTAAGGAAGCACTTACCGTTCATGGAAAAGAAGGCCTGGCTTGTCCTTTGTTCCTGCAAAGAACCCAAACTCTGCAATGCGCCGGTTAACAAAAATCATTTATACGCAATGGCCGCACTTGTAGGCCCTGCCAGCGGCAATAACTCAAATCTTTTAAAACCTGCTTTGCTGCACATGTCCTTAAAATCCTGGAACGTAAAATCATATCCATCATGCGTTTCTATCAACATATTCAATGACATCAGGAGGCCAAAGACGTTTTTCTTTCTTTCATCATCAATAATAGCTTCAATGACCACGAACGCTCCATTTTCAGGCAGCGCTTTGTAGGCCGCTTCAATCAAACGCAGTTTATCAATATACCCCCAATCATGCAGAATGTTTCCCATGGTGATGATATCAACCTTTGGAAATTCATCCTTGAAGAAATCGCCGTTCATTATTTTCACGTGGTCGTGTACACCAAAATTGTTGATCCATTTTTTAGCAACACCTTCCACGTCCGGAAGATCAAACGTAATGCATTGCATATGCGGATTAAGTAAGGCAACCTGTATGCATAACAAACCTGTGGCGCCGCCTATATCGCATAAAGTCCTGAACCGTTTAAAATCAAATGTTCTGGCAAACGTAACGAAGGCACCCATTTGGATGCCAGCCATGGCTTCCATGAATTGAACCATTCGGTTCGGGTCTTCGTAAAAAGCTTCAAACTCATTGCGGTCTGTATGCTTTACTTCGTTTTGAGGTTGTCCTGTTCTTAGTCCGTCTTCCAGGCTACCCCAAAATTTGTATAACCTGTCGTTGCACATTTCTAAAAGTCCACCAATGTAACCCGGCTTATTTTTATCCAGGAAGAAATCAGTATCCCTGGTATTACTATACACGGCGTTCTCCTTCAAACCCTCACGGTTTAAAAATCCAAGAGCCACCAGGGCATCCAAAAAATCGAAGAGGCTTCGGGGATGCAAGTCTAAAATCTTTCGAATTTCTTCGGCCTTTAATCTTTGATCGGCCAACAGTGTAAACAGGTTGAATTTAATAGCCGCCAGCAAGGCTTTTGAGGCCCAGAAGCCGGTACCTATTTGCATAATAGCGCTGGGATCGGGATTAGCATTTTCCTGAACCTGTATAATTTCACTCGTTTGGCCTTCCAAAACAGGAACATCATTTTCTTTCATACATGAAGATTTAAAGGTGATGAGTAAACGAACTGCAGAGGATTGCTTTAGTAAAGTGCGGATGGAAAAAATCTACTTCTAATATAAGAAAACTAATGCTCTAAAAACCATTTCGGAAAAGAAGAAAATTTCCAATTGCTGAGTAAAGTTGTTGCAGTACACGAGTGCGATCCGTCTTTAGCCGGACAAGCGCAAGAGGTGCTGATATCAAACGGCTATCAGGATGCAGCTGGTAGATGACAGAGGAGAAAAGGCTGCTGTAGTCTCACGTTTGACGTTTCACGTTTCACGATGGTTTTCTGACAGCGATTGGGCACGAACAATAGCCGTGCAGCCTGGTACATAAATAAAAAGGCCAGGCTTACTATCATTTTACTTTATTAATTTTACACTGTATGCGGCTGTTCTATATCATTTCTGAAAAACCACTACCCCATCAAACACATCCACGAGCACAGGATGCGTTTTGTCTATATCTCCTGCCAGAATTTTTTTACTTAACCGGTTCACCAGTTCTTTTTGGATCAAGCGCTTCAATGGCCGTGCGCCAAACTGCGGATCGAACCCGTTCTCAGCTAAATAATCAATCAGGTAATCAGAGAATTTTAACTGAATCCCGCTGTGTGCCACCAGGTTCTTTAATCCTTCGAGCTGAATCTTAATAATGCCGCGTATCTCACTCTTCATTAAAGGCTGGAAGAGAATGATCTCATCTACCCGGTTTAAAAACTCCGGACGAATGGTTTCTCTCAGGCGCATCATTACTTCTGTTTTGGTGCGTTCCACAATCACATCCTTGTTCTTTTCATTTACATCAGCAAAATTTTCCTGGATGATATCGCTGCCCAGGTTTGAGGTCATGATGATAATGGTGTTCTTAAAGTTTACCACACGGCCCTTATTGTCTGTTAACCTTCCATCATCCAGCACCTGCAACAAAATATTCCAAACATCGGGATGCGCTTTTTCTATTTCATCCAGCAACACCACCTGGTAAGGCTTGCGGCGAACGGCTTCGGTTAACTGTCCACCTTCATCATAACCAACATATCCCGGAGGCGCACCGACCAATCTGGACACCGTATGTTTTTCCTGGTATTCGCTCATGTCAATGCGGGTCATCATGTGCTCATCATCAAAAAGATAATCAGCCAGCGCTTTTGCCAGTTCGGTTTTACCCACACCAGTGGTTCCTAAAAAGATGAATGAACCAATGGGCCGTTTCGGATCCTGCAAACCGGCACGGCTTCTGCGAACCGCATCAGCCACAGCGGTGATGGCTTCATCCTGTCCTACCACACGTTTGTGCAATTCATCTTCCAGATTGAGTAATTTTTCCCTTTCGCTCTGCAACATTTTTGCAACCGGAATACCTGTTGCCTTGGCCACGCTTTCAGCAATATCTTCTGCATCCACTTCTTCTTTCATCAGGCGGCGTGAGTGCGTACTTAGTTCATTTAATCCGGCCTGCAGCTCATTGATCTTTGCTTCCTGTTCTTTTATTCGTCCATACCGGATTTCTGCCACCTTACCGTAATCGCCTTCCCGTTCTGCTTTTTCTGCTTCCTGTTTTAAATTTTCAATACCGGCTTTTGCAGTTTGAATTTTTTCAACCAGGTCTTTTTCTTCCTGCCATTTTGCTTTTAATGTATCCCGCTCTACGGCAAGATTGGCCAGAGTTGTATTCAGATCTTTTAGTTTCTCATCATCATTTTCCCGTTTGATCGCTTCTCTTTCAATTTCCAGCTGACGGATCTGTCTTTCCAGTTTATCGAGTTCTTCAGGCATGGAATTCATTTCCAGCCGAAGCTTGGCAGCGCTTTCATCAATCAGGTCAATCGCCTTGTCGGGTAGAAAACGATCGGTAATATAACGGACCGAAAGTTCTACCGCCGCAATAATGGCTTCGTCCTTAATGCGCACATGGTGGTGCGTTTCATAACGGTCTTTCAAACCACGTAAAATAGAAATGGCATCTTCCACACTGGGTTCATCGATCATTACTTTTTGAAAGCGGCGTTCGAGTGCTTTATCTTTTTCAAAGAATTTTTGATATTCATTTAAGGTAGTGGCACCAATAGCTCTTAATTCGCCACGGGCCAGGGCGGGTTTCAAAATATTAGCAGCATCCATGGCACCTTCACCACCGCCGGCACCTACCAGGGTATGAATTTCATCAATGAACAAAATAATTTCCCCTTCGCTGGTTGCTACTTCTTTTATCACACCTTTCAGTCGCTCTTCAAACTCACCTTTATATTTGGCACCGGCAATGAGTTGTCCCATATCCAGCGCATAAATTGTTTTTGATTTCAGGTTTTCAGGCACATCGCCATTTACAATACGCATGGCCAAACCTTCGGCAATGGCGGTTTTACCCACGCCGGGTTCACCCACCAAAATAGGATTGTTCTTGCTGCGGCGGGAGAGAATGTGCAGGGTCCTGCGAATCTCTTCATCACGGCCAATAACCGGATCAAGCTTTCCCTGTCTGGCCAGTTCATTTAAATTCTTTGCATATTTATTCAGGGCATTGAACTGGGTTTCCTGGGTTTGAGAAGTAACGGTGGATCCCTTGCGAAGATCATTGATAGCCGTAATCAACCCTTTTTCCGACAGGCCGAAATCTTTCAAAAGCTTGGCGGTATCGTCGTTACCCTGAACAAGGGCCAGCAGCAAATGCTCGGGTGTGATAAATTCATCGTTAAAGCTTTTTAACGCAGCCCCGGCCCGCAGGATCACATTGTTGGCATCACGTGAAATATTTTGTGCAGGCTCACCGGAAACCTTAGGTAGTTTTTCCAGTTGTTTATCCAGCCTGCTTTCCAGTTGCTGCGTATTTACAGCATTCTTCTTTAACAAATAATCTATAGGCGAGTCCTGCTGTGCCAGCAGGGCTTTTAAAATATGTTCTGTCTCAATATTAGCATTGGAATGATTGAAAGCCAACTGTTGCGATTGCTGGATCACTTCAGCGGCTTTTATAGTAAAATTGGATAAGTTCATACAATTGATTTTATTTGATTTCCGTTCATTAATGATCAAATCATAATCCAATTACAAATCCACCGTAAGAATGTCATACAATTTACGAATTAACTGCCTGAAATTCAGTACCACACTCATTTTACTGTTATTTCTTCAGCCTGGTTTTGCGCAAACAAGAGATAAAAAGAATGATAAGGAATTTGGCCTCCATAATTTTCCGGAGCTGGATGGGTTGCTCACACAATATCAAAAACTTTTAGGGAATGACATGGTAGCCCTGGTATGGACCGATACAGTCGTCTTCAAAAAAGAATTGGGAGATTTCAATTCAAAAACGGAAGCCCCTATTGCCAGCGCCAGCAAATGGTTAACAGCTGCGCTGATCCTGGAGCTGGTGGATGAAGGAAAGCTTTCTTTAGATGATAAAGTGAGCCAGTACCTTCCCATTTTTGAAAAGTATGGAAAGAGTTATATCACCCTTCGCCACTGCCTTTCGCATTTCACAGGCATTCAAGCGGAAGGCGGCAGCCTGGGTTTTTTACAGAGAAAAAAATTTGCCTCCCTGGAAGAAGAAGTGGAATCGTTTGCCAAAAAAGAAATTCAAACCAACCCGGGAACCGAATTTCGCTATAACAATATGGGGCCAAATATAGCTGGCAGGGTGGCCGAAGTGGTCATGAAGAAAAAATTCGATCAGTTGATCAAACAAAAAATATTGAATCCACTGGGGATGACTAAAACCTCTTTCAGTACACTGGATGGTTCCGCCATTAATCCATCGGGCGGCGCACGGTCTACCGCCAACGATTACCTGCGTTTCCTTCAAATGCTACTGGATAACGGACAATACAACGGCAAACAAATCTTAAGTGAAGAAGCGGTAAAAGAAATGCGTAAAATTCAAACCACACCCGACCGGATCAAATTTGCACCAAAGGCCGCCACCGGTTTTAATTATGCGCTGGGAAGCTGGGTGATAGAAAGCAGCAACGAAGAAGCCACGGCCCTTGCCAGCCCGGGGCTATTTGGCACCTGGCCCATGGTGGATTGGTGCCGTGGATACGCCGTAATCTTTTTTGCCAAAACGCTTTTAGGCGAACAAAAAGCAGATGCATATATGAAAATGAAAGAAGCGATTGATGAAAAGAGAAAAAGCAAATGCCCTTAGTTTCAACACCTGATAAAATAAAAGAGGTCGGTCAATTGATCGGCTTCTTTTATTTGGTTGCAAGTGGTCTTATAAATAGGGTGAGTGGTCAGTGGTGAGTAGTTAGTAGTGAGTAATGCAAACCCGCTGGCAACAAACCATCGTGAGACGTGAGACGGCAAACGTGAGACAAGCAGCGTCTCTTTCCCTTCTGTCATCTATCAACTACCATCTGTCATCCTTAAGCCGCCTGGTATAAGAGAACTTCTTCCCTCACCATTCACCACTGACCACTCACAAAAAGCATTGGCGCGATGGCCCCTATGCTTTTTTGATTAGCACAAAGCGGCTTCTGTCGGCCTTATAAATGTCTTCAAAAAACTTAATGATCTCTTTTTGTTCTTTAGCGGAAAACCTGCCGGAGAATTGTTCCCTGATGCGTTTGTAAATAATTTTATTGCCCTCTACTTTTGCCGACATTGAATAGTTTCCATATTTGGTTTTAATGGCAACGTCTTGTGGTGCAGCTTCTATTTCATAGCCATCCGGGATTTCTATTTCTCCATTGTCTTCATCATGATATTCATAATCAAATACAAAATCAAAAGTCCTTTCTTCTTCTAAAAGCCTGGTTCCGCCACGGCTTAAAATATTAGGCATAATAAATAGCCGCTTCCCTGATATCGTAGCATACCTGCTTACTGTTACGTTCAATTCTTCACTCACCTCGGGCAGCGTTGCCTTTTTCATAGTGTATGTAAAATCGTTCACTTCATAGGTAGCTAATTGCAGTTCCTCCTCCAATTGTTTTTTTACCAGTTCCTTTGACAGGTTATCAATTCTTGCACTTAAATCATCCTGCTGAACACCTTTGTAGTTTGTCGCTATATTCATTTTCAGTGTGCCGTCCGGCTCCAGCTTTGCTTTTATCGTACGCACTTGTGTATTTTCCTTCAACCCATAGCGGGGCGTTGCTACCAGCATGCCGCCGTTTTCATCTATCAGCAAAGCCTTACGGTTACCTGTGAACTCCCCCATGTATCCTGCTGATTTAAACTGGCTGGTACACTCCAGCCACATAGTGTCCTTTTGCAAGGGCACACACAGTATAGCATGATTGAACTGGTTGGAAGGAAAATCTTCCATCAGAAAATGATCAAAGTCGCCGGCCTTAATTAAAGCATAATGCGATTTTATTCCCGCGGCTTTCAACAAACTGAACATATAATTGGACAGCGCCTTGCAATCGCCATACCCTTTTTCCGAAACATAACTTGCCTCAAAAGGCTGCCACCCGCCAATACCCAATTGAATGCTGATGTAGCGGGTACTCTGCTGAAGAAACTGGTAGAGCCTTTCTACCTTTTCTTTGTCGGAAGAAGCTGTAGCAATTAACTGCAACACCTTTTGCTTAACCGGATCAGAAAGTTGATCCCGGTCCTTCGTCAGTGCGTAAATGAATTTTCCAAACTCCTGCCAGCTATTCATATTTCCTTTATATCCCTGCAATTCGAACTGGGAAGGAGCAAGACTTACCATGGGTACCCGTTCGTGCCAGCGTGGAGCAGCATATTCGTCTTTAACAGGAAGCAGTTGATTTACCTTCCAGCTATATTTATTTTTATTCTTTTCTGTTGTTTGTACGGGATTGTCTTTATAATTGAACATTTTATAACGCAACGCATAATCGGCCGGAACGGTTACATTCAACTGGCTTTGTTCTACAGAAAGATATTTATACTCCTGTGGCACCCAGTAAGGAAAATAAAAGGTTTGATCATACGAAACGCTTACGATGTACTCAATGGTATAAGGATAGGATTTGTAATAAAAATTATGATGCTTGACACGGCTATCGTCTATCAGGCTAATGTTATCAACGGCGCTGACGTCACTGAGATCTTTCGTTTTTACTTTTTTTAAAAGCTTGCCATCCTTATCATACAAATAGCCTTCGATGGATTCAATGTGCTTGAACTTATTATACGACTCACTAAAACCGGCGTATTTATCGCCGTTTTCATTCAATATGGTGAACACGTATTTATAGTCCATTTTCGAGCTTTTTGTAGAGATCACTTCAAAGTTGATCTCTTCTGCTCTTTTTACTACATGGGCGTCCTTCATCAAATTTGCAGGAATGGCACTAACCGGATATTTATCCGCAGCGCTTGCATAAAAACAAACCAAAAGGCAACTTAAAAAAAGAGATAGTGTTCGCATCACTTATTTTTTCTTTTTGAAAACAATTTGTTCGCTTTGCTTGCTTACGATCAAGTTAAAGAACTCACGCAGGGTTTCGTACTCTTCCGGCAAGAAGAACGCCCGGGCTATTTTCACCCTGCTGCGGAAAGAAATCATATTTTCTGAATGTGAAATACGGTACTCAAAAAAGCTATTGCCCTCTTCATCAAATTTGGCAAGCATTTGCTTGGGCAATTCATCTACTACATAACCTTTTGGCACTTCCATCGTTAACACGAACGTTTCATCCATTGTATAAGGCATTTCAACAGGGTAATAACGTTCGGCTGCACTAAACCAGTTTTTTCGGTACGCTTCTCCAAACATGGGGTTCACGTAAAGAATATCTTCTTCGCCCGGGTCCAACTCCACTCCATATCGTAACATTACCGGGTTGTCGTAACTCGTCAGCGAGTCCACTGCAGGCTCGGTTATTTTCACATCCGATCCAAAGTCTTTTTGTATTTGCTTAAAGAATTCTTCCTTACCCTTTTCTTTAATCCGCTCCCTGATATCATACGACTCGTAGTAACCAACGGCCTGCTTCATTTGCCCCGACCATTTTCCTTTTTCGTTGTTGGCTATAAGAAGCAAGGTAGCTTTTGATTCTTTCACCGAATCGGCGGAAAAATACACGGGGGTTGCCATCTCATTTACAAGCCTTGCATGACCGTTATAACAGGAGGAACGGAGTTTATTAAAACCCAGTTGAGGATCACTGGCGTCCAGATAATACAGTTTGTCATTGTCGTTGTACTGCACAATCACATAGTTAAAGCTGCTGGTCATGGGCGAATATTCTATTGCATAACCATGCCTGGTGGTGCTTAAAATTACAGGAGTAGCATCCAGGCCGGCATAACGGAGCATGGCCGCAAGCAGCAGGTTTATTTCAGCCACGCTTCCCTTTTTGGCTTTAAATACATTTTTTAATGTTTGATCCAGATATATGTGCCCGCTATTTCCTGTACAGGTAAAATTATCTCTTACATAGGTATAGATTTTTCTTGCCTTATCCATACCATTTGTCACGCTGGCAAATACAGGTTTTACATCATCGGAAAGCCAGTTGTTATTATTTTTTAAAACACTTCCAAAGTATTCCGACTCCAGTAAGCCTTTCGTCAATTCATTCCAGGTGGTGCGGTAGTTATGAACACTTAAAGGATGGCTTTGAGAGGCCAGTTGAAATTCGATCCTTGAAATATGATTTTTGATGGAGGACGTAAAGCTTTCTTCTTTCAGCTTCGGCACATCCTTCATTGCCCACCTGTAATCTGTTACCCCTGCAGAAAAGCTATACCGGTCTGTAGGCCCTGCACTCTTTGAATCCTGAATGGTAAAATTGTTATTCCTGTCTTTTCTTTCGTTTATATAGATGGGATGGTAACCCCTGCTTAAAAAATTGTATGAAAAAAACTGTGGAACGCTAAACGTAAACTCACTCCACAATTGAGGTGCTGTTTCGCTTTGAAAGAACCATGGATCTAAATTTGAAATAAAATCAGAAGTGACCTGGTATTCATACTCTATGATAGAGCCTTCTTTTACATTGGGCATGGTAAATTTTTTAACCATCCTCTTCTTATCTATTTTTTCTTTGAAAATGCTGCCCTTGTCCAGCTTTGATTCTACGATCTTTCCGTTTTCAAGATTGTATGTAACCGCTTTTACATTATCCAGTCTTTCTTCTTCATTGCCATCAACATACAGTGGGACCTGCACATTGGCCTCGTTGTAGCCATTTTTATTTAAAATGTGCACTACCTTGTGCCGCTTCGACACAAGGGAAAACCATCCTTTGCTGTTTCCTTCCACGGCTGTCGAACCGACATCGCTCAACACAACTGCATTGGCATTGCTGTCAATAGCGTAAATTTTTGTTTGAAAAGCTGAAGCGGGAATTTTTCCAAACTTTGTATAAGGGCTTTCTTTTTGAGAAAAAGCAGAAAGGGCAAAAAGGCAGCAGGCAAAAAGGTATAATGATCTCATGCAAATCGTTTTGGTCCGCCAATATGGTAATTTTTTTCCACTTGTAAAAACGTAGCGTTAAAAACTAAAACCGCTTTAGTAGAATACTCTTAGTTCAGGGCTATATTCTTTTATTTTGCATTGCAGAATATGCTATTATGCAGCTTATTCGCATTCCTTTTATCTGTTAAACGTGTCAGTGGATCTATATACAAACCTGGTAAAGCAATCAGCCCTGGCGCATGGCTTTGATTATTGCGGCATTGCCAAAGCGCAGACCTTAGACGAAGATGCCCGCCGGCTGGAAGCCTGGCTGCAAAAAGGCCTGCACGGCAATATGCAGTACATGGAAAACTATTTTGACCTGCGGGTGGATCCCACCAAACTGGTCCCCGGCGCCAAATCTGTCATCACGGTTTTAAAAAATTATTTTCCTGCGCAAAATAGTTCTGCAGAATATAAAATATCCAAGTATGCTTACGGCAAGGATTATCACACCGTTATTAAAACGCAATTGAAACAAATGATACAGGAACTGCAGGAAAAGATCGGCCAGTTTAATGGCCGGGGCTTTGTGGATTCGGCGCCGGTGCTGGAAAGAACCTGGGCACAAAAAAGCGGTTTGGGCTGGGTGGGAAAAAATGGCAACCTCATTACCAAACAAAGCGGTTCCTTTTTTTTTATTGCCACCCTTATTACTGATCTCGAACTGAACTATGATGATCCTTTTGCAAAAGATTTTTGCGGAAGCTGCACCAAATGCATAGATGCCTGTCCAACAGAAGCGATACAACCCAACAAGGTTATTAACGGCAGCAAATGCATTTCTTATTTCACCATAGAATTGAAAGATGAAATTATTCCCGAAGAAATGAAGGGAAAATTCCGCAACTGGATGTTTGGCTGTGATGTGTGCCAGGATGTTTGTCCCTGGAACCGTTTTAGTAAACCTACTGCCGAAACTGAGTTTACACCCCTGCCCGAAATTTTAAATCTATCGACCAAAGAATGGGAAGAAATGAGCGAAGAGGCCTTCAAAAAAATTTTTAAACACTCTCCGCTCAGCCGTAGCAAATACAAGGGCATTCAACGCAATATTAAATTCTTAAAATTGTAGGGCTGTTTTTATAGAAAGTCTTCGAAAGGTAAAGTCATAATCGGCTTCTTTATGCCATACTATATTATCATAGGGTGGAAAATCACTGTAATAGTAGTTGTACCTGGCTTCATGCAGGGTTTTACAGGAATAACCTGCACTAAAATTGAAAGACAAGCTTCCCGCAAAGGCTACCCTGTAGCCAATGCCTAAATCGTAGTATATACCCTTTTTGTATTCGGTTCTCTGCCACTGCGTTTGTTTTGCATTTTCCGATGAGAAACTGACCCCCAGATCAGCATACAAGAAAGGAGAAGCCTTGTGCTCAAACAGGTTTTTTCTAACGTCTATAAAAACAGGAACGGTTTTTAAATAATATTCCTCCAGCCCCACTCCAATGCCCGCAAACCAGGTTTTGTATTTTACACCATTGATGGTTTGCAGCTGGTAGGTTTGATCGGAACTGCCTTTTAAAAATCCGGCCTGGTTGATGCTTGAAAATTTTATTTTTTCTTTTTCCTGCGCCACCGCACTATTGCCCAAACACAGCCAGATAAATGATACAAAGCAAATGTGTTTCATAGTTCCTATTTTGAAATTGTGATCTTGCTAAGCAATTTGATATTGGAAAGATTGGAATAATCATATTGATACAAACCATCTTTGGCCACTACCAATGCATTTCCGTTCAGTGCAATTACATCATAGGTTTCTATGCCTTCAATTTGTTTAAGCATTTTCAGGTTCATAACATCCGCGGCATCATAAATCTTCAACCCCGCCTGCCCATCGCAAATGAAAAGCGTAGTTCCGTCCTTTGAAAGACCATGAGGGTTTGTGAGATTATACACTTTCAGCAAGGCGGGGTTCATAAAATTATTCAGGCTTAAAATATCCAGTTCGTTCGTAAAACCCTGGCAGGCCGTTCCCGAACGAAGTGTAACATAGGCATATTTAGTGTCGGCAATCACCGGATCGCAACTTCTAACATGATTGAACTGTCCTGTTTGCACCGGGTTATCGGGATTGCTGATGCTATACACAAACATGCCGCTTTGCGAACCAATAAAAAGTTTGTCCATAAACGGATAGATGGTTTCAATATTCCAACCCATAGTTTTACGGGCCGTATTCACCGGGTTTGCAGCATTAGTAATATTAAAAACATCAAGATCGGAATAACCAACGGTGTACAGCCGGTTACTTGCAATCGTAAACCTTGCCATAGAACCACCAACACCATAGGGAGCTGCGGAAACAGCTTTATTTGCTGAGGAATTGAAAGATTGCGAATCCATAGAAAAGAAAATGCCCCTGCCCGATCTCAACCCAAAATCAACATCGCTTTTCTCCACAATGGTGGTATCTCTTTTTTCCCAGCTTGCTATGATCTTGGTAGAATCAGCCATAAAACCACTGTTCCAGTAGCGGTGAGGAAATACATCTTCCACTACTTTTTTTAAAGCCACATTATGCGGATTAGAAATATCAATTGCTATAAGGTCAGTATACAGATCGGCGTAAAGAATGTTTTCTTTTACCGCAATATCCATGTTGCCGGGAATATCAATAAAGGCAATATTTTGCGGACTGGATGGATTGGTATTATCAATGACATGTATGCCCTTATCAATTTCGTTGAGGAAAATATATTTCCCGAAAAGATAAAGCTTACCGGGTCTTTCCACTGGCCGGGGAGTATTGCTTTTAATATTGGCTCTTACTTCGGCTGTTGTTTTATAAACAGGCTTATAATACGTGTAGGTATAAGTTCTTTTATAAGAATCCTTTACACAACCCTGTAAAAAAGAGAGGGAAAGAAAACCAATAATTACAATTGCAGCAGTCAGTACAACCTTTTTCATGTTGATGATTTTTAAGGTTGACAATGCTTTTGAAACCGGCGTTGCACCGCTTCCTGGTGTTTTTCAAAAATTGATTTTCGGTTTGCTTCAATGTCCGGACTGGCTCGTACCAAGCCGCTGGCAAGACAACCATCGTGAAACGTGAGACGGCAGACGTGAGACAGCAGTCTCTTTCCCTTCTGTCATCTATCAACTACCATCTATCATCTTGAGCCGCTTGGTATCAAACCCTTGAAACGGATTTGCCGGTAAGGCGAAAAGAAAGGAAGATAAAATGATTTTCTTCTTTACTTACCGTCTTCCCGGCCATTCCAACTTTTTATCCCTAAAACTAACCTCTGAAAGAACACTAGTTTTTATTAAAAAGCAGCCGGGCTGTTAATCCAAGAGAAAACAAATGTTTGCCAGAAGTATTTTTTTCAAGATTGGTGATGCCGTATTGTAATTGCGGGCCAAGCAGTAAAGAGGTTTTGCCTTTGTTGCTAATGGAATACGATATACCCAGTTCAGAAAATAGCTGTGTTTTATTAAACGCATTTTTATCCGGATAATAAATGCGGTTCGTTTTATTAAAAATCAAAGCATTGGTGCTAATCAACTGCTGCAGGGATAAACCAGCATGCAGGTGCAAAGGAAGCTTTTTTAGCATCTGCCAATCTATTGCTACTGGCAACCCTATGAAGTGATATTGGTTGTGATAATCTTTAACGTTTGTTCCTGAATTCAAATAAAACTGGCTTACATCAGCCCTGCTGAAAAAACCAGCGGAATCCACTTTTGATCCTACAGCTATATTGCTGCTGTAATAATGGTATTGCAGACCCGTAGAAAAAGCCAGCCGCTTTGTCACCTCTTTCTTAGCCATAACACCAACGGAAAAAGCCCAGCTATTGGTGACTGGTGAGGGAGTTGCGGACGGAGGTGGTATTCCGTTATTTGGCTGCCCGATAAGCGGTGAAGAGTAAGCATCCTGCATGGCTTTGTCTTCACTAAAGGAGCCAAAATTTTTGGCTTGCCCTGAAATACCGGCATTGGCCAAAATACCAAACTGCCATTTCTGGGTTTTACGGTTTTGCTCTTTTGAGACTTCGGCAATAGCTGCATGTGCTGTATCGGCTTTTGTTTCAGCTACTTTATAGTTCACTGCACTGTCTTTTGCAGCGCTGTTTTTATTTAATGAAGAATCAATTTTATTAGCAGGAGAAGGAGTTGCAAAACTTTTATTTGCCGAAGCATTACCCTGCGTAACTTCATTTTCCAATGCTGTTTTTTCTTTTGAACGCCCTGATAGTTTTTCAGAAAATGTAAACGGTCCAACTGCGGAATGACTTGTTGCTTTTTGTTTTTTGGTCTTCTTCACCGCAACAGCAGAGAGAGAAACCTGGTCTTTTACTGGTAGATCTTTCTTTTCTATGTTTTCAGGAGCAACTGCAGTCTTTTGTTTTTCAAGTGGACCGTTTACTTCAGGTTCTTTGTCCTGTCCTGGTGCGGTAACTTGATCTTTGGTATCTATTACACCAGCCTGTTTTTCCTGTGTATTTTTAATCCTGTCAGTATTTGTTTTTTCAGTCTTACCGGGAGTTGTTGCAACGACGCTGTTTTTAGTATGGTCCTGTGTTGCCAGCCACCAAACGCCGCCGCCTAAAAGCAGGAATAAAAGAGGCAACCACAGAATGTATCTTCTGCGGTCCTTTTTGTTACGGATCTGCTTTTCTATGTGCTGCCAAACAGGCTCCGTTGGCACGAACTGCAGTTCGTCCATTTTTTCCTGCACCTGTTTTTCAAAGCTATTTTGCATAAACCGCTTTTTTAATATCGTTATTTTTTTGCTCGATCCACTGAATCAGCAAGGCCCTTGCCCGTGCATATTGCGACCGCGAAGTGCTTTCCTGTATGCCCAGTATTTTTCCAATTTCCACATGATTAAATCCCTCTACCGCATATAAATTAAAAATGGTTTGATAACCCGGAGGTAATTGCCGGATAAGATCAGCCAGTTCTTTTGCCTCCATTTTTACTTCGGGATGGTGTTCATTGCTCACCACGTGAAGATGATCATCAGGAAAAAGCAGGTCGGTTTGATACCTTGCATTCCGTTTTAAATAATTGATAGCCGTGGTAACCATGATCCGCCGGATCCAGCCACCCAACTCTCCCTGGAACTTATATTGGTGAAGATTTAAAAACACTTTGACAAATCCTTCCTGCAACACATCCTCCGCATCGGCCAT
Source organism: uncultured Bacteroidota bacterium (assembly GCA_963697545.1). Taxonomy (GTDB): domain Bacteria; phylum Bacteroidota; class Bacteroidia; order Chitinophagales; family Chitinophagaceae; genus Flavisolibacter. The sequence goes on along the minus strand of CAVOOL010000003.1, from coordinate 56,576 downwards.
AGATTTGGTGTACCGGTAGCAAACGCTCAGCATGGTACGGGCAAAATGCTCGTACAATTGCCGTTGGGCAGCAGGCTTCCCTTTCAAACAGTCTTTTACCAATACGTAATAATCCATTGATCAGTGGTCTCGGTGGTGTTGACACCGCAAGTAAGCAAAGCGTTGCAGCAATTGGAAATTTTTTAGCAACAAAATAAAAAAGGCTGCCATCCTGCAACCTTTTTTGTAAGTATTAGATAATTCCTAAAATGGAGGATCCGGAATGCCGGCCAGGTTTGGGTTATTGTCCCTCTCCAGGAAGGGATACGGAAGGAAGTTTCTTTTCTTTTCCGTGTCGGGTCTTCCAAAACGGCGCATGTCTTCCAGCCGTAAGCCTGACATAAACAGTTCAATACTTCTTTGCTTGTAAATCTGGTCCAGGAGTTCGGCCTGGGTAAGGGGCCCTGCAATGGGCGGAAGACCAGCGCCTACTCCAAATGGATCACTGCCCGGCGTTTTGGTAACGACCTTGTTTAAGGTATCCAGTGCATTTTGCAAATCTCCCTGGCGGGCAAGGACTTCGGCTTTTATTAAAAGTATCTCCCCCGGCAAATAAATGGGGAAACCTGTTGTGGCGGTGGCGCCAAAGCCCGCTATTTTAGAAGCATAAGTGGTAGTAGTATAAAAAGGAAGCCTTTTATCAGCCGGATCGGGTTGCAAACCTGCAGGCAGGCCTAAAATGGCAGGATCCATAACAGCATATACATTGTTGGTTGAAGTAGCTGTTTCAAAAATGGGATTCAGGTTTACCGTAGAGAAATTAAAGCTTGATGTTTTGGTAAGATCAACGGCGTTGGCTGCCGCCAGTGCCTGGGGATAATTACCAATGAACAAGGAATAACGGGCCTTTAAGGCGTTCAGGGTATTAACAATATCTATCCCGGCCGGGAGGGTGTTTAAAAAAGAAGCAGACATAGCATTGGCGTTAATGGCTGCTAAAGCTGCATCAATAGCAGCAATAGCCTTATTGAATCCTTCTACCCTGTCTACAAAATTCACATTCTTCCCCGTAGATGCAGGGACTTTTTCCCAGAACATAGCAAGATCACCTAAAGCCAGTGCTTTAAAAATGGTGGTATAACCAATTAAGCCACTTGCATAATTCTTATCACCCAATGATGCGGCGCTTGTCAATATGCGGTCAGCATCAAAAATGATCTTATTGCTGGTTGTCCACAATCCCCCCAGTATGGTATTGGTACCATCAACGGAGCCACCTCCCTGTTGCAATTGGTATTCAGCCGTATTTCCCTGGTTTAAAACCACCAGTTGATTGGTAAGCAGTCCATCAAGAGCAATCTTGTTATACAGGGAACTTCCACGGCCTGCCGTGTATAAACGCTGCAAGCCAATAGCCGCGCCGGTCATGGCCTGCGGAGAACTGAAAGCCTGTGTTTCAGGCACAGCAGAAGGGTTGGTGTAATCTTTTGTGCAGGCCGAATCAAAAAGAATCGTCATTGCCAACAAGGAGTATAATGAGGCTTTTATAATTTGTGGTTTCATGGTAATCAGTTTAAAGGTTAAAATCTTGCAGCAAGTCCAATACGATAGGTTCTTGGAATAGGAACCGCACCAAAATCAATTCCTCTCAATAAAGTGCTTTGGCCGGCTGCATTCACCTCGGGATCATAGCCCTTATAATTATCCCACGAAATCAGGTTGCGTCCGCTTATACTTAAGGTTAAGTCGTTAAAGAGTCTTGTTTTGCCAAAGCTGTAGCTCAGGGCCACTTCTCTTAGCTTAACAAAAGAACCGTCGTCTATCCTCCATTGTTCAATTTGATAAACGCTGTTAATGTACCCCCGGGGCAGTTGACCGTTATCTTCCTGTTCTGCCACTTTACCATTTCCCACGCCCTGTCTTGTTCTGAAATCAGCATTAAAGACATCAACCCCCTGCACGGCATCCAACTGGATTCTTAAACTCAGTTTTTTGTAGCCCACTTCATTTACTAAAGAGGCCGTGTAGTCGGGGTTGGGATTACCAATGATCTTACGTAAAGTGGTCCCTGTGGGCAAACCTGTAGTTGCGTCACGCTGCGGCGTGTAGCTTACGGGGCTGTTTTGTGTTCCTTTTTCTATTTGAGGATAGCCACTACCGTTTTTAATTTGATTTCCGCTGCCATCAACAGCAAAGAAAGTTCCGTAAAAAACACCTACCGGATAGCCCTCTAAAAGTGCAATGGGAGCACCGCCATTTGTACTGAACAAAGTAAGTGCGGGTCCCACTTTTATCATTTTATTGCGGTTCCGGTTAAAGATGGCCGTTACATCCCAGCGAAGATTATTGTTGGCGACAGGGGCACCGGTTAATACAATTTCAATTCCCTTATTCTCCAGGGAACCAAAATTGTCCAGCAAGCTGGAATACCCGTTTGTAGGCGCAATTTGTCTGTTGATCAAAAGGTCTTCCACCCGTTTGCGATACCAGTTAAATTGCAACCCAAGGCGGTCTCTGAAGAAAGACAGGTCGGTTCCGATCTCGATCTCTTTTTGCCTTTCGGGTTTTACTTGTTCATTCGCCAAACGGGAGCTGCCCGATAAGGCAATTCTTCCCAAATAGGTATTACTGCTATAGGCGTTGATGCGATCGTATGCGCCAATACCGGTTAAGTTACCCGATTCGCCGTAAGCTGCCCGCAACTTTGCCGTATTCCACCAGGACAAACTATTCTTCCAGAAGTTTTCATCTGATAAAAGATAGCTTCCGCTTGCTTTATAATACACCTGGTTACGCTGGTTTTCGCCAAATACAGATGAACCATCAAAGCGAACAGCACCGGTTAAAAAGAGCTTGTTATGAATGCGGAAATTTTGTTGCAGATAAACCCCGGATATGGAAATCTCCGTTCTTTCATCTGCGCTTTGCAAAGGTGTGCTGGCCCCGTTAACCGTTTCTATGAAAGGCGCCAGGCCACGACCCTGTACCAGCGAAAAGCGGTTCCTTTCGTATTGTAGAGAATAGCCTACCTGTGTGGTAGAACCGATATCCTTTGTTATATTAAATTGATACGTTCCGTTCAGCTCATTATTGATCTGGAAAAAATAATCGTTACCTGTACTGGTATAACCATTTAACGTAGGGTCGAGGGTGGGGCCGCCCCCAAAGAAAGCGGTATTAACATTATAGGCAAAAGGCGGCATGTAGGTAGTACCGTTCTGCCCATAATTATCAATACCAAGGGTATAATCAATGGTCAGGCCTGTTATGGGCTTTAACTTAACCCCCAGGTTGGCAATAATGCGGCTGGTTTCCTGCCTTTGTTTGAAATCCTCAATAACAGAAACCGGGTTCACCCGGCCCCTTTCACCCACCGGCAGCAAATTGCCGTTTGCATCACGGGCAAAAATATTATGAAAGTTTCCGAGGATGGTCACCGAGTTCATCGGAGAGAAAAAAGAATTACCATCCGGTTTTTCGTGAGCAGCGCTATTGATATAATTCAATCCAATAGTAAAGCTTAGCACCTTATTGATCGTTTGCTCCAGGTTCGTTCTGAAACTGAACCTGCGGAAGTCGGTGTTCTTAATAATTCCCTGGTTGAAAAAATAGGCGCCCGACAAATAATACTTTGTTTTTTCCGTACCACCGCTTACCGAAACGTTGTCATCCGTGCCATTGGCTTTTCTGAAAATATAATCCTGGTAATCGTACCGGGTGACCGGCGTGGTATTGGTTGGCAGAGCAGGCGGCGAGCCAACGGCTGTTATAATATCCTGGGTGAGAGCGCCGGGGCCGTCGGTGGGACCACCAAACTTTGTAGGCGCCCGGTTCACATCCAGTTTTTTCCGCAGCTCGTTTCTTAAATAACCTGTGGAGACGTTGATCTGCGCCGCTCCGGTTTTTCCACGTTTGGTAAAAATCTGGATCACACCGGCATTGGCCCTTGAACCATAAATGGCGGCCGCAGCGGCTCCGTTCAATACTTCAATCCGGTCTATGTCATCGGGGTTGATATCCACCATCCGGTTCTCCCCGATCGTGCCTACAAAATTGGAACCATCGTAGGAATTCTGTGTATTGGTAACCCGGTTGGTAGAATTATTAATGATAACACCATCTATAATGTAAAGCGGCTCTGAAGAAGAGAGTATGGAGCTGATACCCCGCAACCGAACGGAAATACCTCCCGCCGGATCTCCACTGTTTTGCACGATCTGCGCACCGGCTGTTTTGCCCTGGAGTGCTGCCAGCACATTGCCGGTGGCGCCTTTGGTCAACTCATCTGCCTTTACCGTGCTGATGTAGCTTCCGAGCTGCCGGCGTGTGGTACCCGCCGAAGTACCGGTCACCACCACTTCGTCCATCTTTAAGGCATCTTCTGCTAATTGAACATTGGCAGTTGCGGTAGCAGCATTGCCAATTTGTATGGATTGGGTCACCGCTTTAAATCCTACGCCGGAAAAAACAATGTTGTACGTACCCGGCTTCAAATTCGTTTGTAAGGAATAGTTCCCTTCGGCATCGGTGGTGGTGCCCAGTGTAGTATTGCGTACGGTTACCGAAATGTCCGGGATCCCCTTACTCTCTACATCTGTTACTTTACCGCTAATCCGTACCTGTGCAAATAAAAGCAATGAAAAAAATTGGAGCAAAAGGAGCAAACAAACGTGTTTATACCTCCTCTTTCTGGCAGTGAAGTTTTCTCTCATACAAGCAATTTTATCTATGAAGAGATGCAATAATTACACCATGCAGTAATTACTGATTTTATTGCCGGAGAGAAAACTGCCTATCCTATTTGTTCGAAAGCTTTTTGATGTTGGTTAATCCCCGTTCCATCATTACGCCATAGGTATTTTCGTAAATCAGACTTCCAAACTTTTGCCAGGGATACCACTTCAGGTTAAAATCCATATACCATTGCAGAGTTAAAGAATCGGTGGAAGCATGCTCGTATATTTTCCAGCCGTTGATTACAGGACTCCTGTCTTCCTGCTTCCATTGAAAAACAAGCTCTGAATCATTGGCCGATACAGGAATAATTTGTGTAGGTGGCATTTTACGGGATGAGTCAACCACCATGAAAGCCGGGTGCCATTGCGGCCACCGGTCCTTATTCCTTATCAGTGCCAGCACAGAATCTTTTGGCGGGGCAATATTGGTGGCTTTTGAAATACGGATATGAGAAGGTATTAAAAGAGAGATGGCTGTTACTACCAAAAACAAAAAAACAAAACTTATGATGGCCAGTTTGATCAGTCGCATACTGCAAAGTTGCTTAAAACATTAAAGACTTTTCATCTTAAGATGCTTGTAGGTGTTAATTAATTTTTTGGTGACCGGCTTTTGTACTATGATTGATGCGTCCCTTGCGACGCTCCGTTCAACAGTAGTAACTTCTATCAGCTTTGTCCTTCGAACCACATAGACGCAAAGGGAACAAGATATTAAAGGAATTGTTATATCTTCTATGTGAGTCTCATTTCCTATCGCGTCTTTGCGAGTTAAACTGTGCTCCATAGCGAACAAGCGTACAAGAGTGCGACGCAACACAAGTTCAATAGTAGAACAAACGCCTGGTTCATTACCTATTTACTCCCAGCGAAAAACTTTGGTGGTAACGGCATAAATAAGAATTCCCCAAACCATCAAAATTAAAACCTGCGGCCAGCAACTGGCAAGTGAAGCGCCTTCAAAAGCCACATTGCGCATGGCATCGTTAAAAGCAGTAAGGGGCAACACCTGTATGAGGGGTTGCAAAAAAACCGGCAATGCTGTTTTTGGAAAAAACGTTCCGGATAAAAAATATTGGGGAAACATAAAGAGATTGGCGTAGATGGGAATTACGTTTTGATTTTTTGCAATGCTTGTAATAAAAAAACCAAAACCCATAAAAATCAGCAAGGCAAGAAAGCTCAATACCAGCATGTTTACAAAAGTAAACATGCCATTGGCCAGTGTAAAACCATAACCGTAATATCCAAAAGCGATCAATACCACTACTGTCATCAGTTGAAAGATCACCTTGGCCAGGCTTTCTCCCAGTATGATGTATTGCTTTTTTACCGGCGTTGAGTACATTCTTTTTAAAACAAGTGTTTCGCGTAAAGAATAAAACGAAAAAGCAATTCCAAAAACCGCAGCGCCGATCAAAGCAAAACCAATCATTCCCGGCAAAAAGAAATCGATCATGCGATACCGCCGTCCACCTTCAACCATGATTTGTTTTATGGTAGCCACCGATTGCCGGTTGGGATAGGCCACACTGTCAAGCGCCGTAATGCTTGCTTGCAAAGCAGATGTAAGCAAGCCGAAATCTTTTTGTCCGGCAGGCGTGGTGCGCAGTTGAACCACATAGGGTGAATAAACGCCTGAATCGCCGTTCTCCTTTATATCAATCACAGCCGCTATCCTTCCTTTTCTTAATTCATCTTCTATATCTTTCTTGTTAGCATCAACAAAGTGTAGTACCGGATTGTGCTTTAAGGAATAGTAGATCATGTTGGCGCTGTCAATGCGTTTTTCGAACGCAACATCTACTGATGGTGTTCCATTGCCGCTTAAGGAACCAAATATCCAGATCAGTACTATCGGAAAAAACAAACTGAAAAAAATGGATTGCGGACTTCTGAAAGTAGCCTTCAGGCTGGCTTTGGTGATGGCCAGCATGGCTGTAAGTTGACTATAGTTTTGAGACATGAGTGTTCTTTTCGTGAAACGTCAAACGTGAAACATGAGACGGAGAGGCCGCTAAAGTAAGATAACTATGGAAAACTTCATTTGTCTGCGCTGGTGGTTATTGAAAACACCGGAAAGAAATAACAGAGACCCTATACCAGTTTGCCATCGCACCTTTTACGCTTATTGGCCCATCAGCAACTCGAACGGCATCCGCGCCTGCACCGATTCTGTCATTTGCCTGATCTTAATCAGTTGCTGGTACACACGAAAGTTTTCTTCTCCTATTTGCTGGCGGATCATGGCTGCAGGCTCCGTTTTTTTCTTGCCCAGAATTTCGTTGAGCCAGCTTTCCGATTCGGGGTATTCTTTTAATCCATAGCTCTCAATCTTTGCCAATCGTGCGGCGCTGTTGATGGCGTCCTGTAAATTTCCTATGCGGTCCACCAATCCAAGCTGCAACGCATCCTGGCCACTCCATACCCGGCCCTGTGCAATGCTGTCGATATAATTGATGTCTTTTTTTCTCCCCTGCGCCACCCTTTGTTTGAACTGCAGGTAAATCCGGTCAATGCTGTTCTGCACAATTTTTTGCTCGGGCTCTGTCAAGGGACGGAACACTCCACCGGCATCGGCATAAGGCGCCGTTTTTACGCCATCGAAGGTGATGCCCAGTTTATTTTTGAAAAACGATTCCATGTTGGGCACAATTCCAAAAACACCAATGGAACCTGTAATGGTATTGGGACTGGCAAAAATACTATCGGCGCCGCAGGCAATATAATAACCACCCGATGCCGCCACATCGCCAAAGCTTACCACCACGGGTTTGCCATCCTGCCTGGCCACCTGCAACTCACGCCAGATGTTTTCACTGGCCAGGGCACTGCCGCCACCGGAGTTTACCCGCAGCACAATGGCTTTTACGGATTTGTCCAGCCTAGCCCTGCGAATGATCCTTCTGAAATTATCACCGCCGATATTCTCACTGGTTCCCGGGCCATCTACAATATCTCCCTGTGCATAGATCACCGCTATCCGGTTGCTGCCGCCCTTTCTGAAATTAACCGCTTCGTTATAGGAATTGATGGAAACAAGGTGGAGTTTATCATACTTCTCTATCCCTAATTTTCTTTTCATCTCTTCTTTCACTTCGTCATCGTATTTGGCGCCATCAATTAATTTATGTGTCACGGCATCCTGCGGGGTTTGAATGGCGGCCGTATTGGCCAGCTGATGCAGGGTAGCGGTGTCAATTTTTCTTGCTTTTGATGATTGCGTCAGAAAGTAATTATATACATCACCCAGCCAGTCGATTGTTTGCACCTGGTTTTCCGGCGTCATGTGTTCGGTACGGAATATTTCAGTGGCGCTTTTATATTTACCTGCATAAAAGATCTGTGCTTTAATATCCAGCTTATCCAAAAGTCCTTTTAAAAAGGGAAGGGTTACGCTAAAGCCGCTCCAGTCCAACTGGCCACTGGGATTTACGTATATTTTATCGGCCGTATTGGCCACAAAATAAGCCTGCTGCGACATAACATCGCCATGAGCAATGATGAATTTTTTGGAGGATTTAAAATCCAGCAAAGCATTTCTTAGTTCATTGCTGGAAGCAAATCCATTGGCGTTGCCATTTGCTTCCAGATAAATGCCTGATATATTATTATCCGATTTGGCATGATTGATCAACCGGATTACATCAAATAAGCCGGGGTTATTGCCTTCTTCCGAAAAACTTGAAAAAGGATTCACCTGTTTGCGTTCAGAAAAATGTTTGCCCAGGTCGAGCACCAGCACCGATTTTTCCGTCACTTCCGGCTTGTCTTTGGCAACCAGGTTGCCAACTACTGCCATTAAAATAAAAAGGACGATCAGTGAAAAAACAATAATGGAAAGTAAAGAGGCAAAGAACATTTTAAAGAAGCTTCTCATATCTGTATCATTCAGTTTTCAAAAATAAAAGATATTTGAAGCCTTTTGAATAAACAAATATGAATAAAGCTTATTTGCTGATAGGAGGAAACATGGGCGACAGGATGAGCTATTTATCCGCGGCAAAAAAAGCCATTGAAAAGCAGTGCGGAAAAATAGTTAAGCAATCCGCCATTTACGAAACGGAAGCCTGGGGCATTACCAACCAGGAGAAGTTTTTAAATCAGGCACTGGCTGTTCAAACCAATTTGCCGGCCGGGGAACTACTGAATGCCATTTTAAAAATTGAAGAAGAGCTGGGAAGGAAAAGAGAAATAAAATACGGCCCCAGGCTTATTGACATAGACATTTTATTGTTTAATGACGACACAATCAATATCCATAATTTAAAAATCCCCCACCCTGAAATACAAAACCGGCGGTTTGCCCTTCAATGCCTGGCTGACATAGCAGCTGAAAAGATTCACCCGGTTTTTAAGAAAACAATTTCTCAACTTTTGGCAGAATGCACTGACCCATTGACGGTGAATAAATTTAGTTGACGACTTCCTTCAACAATCTTTACTTTGCCGGCTTCCATACAGGCAGCGTCCTAAAAGATATGATGATGCTGGAAAGTCAAAATTCAAAAGTCAAAAAAGGGAGCCTTATAGGTTGAAAGCCTTTTTTTGCTTTTTAATTTTGAATTTTGACTTTCAAAGCAGGTTATCATAAATTGAAAACGCTGCTCATTACAAACTGCTGATGAAGTACACGTTTATTACCATTGAAGGAAATATAGGTGCCGGTAAAACCACACTGGCACATTTGCTGTCGAAGCATTTTAATGCCCGGCTGGTGCTGGAACAGTTTGCCGACAATCCCTTCCTTCCCAAGTTTTACGAAAACCCGCAGCAGTATGCTTTCCCGCTGGAACTGTTCTTCATGGCCGAACGCTTTAAGCAATTAAAAGAACTGATCCAGCAAAAAGACCTGTTTCAAAACCTGACCATCTCTGATTATTTATTTACCAAATGCCTGCTGTTTGCCAAGATCAATTTATCGGAAGACGAGTTTAGATTGTACCAACGCCTGTTTGATATTATGTACCAGCAACTGGTGCAGCCCGAAATTTTAATTTACCTGCATGCACCGGTCAACAAACTGCAGCAGAACATAAAAAAACGCAACCGCCCTTACGAACAGCACATCCCCGATGATTATTTGTTCAGCATACAGGAAACCTATACGCATTACATCAAGCAGCACAATTTAAAAACGCTTTATGTAGATGCCTCCAATGCCGATTTTTTAGGCAACGAAAAACATTTGCAGGTAATCATCGATGCCCTGGATAAAGACTATCCGGAAGGACAACATTTTTTGAGTTTACCGTAATGCCCCTATTCCCCCTGTCCCCCTAAAGGGGAGACTTAGGTCGTAGGGTTCTTTCTGTTTTCACTTATTCTTTAGGGAAAGCCTCTATTTTCGAATCACTACTTCTGGTTAGAGTTTATTATTTCCTTGTTGGTTAATCCTAAAAACCAAAAGAAATGGTATGTCTAACTGAATGATGGAATAATAAAAGTTTCATCCACCTAAGTCTCCCCTTTAGGGGGACAGGGGGAGAGACAGGGGGATTATTATCTTTGCCCCCGCATGGAATTTAAATCGATAAGCCTCTCTCCCCTCAATCATAAAGAGTTCAGGTATTATATTGTTGTTCGTTTTTTTTACATCATGGCCCTGCGCATGGTGGCCACGGTGGTAGCCTATAAATTATTCCACTTAACCAAAAGCTCTTTTGCCATTGGTATTGTGGGCTTGTCAGAATTTATTCCTGTGTTTTCTTTAGCCCTGTATGCGGGGCATGTAATTGACCGGTCAGACAAACGCACTTTGTTATTGAAAGGCATTCTCTCCTATTCCCTTTGTGTGCTGGGCTTATTGGTAATCACCATGCCTTCGGTGGAAAACAGCCTCTCGGTAAAAAACCTGTCATGGCTTTTTTACGCCATTATTTTTTGTACAGGCATCATCCGTGCCTTTGCCGGCCCTACTTCCAATGCCATCATTGCACAACTCATTCCGCGTAATATTCTGCAGTTTGCTGCCAGCATCAGTTCCACTTCGTGGCTGGCAGCGTCTATACTGGGACATGCTTCGGCAGGTTTCCTGATCGCCTTTATTGGCGTACACGCCACTTTTTATGTCATCCTTTTTTATGTGCTGGTGGCCGCGGCCGTGCTATCCAAAATTGAAAAGAAACCGATCCTGCACACCAACCTCACCATAAAAGCCTGGGACAGCGTTAAGGAAGGACTTCGGTTTGTCTTCAATCATAAAACCTTATTGGGCGTTATATCGCTGGATCTTTTTGCCGTATTGTTTGGCGGTGCGGTAGCCCTCATCCCTGAGTTTGCCGACCGCATTTTAAAAGTAGGCCCCATTGGCTTTGGCTGGCTGAATGCCGCCATTGATATTGGTTCCATCATCATGATCATCTTCGTTACGTTTATTCCGCTGAGAAAAAAACAGGGAAAACTATTAATGTATGTTGTTGCCGGTTTTGGGCTGTGCATCATCATCTTTGGCCTGTCCCAATTCTATTGGCTGTCCTTTACCGCCTTACTGATTGCCGGCATGCTGGATGGGATCAGTGTGGTGATAAGAGGAACCGTACTGCAATTAACCACGCCTGATGAAATGCGGGGAAGGGTAAGCGCTGTCAATTCCATGTTCATTAATTCTTCCAACGAACTGGGCCAGTTTGAAAGCGGGTTTACGGCCAGGGTTATGGGAGCGGCGCCTGCGGTACTTTTCGGGGGCAGCATGACGCTGCTGGTAGTGATCATCTCCTGGTTCAAAGCGCCAAGCCTGAGAAAATTTGAATATTGATCAGGAACAATAGTTCAAAGCTCTTATTGGTTATACAGCACGACTTAAGCTTTGAACTATTGTTCTGAACTTTTACACCGCTTCAGCCACTTTTTCTGCTGTAACGGGATTAATCACATTTTTAATTTCTTCGATCCTGTTGGCAGGAAAGCCTCCCATTTCGGCGTGTTGCCTGAGAATGGCTTTGTCAGGCGCATTGTAAATACAATAGATCTTGTCTTCGGTAACATAACTTTCTACCCATTGAATTTTGGGGCCCAATTCCTGTATTACAGTGCAGGATTTTTCGGAAATGGCCTGAAGATCGGCTTGTGAAAGTTTGCCCGCGCTGGGCAACTCTCTTTCGATAACATACCTTGGCATATGGATGGTTTTAGCTTTAAAAGTTACGAAATCATTTGCCTATTCTCCAAAACAGAAAATCATTTCAGTTTTTCCATCAGTTTATCCAGCACATAATAGGTAATGGGGCAAAAGCTGGCATTTGTCAGGGTAAGTTTTTGTCTTTTAATGATCACATCTTCATCGGTATAAGGAAACCGTGCACAATCGGAAGGACGGTCCTCGTAAATAGAGCAAAAATTATCAGCGCCAAGAAAGGGACAGGGAGAAGTTTTCACCACAAAATCACCCTCTTCATCAACCCGCAGATAGGTTTCAATGAAGACGCTTTCCTTCATGCCCAACCGCTTGCTGATGCGCTTGACATCCGGCGTTTTAAAACGGGGAGAATAATTTTTACAACAGGCGGCGCATTGCAGGCAATCCACTTTTTCAAAAGCTTCTTCGTGCAGTTCGGGCAATTGCTTTAATACCTTGTTTTTGTCGGCACGCTCCAAAAAGCCCTTGTATTGCTTTTGCTTTTCCTTGCTTTTTTTTTGCCAGTTATGTAAAATGTCGGACGACATGCTGCAAAGAACCGAAAACAAACGTTAACCCGGATTAAAGATTATGGTACCAGCATTTGTACTGCTATTAAGCTTCCCTTGCGTCGCACTCTTGTACGTTCGGTAATGCTATTGAGCAATGCCTGAACCACAATAGAAGCATAGGAACATAGAAGGCTCACATAGCAACTAAACATAAAATCTATGTGAATCACCTCTCTGTTCCCTATGTGCCTATGTGGTCTCAAGAAAAAGATGATAAGAATTCCTGCTGTTGAACGGAGCGTCGCAAGGAACGATTCATAGCAGCACAAAAGCTGGCACCATACCCGGCCTTAACTATAAAAAACCTCTAAACCCTCACACTACTGAACCTTAACCTTAACCTCAACCTCCTCAACCTTGCCAACTCAAGTCTTAAAACCCCAAACTACCTTACCTTTGCGGCCTTAATAAAGGAGATTTACCACTATGAGCCTTTTTGAAGCCCAATCCAAAGAATTTCAGCGCCGCCATAACGGCCCCAATGAAAGCCAAACAAGGGAAATGCTGAAAACCATAGGCGTCAGCAGTCTTGATGAGTTAATAGACCGTACCGTTCCTCCCGCCATACGCATGCAGCACAGCTTAAACCTGCCTGCCGCCATGAGCGAAGCGGAGTATTTAAACCACATCAAAGAAGTTTCTTTAAAGAATAAACTGTTTAAAAATTATATAGGCCAGGGATATTATGATACCATTACGCCCAGTGTCATTCTTCGCAATGTTTTTGAAAACCCGGCCTGGTACACACAGTACACGCCTTACCAGGCCGAGATCTCGCAGGGCCGCCTGGAAAGCCTGCTGAACTTTCAAACCGTGGTAAGCGAACTTACGGCGCTGCCGCTGGCCAATGCCTCCCTGCTTGACGAAGCCACCGCTGCCGCAGAAGCCATGACCATGTTCTTTAATACCTTGAACAAGGATCATCTCAACATTCAAAGACCAAAGTTTTTTGTTGACCAGGAAACCTTTCCCCAAACAAAAGATGTGGTGATCACCAGGGCCCTTCCTGTAGGCATTGAAGTAGTGTTTGGCGATTATAAAACAGCCACAATTGACGAAACCTATTTTGGCGCTTTAGTACAATATCCAAATGATAAAGGTTCTGTAGAAGATTACAGAAGCTTTATTGATAAGGTTCATGGCATTGGCGGACTGGTAGCCATGGCCACCGATCTTTTAGCCCTTACCCTTTTAACCCCTCCCGGTGAATTAGGTGCCGATGTAGCATTGGGTTCTGCCCAGCGTTTTGGTGTGCCCTTGGGTTATGGTGGTCCGCATGCCGCTTTTTTTGCAGCAAAAGATGATTTCAAACGCAGCATTCCCGGACGCATTATTGGTGTTAGCATTGATGCGCAGGGCAACCGTGCCTTACGCATGGCCCTGCAAACAAGAGAGCAACACATTAAACGTGAAAAAGCCACTTCCAATATTTGTACAGCACAGGCTTTGCTAGCCAATATGGCCGCTATGTATGCCGTCTATCACGGGCCCGATGGCCTGCGCAGGATTGCCAAACGTGTTGCCCTGTTAACACAAACGCTGGCCAATGCTTTGGAAGAACGTGGCTATGAACTGGTAAATGAATATTTCTTTGATACGGTGGTAGTCCGGGTGGATGATGTAGCTCCGTTCAGGGAAAAAGCAGAACGCCAACAGCTTAACTTCCGTTATTACGATAATAAGCTGATCGGGATTTCATTGGATGAAACCACCACGCCTTCCGACCTGTTTGATATCATCAATTCATTTGTAAATGATGTTGACCCTGTGGCGTATGAGTTGGAGCATGAAGAACAACTGGATATTATTCCAACAGCCTTAACCCGCACTTCCGAGTTCCTGACACATCCGGTATTCAACACGCATCACAGCGAAACCCAGATGATGCGCTATATAAGATTATTGGAAAGCAAAGATCTTTCACTGATACACGGCATGATCCCGCTGGGAAGCTGCACCATGAAATTGAATGCAGCCAGTGAAATGATTCCGTTAAGCTGGACACACTGGAGCAAGATGCATCCTTTTGCACCTTTGGCCCAGGTGGAAGGTTACAGCTTTTTGGTTCGCGAACTGAGCAAATATTTATGCGAGATCACGGCTTTTGATGCCTGCAGCCTGCAACCCAACAGCGGTGCGCAAGGTGAGTATGCGGGCCTGTTACCATTAAAGCCTTTCATGAAGCCAATGGCGAAGGACACCGTGATGTAATGCTGATTCCCATTTCTGCACATGGCACCAACCCTGCTTCAGCGGTGATGTGCGGAATGAAAGTAGTAGTGGTAAAAGCATTGGAGAACGGCTATATTGATGTAGAAGACCTGAAAGCAAAAGCTGCTGAACATGCGGCTAACCTGGCCGGCATCATGATCACCTATCCTTCTACCTATGGTGTGTATGAAGAAACCGTAACAGAAATTACAAAGATTGTTCACCAGCATGGCGGACAGGTGTATATGGATGGCGCCAACATGAATGCCCAGGTAGGATTAACCGCTCCGGGTTTGATTGGCGCTGATGTTTGCCATCTTAACCTGCATAAAACATTTGCCATTCCGCATGGTGGCGGCGGTCCCGGCATGGGCCCTATTTGTGTGAAGCAACACTTGGCCAAGCACTTACCCGGGCACGTTTACCTGAACGGCCAACTATCCATCAATAAAGGAAAAGGGCACAACGCTGTATCTGCAGCTCCTTATGGCTCGGCTTCTATCCTGCTGATCTCTTATGCCTATATCAGGATGCTGGGTGCTGATGGTGTTCGCATGGCTACCGAATATGCTATTCTGAATGCCAATTATATGCTGGCCCGCCTGAAGGACCAGTTCGATATTTTATATACCAATCATCATGGCGCCTGTGCCCATGAATTTATTGTAGATCTGCGTCCGTTTAAAAAGACGTGCAGAAATTGAAGCGGTGGATGTAGCCAAGCGTTTGATGGATTATGGTTTTCATGCGCCTACCATGTCCTTCCCTGTTCCGGGCACCATTATGATAGAGCCAACGGAAAGTGAAGACAAGGATGAACTGGACCGTTTCTGTGATTCGCTGTTAAGCATTCGCCGTGAAATGGCGTTGATTGAAGAAGGGGCAATGGATAAGAAAGACAACCCGCTGAGGAATGCACCGCATACGCAGCTTACGGTTTGCAGCGATGAGTGGAAAAAACCTTATTCCAGAGAGATAGCCGCCTTCCCGTTGGAGGCCATCAAACACAATAAATTTTGGCCTTCTGTATCGAGAGTGAATGATACGTACGGCGACAGAAATTTAATTTGTGTATGCCCGCCTACGGAAGAATATGCAGAAGCATAGAAAATTTTAGTAAAAAACAAAAGGCTGTCCCGACAAGACAGCCTTTTTTATTGGTACAAAACCGCTTAGGGAAACCATCGTGAGACGTGAGACGGCAGACGTGAGACAGCGACCCTCTTTCCCTTCTGTCATCTATATCAACTATCATCTATCATCCTGATAGCCGTCTGGTATGAGTCATTCCCACTAACCACTCACCACTATACTTTTTCCAGATACTGATTGTACACATATCCTTCCGCTCCGCCATCTGTTTTTATCAATGTCCATTGATCATTGGCCTGGCTAACGATCGTTACGGTTTCGTTATGTGCCGCTTTACCTACTATAGGCTGGTCGGTGCCGGGGCCTTTTCGAATATTCAGGTTGGAGGATTCCGTTATCACTTTGGCCTTGCTGCCCGCCGCCATACCGGATACCTTCACATCCAGCACCACATCCCCGGATCTGAAATCAGGATCAAGTTTGTTATAAATATTCCAGAGGTTATCTTTTACCTGGCCGCTGGGTGCTTCGCCATCTATATAAAGAACATTGTTTTGTTCCCGCACCTGCAGGTTGCTGACACCTGAGCTTTTTGCAGCATTAATAAGCTCTGCGTATTTATCCTGGACTGCCATAAAATTTTATTTAATAGTTAGTTTATTATTTACTTTTTTCGGATTTAAAGAGTTGACAGACTGCATAAGGTTGGGCAGTTTGCTTCTTTGAATGGTTCCGGTAAGCGTTACCTCACCATTGGTAACCGTTGCAGTTACACCGGGATAATCTTTAGTGGCGTCTTTCAAACCCGTTTCCAAAGCTGCATCGGAGTTCACTTCTACCGGAGCAGCAGGTGGGGCAACGGAAATATTATTCACCACTGATTTCACCCCTTTTACATCCTTGGCCGATTGTTCTGCAGAGGTGCGGCAGGGCTCATCAGGACATTGCCCGTTTAAGGTAACCACTCCATCATTTACCGTAGCCGAAACTCCCGATGTACCTAATTTCTCGTTTACAGAAGTTTGAAGGTCGCTATCCTTTGGCTTGCTTTTGCAGGAGCTGAGTGAAAGGCTGGCCGCAAAAAAAACGCTTCCCGCCAGTAAAAGCTTAAAATTGATTGGTTTCATTTTTTTGTTTTTGGTTAAGATGATTAATAATAAATATAGTCAAGCAAGGTTCCTGCAATAGCCATGGCAATGGCTATCAGCAAGGCCGAGGTAAATGTTCTCACTTCAAAACCTGAGAAAAATTTGTCGGTTATTTTAATAACGATAGCTGTTACCAGTAAACGTACAAAAAACGAAAGCAGGCCAAGAGTGATAATGTTCAGTGGAAGCCTCAGTAAAAAACCTACCGTGGCATTCAAAATGCCGATTACCAGGGCCACCACTACAGCCGTGCCATAGCTTCTTACTTTCACATCGGTCATCACCCCGGCCAACAGGAAGAGCACCCCGGCATTTACCAGCAACTGCAGGATCCAGTACATATATTTCTAACTTAAAAATGGCCGCCCCTGCCCAGGACTCTTCCAAGCATGCCGCCGGTCGTTCCAAGCCCCCTGCCGCCACTTAACATTCCAACCAGCGATCCCAATCCGCCGCTGCCGAACATGCCACCACCTGTCGTTCGCCTGCTTAATCCTCTGGAAAGCATGCCCCCTACTATAAGCGGACCGGCCACGCCAATTAAACTCTTCAATAAACTACTGCCGCCAATCCCTTCATTTTGCAATTTGTCCTTCAATCCCAAAGAGGATAAAAACCCCGGCTGGTCTTCTTCCTGCACCGGAAGCTCTTTTTCCTTTGCCTTATCGGCAAACTCATCGAGGAGTGAAAACTGGTGCTCATTCACTCCCAGGTATTCCGAGATCTTATGTATGCTTTCCTCCTCTTCCTCATCATACACATTATCGGATTTAGCAAAAGCAATAAGATCGGTTACGAGTGAAAATCGTAAATCACTGTTTTTTAAGATATCGAGGCACTGTGTCAATTCCTTTCCTGATAGCTCGTTAGCGGCCCTCATAACAGCATTCTTTTGAGGTTCTGATAACTCTGCAGCTTCGCATAACGCGGCAATGTATTCCAGTTCCTCCTGCGAAGCTTCCCTGTCAGCCATGGCAATAGAAGCAATGGCGCCCAAATAGGCCCCCTTCTCCCGATCGCTATGACCTGCTAAGAATTTTGCATTTTCTTCCATAATAGTAATTAGAAAGACACAACAATAAATATTATGCCATTGGATCTGCATACACGACTATGCAGACTAGTTAGGCTATTGTGTTTTATATCAAAAATTATCCCATAACCTATATCTTTATTGCAGGCATGCGATTTGGAAAAGTCAAAATGTTTTTTTTGCTCAACGGGATGACCGGTCTCATCCTGGTGTTATATTTTGGCCCGTGGCTATTTAGCCGGGTTACCACAGGCACCATAACTACTCCCTACGAAGCCACGAAAATATACGCTGCTTATGTGGTAAACGGGAAGGCTTATTCCGACAGCTACATGCGAAACGGAATCGAATTTTCCAAACGGACGGTGGCCATCCGGTACCTCAGCTTTCATCCGCAAACTTCAAGAGTGAATTCTTTTATGGGTATGTGGGCTGAACCATTAGCCTGGTGGGGCGTTTTTTTGCTGGCCTCTGCTATGCTTTTGCTTACCCATAATACTGTGTTTTCAAAAGGAACCATTTTTCAATTGCAAAAGCAATATCCCTGGATCTCTATGGAAGAATATTTTCCTCTTCCCAATCCATGGTATTGGCAGTGGCGAAACGCAACATCGGAAAGAGAGGACGAGAGAAAGCAAAAAACACCAGGCCAAAACAATGAGACACCCTTGTTGCAATGAACCGGGCCTTCGTACTGTTGCTATTTAATTATTATAGATAAAGTGTTTTATTACAGGCATCAGCATACGGGCTTAAGCAGAACTTGAGTAATTAGATTATAATTCTTATTTTGCCGGCAACCAAATCCTGCCAACCAGTATCTCTATGGAAATTGTGTTTCAAAAAATCCAGCACTTGCAGGGCAAGGTGCGTTCTGCTGAGTTCTTAAAAACAATTGAGCCTTTCCTGCACTACCCTGCCCAACTTCTTGGAAAAATTAAAGTTCTTGGTTTTGCGGCCGAAATGGGTGAATATGAAAAACGCAAGCTTGGTATTTTTAACCAGCTCAATTTCTTTCAACTTCTTACAGGCATTTTAATTCCGTTGACCGGCTTACTCTACAGAAAAGACAATACCTTTTAGTGCCTGGCTAATTGCCTGTCTTCCGGCCTGCACCAGCGCTGTTGTTTTATGGTTGAATCATCTCAGGAAATATGAAGCTTCTCTTCTCACCTACTTTATTGCCTATCCGTTCTTCTCCTGCATTGTTTATCTCAACGGCATGAACGCCGGTATAGAATTGCACTTTATTCTTTATGGTATTTTGTCGGTGTTCTTTTTACAGGATATAGGCTATATGCTTTTTACGGTGGCTTTTTCCATGGTCAGTTATTTCATTCTCTCCGTGGTATTAAAAGAGTTCATTTACGAAGTTGAAATCGAAAATAAATTTCTTTACCTGCTGAACCAGGCCCTGGCGATTGTTTTTATTTTTTATGGGCTTTACCTGATCAAAAAGGAAAACACAGAGTACCAGTTTAAACTCATAGCAAAGAACCGGGCTTTACATAAAAAAAATATGGAGATCAGCCAGCAAAAAACAGTTATTGCTGAAAAGGCCAACTTATTGCGGACCCAAAAAAGAGAACTCACCGAGTTGAACTCTTTAAAGAACAAGCTTTTCTCCGTTATTTCTCATGACCTGAAGTCGCCCATGTATGCCATGCGCACCTTGTTTCAAAACATGCACACATACAACATTCCCGCAAGCGAAATAAAAACAATGGTGCCTGATATTTTAAATGATTTGAATTATACAATCGGGCTGATGGAGAATTTATTGCAATGGTCAAAAAGCCAGATGCAGGCCGATGCCGTGCGGGCACAGGAACTTGACCTTGCCGGTTTGATTGATGAAGTCAGCAAGCTTTTGCACCTGCAGGCCGCCGCAAAGAAAGTGAGCATTGAAAACAAAGTGGAGGGCTCTACCCATGTATATGCCGATAAGGATATGATCAGCCTTGTATTGCGAAATTTGATTTCCAATGCCATTAAATTTACGCCTGCCAATGGCCGCATAGCCGTTGGCGTGAACCAGCATTCTTATTTCGCCGAAGTGTATGTGCAGGATACAGGAATGGGCATTAGTGAAGAAGCATTGAAAAAAATTAACGAGAGCAATTTTTACACAACCCGGGGAACAGACAGCGAATCGGGCACCGGCCTGGGGCTGATGCTTTGCAAAGAGTTCCTGGCAAAAAATGGCGGCAAAATGCATATAGAAAGCAAACCTGGTGAAGGAAGCACCTTTTCTTTTACCCTGCCTTTGCCCTAACGCCTGTCTAAAACAGCCATGGTGATACGGCTGATGCACACCATCCGTTCTTCTTCATCTTTTATTTCAATAGACCATACCTGGGTTGATGATCCAAGATGGAGGGGCCGGGCTACTCCTTTTACCAATCCCGATTTCGCAGCACGAATATGGTTGGCATTGATATCAAGCCCCACACAGTATTGTTTTTGCGGATCAATCACCAGGTTGGCGGCAATGCTACCCAGTGTTTCCGCCAAAGCCACAGAAGCGCCGCCGTGTAAAATACCCATTGGCTGCACCGTGCGATGATCCACAGGCATAGTGCCCGCTAAAAAATCATTACCGACTTCTGTTATTGTGATACCAATATGCTCTACCATAGTACCCAGGCCTCTTTTTTGAACGCTTTCCAGCGTATACGGTTGAAACCAAATGGACATAAAATTTATTTAGGATAACGAATGTACTAAGCCCGTCATAGTTTTCTTTTTTGATGCCCAGATATTTGTTTTTGAGGGCATAATTAAAAAAGCAGATATGGTTTAAAACCTTCTACTCTGATACTTTTGAGATAGCGTAAATCATTTTTATGAAAATCAAAAGCCTTGTGCTGGAAACAAAAAATGTGAAGGGGCTTGCTACTTTCTACCAGGAAGTTTTGGAATTGCCAGTTACAAAAACAGATACGGAATTTCTTATTACGATGGGTACAACCCTCATCCGGTTTACACAAGCAACAAAGCAGGATCCGTTTTATCATTTTGCCCTTACCCTTCCTGCCAATAAAATAGAAGAGGCCAAAGAATGGTTGTCAAAAAAAGTGGAGCTGCTTTGGATAGAAGAGTATAAGAGCGTACTGGCTGATTTTATAAACTGGAATGCGAAATCCGTTTATTTTTTAGATGCAGCCGGAAACATTGTGGAACTCATTGCCCGGTTTGATTTACATAATGAAACAGCCGAAAAATTTTCATCTAAACAATTGCTCTCTGTAAGCGAGATAGGTGTGGTTTTTCCAAAAACTGAAATCGAAAACAAAACCGCAAGCCTGCTGCAACAATTTTCACTTTCTTATTTTGACAAACAACCACCTTTCCCAAACTTTAAGGCTGTGGGTGATGAGGAAGGATTGTTTATCATAGTAACAGAAGACCGCAATTGGTATCCTACTTCCAAACGCTCAGGAATATTCCCGGCGGAAATCACATTTGAACAAAAAGGCAAAAAGTATATAATACGGTTTTAATTATACAGACCGGTCTCTTTTGGCGGCAGTATTATTTTCGGAAGGATTACCCGTACGGCTCCGGCCTTCAATAGCCTTCCCGATTTGATTCAGCAGATCCTGCCGGTCATAACTACCCGACCATTGCCTGTATCCTCTCACCAAAATCACTTCGGAGGGCGGAGGTTTAACAGAATCGCCTTTGTACTGTAAAAGACGAGCCTGGTAAATACCATTTGTTTCGGGTGAAATGCTGTAATAAGCAAGCCCGCCATCATACTCCACAATCGTTTCTAACTCCATTACCCAAATTTTGAAAGCAAATAGGCACAAATAAAATGCCTTAAAAACAGTAAATCCTTTAATGTGAATAAATTGTAGTGCAATGCTGGTTATAAATTAAAAAATCACCGGGCTCGTCTTTTACTCATCTTTTTAAGCCAGCTCTGGGGTAGACTTTGGCATTATTTTGTTTGTTATCTAGGCTCAATCAATTGTTAACCATAAAGATTATTGCTATGGAACAAAACAGAAATCAAGGTAGCCAGCAAGGCAACCAAAGAAGTGAACAAGAGCAAAACAGAAATCAAGAGCAAAGTAGAAATCAGGAGCAGAACGTGTCTTCTACCCGGCAAAACTCCGGCAGAAGTGACTCCTCCCTTTCCGATTTAAATTCTGAGCAGGATAGGGAAACACAACGTTCAGACAGAAGCAGCAGCTCACAAGACACACGCAGAACTTCAAGCACTGAAGACAGTGATTACGGTTCTCTGTAAGTAAAATAAGATAGCTGTACAATGCCCGGAAATTTCCGGGCATTGTAGTTTTTACGATCCACATTTTATAAGGATGCAATATCTGAAGGATGAGAAATAAGCTGGTTAAGAAAAAGCAGGTGTCGTTCCCCAAGGCTGTATTCCCGCTTAAACCAAAATTGTTTCAGATTGCGCTTATCAGTAATTTCAGCCAAATGATTTTATGGATCAGCGCATCATTAACCTTTACGACGAGTACACCCACAAACCCTTAAAACGCAGCGACTTTATAGAGCGCCTTGTGGTATTAACCGGAAGCCTTGCCACCGCCATGAGTGTGATACCGCTGCTGGAAAGCTGTGCGGCTCCCAACAAAACCACTACGGAAGAATTGTTTACAGAACGGGTGAGCTATGCAGGGGTTAATGGTAGCATGAATGCGTATATAGCCCGGCCGCAAAAACAAAAACCCTATGCGGCCGTAATGGTCATACACGAAAACAGGGGTTTAAATGCCCATATTGAAGATGTGACCCGCAGAGTTGCCAGGGCCGGTTACCTGGCCATAGCACCTGATGCCTTATCTCCCCAGGGAGGCACCCCAACAGATACCGATAAAGCACGGGAACTTTTTAGCACCCTGGATGCAAAACAAAATTTGCAGAATTTTATCAATGGTCTTGAGTATGTAAAAACCCGCAAAGACTGTAATGGTTCCACAGGCTGTGTAGGATTTTGCTGGGGCGGCGCCATGGCCAACCAGTTAGCTGTAAATGTACCGGACCTGAAAGCGGCTGTATCTTTTTATGGTTCCCAGCCAAAGGTTGAAGACGTGCCCAAAATAAAGGCAGCCGTGCAATTGCATTATGCCAGCCTTGATGAAAGAATTAATGCCGGCATAGCGGCTTATGAACAGGCTTTAAAAACCGCCGGTGTGGTATATGAACTTTATATGTATGAAGGGGTAAACCATGCTTTTCATAACGATACGTCTGCCGCCAGATATAATGAAGCCGCCGCTAAGTTAGCCTGGCAGCGAACACTGGATTTTTATAAAAAATATTTATGAATACTACCCAACTGCGTTCAAGTGGACAGAGAACCAGGTGAAACGTGAGACGTCAGACGTGAGACAAGGGTGTACTTTGAAGGAAGTGCTGCTACGCCTTTCACAACTGATGGCTCACAGCTGACAACTGACAGCTCACCTCTCACTCCTACGCTGCTACATCCAGATCTTTGATCTGTGCTTTATAATCAGCCGGCAATAGCAAGTCTTTAATCAACCAATCGAGCCTCAGTGTCCGGCTGAATTTATACAGAGGAATAAAAGGGCTTAGAAATGAAAACGTGCCAAGGCCTAAAAGTTTTTTTACTCTTTGAGGGACAACCAGTATCTGCGCCTGTTTTAAAATAATATAGCGGGCGGTGCCCAGGTGTTTTCTGTACTGCTTAAACAGATCAACCGTGTAGTGGCTTTTTTTTAAATTCTCCTGCAAATGCTGTTTTCGCATAATGAGCCAGTCTTCATAACTGGCAGGCAAACCCACCAGGCCCATTCTGTCTCCTACCCTGAAAAAAACCGCAAAGACTTCCTCTTTTTCTTCTTCGGTTAGCCGGCGTTCCAGCACTTCAAAAGCAGCAATGGAATAATGGATAAGCATGAAGAGCACATCCCTGTACGCCCAGTCCGGAATAGCCGCCCCGCGACTGGTTTCTAAGGCAGAATGGATCGTACTCATTTTGTCTATGGCCTTATGCGCTTCTTCTTTTTCCGCAAAAACAATAACCCTTGCATAACGCACAGTAGAAAATAATCTTCCCAGCGGATCGGACGGAAGCTTGCCGGTATAGTATAACCAGTCAACCGCTTTATTTAATGCAAACTCGGCAGCAGCGCCTGCAAAAATGAAAAGGATGGTATCACCCTTGCCCCATATCTGCCGCACAATTGATTCTTTGGCTACAAAAAATTCCTTACGCATAAACAGCTAACAAGTTAACGAGTTCACGCATCAATCTAAAGCCTTAGAAAGTTAAAAATGCAAAGAATTTAAAATGTAGCTGTTTGGGCCATCCATCAACCATCTATTCACTATGGACTAACTTTTTTCTGCATTGATCCAGCATCGTTTGTGCTACGTGAAGAAGATCGCGGTATAAGGTAGGCTTCCTGAAAAAAGTGCATTGATAGGTTTGGCAAAGCCTTACATCTTCTTCTCTTGATGATGTGGTAAAAATCATAACAGGAATGTCCTTATAATCGTCTTGCTTTTTTAACCATAACAATATTTCTTTCCCATCCATCACCGGCATGTTCAGGTCAAGGATGATGAGGCAGGGAAGATTTTCTGAAAGTTCACCTTGAAGCAGGGAAATCACTTCGGTGCCGTTCCTGGCGTGCACCAACTGGTATTTATCAGTCAACTGGCCTACGGCGTCCTGCACGCTTTCAAAATCATCCAGGTCGTCTTCTGCATACAATAAAAGAGGCTTATTTACACATTCCATAAAAAATAAGGACGATTAAACAGGAATTAAAAAGCAAATTAAAAGATCAATAACGTAAAAGATTATGCCATCAAACGGCACAGAGCCAACCAGTAAATGTTAAACGGCTATTGCAAGCCCCATTTTATATTTCTATATTTAAAAAAATTTATCCAATGAAACTCCTGACCATTACTATCTGTACAGCATCACTGTTTTTTGCCTGCAATAATGAAAAAGAAAAAGCTGCGGAACCCAAAATAGCAGCTGCGTCCATTGTTACACCCACGACTGCTGAATCAATGCCCGATTCTGCCACCATGATGAAGAATTGGGAAACCTATATGGCGCCTGGCGAGGCCCACAAAATGATGGCTTCCTGGAACGGCACGTGGACAGGTGAAGTAAGCATGTGGATGACACCCGAGGCAACACCTTCCAAAAGCACGGCCACCGCTGTAAACAAAATGGTACTTGGCGGGCGGTATCAACAATCTTCCTTCAAGGGGAACTTTAATGGCATGCCCTTCGAAGGCATGAGTACCCTGGCTTACGATAATGAGAAAAAATTGTATATCTCCACCTGGATTGATAATGTGGGCACGGGAGTTATGCTTTCACAAGGCCCCTGGGATCCTGCTACAAAATCCATTACCCTTACGGGGAGAATGATTGACCCCGCCACCCGGAAAGAAGTGGATTTCAAGCAGATCTTTAAACCGATTGACAACAATTACCAGGTAATGGAAATGTACGCCGACGGCGCCGATGGACAAGAATTTAAAACCATGGAAATAAAGTACACAAGAAAGAACTAAAGGTCAATAGTGAATGGTGAATGGTCAGTTTCCGGTTCGCTTCTTTATTCACAACTTAAACGAATAATGAAGAGAAAGAGCCCCATTCACCACTCACCATTCGACTACTCACCGCCTATTCCCCCGGATGATACGTTCTCACCGCATGCTTCAGCACATCTTCTTTGTAAAAATGAATGTCCTTGAACTGGCCTTTGATAAATCCTTCGGCCTGGTCGGTAAAATGTGGCGATAAAGGGTCGAAAGATTCGCCTCCCGTCATAATGGTCTTTGCTTTGAGTTTTTTTCCAAATTCAACGGCGGCCACAAAACTGTTTCCGGACACTCCATACCGTTTGTTGGTATTGGCAAAACGGCGCCCATTAAACGAAGGCAGGGAACCCCAGGTGGCAGAAGCCAATCCTACCGGTAAGCTCCATTCAGCATCATTAAAATCAGCATTGGTACTTTTTTCATTCCGCTGAAAACGGTTCACATCGCCCCAGGCCATGCGCCAGGTCCCAAACCGCTGCTGCAGGTCCCGAAGGGTTTGTTGCAGCATCTCCAGTTTTTCTTTGGATGGAACATTGGCAGCCAACCCATTGAACATAGCAATGGCATTAGTCGCCTGCCGGTCGGTTTTTGGCGCGGGAGCTTTTGCGGTTAACCGTGTTGCCCACTCAACAGCCAATGTGGTGGCAACAGAACTTTCAGAGGAAGTTTTATCCCAGGCTTTTAAAATAGCAATGGGCTGCCGCAGCAAATCTTTTAAGGAATCGGTTGCCGGCAGTTCATCATAGGCTTTAAGTAAGGAAGGCAATAAAATATCGAAAGCAGAAAGATAACGGTTATAGCCAATCTCAATGATCTTGTCCAGGGTAATATTAGAAGTCTTGCTTAATAACCGGGAGGCATTAATGGCCCGTGCATTTTGCCCGTCCGGTGCCATGTATTCAGGATAATCCGCCTTTTTAGGACTGCTGCTGCCCGAAGCAGTAAAAGGCGTGGAATTACAATTTTGTATCCACCCGCTTGCAGGGTTATAAAGGTGAACAATTTCATTTAGCGAATGAACACCTTTCCATTCTGTGGCAGGCGTGCTGCCATCCACAGGCAACGCCCAATCCTGCTTTGGGGTCTCTTACCGGAACGAAATTGCCATGCCAGTACGCAATATTTTTTTGATCGTCGGCATATACCGTATTGTTGGAATTATTCGAACGCAGGTCCATTACTTTTTTAAATTCGGCAAAGCTTTTTGCCTTTGTCCGCAACCACGATTGCTCGAGTGCTTCCAGCGAACGGTTGCGTTCTTTCAGGCTTAGCCACTCGCCTTCACGGCTGCCCATTACAGGGCCATGATGCGTATAATAACCCGTAACCGGTACCTCTGTCACTTCATTTCCTTTTTTATAACGAACAAGGAATTGCCTGGTTTGTACAGGCTTCAGTTGTCCGTTGTATTCATAAAAAAGCGCATCGCCTTTGCGTATAATTTTTTCTTTGTACACATCCGCCACATCGGCGTAGCTGGACGTGTGCATCCATCCACAGTGTTCATTAAATCCCTGGTAAATAAAAAAATTGCCCCAGGTGGCGGCGCCATATACATTCAGGCCCTCCTCGCTCACCATGTGGGCCTCGGTCCGAAAATAAAAAGTAACATGGGGATTGATATATAAAATAGCATTTCCTGAGGCCGTCCTGGAAGGAGCAATGGCAAAGCCATTGGAGCCGCTAAGCTTCAACTGGGTAAAATCAAATGGCGGCTCGATCATAGAAGTAGCCGCTTCTTTTGATGCGTATAAAGCCCTTGTATCTTTTTCTGTAATGCCGCCCATTTGCGTGGCCGATATACTGCCATCGGTGTACATCAGGGGAAACCAGGGCTCAAATTTTTTAAGCACGGCCGGTTTTACTTCAGGATGTTTATAGAGATAATAATTCACCCCATCGGCAAATGCGTACAAAAGCTTTTTTAGCCATGCGGGGCTTCTGGCAAAATCATTTTTGGCGGCAGCACTGTCGTAGATCAATTGCATTTGCAGATCGCCATACAATTGCCGCTCTCCATCTACCTCGGCAAGCCTTCCAAAAACCTCCAGGTAGTTTCTTTCTACTCTTGTAAAGTTTTGTTCGCACTGGGTGTACATCAGTCCAAACACAGCATCGGCATCGGTCTTGCCATAAATATGCGGGATGCCCCAGTTATCGGTAGTGATACTTACTCTTTGTGCCTGTGCTTTGTAGCGGTTGACTTCTTCGGAGCTGAATTGTTGGGAAAAAACAAACAGGGGAAGAAAAAGAAAAGCGGTTAGTATTTTCATAACCGCAATTTAAGACAATGAAGGCCTTTCCGGCAACATGTTCGTTTTGGATTGGTTTGTATAGAAATAAACCAGCATAATCATTCACCTGCAGAGCGGTGCTGTACACTACTTATAAGTGTAATGGCATTTTATAACAAACACCCTTAGCCTATATTGAACAAAAATCAATACCGGTTAAAATATCCCTGTCCAATGAACAAGACTTATGCCGGCAACAACACTATAAATTTGGAACCCTTCCCCACTTCGCTTTCCACATCGATCATTCCATTGTGGTTCTCCACAATTTTTTTACAAATGGCCAGCCCAATGCCGGTGCCCTGAAAATTAGCACCGTTAAGTCTTTGAAAGATACCAAAGATCTTGTCTTTGTATTGCTCGGAAAACCCAATGCCATTATCTTCCACCGCGATGCAGACAAAATTGCCGTCTATCGAATAGAGTTTTTTCAGTTCGGCAGGAACGGCTTGCCGGTACACCGAAACCACAGGCCTTTCTTTTTGATTGAACTTCAGGGCATTGGTAATTAAATTTTGAAATAACTGGTGCATTTGTGCCGGTACGGCCTTGATCTCCGGCAGTTGCCCGATCTTTACCTGTGCATTTTTTTCTTTGATCGTTATTTCAAGATCATCAACAATCCGCTCCACCATCTTATTTAAATTGATGACTTCATGAGGGATTCCGTTGTTGGCCAGTTTTGATAAGGTTAATATATCATCAATCAAAGCCTGCATCCGGTGCGCAGAGGATATAACTTTTTCCAGGTAATTAGTTTCGCTCACCTCAAGTTTTTCCTTCACCTTCTCTTTGAACAGGTTGCCATAAGCCTGGATCTTTCGTAAAGGTTCTTTAAGGTCATGCGAGGCCACGGAAGCAAATTGCAGCAATTCATAATTGGATTTTTCCAGCGCCTGGTTGCTAAACTTTAACTGGCTGGTTGTTTTTTGCAGTTCGGCATATCCTTTTTGCAGCCAGTCTGCTGCCTTTTTTTTCTCCGTAATATCAGTAAAGGTAGAAAGCACGCCATCCATCAACTTTACACAAGTGGTTTCAAACCACCGTTCATTGGCTTCATTATAAATTTCAAAGACATCGGGCTTGCCCGTTTCTACAATCTTTCGGTAAGCCTCTACAAATTCTTTCATGTCCGGAAACGTTTCAAGCATCCGCTTGCCAATAATAGAACCTGCCTCCATGTTCAACAGTTTTTCAGCAGCGTTGTTCACCACCACGTACTCAAAATCAACAATATCACCCTGCTCATTCCGGATCGCTTTTTTAGCCAGTATGCCATTGCTTGAGCCATTAAACACAGCTTCCAGCAAGGTGGTTAGCTTTTTGATATCGGATATATCAATAAAATTGATCACTACACCATCTATCGTTTTATCCTGCCGTACAAAGGGAGCCATACGCATGATAAAAATCCGGTCATCCCCCGTGGTAATCTCCCGTTCCGTTTTATTGCCGTTTCGTAATACACCCTTTATCTCATTAATGAAATCAAGACTTTTGAAGTTGATGGAGATGTCGGCTATAGAACGGCCAATGTCAGACTCAATGAGGTTTACCTGCTTTTTAACGATGGGTGTAAACTTGCGGATGATGAGTCTTTTATCGATTAATATTTGTCCTATTTCTGTATTGTTGAAGTAATTATTCAGATCATCATTAAGTTCTATCAGCTCTTTTATTTTTTGCTGGTGCTCTGCGTTTACCGTGTGCAGTTCTTCGTTTAAAGACTGCAATTCCTCGTTGGTGCTTTGCAGTTCTTCATTGGCCGAAATGATCTCTTCGTTGCTGGTCTGCAATTCTTCGTTGGCCGATTCCACCTCTTCCAGCAAGGCCTGCAGGTTTTCTTTGGTGTCGGCAAGCTCGTGCATCAATTCGCTTATGCGTTCGTTGGTGTCATCTCCCGGTGCATAGGAGCTGGCGGGTTTTGCCGCTGCCGCTTCGGGTTTTATTTCGTTGAGAATAACAAACAAAAAAGGTTGCAGATAGGTTTTCTGGTTCAGGTAAGGTTTTACAATGATGTCCATAAACCTTTCTTTATTACCATCCATGATCTTGGCCCTTCTTTGCACAACCCGCTGGTTTTCCTTGATGGCTTTTCTTATCAGGCTGTTAAGCACAATAGAAAGGTCAACAGGTACCAGCTTAAGCAGGTTGAAGTTGAATTTATCTTCAGGAAAGGAAATAAAGCTTTTAAAATTTCCGATGGCCTGTTTTACATCGCCCTCTTTGTCAATGTATATGCCGGCATAGGAATGATCCTCCAAAAGGGTTTCGTTAAAGATCTCAGGCAGGCTGTTTAAGGCGTTTTTCGATTTGACAGCCACCGACCCCGGAAAATAACTTCCTCTTTCTGACGGGATTGATGAAGGTTTCATATTCTGCAATTTTTCCTTTGCTGATGCATTTGTAGATCTTCCATTTTTTGTCAACGTCTTCCAGCACATCCCGCAAAGCGCCTATATTTTCGCTGGGACCAAGGAACAAATACCCATTTTCATTCAGGGCAAAATGAAATTTTTGAAAGATCTTTTTTTGCAGGGACGGATCCATGTAAATGAGCATGTTACGGCAACTCAGCAGGTCTATCTGCCCAAAGGGAGGATCTTTTACAATATCATGCTTTGCTACTACAATCAGTTTTCGCAGCGAAGGAGTAACACGCATATTATTTCCTTCTCTTATAAAAAATTTTTTTATCCTGTCCGAAGAAACAATTTTCATTACGTCTTCGGAATAAATTCCTTTGGAAGCGGCGTCAATAGCCGCCTGGTCAATATCGGTTGCAAAGATTTTAACGCTAACATCATGCTTTTGCTGTTCTTCCATATACTCCTCAAAAAGCATAGCAAAGGTGTACGCCTCTTCTCCTGTACTTGAGGCTACCACCCAAACCTTTATAACATCGCCGGCAACTTTGTTCAAAAACAACGCAGGTATCACTTTGGTTCTTATTACCTCAAAAGCTTCTTCGTCACGGAAAAACCGGGTTACGTTTATTAAAAACTCCTGGCTTAACAGTTTTACCTCGGTATCGTTCTGTGTTAGCAGTTTGTAATATTCTGCCAGTGACCTGAGGTTCAGTTCCGCCATTCTTTTTGCCAGGCGCCTGTCCAGGGTAGGTCTTTTATAATTACTGAAATCGTGTCCTGTAACCGAGTGCGCCAAATCCAGAATTTTGTAAATAATAGCTTCATCCTGCTGGTTCGAAATATGAAACGACCTGATGAGTGGAGCTTCTTTTAAAAATTCTTCCAGTTCCCCCGGCATCATGTCAGGCGAAAGGATAAGATCGGCGCAGCCGGTGGCTATGGCGCTATTGGGCATGCCATCAAACTCTGCAGAAATAGGATCCTGCACCACCACAATTCCCCCATTTGCCTTTATAGCTTCCACCCCCTTGCTGCCATCGCTCCCCGTTCCCGATAAAATCATGGCAATGGCCTTATCTTTTTTTTCATTGGCCAGCGATTCAAAAAACACATCTATCACGCCACTGGGTTGGTGGTCTTTTATTTTTTCCTTCAAACGGAGGGTCCCGTTTTTAAACGTCATGACCTTTTTTTCGGGTATCAGATAGAGGCTGCCGGGCCGTACCAACATGCCGTCTTCGGCTACATAAACTTCCATTGGCGTATGCTTGGATACAAGCTCAGCCATTAAACTTTTATGATCGGGCGAAAGATGCTGAATGACAATAAAGGAAAGGAGGTTATCCTCGGGCATGTTATCAAAAAAATCATTGATAGCATTTAAGCCTCCTGCAGAAGCGCCAATGGCAACGATATAGCCATCACTTTCGGTGGCTTTTTGGGATACGTAATTTTTGCGATTCATCAAATAACTAATGGTAAAGGGTCTATATTTACAAATAAACTAAATACTTAAAAAAGGCGTGCCAGCTACAATGAAAATTCTGTTAATAGAAGATGATGCAGATGATGTGGAATTGTTACAGGAAGGTTTCTACACACACCGCATCCCCTTCGAAATGCAGGTGATTCCTGATGGAAGTGAGGCTGTTGAATTTGTGAGAAGCTGCACCTCCCCACCCCAAATAATTGTTTTGGATTATAACCTTCCCCGGGTACACGGCCGGGAAGTTTTGAAAGAAATAAAAGCCAGTCCCTTGCTCAAACGGGTACCGCTTGTGGTGTTGACCACTTCTTCTTTAAAAGAAGACATGGATTATGCTTATAAGTTGGGCGCCTGTAAATTTTTAATTAAACCCGTCACCTCGCAAGGCTTAAAACAAACGGTGGAGGCCATAGTGGAAGCGCATGGTGAAAAAACTAAAAAAATTGAGGGCTCGCACAAAGGAAACCGCTGACCGCTTTCAGGTGGACAGAAAGCCGTGAGACGTGAAACGTCAGACGTGAGACAAGGTGAACTATGACTGAAGCGTTGCTACAGTTTCACGGCTAACGGCTGAAGGCTGACCACTGACGGCTTCTCTCTACAGCAAATGATCCTTCAGGTAATGATCCATCGAAATCTCTCCCGGCCCCTGCACCAGCACATAAAGAATCAACCCAAGCACCAGCACCGAAAGAATAAAGTCTGATCCGAAATCAGCTATTTTTTGCGCCGGTATAATAAAGAAAATAGCGCCTAAAAGAATCGGCAACTGCAACAGGGCGGCCAAACGGCTAAACAAGCCAATAACCAGAAACACGCCTCCAAACAAGTGGGCAAAGGTGATATAGGCAGTAAAAAATCCAACGCCTGCAGCAAAATGGCTTTGCATGATCAGCTCTTTTAGGTCCTGGGACTGGCTGATAAAAAAAATACCCTTCATCATCAGGATCACCCCAAGCACAACTCTTGTTATAAGCAAAAGAAAAGAAGGATAGGTATGGCGCCATTCCGTGAAACGTGTTGCAATACCCATAACCGGAAATTTATCCAACAAAGGTATCCCGTTTATCAGCCTGCGGCAACAAAAATCCGCCCCGGCTAAGACAGGGCGGATCGTCTGCTGTGAGAGACCAGTTTATTACCTTAGCTTCTTAACGTCCACGGGACCGGCTGCCGGAAGAACTTCCTCCCCTGCCGCTGCCGGCAGTACGACTGTTTCCGCGGGCCTGTTTGTTTTCTGTTTTACGGCCTGCAACACTCCGTTTTGCACTGGCCGTTGTTCTGCTTACGGACGAACTGGTTCTGGGCGTTTCGCCGGTTTTGGGTGCCGCCCCGCTTCTGCCTGTTGCCGTTGTTCTTTTACCGCTACTGGTACGGCCACCGCCTGATACCATCTCCATTTCAGGCTCTTCCTGTCTTGCCCTTTCTCCCGAACCTGCTCTGCCGGTACTTCTGCTGCCCGAAGCACCCCGCTCTTTGGTTTTAGAAGCTGTTTCTGCTTCCCTGTTAATATGCATAACAGCCAGTTGCGTCAGCAGGTCGTCTGCCCCATATTCTTCGTTCAGCGTTTGCTCCAGTAACTGGGCTGCTTTTTCCAAACCCAGTTCCCGGGCAAACGTTCGGGCTGTTCCATATCCGCAAATTTCATAATGCTCTATCTTTTGGGCGCTGGCAATAATAGCCGCATCCAATACATCTGGGTGCATGTCCTCTCCCATTACTTTATTACCTTCTTCAATCAGCCCCTGCATGCCCCTGCATACCTGCCTGCTTCTAAAAAGACGCGAAAAAAGACCTTTGTTTTCACCGCCATTTTCTTTTTCGCCGCCCATTTGCATCTTCACCTGCTCAAGGCGGGACAGATGTTGCCGGGTTATTTGTAAATGATCCTTCAAAGCTTTTTTGAGATCAGGGTTCTTTGCCTTTTCAATCATGTTTGGCAAGGCAGAGACAATCTGCTCTTCGGCTGAATACAGATCCTGTATCTCGTGTTTGAGCAGATCACTGAGGTCGTTCATCTTTTCCATAAATCGGCTTTTAGTATAAGAATAGTTCATATAAAATCTGTGCCGCACCGCCGGTTCTTTTTATTGGCCATGCCACTATAGAAAAGAAATGACCAACATTCGTTGTTCTGTGCCGTGGAAGACCGAACTTTACTGCAAATAAACTGGAATGCTGACGGTAAAACATGTATTGGAAACCAAGACAAAACCTTTTAATATCATTGCACCCAACACGTTGGTGATTGATGCGTTGAACCTGATGAACTCTGTGAACCTGAGCTACCTGGTGGTAATGGATGATGAAGAATACAAAGGGGTTTTCAGTGAAAGAGATTACAGCCGTAATGTAATACTGAAAGGAAGGGCAAGTAATTCTACAAAAGTGCAGGAAGTGATGACAACAGATATCCCTGTTGTTGCATCAGGCGACACGGTAGAACACTGCATGCAACTGATGAACAGTCATAAAACAAGATACCTGCTGGCCTATGATAATAATGAAAAATTTGCCGGCATCATCACCATCCATGACCTGCTGCGCCAGGTAATCAACAACCGCGAAGGCGTTTTTGATTCTTCTGTTGCCCACGAACTGCTTAACAACGACGAAAGCGGCAAGATCTATTAGTGGCAGCTACTTTTTTGACGCCCTTTAAAAGAAAGTATACTACCGAATTCAGTTGAATAGTATGGAGTTTGGGTTTAAGAGGTTAAGAGTTTAAAGGTTTAAGAATACCATACGACTTAACTGGAAATGGTATAAGGATAAAAGAGCAAGGATAATGCAAGCCCGGGTTGCACATCAGGATGATATGATGGCAACGGGTTTATTAATGGACACAACATTCAGCGCAGCCGTATTGCAAATATTGAATCGCCAACCAACCTTTAAAGGATGCACTGAAACAGGTTCAGCATCAATTGGCAAGGAAGCGGCACACTAGCATGAAAGCCGGGTACACATATCTTTTTCGCACTAAACACGGCTCCGATTCATATAATTCAAAGGAGTGGACAATCAGCCTCTTGGTTCACATAGGGCTGCTTGTCCACTCCTTACTATTCATCTTTTACTAATTTGCTTTTTCCGGCGAGTCTATATTGAAGAGATTGTTTTCTTCTTTTTTGCGGAACCCAAAATTGTAGCGAATGTTCAAGCCCAGCCGGCGGGTATCGCTTTGCCGGTAACCGCTGGCCTTAATGCTTCCCTGGTTAATTTTAAAATCATTGCTGCTGGTAAAGAAGATGTCGGTGCCACTTAGGGTAACAACCAGTTTTTTATTCATAAACTGCTGGGCAAGGTTTACATTCAATTGACCAAAAGTACTTAGTTCGTAAAACTGTTGTTGGCCGTTGAAGCGGACAAATCCATTCAGGGAGAACTGCGTTAAGGGAGTGATCTTAAATGTTTGGTAGGTAAAGACGGACCAACTGCCTCTTTTGTAAGAAAGCGGTTTGTTTTTTTCATAAACCCCCTGGTAAAAGTTATGATTGTACTGGGCACCCATCACAAAAAAATAACGTTTGCCCGGCGGCAAAGCACCCAAAACACGGAAATACGATTCCTTATTGCTGCCCAAATTATCGTAGGTGCGCAGGTTCACTTTATGGCTGGTATCGGCCGGATAAATGACCTGGGTAAAAATATCCTTTGTTTCATTTACACCAAGTGCAAAAATGGGACGTTCGTCTACGGAAATGTTGGCCTCATAGTTTTTGGTGAATTGAGGACGCAGGGAAGGATTACCGGTTTCAAATAAAAACGGGTCTATAAAACGTAAAGACGGGTTCAGGTATTCATAAGCCGGCCGGTTAATGGTTCGGCGGTAAACCAGGTAAGCTCTCAAATCATAACCGGCTATTTTCATGAGGTTGCGGCTGAGGTATATATAAGGAAACAAATCAGTGCGGTTAACAGCAAAAGATGTATCCCTGGGTGTTAGCTGGTGGCCCCGCATGTTGGTATTCTCCATTCGGGTTCCCACTTTCAGTACAATACCCAAAAAGCTTTTGGACGCCTGGAGGTAGGCAGAATTGATCGTTTCATTGTAGCTGTAGGAGCCCGTTCGAATCGTATCCTTTATTCTTGAACCCCCGTTTACATGGTAATAACCGGTACCGTTTTTGAACCAGACATGAGTAGTTTTAAGCCCTGCTTCCACTGTTATTTTTCCTGAAAGCTTTTTGAGTAAATTGGTTTGCGCCGAAAGGAAATGCAATTTATTGTCAAGCTCTCCATCCCCATTGGTAAACGACTGGTTGGTATGGTTTGGCGAATGGGTAAAAGAGGCATCCGTGGTCCACTCCGAACCAAGGCTGTCCATTTTATACTTCAGGTTAACCCCCTGGGTAATATTATAATTGGAGTTGTTGTTTTGCACCGCTGTAAAATTGGAATAAGCCGTTTGTGAAGATCCAGTTTTGCTTAGCTGAGACAAATTAGCACTCCGGTTATTTTGATTATTGTAGCTGAACCGGCCATCATAACTTACCTCCCATTTTTTGTTGATGGCATAACTTAGTCCGTAACCAAGATAGTAGCTGTTGGCTGAATATCTTGTAAAAGCATCCTGGCTCAGCAACGAATCCAGGCTATAAATCCTGTCGGTTTTAAGTTCGTCATAGGTATTGCGACGTCCGTATATGCAAGTTCAAATAGGTAGTAAGGGAGCCATTATTATTGTTAAGATTAAAACCAACAAACCGGTTGCCATACCGGCCCTGGTTCAGGCCACCGGTAAGGCTTCCCGTCAATCCGATTCGCACTCCTTTCTTCAACACTACATTTACAATTCCTCCGCTGCCCGAAGCGTCGTAACGGGCCGAAGGCGTCCGTAAGATCTCTATAGACGCAATAGCCGTGGGCGGCAAATTTTTAAGCATGGTAGCAATATCGGCTGCACTCATTTTTTGCTCCCGCCCGTTAATATAAACAACGGCAGGTGTGGTGCTGCTTAAATAAATGTTCCCGTCCTGGTCCACAAAGAGCCCGGGCGTTTTCTCCATGATCTCATAAGCATTGGTAGAAGTAGCTGCCAGGTTCTCCGGATCCACGATGGTCTTGTCATCTTCCTGCCGCATAACCGGTTTTGAAGCCGTCACCACTATGGCATTTAATTTTTTGTTTTCGGGTTCAGCAGTCAGGGTAAATAAGGCCGAAGCCCCTTTTACCGTAATGCCTTTTTCAGCAGGCAAATAATTTACTGATGAAAACCGGACAAGGTATTGAGCGCCCTGGTTGGCCATGAAAGTAACCGTGCCGCTGCTGTCGGAAACCTTTTGCTGTGACTGTGTGCTATCTGCAACAGGAATGAGTTGCAACGTAGCAAAAGGCACAGGTTCGTTCTTTGGATTTACCACCCTGATTTTTACGTCTGCTTGTTGAGCAGTGGCCAGGAAAGAAAAAAAGAGAACAAATAAAACAGTCAGTTTGTAGTGTTTGGTATGCATGATTATGTAAAAATAGAAAGGCTGGATTAGGATAGAGTTGTTTTAACAATACATTGAAGCCGTTTATCATGTAAGTAATTTTGCTTTTGACATACAAACTTTGCTACCTTTAATACGCCCTAAAAACCTAATCCTACACTCCTCCTTATCGGAACTTCCGCCCTCTTTTCTTCAACACTAAAATTAAAAATTATGAGAAAGATCTTCCTCGCCTTTCTTGTTGCAGGCATTTTAATTTCCTTTAAAGAAAAAAAGGAAGCTCCCGTTAAAGAAAAACCCTTTTTTAAGACTGCGGACACCACGGCCCCGGCCGAATTTGCCGATCCCAAATACATGCAGTGGGGAAAGCAAAGGCAGCAACAATTTGAGAGCGGAGATATTGATGGCTGGGCAGAGCAGTTTGCAGACAACGCGGTTTATATATGGTCAGCCGGCGATAGCCTGGCCGGCAAAAAAGCCATCGCTGACTATTGGAAAGACCGAAGGAAAAATATTATCCGCAGCATTAAATTCACCAACGACATTTGGCTGCCCATGAAGATCAACCAACCCCAAAAAGGCCCTGATCTTCCCGGAGTTTGGCTGTTAAGCTGGTACCAGGTAAATGCCACCTATAATACCGGCAAATCGCTTAGTTTCTGGGTTCACGCCGATCTGCATTATGACAATAACGACAAGGTGGACAGGGTTATTCAATATATTGACAGGGCGCCTATCAATGCCGCTACGAACCAAAAATAAATAATCAAAAGCCGGATACGCTCCGGCTTTCTTTTTTAAATAATTTTAGCCCTTTAATACACCACTATGAGTAAATGGGCTTTTATCAACGAGGACTTTATTTTAGAAAAATCGGCCTCCCTCCATTTCAGCGACCTGGCTGTACAACGCGGTTATGGCATTTTTGATTTTTTTAAAATAGAGAACAACAGCCCGCTTTTTTTGGATGAGCACCTGCGCCGCTTCTTTCATTCTGCAGGACAGATGCATTTGAACCCCGGAAAAACAAAAGA
Organism: uncultured Bacteroidota bacterium; assembly: GCA_963697545.1. Taxonomy (GTDB): domain Bacteria; phylum Bacteroidota; class Bacteroidia; order Chitinophagales; family Chitinophagaceae; genus Flavisolibacter. Next base: position 18,492 of record CAVOOL010000003.1, on the reverse strand, counting down.
AGAACTCAAAAGCATCATCTATCAATTGATGGAGAAGAACGACCTTCCCAACTCAGGACTCCGCATAACCCTCACCGGCGGCTATTCAGCGGATGGCTATGGGCTTGCAAAACCCAATCTTATTCTTTCACAAAGTCTTTTCAAGCTGCCTTCGGAAGAACAATTTCAAAAGGGGATAAAACTGGTAACCCACGAACACCAGCGGCAACTACCGCATGTAAAATCCATTGATTATTTGATGGCTATCTGGCTGCAGCCTTTTATAAAACAAAACAATGCAGATGATGTTTTATACTATTCAGGCAATAACGTTACCGAATGCCCCAGGGCTAATTTCTTTATTGTAACAAAAGATGACACCATTGTTACCCCACAACAAAATATTTTAAAAGGCATTACAAGAAATAACCTAATAGAAATAGCCGGTACAAACTTTAAGGTGGAAGAAAGAGACACCAGCCTGCAGGAAGTTTTGCAGGCCAAAGAGGCTTTTATCACCAGTACTACTAAAAACATACTGCCCGTTCACTCCATCAACGGAACAAGGATCACTGCAGAAGCAGGGCCCATAACCAAGGAGCTGTTTCAGCTATTGCAAGCTAAATTGGTGGCGCAGGCTTCGGAAAGCTTAAAACAATAAGCTTTTCAGAAAAAATTCCGTGAAAAAACGGGTTCATTTACCGTGTTTTACGCATTGTCCGCCTTCCTGGCTTTTCTACCTTGGCGGCATGATTTACCACACTACACAGCAAGACATTGACCTTTGGGAAGCCTGGATTGAATTTGATGCCCTGGCTCCAAACTACTTTGGAACCTTGTATATTATGGGAGAAGTAGTAGTAGATAAAAAAGAGAATCACCCTTTCATTATAAAGTGTGTTCAGGAAGATGAACCACACACATTGGTCTTAAAAGTTCAAACAGCCAATACAGCATCGGAAGGAAAGCTAGCCGAAGTAGTATATGCTGAAGCTCTTCAAAACATAGATCAATACGCTTGTATTAAGATCTACAAGGACAATGAACTGCTCGCTCAAATTGACGAGATTGAAGTACTGATCTAAGCTTAACAGAGGTACGGTTTACGATGGTAACCGTACCGCTTTTTATTTTCCAGCCGTAGAAGACCAGTTTTTTGTATAGGATAGCCATGAGCTATCAGCCGTCACCCTAATGGTACTCACCACTCCCTTGCTGCTCACGTTTGTCTCACGTCTGCCGTCTCATTTCAGTTTCTCTGTCCGCTCTGAAGCGGTTTTGTATCACCTGTGCAACACAAATGCAATTCACCACTAATACTAAACTGCTGTCAGAGAAACGGCAGAGGTGAGATAAAGGCAGCCTTTCCCTTCTGTCATCTATCAACTATCATCTACCATCCTGATAGCCGCCCCGTTTCTGCTTATCCTCTAACGCCTCCAAAAATTTACGGCACGAGATTTTTAGCTGTACCAAAAACAACGGTCATGAACAACAATCGAAACAGCAGAGATCCAATTGAAAGAGATCCCAACGAAAACAGGCTGGAAGGCCGTTCTTCCATACCCGGCGACCTGCCGGACTCCAAAAAGGACAGGGAAGAACTGGAAAATGAAGAAACCTTTATTGACCTGCCTGACGTAAAAGACATTCCGGGCCAGGAATTTGTGCATACGCCGCCGCTTGGTTCTTTGGGAGATACCACCATTGCCTCCGATGATGAAGAAGGCAGAGGTGTATTTGACCTGGATGATAGCGAAGACTTCACCCCCGGCACTGCAGCCGACGTGAGCCGTGGAGAACGAAAAGCTTTGGAACAAACCGATTACTTGCCCACAACAGATGAAGATAACCTTATAAGAAGCCGGATGGATAACGTGGATTTTCAAAACGAACCCCTGGAAGAAAAGGGTTTTGGCGAAGTAAGAACCGCAAGTGACCTGGATGTTCCCGGAGCAGAGGAAGACGACCGGGATGAAAACATTGGAGAAGAAGACGAAGAAAACAATGACTACAGCCTTGGCAGTGCGGCCAATGATAATGTGACAGAAGGAACACCCTGAAATGGTGCCGATTTTTCAAGTTTTCTGAAAAAATATCAGGTGAGTTTGTCCTGGTATTCCTCTTGTAAGCAAGGGTTGTAATTGATAGTATTTAACCCTTAAAAAACGGAGGTTATTATGTCAATCCTTAAAAGAAACGATTTGTTCCCATCCCTGTTCGATGACCTGCTTTCAAGGGATCTGTGGAACCTGGGTGTAACGAATACTTCTTCTACCAACACTACCATTCCGGCTGTAAACATCAGGGAAACACCTGACAAATACGAAGTGGAAATGGCAGCTCCCGGAATGACCAAAAATGATTTCAGGGTGGAACTGGATGGTAATACGCTTACCATTACAAGTGAAAAAAATGACCAAAGAGAAGACGGGGAAGAAGACCGGTATATCAAAAGGGAATTCAGCTACCAGTCATTCCAGCGTACCTTCCAGCTGCATAAAGATGTAGTGGATGTGGACAAGATAGAGGCTAAATATGAAAATGGTGTTTTGCGTTTATTGATCCCTAAAAAAGAAGAAGCAAAACAAAAGCCTCCAAAAATGATTCAAATTGCCTGATGATAAAGTCCGCAACTGCGGACTTTTTTAATACCCCGGTTACCCGATATATACGGCCCAATTTTTAGAATGATGAATGTGATAATTTTGGGCTATGCCAACACTTGACGTTCTATTCACCAGGATACTGTTAGTGATACTCGTGGGAGGTATTATTGGGGCTGAACGGGAATTCAGAAGCAAATCCGCAGGTTTCAGAACCATGATACTGATTTGCCTCGGTTCCTTTCTGTTCACCACTTTTTCCATTCACATTTCAGGAGCAACTTCGGATAGAATTGCGTCCAATATTGTTACCGGTATTGGTTTTATTGGCGGCGGGGTTATTTTTAAAAGCGACAACCGGATCAACGGCATTACCACGGCGGCCACCATTTGGGCCGTGGCAGCATTGGGAATGGGTATAGCAGATGGAGCTTATAGTATGGTGCTTATTTCTACCGCCATTATTATGGCTTCACTTTTATTATTAACGAAGCTGGAAGACCTGATGGACGATTTTAACCAGTCGCACACCTACAAAATTGTAAGTGTTTATAAAGAAGACCTGTTGAAGCAATATGAAAAATTGTTTGAGGAGTGCAACCTTAAATATAAGCGGGTCAAAAGAACCAAAAACGGTGACTATATTATTGGTACCTGGCAGGTACATGGTTCTGAAAAAAATCACAACCGCTTTACAAAGCAAATCTTACATGATTCTTCGGTGAAGGAATTTGAGTTTTAAGGGAACTAGATAATAGTTGATAGTTCATAGTTGATAGATGATAGAAGGGAAAGAGGCCGCTGTCTTTCACGTCTGCCGTCTCACGTCTCACGATGGTTCCCTGACAGCGGTTCAGTATGAAACAAGAGTCCTATCAGTTTCTTCCCAGCCTGGCGTTTACCTTTCTTACAATATCGTCTATATCAATTTTCTTCATGCATTTAAAATGACCCTGCGGGCATTTATGACGGCCCATTTTTGTACACGGACGGCACCAAAGCTTAAGCACCTGCGCATCATCGTAAGGCCTGGCATGACGGAGTAAATAATTATCACCGTAATAGGGAACCATACCAAAAGAAGGAGTGGTGCTTCCCCAAATAGCAATGACCTGCTTTTTGAAAGCTGCTGCAATATGCATCAGCCCTGTATCGTGTGCAATCACCAGCTTTGATTTACGGACAAGGTCTGCACTTTCATTGAGGGTGAACTTGCCACAGGCATTATAGATCTTATCCGGATCCACGCTTTTAATTTCTTCTCCTTCTGCAAATTCTTCTTTGGCCCCCAAAAGAATAATGGGATGATCAATTTTTTTACATAGCTCCTGTAATTTGTAAGTGGGCAGTTTTTTTGTATAAAAAGAAGCGCCGATGACAATAGCTATATATCCGAGGTGGTGTGCAGTTGGAATATCGTTTTGCGGCACCTCCTCTTCTTTTGGGATAAAATAATCCATTCCCTCACCGTCATTGCGAACGCCAAACGGGGCGACCGTTTCCATATAGCGATCAACAATGTGCAGCTTGGGCATTACATTCCATTTCAGCTTTACAAATACAAGTTTCTCAATATTTAGTTTATTGAAAGAATAGGCTGGCACGTTCAACGCCTTCTTTACCCTCAGGGTTCTTAGGTTGTGGTGCAGGTCAATAATGTGATCAAACTTTTCTTCCTTTAATTCGTTGATCATTTTATCCCAGTCGTTCTGCAGCACATGAATTTTATCGACGTAAGGATTGTGCTCCATTACCGTTTTAAACTGGGGCTTGATCAAAAAGTGAATCTCGGCACCCGGCACCTGTTTTTTCAAACACCGCACAACCGGGGTGGTCAGCACAATATCGCCAATGGAAGAAAAACGGATGATTAAAAACTTCATCCCCCTGTCCCCCTGAAGGGAGTCCGAGGCTTCGGACTTAGGTGCATCATACTTTTCTTTTTCACTCATTTTTAAATTCAAATTATTTTCTTTGATAGAATTATTCTGTGTATTGATTGTAGTTTAAAAATTTACAACGAAATAAAACAATGCTCAGAGGATCCCATCCAAAAAATAGAACAATATCTTTTACCTAAAGTAAAACTGCCATAAGAAAAAACTCTCTGACCTAAGTCGAATCTCCTCCCTTCAGGGGACAGGGGACTCACTCCTCTACATAGTTTAAATCCTTGTGAAAAGTTTCTTCGGTGAAATAAGCCGCAATTAAGGTGATGGTCATTGCAATAATACCGGTAATGATACCACTTTTTATCAGAGCCCAGCCCCAGGAATCCTGGAAAACGTCTTTAAAAAGCATGTTGATCAAAGGCAACGATCCTCTTACCATGTTAGGAATTGTTGTTGCTGCTGTAGCCCGAAGATTGGTACCAAACTGCTCGGCCCCCATGGTAACAAATATGGCCCAGAAGCCCGTGCTGAACCCAAGGGCCGTACAAATAATGTACATTTTCGTATCGCTGTTGTTCCATGGGCTGAAGAACAGAAAACCCGATATGATACAGAGCCCGTAAAAAAGATACAGCGCTTTTTTCCTGCTTTTAAAATATTGACTCACAAAACCAATCAGTATATCGCCGAAGGCAATACCTATATAGGCATACATGATGGCTTTTCCGCTGTTCACCGCATTTTCGCCGTATAGTTTTTCTGCAAAACGGTTGCTGTAATTCACCAGCACCCCAATCACAAACCAGGTGGGCAGTCCAATGAGTATGGCCAAAATGTATTTGCGAAATCTTTTTGCATTGGTAAAGAACATCAGCAAGTTGCCCCTGCTGACCTTTTGTTGCTTTACCTGGTGAAACATACCGCTTTCCGCTACACTGATCCGAAGAAATAACAACGCGATACCTAACACCCCACCGATTTTATAACACAACCGCCAATCTTCTGTAAAGTCGTAGGTAAAATAGGCAAACACAGCACCAAACAACCCAATACCCGCTACCAAAGAAGTACCGATACCTCTTTTATTTTTTGGCAACAACTCGCTTACCAGTGTAATACCGGCGCCCAGTTCACCTGCCAGGCCAATGCCGGCAGCAAAGCGGGCATGTGCATATTGCTCAATGGTAGTAACATAACCCGTAAGAAAATTGGCAACCGAATACAATAAAATGGAACCAAACAAAACACTTAGCCTTCCCCTTTTATCTCCCATAACGCCCCACACAATGCCGCCAATCAACAAACCGACCATTTGCCAGTTAATGATCATGGTACTGGCCGTTAGCATAGCCTTGGTATCGCCTTTATTAATTCCCAGGGCCTGCAGGGAAGGTTCTCTTACAATGGTAAAAAGTAAAAGATCGTAGATGTCAACAAAATAACCAAGGGCCGCAACAATCACTGCAAGATTAAAAACAGAAGAAGGGTTCTTTTGCTTCATGCAACTTATTCGTTAGAATTATTTTCTGTAGGCACTACAGGTCTTTTGGCAAAAAATAATTTCCATAACACAGGCAAGGTGGTGATTAAGATGATGCCCAGTGCAATCCACTCAATATGCTTGGCAAGGCTAAAACCGAACTTTTCAGTGGCCCATGTTTCCAGGAAGTGTCCGCCCAGCATCATGGAGAAAACCCAGGCCAGACTACCCAAAATATTATACAAAATAAAGGTTGACTTATCCATCCGCACAATTCCGGCTACAATAGGCGCAAAGGTTCTGATGATAGGCAGGAACTTGGCAAGAAAAATAGTGCCCTTACCATTTTTTTCATAAAATTCTTTTGCCCTGATGAGGTGCTTCTTTTTAAAAAGCCAGGTATCTTTTCTTTCAAAAAGCATGGGGCCGGTTTTATAACCAAACCAATAGCCAACAAGATTACCCAGTACAGAAGCAATAACCACAAGCAATATGATAGCAGAATAATGAGCACCGTAAAACTCTTCAGAAAGCTTGCTCATCTTAATGCCGGCAGCAAACAATAAAGAATCGCCGGGAAGAAAAAAACCAACAAAAAGACCTGTTTCGGCAAAAACCACCAACAGTAAAATATAAAGGCCGCCGTTCTCTATGATCCAATCTATCAGGTTGTTTAACATGTCTTAAAACGTATTTGCGAGATAATAAATATTTTTAGCCTTCAAGCTCTCCTTCCCATTTACTCACCACACTTGTTGCTAATGCATTACCTACAACATTGGTTGCCGTGCGGAACATATCGCAAAAGTGATCAATGGGCAATATTAAAGCAACTCCTTCCGGTGGAATGTTAAACATGGCACAAGTGGCCAGCACCACCACCAACGAGGCCCTTGGTACACCAGCAATTCCTTTGCTGGTTAACATTAAAACCAACAGCATCGTTAACTGCACACCCAAAGGCATGTGCATGCCATAAGCTTGTGCAATGGCCAGGCTGGCAAAGGTCATGTACATCATACTGCCATCGAGGTTGAACGAATAACCAAGTGGTAATACAAAGGCTACAATTTTATCGCGGCAGCCGAAACGTTCCAGCTCCTCGGTAAGCTTCGGGAACACAGCCTCGCTGCTGGTTGTGCTAAAGGCAATTAACAGGGGGCTGCCAATGCGGCGCAGCAATTCCTTCATTCTTCCTTTTAATATAATGAAACCTACTCCCAGGAGCAACATCCATAAAACCGCAATGCCAATTAAAAAGAAAGCAAAGTATTTAATATAAAAATCAAATATGGTTGTACCATTCATAGCCACCACCGCTGCAATAGCACCAAACACACCAATGGGAGCAAAATTCATTACATAGTTCACCATTTTTAAAATGATGTGGGAAACAGCCTCCAATGCTTTGATCACCGGTTTTACATAATCACCGATAGCGGCGGCCGCTACACCAAAGAATATGGAAAACACCACCAGTTGCAGGATCTCATTAGTAGCCATGGCTTCAATAAAACTTTTAGGAATAACATGCTCCACAAAGTTTTGAAGAGAGAATCCTTGTTGCTTGGTCATCAGGTCCGACAAGCCTGCCACATCTTTTTGCGAAAGGCTGATGTATTTGCCGGGTTCAAAATAATTGACCAGTACCATGCCAATTAAAAGAGAGGCAAGCGAAGCGGTAATAAACCAAAGGATGGCCTTGCCTCCTACCCGCCCCACGGTTTTTAAATCGCCCAGCTTGGCGATGCCTACAACCAGGGTAGAAAAGACCAAAGGCGCAATGATCATCTGCACCAGGCGAATGAAAATGGTGCTTAATAATTTTATATTCTTTGAAAAATCGGCGCGGAATGTTTCAGAGGTACTATTAAAAATATACAATCCAAGTAAGAAACCCAACACCATAGCGGCGAGGATAAATACGGTCAACTTATTTCCTTTGCTCATACAGACGGCTTGTTAAAGAGTGCCGAAAATCGGAAAAAAAAATCCATTCCTCAAAAGTTTCGTTTCGCACCGTCATTGTTCTTTGTAAATCATCTGCTCGGCTTATTGAATTATTCCTTTATTTTACGAGCTTAAAAGCCACAATTCTAAATTTCATCTATGAGTTTATTTGTCAGAAAGCCGATGGCAGTCCTGATGCAGGAGTCACAGGAAACAGGTAGCCATACATTAAAACGGACCCTTGGAGCAGGCGGTTTAATTGCGCTTGGTATTGGTGCCATCATTGGCGCCGGTTTATTTTCTATTACAGGTATGGCAGCGGCCAATCATGCCGGGCCGGCCATTACTATTTCATTTGTAGTAGCGGCACTGGGCTGTCTTTTTGCAGGTTTATGTTATGCCGAATTTGCTTCGATGATCCCCGTAGCAGGAAGTGCTTATACCTATTCCTATGCTACCATGGGTGAGTTCATTGCCTGGATCATTGGCTGGGACCTTGTGCTGGAATACGCCGTGGGTGCGGCCACAGTTGGAATTAGCTGGAGCCGTTACCTTGTAAAATTCTTAGAGGGTTTTGATGTGCATCTGCCCGCAGCGCTAACGCTGGGCCCCTGGGATGGCGGGCTTATCAACCTTCCGGCTGTTTTTATTATTGTGTTAATGAGTTTGTTATTGATAAAGGGCACAAAAGAAAGTGCTTTGGTCAACGGTATTATTGTAGCCTTGAAAGTTGCCGTAGTATTGGTATTCATTTTCCTTGGCTGGAAATATATCAACAACGATAATTACAATCCTTATATCCCCGATAACACCGGTACGTTTGGAAATTTTGGTTTCAGCGGCATCATCCGGGCGGCGGCAATTGTGTTCTTTGCCTACATCGGGTTTGATGCGGTAAGTACAGCAGCGCAGGAAGCAAAAAATCCAAAAAGGGATATGCCCTGGGGTATATTGGGATCGCTGGCGATTTGTACGGTGTTATATATTTTGTTTGCGCATGTGATGACCGGCGTTACCAGCTATTCCACCTTTGCTGGTAAAGATGGTATTGCGCCTGTAGCGGTAGCCATTGAGCACATGGGTACACCCGATGCAAGCGGTGTTATTCAACCTGATTATCCCTGGCTGAACCGTGCGATTGTGGTTGCCATTCTTGCCGGTTATGCCTCTGTAATTCTTGTAATGCTGATGGGCCAAAGCCGTGTATTTTTTAGCATGAGTAAGGATGGACTGATCCCTAAAATATTTTCCAGTGTGAATCCAAAAACACAAACACCTGCCAAGAACAATTTGCTCTTCATGCTTTTTGTAAGCTTGTTTGCCGCGTTTGTACCTGCAAGAGTAGTGGGTGAAATGACCAGCATCGGAACTTTATTTGCTTTTATTCTGGTTTGTATTGGTATTTGGGTAATGCGTAAAAAAATGCCTGACTTGCCACGGTCCTTTAAAACGCCTATGGTGCCATTGGTTCCCATTCTTGGAATCATCACCTGTTTGTTTATGATGGTGTTTCTGCCCATGGATACCTGGATTCGTTTACTGGTGTGGATGCTGATTGGTATGGATATTTACCTGGCCTATGGGGCAAAGAACAGCCACCTGGGCAATGGAACTACCAGCAGAAAAGGCATGAGAATGGCCCGCTATACAGGATTGGTACTTGCTGCGCTGTTAATTGTGGCAGGCTTTTTACACCAATACGTTGTTGGTTTTGAAACCGACAGAACCTTGCTGTACATTTCCATTGTTTTTGCAGTCATTCATTTTTTTGTTTTTGCAAACAGGCTCGGAAGACCGGAACCGTTGCACGACGGAGAACCCGCAAATCCAATGGAGAAGAAGTAAAACTCCTCTAAAACAGATACAAAGCCGCTTAACAGCGGCTTTTTTTTGTATGTATATAGTACATTTGCGGCTCTTACGTGATGGCTGCTTACGGCTGAACAGGATTACCGGACGTACAAGGGAGTGACACAACAGGCGGTGATAGTAGCAATACAGTTAAGGACAAAACGTACTGAATAAGCCAGTGCTTGAAAGAAATCGTACTAAATAATTTTAAACTCAAAACCTGTAGTATACCATGGGTCGCATATTTGAAGTAAGAAAGAGTACCATGTTTGCCCGCTGGGACCGCATGGCCAAACAATTTACCCGTATTGGAAAAGAGATCGCTATTGCTGTAAAAGCCGGTGGTCCTGATCCGAACACCAACCCAGCCCTTCGGCGCTGTATGGCCAATGCCAAAAGCGTAAACATGCCCAAGGACCGTGTGGAAGCGGCCATTAAAAGGGCACAGGGCAAGGAGATGGAGAATTATGAAGAGATCCTTTATGAAGGGTATGCACCTCATGGCGTGGCGGTACTGGTGGAAACGGCAACCGATAACCATGTAAGAACGGTGGCGAATGTAAAAGCCATTTTCAATAAAGGCGGCGGCGCCTTAGGCAATAGCGGAAGTGTAAGTTTCCAGTTTAAAAAAATGGGTGTATTTAAATTAAAGCCCGAAGGCATTAATACGGAAGAACTGGAATTTGAACTGATTGATCATGGACTGGAAGAGATGGGCGAAGGCACCGGCGAAAACGATGAGGAAGTGGTAGTGCTTCGATGCGCTTTCAATGATTTTGGCAACATGCAAAAAGCTTTGGAAGAAAAAGGCATTACGCCCCTGACTTCAGAAGTGGAATGGATACCAACAACCACCGTTGAATTATCAGAAGAACAGGCACAGGATGTTTTAAAACTGGTGGACAAACTGGAGCAGGACGAAGATGTGCAGAAAGTGTTTCATAACTTACAATAAACAAGACCCCGCTAACTGCGGGGTTTTTAATTTACGAAGTGAAGGATCATCCGGTTATATTATTTGATGGCGTTTGCAATTTTTGCAATGGCAGCATCAACTTTGTTATCAGGCAGGATAAAAAAGATGTTTTTCGGTTTGCGCCCTTGCAATCAGAAGCAGGGCAAAAACTGTTGCAGCAATATCAACTCCCAAAAGAAGCCTTTCAATCCTTTGTTTTGATTGATGAGGGAAAGGTGTATAAAAAGTCAACAGCCGCACTAAAAGTTTTGAACCGGCTTCCATGGTACTGGAAAGAACTGCAGGTTTTATGGATCGTACCCAGGTTTCTGCGGGATGCGATTTATGATTTCATTGCCAGGAATCGCTACAAATGGTTTGGAAAAAAAGAACAATGCATGATGCCCACCCCAGCGGTAAAAAGCCGGTTCCTGGATTAAAGATCAATTTCGCCCTGCATAAACAATACACATTTCCCGGTCATTAAAACCCTGTCTCCTTCCAGTTCGCACTGCAAATCCCCCTCACGTGGCGATAGTTGCTTACAGAACAATTTGGTCTTTCCTAATTTCTCACTCCAGTAGGGAACAATGTTGCAATGCGCTGAACCCGTTACGGGGTCTTCGGGAATGCCGGCGCCCGGATAAAAACACCTGGATACGACATCAGCCGATTGTCCTTTAGCCGTAACAATCACACCAATTGTATCCAGTTCCTTCATCAATGAAAAATCTGGTTCTACATTTTTTACCGCCTCTTCATCGGGCAACACCACAAAATAATCTCTTGATTTTAATACTTCAACCACTGTGCTTACCCCTAATGATTTCAATAATTGCCCTGGCGTCTTACATGGTTCCGGTATGCGTGCCGGAAAATTGAGGGTGTACATACCCTCTTTAGCGGAGGCTTTCAGCACGCCTGCTTTTTGCGTGGTAAAACTGATCGCCGCCACATGTGGCTCCAAAAAATTTTTAATAACATAGGCAGAGGCCAGCGTAGCATGCCCGCACAGATCAATCTCGTACTCGGGGGTAAACCAGCGTATATGATAACCTTCTGTAACAGGCCCGGTATTTTTTACAAAAAAAGCCGTTTCGCTCAGATTATTTTCCAGGGCAATTTTCTGCATTAGTTCCTCTTCCAGCCAGTCTTCCAAAGGAATAACGGCAGCAGGATTGCCTTTAAAAACTTTTTCGGCAAAAGCGTCAACCTGGTAGATCGTTAATTTCATAATCTTATTTTAAAGAAATGGAGGGTAATGATAATTTAAAGCGAACCGCCACGACACGAATAACAACGATGAGAAGAATACAAATGACCTTGGAAAGATCGTCGTTCCAATGTGTTTTTGATAAGAAATAATAAACAAGGCCGCCAATAATGCAAGCCAGTGCATAAACCTCTTTGTGAAAAATAAGTGGCACTTTATTCAGCAGCACGTCGCGAAGTACGCCACCGAAACAGGCCGAGATGGTGCCCAGTGCAATACAGATGCCTGGGCTAAAGCCGTGTTTTAGCCCCACTTCAAAACCAATGATGGTAAACAGCCCCAGCCCCAAAGCGTCAAATAAAAACAGCGTTGTACTTAGCCGTCTCAGTTGTTTCAATTGTGAGCCAAAAAACATGGTCACCAGGGCTGCAAATAGGACAACCAGTATTGTGTTATTATTTTGCAGCCAGTTCACCGGAAAATTTCCTACCAAGACATCTCTTACCGTACCACCGCCAATGGCCGTAACAAAGGCAATGATCAGCACACCAAATGCATCCAGCCTTTTTTCCATAGCAGAGAACACACCCGAAACGGCAAATGCCAGTGTGCCCAGCATGTCGATAATATGGAGAAAGTTAGAATACAAGATGATAAAGATAGCTTCAAGCAAAGATGAGAGATAAAACAAAATCCCGGGCAATGTCCGGGATTGAATAACAAAATAAAAGTTTACTTTTTCTTCAAGACAATTTTGGCCTGGCTGAATTTGTACGCCGGCTCCAGAAAAGCAATGTAATTGGGCCAGGCTTCCTTTCTGTCAAAACTTTTTTTATACAGTTTTTTTGTACTGATCACCAATTTATCGTCTTCCACTTTTGCCGTACTGATAAAGGCCCCGCTTTCATTATCCACGTTTATATTTAATTCCTGCAGCCCTTCTACCAGGTAACCATTCGGAATGGTAAGTGTAATATTGTTTTCAATGGTTCTTGCATAGGGCATCCAAATGTCTGTTTGGCGGCTGGTTAGTTCAGAAGGTTCCAGCTTAATCTGCTCTCCGATGATTTTACCAATTTCAAGAATATAGTTTTTGCCGGCTTTATTCACCAGCTTTTTAAGGGTAAATTTTTCTTTGAATGCAAGCCAGGCGGTATGGCTCAAAATATGCCGACACGTAGGCATAAACTTTTTCTATTTGCTGGTTGTAGTTTAATTCATTAGTGTTGTAATTCGGGCATTATCAAGGGGTTTGTTTTGTAGAAGGGTTGCTATTGCTCACCTCCATTGACGTTTTCTTTTCCACTCTTTCCAAAAGCCAAACGGCAAAACAAATCCAGACAAAGCCGAGGCAAAATCCTGCAATCACATCACTGGCGTAATGCACTCTCAAATAAACCCGGCTGAAACCGATTGCCAGAGCAAGCAAACCCATAAAAAAAGCAGCTACCCATTTGAGGGGCTTTGATAGATGGGTTTTCCAAACCAGATAAATCAGCAATCCGTAAAAGACAAATGCGGACATGGCATGACCGCTTGGAAAACTAAAAGTTTGTAAAGGATTCACTAATGGATGGGATGGCCTTGGCCGTTGGTACAACAATTTCATAAAGTAGTTGATTAAAAACCCTATTAACCCAACGGACAATATTTCAAGTGCTCGCCTTTTCTCTTTTTTGTAGAAATAAAAAGCAATCAGAATCACATAGGCAACCAGCAAAAAAATGCCAGAGGCAAAAAAACTAATGCCTTCCATCACCGGCGTAAGCCTTGGTGTAATAACATGAGACGAAAGATAATTGAAAACCGAAAAGTCAAAGCTGTCTTCCTTTTCTCCCAATACTTCATGCGCCAATACGGCAAAAAGCAATAGCGACATCATGACTGCGGCCAGCAGGAAAAAAGCCAGCGGTAGCTTTTTAATATAGCGTTGAAAAAAAATCTCTTTCGTTTGCATGATATTTTTTTTACATCGCACCTCACCGAAAACGGTAAACTACACCAGGCATCACCACTCCCTGTGTGTATTGAATATTGATAGAAACCTCTCCTTTTTTTTGTTTCGGTGCTTTTAGCGAAGCGTAGCGGTGATAGTTATTTACCACTTGCCGCCCGGTTAAGTAACCAAGTGCTGCACCCGCCAACACATCGGTTAACCAGTGTTTGTTTTCGGTGATGCGGCTTAAGCCAATAAGGGAAGCGGACGTGTAACATAGAAGGGGCACCCAGGGCTTGTCCTTGTATTCCAAAGCATAAACCGTAGCAGCCGCAAAGGCAACTGTGGTATGCCCCGAAGGAAAAGAACTGTTTGCTTTGGCTCCCGTATAATCAGTGCTTTTTGCAAAAGGTCCTTTGAAGGTTGGCTTAGCCACGGTATTTGGGTCGTAAAAAGAAGGGCGGGTGCGGCCGGAGATAAATTTGAGCACAGTTTCCACCGCCGCACCGGTGATGTAAGCTTGCGAAGCGAGAAGGGTGGTCGTTTTCATCTTTTCCTTCTTGAACAAGAACCCATACAATCCCAGACCTCCCAACGTGTAAACTTCATAAGGACCACCGAAGTTGGTAATAAACTTGCTGGTATTCCATAAGCCTGGGTTTGCCTTACGGATGCGCAGGGCGAACTGTTGAATGGGTGGATCTGCAAAAGTCAAGGCGGTGATTGCCCCTGCGCCAATACCGAAATACTTCCAATCCCTTCTCTTCATGTGAAAAGGCTTGGTAAAAGCCTGTTTAAAATCGCTGCCGAGCAAAATAAAATAAGTGGGCACATTTAGTTTAGTAGCTTCGTTGTAGGCCGAAGGGGCCGTATTGTTTGGCTTTGTACTGTCGGTTTTTTGCGAAAGGCTATCCAGCTTTTTTATTACCGTATCTCGCTGCTGACTAAAAGAAGTTGATGGCAACAGGAAAAAAAATGTCAGTGTAACAACAACTAACCTCACTGTTTGTTTTCCCTTTATCATCATCTTTCATTTAAACTTTTTATAGTTGATTAGTTGACCGTTCATGTCCTTTTATTAGCTCAATGGGATAATTACCGGTGTGCGGTTCAGTAATAAGGAAGCCCATTTGTTTCCAGTCCGCTTTGAGTAAGCTTCCGCTTCTGCCAACTGGTCAATTCTCTTTTCTATTTGTCGCAACATGCGGTCGATTTCGTCAGGCGAAGTACCCGGCGCTTGATAACCTCTTGAAAGAGGACGACGCATCTTCGCTTCCTCTATAAAGTTTTGAAGAGTACGGGATTGTGAAAGGCAAACAAGGGTACAAAGGCAAAAAAAAAGGCAAACTATACTTCATTCATAAAAATTAAAGAAGCCGCACAGAGCAGTACGGCTTCACCGGTGCCAGGTTAGTCGTTGTCCTTTTTTGCTTTAATTAGATTGCCGTTTGCATCAAACAAAACATCTTTTCCCTTTATCTCGGCCTCATAAATTGTTGTTCCGTCGGCCCTTACAATAGTAGCGGCTTCCTTTACTTTTACGCCTTTGTAATGTTTTGCAATATAAGCCGTTACAGGAGCGGGAAGGTCGCTGGCTGGCACTACGGTCTCTGTTTCTTTAATGGCACCAGTTTTGTCAATGACGCAAGACATATCCTTGCCGCCTTCTTTGAAGGTTACTTCATAGTCGCCTTCCTCTTTTTCCCATTTGCCTGTTATGTTAGGATGAGCTTTGGCGAAAGCTTCCTTTGCAGCAGCAGGTATTTTAGCGGGCGGGAGATTTTTTTGAGCCTGTACCGTGATGGCTGTAAGAAGCGCAATTGAAAAGAACATCTTTTTCATAATAAAATGTTTAAGGGTAGACAAACTTATTTGTCAATTCTGAACAAATTCTGAAGGTTTTTTTGGGTTTTTCAACTTCATTATTTCAACAGAATTAAGTATCATCAAAGAAGGTTTGGGTAAGTGGCCAGGAACAGCGTGTATTTTACTAACCGGCAGATTGGGTTGAAAAAAATCTAAAACAATACCAGGGATTAAACACTTCTATCGGTTGCATGCCTTTTAATCCACAATTTCTCTTATTCCAAATGTCTTCAGAATTGCCCCTTAGCTTAGCGGCCTTCAAATGTAACTTGTGAGAAAAATTTTAGTCGCCATTTTGTTTCTTTTTGTTTTGTGTGCTCATGCGCAACCATCAGGCCGGGGAAAATTAGCAGGAAAGGTATTGGATTCGCTTTCAGGAAGTCCTTTTGAATACGCTTCCATTACCTTGATAGAACAACCTGGTTCAAAAATCGTCAACGGTGGCGTAACGGACAAAGCGGGCCGGTTTTTACTCTCCGGTATTAGGTCTGGCACCTATACCGTGTTGGTTGAGGCCATTGGCTACACCTCCATTAGGTTGAACGATATTGTTGTAGATGACGCGAAAAGCCCCGTTGAGCTAAAGGCTGTTTACCTTTCTGTTAGGCAGAACACCTTGCAATCCGTTACGGTAACAACAAGCGGCAAGCTGGTTACCAACAAAATTGACAAACTCATTTACAATGCCGAACGAGATATCACTTCGCAGAGCGGGTCCGCCACAGATGTTCTAAGAAAAGTACCGCAGGTTTCTGTGGATGTGGATGGCAAGGTAGAACTGGCGGGCAGCTCCAGCATCCGCTTTCTAATTAATGGAAAGCCGTCCACTGCTTTTGGCAACAGCGTCACCGATGTTTTACAATCTCTCCCAGCCAGCCAGATAAAAAGCATTGAAGTGGTGACCAATCCCGGCGCAAAGTACGATGCGCAAGGCTTAGGCGGCATTATCAACATTGTGCTCAAGCAAAGCAAGGCCCAGGGCGTTAACGGCAATGTTTCCCTGGCTGCAGGAACAAGAGCCAACAACGGTTCGTTCAATTTCAACGCAAGAAAGGGGACGTTCGGTGCAAACGCATTTGTAAGCGGCAACTATCGTCCTGCCGTAGATGCACCAGTGACTACTGCCCGAACCAGTTCGGATACAGCGGCGAAAACCAGCGGCTCACTTCAACAGGACGGCATCCGCCATTTTAACCGCTTTGGCTTTCAAACCGGCGCCGGTTTCGACTGGTCGCCAGATAAGAAAAATAATTTCAACGGATCGTTTGCGTACAACCGGTTTGGAAACGATGGCAATGGCTTTATCACCCAACGGCAAGAATTGTACAACCAGAGCACGGGTACTACCATCAGCGATGTTTCGTCTCAGAGTTACACCAACAGCCGCTTTTGGCTACACGCTTTGGATGCAAGCTTTGGCTACAAACGAACGTTTGATAAGGAAGATCAGGAACTTGAAATTGCCATCAATAGCAGCTTTGGCAAGAGTTATGCAAACGCTGACAACTATCAAGTATTACTTCCGGAAGCGAAACGGTTTTATGGCAACACCAGCGACAACCCCGGTAAAGAAAACGAAACTGAATTTACGGTTGACTATACCCAGCCCCTTAAAAAAGACATCAGCCTGGGAGTGGGAACCAAGTACACCACGATGGACATATCAAGTGCCACAACGGCTTACAGTTTTCAGCCTTCTTCACAAACCTATTTGATTGATCGATTCTTGTCCAACGCACTCGATTATCAGCAGAAAGTTTATGCAGGGTACACCGAATTGAGCTTTCCAGCAGGACAGCTTTTTGAGGCCAAAATCGGTAGCCGGTACGAGCGGACTGAAATCCGTTCGTACTATTCTAATGCACAGCAACCGTCAAAAACGCCGGGGTATAACACGTTGGTGCCGTCAATTTTTCTCTCCAAAAAGCTTGGGGAAAACCAACAATTGAAACTCAGTTATTCAAAACGAATCGAACGTCCCGACTACGGAGATCTGAATCCGTACATCAACACCAGCGACCCTAAAAATTTAGCAGCCGGCAATCCTTATCTGCGGCCCGAAATCGGACACCGGATTGAAGCCGGCTATAACCGTGAACTTGGCAAAGCCGGATCGGCATCCGCTACGCTTTTTTACCGCATGAACATCGATGACATTCAGCCCTTTGTTCGTTACTACACATCATTTCAAGTCGGTGACTCAGTGTATCCCAACGTGGCCGTGACACGGAGAGAAAATATCGGGCAGGAAAAAAACACAGGGTTAATGCTTTTTGGTGATCTCCATCCAAATAGCAAGCTCGGTTTGCGCACCAACCTGATGCTGTTTCATCGTCGCACCATCAATCAACAAGACCCAGGTTACAATTCAACCAACTTTAATTACCGCCTGAATACGAATGCCACCTACCAGTTTTCACCAACCCTGGTAGCGGAATTTTTCGGCAATTTCAACTCCGCCCGAAACGAAGCTCAGGGAAAATATCCTTCCACGATCACGTACAGCTTTGCAGCACGCAAGCAATTCTGGAACAAAAAAGGAAGTTTGGCCTTAACAGCAACAAATCCGTTTACAAACTACCTGACACAGAAAACCGAATTGTTTGGACCTGGTTTTACGATTAACAGCATCCGCAAAATTCCGATCCGGTCGTTTGGCATAAGCTTCACCTGGAAGTTCGGCAGTTTGGAATTCAAAAAGGAAAAAGAACCAGAACAAGGTAACTTAGTGCCAAGCGAAAACTAAAATTTGTAAAGTGGCGCG
>CAVOOL010000002.1:0-92283 GCA_963697545.1 uncultured Bacteroidota bacterium | reverse complement strand
GGGCTTTTGCTACACTTGTAAATAATAAGGTAATCAATAAAAACTTTTTCATCATAAGCGTAAAAATGCAAGGTACAATGAAGCGGGTTACAATTAAGTCATCCGGCTAAATTTCTCAAAGAATAAATAGGAACGCTGCATTATAAAGGCCCGCTATTTGTGGCGGTTTTTATGCACTCTTCTTAAAAAAATATGGAAAACTATGAGGATATTTTCGTGTACAAAAAGCTCCGGGAAAGGCTGGTGCAGGGTCTTCGAAATAAGGGAATAACCAATAACCGGGTGTTAGAGGTTATTGGTACGATTCCGCGCCAATTTTTTATGCCGGCCGATCTGCAAAATAAGGCATACGAGGACAGGGCCTTTCCTATTGGAGAAGGTCAAACCATTTCACAGCCCTATACCGTGGCCTATCAAACCCAGCTGCTGGAGGTACAACCTCATCACCGGGTATTGGAAATAGGAACGGGCAGTGCCTATCAGGCCGCCATACTGGCCCTATTGGTTTCCGAAGTTTTTTCCATAGAAAGACAAAAAAAACTTTTTGAAAAGAACCATAAATTCCTCTACATAAAAAGCTTTAGCAATCTGCATCTTTTTTATGGTGACGGCTATGAAGGTTTGCCGCACTATGCGCCTTTTGACAGGATACTGATCACCGCCGCCGCACCGTTTGTACCCCCAAAACTTATGGATCAATTAAAATGGGGCGGTAAAATGGTATTGCCTCTTGGCAAAGAATCGCCGCAGCGCATGGTTCGGATTACAAAGCTTGAGAGTGATCAGATTTCGCAGGAATCCTTTTCCAATTTTTCTTTTGTTCCGATGCTGGAAGGGAAAAAAGAATAGGTTAATATTTTAAATAAGTGATTGCAAACGCAAGAAACATTCACAATCACTTATTGTAGTTTGATTGGTTACCCATTCCTTTTTTTATAGGGAAAATGCTTTCCAAAGTTATCTGTGATCGCATCAATCACTACTTCTGAAGAGGTGTTGTAATCGGCGCCTCTCTTATAGTTATCATTCCATAAGGTTTGATTGTTGCTCACTACGTTGCACGAAGCCTGGATGTCGTTGGTTTTATTAGATACATAGGGAAAGGGAAGTTTGCCGGCGATACCTGTTTGATACAATATCTGCCGGCCCATATCAATGCCCATGGAAGCCAGGTCGCTCATGTAGCGCTTTTTTTGGATGCGCATGCGTACCACCGCGTCCACGCCTAATACCTTTGCCAGTTTTTTATCATCTTCTTTCCATGAATTTCGAACAGAGATCCCGCTTTCTTCCAGTAATTTTTGTGTGGTACCAATGTCCTGAATGCTAACACTGGTAAAATATTTCCGGGAGTTGGCGTGGCGCAATATGCTGTTGTACAGAGAGTGTTGAAAGCTGCGGCTTTCTGTTTCTTCAATGCCTGCAATGTCTTCCGGCGACAGGTTCTTTGGCTGTGTTCCGGTAAAGATCATTTCAGCGGGCAAAACAGCAATGGTTTTGTGATGTGCGGTTTGCTGCTCGAAAGTGGAGGCCGTATAATATTTGTGGCTTGAACAGGCCGTAAAAGCAATTGTAAGAGTAAAGCTAACGGGTAGGAGTAGATTTTTTTTCATAACGTACAGTTTTGTTGCGACAAGATAAAAACAGGACTATGGAGTTTATAGCCCTTTAACATTTTTTACTG
This sequence comes from uncultured Bacteroidota bacterium, assembly GCA_963697545.1. Classification (GTDB taxonomy): domain Bacteria; phylum Bacteroidota; class Bacteroidia; order Chitinophagales; family Chitinophagaceae; genus Flavisolibacter. The sequence goes on along the minus strand of CAVOOL010000002.1, from coordinate 90,599 downwards.
TTGTAGATATGCAAAATTGAAGCTAATACCATTTCCAGGTAAGTCGTATGGATTCTTAAACCCTTAAACGCTTAACTTCTTAAACCCCAACTCCATACTATTCAACTGAATTTGGTAGTAAGTCTTGCCATTGGGTTTATCCAACATCAATAGAGCGATTTATAAAGGCCAGCAAGGGTTGTAAGGCTTCAAAAGCCACAACGGTTTTTTTATGTAAAGTGGCTTTGGTTAATTCTTCATCGCTTAGCCTGGTTTCGGCAATAAAACTTTTGAGTTTTACATAATCTGCAGCAGGATTATCTTTTTCATATCCTTTAGGCATCGTGCTTAAACTGACATCGGCTCCTTTATAAAGATCGCCGTATGTTTTTTTGAAATTTTTCTCACGGAGAATTTGATGGAACTCTTCCCAATTGTAATCAATCTCCTGCCGCACATTTTTTAACTGTGCCGCGTCGGGCATCCAAAGTCCGCCACCGATAAAACTATTTCCCGGCTCGCAATGAAAATAATACCCGGCGAAGCCTGATTTTCGCCCCGCTCTTTTAATGCTGGCTCCGAAATTGGATTTATACGGTGTTTTATCTTTTGAAAAGCGGATGTCCCTGTTTATGCGGAAAAGGCATTCTCTTGATGTCATACCGGTTATGGTGGTGTCGGTTTTCTGCAAAGCATCAATCAACAACTGAATAAAGTTTGAAAAATCAATACGGGCCGCTTCATAGGCTGCTCTGTGGGCATCAAACCAGGGCTTGTTATTGTTCTTTTTTAACTGTGAAAGAAATCTAAGGGTTTGTGGTTCTAACATAGAACGAAAGTAAAGAATCCGGAGAGGTGTGGATACAGGAAGACACAAAGCAAAATTTCTTTAGCTCTAACTTAATCAGCAATCCTTTAGTGCGGGTTATTAATAAGCCTTGTGTCTTGCTAGTTTCTGCACTTGTTTTATAAAATATGAGGGGTGGGTTCCATAACCTCCTCTGCCGAATACGTTTTCAATTCAGGTTGTTCTACAAAAAAGCTCTCTAATTTAGTAACCAGGTTTTTATACACGCCGCTTGTATGGTAAGCGTCGGCATCGGCTTTTGTTTTCCATTCGGTAACGGAAATGTAGGCGTCCGTTTTATCGGCCGGCTCCAGCAAACGAACCCCCATATTGCCTTTTTGTTTTTTCACGGCAGGAATAACTTCTTCCTTGTAAACCCTTTTAGCTTCTACAATGTGTTCCGGCAGGAACTTGCAGAAAGTGAAACGAATGATCATAAATGCCTCCTTTTTTTGAGTGAAGAAAACGCAGTTTTCGAGGCAGTAGGACTATCCTATAAAGATAGCCCATTGAATGAAGTTTCTTGTTGATGGGTTAAACAAACCGATAAGCTAAAGAACGCTGGTACTTTATCAACTTGCCTTGATTCGTCCCCAGTTTTCCCCGCTTTTAATGCGGTACATGGTCATTTCACTCACGTCATATTTGTCGGCTAATTGCTTAATGGTAAGCCTGCGGTTCTTGTTGTTAAGCTGGTCTTTGATCTTTCTTACCTGTGAAGCCGTAAGTTTTAATCCGACCTCGCGGTTGGCCTGCTTTTTCTTGTAGGCAATTTTTGCCGGGCTGTACTGCTGGTGCTCAATCATTTCATCTAACGTGGCCCAGGCAAGGTTTTTTACAGAGTTGTCCAGCTTGTTGTGGTTTTTGTGAATGACGTACCTGTACTTGGTTGAAGGCCGTTTTAAAAACAGTTTGGCTAATTCGCGGTGGATATAGAGGGTGCCCTTATGGCCGGGCCGGTGGAGGTTCAACGTGCGATAACCCGTAGTGAGCGAGCCATTTAATAGTTTGCCATCTTTGGTGATGTCTTCTTTGTAGCTGGCTATGCGTCCTAATGATGACACTGCATAATGATTCCGAAGGTCTTTACTGCCTTTAAACATCAGCGGTTTCCATACTTCGCCAGGTAATTTTTTGATCATAATTTTTTGTTTTACAGCGCCTGAGTTTTCCTAACGGTCCGGTACAGGGGCAAAATAAGACAAGAAAATTTTGTGCCGCAACCTAATTTCTGAAAAGTGTATGCGCATTTCAATTGCAAAGAAACAAAAAACTGCAGTTTATGGTGCAGGAGACATTCCATATCTCCAGGATATGGAATGTCTTGCTTGAGGCTTTATCCCGGCACCGCTGCCGGGCTTTTTGCTCAGTAGAATACAGAACGTACAAGAGTGCGATCCGCCTAAAGTCGGACACCGCGCAACAAATCCCGAAGCTTCGGGATCATAGCAGCCCTACAGCTTAGCACAAAAAATTAATTTAAGTTAAGTCTTGTGATTGCTCTTCTTTTGGAGAAACCATCTTAATGAATTGCGCTTCTGATATAATTTTTATGCTGGTGATTTTTTTTGCCTTTTCTAATTTGCTCCCGGCATCTTCTCCCACGACCAGGTAGTTGAGCTTGCTGCTTACCCCTGACACAATTTTGCCGCCGTTCTTTTCAACCATTTCTTCTGCCTCGCTTCGTTTTAGCTGAGCCAGGGTTCCTGTGAAAAGGAAAGTTTGTCCGTCCAGCCCTCCACCAGTCGTAAATTCTTTTTTATGATTTTTTAACTGCAGGCCTAAGGCTTCCAATACATGAATCATTTCAATATTATCCTGGTTGCTGAAGAATTGCACCACGCTGCCGGCCACCTTGGGGCCAATATCTTCTAATTTTTGTAGCGCTTCTTCATCAAAGTTTTTCAGGTCCAGCAGGTGATCTATGGCATGCGCAAGGGTTTTGGCCGTGGTTTCACCCACATAACGAATACCAAGCGCATAGATCAGCCGGTGCAGAGGCTGCTTTTTAGAATTGCTGATGGCTGACTGTAAATTACTAATTGACTTTTCGCCAAAACCTTCCAATTGGCCAATGGCTGCAAAATCCAACTGGTAGATCTGGGGTATAGAGGTTAGTAAGCCAAGGGTATAAAATTTTTCAATAATGGCAGCTCCCAGGCCCCGGATATCCATAGCATCCTTGCTGGCAAAATGCATCAGTTTTTCCAGCACCTGTGCGGGGCAATTGATATTGACACAACGCCAGGCGGCTTCATCCACGGACTTATATAACTCATCACCACAGGATGGGCAATGCGTAGGAAATTTTATAGGCTTTTCATGCCCGTTTCTCAGTTCGGCAAGCGGCTTAACAATATAAGGAATCACATCGCCGGCCCTTTCCACTAAAACTGTATCGCCTATACGAATATCTTTTTCACGGATCACATCTTCATTAAAAAGCGAAATGGAACTAACGGTTACGCCACCAATGTGTACAGGTTCTATTTTGGCAACGGGTCCTATGTTGCCGGTTCTTCCTACCTGGTACTCCACACGCAGTAATTTGCTGGTAGCCTGCCGGGCCTTGAATTTATAAGCAATGGCCCAGCGGGGATGATGGGTGGTCATACCCATGCGGTCCTGCAGGTTAAAATCATTCACCTTAATTACCATTCCGTCAATTTCATAAGGAAGGTCATCGCGGTGGGCTTCAAAATCCCTGCAATAATCAATTACCGCCTGAATGCCTTTTACCACTTTTTTTTCTTTGTCAGGGCTTCTAAAGCCAAGGTCCCAAAGCATTTCCAGGGTTTGAGAATGGGAGTGCAGATCGGTGCCGCCGTCCAATAAAGTATAATAGCTAAGATGATAGACAAAGGCTTCCAGCTTTCTGCGTCTTACCTCTACAGGATCCTTTATTCTTAGCGTACCTGAAGCGGCATTGCGCGGATTAGCAAGAGGCGCCAATCCCTGCTCAGTCAGGGCATCGTTAAAGGCCTTGAAATTATTTTTATTGATTAAGACCTCGCCTCGTACTTCTACGGTTTGTAGGCCATAATCCGAGAATTTAGCGGACAGCGGAATGGTTCGTATTTGTTTGATATTGGGTGTAATGTCATCGCCCTGCACGCCATCGCCGCGGGTGGCACCACGAACCAGTTGGTCGTCTTCATAAACCAACGAAATACTGGCTCCGTCAAATTTGGGTTCAATGCAGTATTCAATCTCGCTCAACCCGGTTAACTCCCTTGCTTTTCGGTCAAAATCAATCAAATCATCGCTATCATACGAGTTGTCCAAAGAAAGCATGGGCACCAAATGCAGAACGGTTGGAAATTCCTTGGTTAGTCCTTTTGCAACTCTTTGCGTAGGAGAATCGGCAACAATGAGATCGGGGTTTTCTTTTTCCAGCGATTCCAGTTGTTTATACAAAGAGTCATACTCAAAGTCGGAAATAAGCGGATCGCTTTCAATATAGTAGCGGTATTCGTGAAAACGTAAAACTTCCCTGAGTTCTTCTATGTCTTTTGCGCTGACAGCATCAGCTTTTATTTTTTGAAGAAGCGTAACGGTTTTATCCTGTAATTGTTTGATCCGGTTGGTAGTCATATGCGGTGTAAAAATACAAGAGTGGAGTAGATGAAGTAGATGGAATTACCTGAATTCTTGTAAACGAATTTGCTTTAGCATATAAATTGTGGTATTCATGCGGCACACATGCCGTAACCCAAGCATAATTCATTCGTAAGAGATTTTTTACAAAGCAATGTGTTTTTAATACATATTATTATCTTTAGCACGAAACACTTGCTATGAAGAGATTGCTGCTGCCTGGAAGGGATGCTATTGCCCGTCTTATAATCCAGGCCCCATTGCTTAGCTGGATAGCTTACTTTTCAAAAGAAAATGAGACTGCACAAAATTTAATCATTACCCTTGATGCTAAAGAAAATACCAGCCTTACAACAGATATTTATATAAGCACGGGTGTTATTACCAATTTAAGGCCCCATTCAATGCACAGGAAACATGTAGCGGGAACATACCTGGGAAGATGCTGCTCTCTATTTTCAAAGGAAATCTTTAGTTTAAAGTGCTGAACGAAGGAAGAACTCAAACTATTCTCTAAATGTGCAATAAAAGTTTATGCAACAATCAGAATTGAAAACAGCGGCTGTTGAAAAGATCAGTCACCAGGAATATTTCAATATTGCCCTTTCGGTGGACTGTGTCATATTTGGCTATGAAGAAAAACAGCTGAAGGTGCTTTTAATTAAATCAGATCTCAAGGAGTTTGAAGGTCTTTGGTCCCTGCTGGGCGATCTTGTGCAAACCAACGAAGACCTGGAGAGTGCCTCCTATCGTGTGTTGCACGAACGAACCGGCTTGCGGGATGTGTACCTGGAGCAGGTGTACACTTTTGGCAATGTCAACAGGCACCCTTCCGGCCGCGTAGTGACGACCGCATATTATTCCCTGGTAAATATTAAAAGTCATAAGCTTCACCTAACGCATAATGAGTTGCACTGGCATAATATAGCCGACATAGATAAAATGGCATTTGATCATAAGATGATACTGGACACCTGCCTGAAACGCCTGCGGGAGAAAGTGCTGGAATACCCGGTGATCTTCAACTTATTGCCTGACAAGTTTTCCCTCAGAGAATTGCAGGACCTGTACCAGGCCATTTTGGGACAGGAATTGGACCGCCGGAATTTCAGGAAAAGAATCACCCTTAAAAACTGGCTGGTCGATCTTAATGAAATGGAGGAAGATGTACCGCACCGGCCCGGAAAACTTTATAAATTAAAAACCGGCCTGAAAAAAATTAACCAGGAAAGTGCAAAACTAAAGCCTGCAAAATTGGCCGGGTAAAAGAAGCGTTACAAAACTCCCTAACCGGTGTTCGGACCAGGAACTGCAAAAACGAAACGATGGAGTGATTTACACATCAAAAACCAGGAACTGCAATGAACGTTTTAGCTAACCTCTTTCTGATGGTTAATAATAAAATCAATGATCTCTTCCACCGGTGTGTTGATCCGCGCCATTGCATCTGCAATATCCTCCCGGCTTACCTGTGCTGCAAAAGCGGGTGTCTTTAATTTCTTTTGAATGCTTTTTACATCCATTCCTTCATATCTCGTGGGGCGTATCAGTGCTGCCGCGTGAATAAAACCTGAAAGTTCATCAAACGCATAGATCATTTTATCCATCGTGCTTTGGGGCTCCACGCCAAAATGCTTTGGCCCGTGAGAGGCAATGCATTGAATAATGGATGGGTCAATACTTCTTTTTTCCAACTCTTCTATAATAATGCGGCAGTGGTCGTTGGGGTGTTTTTCCCAATCGGCGTCATGAAGCAAACCTGCCAGCCACCATTTATGCGCTTCTTCTTCGGAAAGGTTTTCTTTTTCCAGAGCCCAGGCTTTCATTACAGCTGCCACTTGTTTCATATGCAGCCGGAGCCGTTCATTTTCTACCCAATCATTTAGCAGGTGTAAGGCTTCTTCTTTTGATAAAACATTTCCTGCATGGGCGGGGTTGCCAAAGGAAGTGCGGCCAAGAGGTTGTATAGCATCCATGCCCCAAATTAAAAAAGAAAATTGTTTACCATCTAATTATGCTGATCGGTAAAGGACAAACCCCTGAACGGAGCGTCGCAACCATCGCTTCATAGCAGTTAGGCAGCCGGTTTTACCAAAAAATCCCTCATTTGGTGCGCCTTTTCGTTAACAATATTAAAAACCTGTCAAAAATTTCATTGTTTTTCAATGAGTTATGAAGGTGCATGTAAAATTAATGCCCATATTTCTTGGTTTGGATGCCTTCCTCCTCCTATCTTCGCGCCTCAAATTTTAAAAGCGTTACGAGGATGGTCGTAACACCAAATTTCAAATCATGAGTAAATTACATTTTACAACTAAACATGCGAATGCGGCTACCGTGCAACGTAACTGGTATGTTGTGGACGGTACCAATCAAACCGTGGGACGTATGTGCTCTCGTATTGCTGCGATCCTTCGCGGTAAAAACAAGGCATATTACACCCCTCACGTTGACTGTGGCGATTTTATCATCGTTACCAACGTAGAAAAAGTAAAATTGACCGGAAACAAAATGGACCAGAAAATTTACGACCGTTACACCGGACATCCGGGTGGCCGTAGAGAAGAAGTGGCCAAAGATCTGTTGAAGCGCCGTCCTGAAGTGATCATTGAAAGAGCCGTAAAAGGTATGCTGCCTAAAAACCGTTTGGGCCGCCAGATGTACAAAAAATTATTTGTGTACGCCGGTGATCAGCATCCGCATACTGCACAACAACCTAAGGAATTAAAATTCTAAAACATGCCATCAGCCATCAGCCGTCAGCCCTCAGTTGACAGCCGAACGCTGAAAGCTTAAAGCTTATAATAAATGGAAAAGCAAAAAAATAGTGTTGGTCGCCGTAAAGAAGCTGTTACAAGGGTATTCATCTCTCGTGGCACTGGCGCTATCACTGTAAACGATAAAGATTTTAAAACATATTTCCCGCTGGTGTACCTGCAAAACCAGGTAATCAGGCCTCTTCAAACCGTTGAAGCGGCTGACAAATTTGATGTTAAGATCAATGCTGCCGGTGGTGGTGTAAAAGGCCAGGCCGAAGCTGCCATGCTGGGTATTGCCCGTGTATTGGTAGAATTGAACCCTGAGTTCCGTCCTGCCTTAAAAGCAGCCGGCTTACTGAAACGTGACCCACGTTCTGTTGAACGTAAGAAGTTCGGTAAGAAGAAAGCCCGCAGAAGCTACCAGTTCTCGAAGAGATAATATTACAGCTATCAGCCGTCAGCTATCAGTTTTGATTTTTCTTCTGATAGCTGATAGCCGAAAGCTGACAGCCAAATAATTCAAAACATTCAACAATAATTCAAATGGAACAAAACACTTCGTTACAGCAACAACTCCTTGAAGCAGGTGTACATTTCGGTCACCTGAAGAAGAAGTGGAATCCTAAGATGTTGCCTTACATCTTCGCCGAGAAGAAAGGTATTCACATCATTGATCTTAATAAAACCGTAGAAGGCCTGCAGGAAACGGCAGCCGCTCTGAAACAAATTGCCCGCAGCGGTAAAAAAATCCTTTTTGTTGGTACTAAAAAACAGGCGAAAGATATCGTTACCGAATGTGCACAGCGTGTAAACATGCCTTATGTAACCGAGCGTTGGTTAGGTGGTATGCTTACCAACTTCAACACCGTTCGTAAGAGCGTGAAGAAAATGCAGAGCATTGAAAAAATGCTGGGCGATGGTTCCTTCGACTCAATCACTAAAAAAGAGCGTTTGACCTTAAGCCGCGATAAAGAAAAAATGGAAAAAGTATTAGGTGGTATTGCCCAGTTGGGTCGTGTACCTGCGGCTTTGTTCATTGTTGATATTGGTCATGAGCACATTGCTTTGGCTGAAGCAAAACGCCTTGGCATCTACAACCTTTGGTGTGGTGGATACCAACTGCGATCCAAATAAAGTTGATTTCTTTATTCCTGCCAACGATGATGCTACCAAATCAATTGCTATCATCACTAACTACATCACAGCTGCTATTGCAGAAGGTTTGGCTGAGCGTCAGGCTGCTAAAGATGAAGAAGGTGACGATTCAGCAACCGATGCAGAAAACGAAAAAAGAGCAGCCCGTTTAGAAGCCGAAGCGCAAGCTGAAGGCGGCCGTGGTCGTGGTGGCCGTGGTGGACAAGGCGGTGGTGCCGGTCGTGGTCCTGGCGCCGGTGGCGGTGGTCAGCGTCGTCGCACTCCGGGTGGTGCCGGTGGCGGTAGCCGCGGACCTGGTGGTGGCAGAAGATAAGTTTCGTGTGCTAATGAGCTGATGTGCTAATATGCTAATGGTTAGCCACAATCAGTTCTATCACTCTCTGCCAGTTCTTTTAATAAGTTGAATGATAGTGTTACCAACAGAAATGCTACTATGAAGCTTCCGTTGCGTCGCACTCTTCAACGTTCTGTTGTACCATTAGCTAATGAGAGATTCATTAGCACATTAGTAAATCAGCTAATTAGCAATTTGCATTTTCTCATTTCATATTTCAAATTTAATTAACTTCTATGTCAACTGTAACAATTACAGCTCAGGATATAAATAAGCTTCGCCAGGCCACTGGTGCCGGTATGATGGATTGCCGTAAAGCATTGACAGAAACCAACGGCGATTTTGAAGCAGCCATTGACTGGCTGCGCAAGCAAGGTCAGAAAGTAGCCGCCAAGCGCAGCGACCGTGAAGCCAAGGAAGGTGTGGTGATTGCTAAAACAACCGCCGATAACAAAACCGGTTTTGTTGTAACCATCTCTTGCGAAACCGATTTCGTTTCCAAAAATGCCGACTTCGTTGCTTTTGCCCAAAGCATTGCCGATGCGGCTGTGGCCAACAACGTAAAAAGCGCAGAAGAATTAAATGAAGTAACGGTAAATGGCTCTAAGGTTGCTGATTTGATCAATGACAAATTAGCTTCTATTGGTGAAAAAATTGGCGTTGCCCGTTTTGAAAGAGTGGAAGCGCCTTATGTAGCTTCTTATATTCACGGTGCTTACCGCATGGGTGTGTTGGTGGGCTTCAATAAAGAAGTAGATGAAACCGCAGGTAAAGACATTGCCATGCAAATTGCTGCCATGAACCCTGTGGCTGTTGATGCAGCTTCTGTTCCTGCCGAAGTAGTGGAAAGAGAAAGAGCCATTGTGATGGAGCAAATGAAAGCCGATCCTAAAATGGCCGGCAAGCCCGAAGAAATGATGGCCAAAATTGCTGAAGGTAAATTAAATGCCTTCTTTAAAGAAAGCACGTTGACCGCCCAGGCTTTTGTAAAAGACAGCAGCAAATCGGTTGGTGATTATTTGAAAAGCATTGGCGCCGATGTGAAGGTGACAGAATTTAAAAGAGTAGCGTTAGGATAATCTTTTTCTTTTTATACAGAAATGCCATATCTCCCCGATATGGCATTTCTATTTTATGCAACTACAAGCATAAGCGGTTATGGCAGGCAGAATGCTTCACTTATTTCCATTGCCTGGCTGTTTTCAGATGTCAAGTTGATATTTTACCTGCACTGCTGCCCAGGCTGTTAATGGCATAATTAGCAGGAACATAACGGCCAATAAGGGCTGAAACATGTAAACGGCTAAAAAAAAGATCGCCAAATAAAAAGGATAAGCCAGCAATAAAATACTGGTCATCACAGAATCATAGTGACCGCTGTGTGTAAAACGTAGCCCGGTCAAAATTTTGGTGGGATAATACAGCAGCGCATGCAAAACCAAACCAATAAGAGCGGGAATGAGCAGCCAATAAAAGGAGTTTTGTTTTTTTATGGAAAACACTTCCTTTCGTTTTACTTTATCGTGTTCATCAATTTCATAAACTAATTGCTTCAATTGATCATTCAGCAAACTATTAAAATCCAAAAGCTGCTTTCCATGCGGCGCTTTCATATCAATTAGCCCCGGCTTCAATCGTCTCCCCAAAAAATAAATGCACTTCTTTTCCAAAGCTTTTAAATGAACTGTAGTTAAAAGCTACTGGAATCACGTTCAGCGGAATATTTTTTTGCCATGAAGAAATGGCTAACCTGGCGGTTCCCTTTTTCAATGGCCGCAGGTGCCATTCATTTTCGCACCGTCCTTCGCTGAAGATGAGCACAATGCCATTTTCTTTAAACGCTTCCTGGCAGGCGGCGAAAGTAGTGTAGTTGTGTTCCAGGTTTTCTACACCTTCACTGGTGCGGTAAACAGGCAAAAGCCGCATGCGTCGTAGTAGTTTGTTGATCCATCTATGTTTAAAAGCATCGCCGCGGGCCAGCGAATGGACCGGTTCGTCAAATAAGGTAGTAAGGATAATGCCATCCAAAAAAGAATTCGGATGATTGGCCGCCAACAGCAAGGGACCCTTTGCCTTTAAAACCTCCGGCTTGTTAATAACGATCCTGCGGCAATAAATCTTTATCGCCAAACGGGCATACATCTTAACAAGGGAATAAAACACAGAACGAAAAATAAGGGTAATAATGAAATGATGAACAAATAAACTTGCTTATTTATCGCCCGGGTAAAACTTTAAATGAATTAGTTGTGAAGCATAAAACATAAATAGTAGTACAAAAGCCGGCTCCATAAAAAATCAATCCTCTATCTTCGCAGCGCTTATAAATCGACACTATGCTACCTAAATACAAACGTATTCTTCTTAAGCTTTCCGGTGAGTCTTTGATGGGTGATAAAAGTTTTGGATTTGATAACGATGTGCTGGCCCAGTATGCACAGGATATAAAATCGATAGTGGATTTGGGGGTACAGGTGGCCATCGTTATTGGCGGCGGCAACATTTACCGTGGTATGAACGAAGCAGAAACGGGTATTGAAAGGGCTCATGGCGATTATATGGGCATGCTGGCCACGGTGATCAATGGGATGGCTTTACAGGCGGCCCTGGAAAAAGTGGGCGTTTACACCCGTTTGCAAAGCGCTATAAAAATGGAGCAGATAGCCGAGCCGTATATCCGCCGCCGGGCCATCCGCCACGTAGAAAAAGGAAGAGTGGTGATCTTCGGCGCCGGTACGGGCAATCCTTATTTTACTACGGATACCGCAGGCTCTCTCCGGGCCATTGAAATAAAGGCCGACGTAATTATGAAGGGAACAAGGGTAGATGGCATTTACACGGCCGATCCGGAAAAGGATCCGTCTGCTACAAAATTCGGCACCATTACTTTTCAGGAATGTATAACCCGCAAATTGAATGTGATGGATATGACCGCCTTCACGCTTTGTATGGAAAATGAATTGCCTATTGTGGTGTTTGATATGAACAAACCCGGAAATTTACGTAGGGTTGTTACGGGAGAGAAAGTAGGCACCCTGGTTACGGTATAAGTTTTATACTTCTGCTTTTTGTATTTGATAAAAAAATCAGTAGTTTGTCGCTGAAAACTTACTGGTCTAACTGCATGTTCCTCTTAATTAATCTCAGCTTGTTTGAAATTGCTGTACTCCTCGCCGGGGCTATTATATTAGGTTGCGCCATTTATTTTTTTATTATTAGCCAAAGATCTCTAAAGCAAACCCTGGAAAAAACCAATCAAAAAGTAACCCTGCGTCCCGGATTTTATGGTACTGCGCCGGCAGTGAAGTTGGAAAAGCAGATCGAAAAAGTTCAGGAAGAGAAGAAACAAATAAAAACCAGCTATATACCCGCAGAACCGGTGGCTGTTAAAAGCAAGGTTGTTCCCAAAGAAGACACTATAGATAGTTTGAAGGAAACTGTTGTGCAGCAGCAAAAATTACTGAACAGTTTTTTGCGCCAGGTAGAAGAAATAGAAAACGAGGGACGTGAAGAACTGGAAATGCAGAACAAGCATTTGCAGGATGAAATAAAAACACTGGAAGTACAATTAGGTAAAAAAGAAGCCGAGTTAGAAGAAGTAAGGCAACAAGCCTCTATGTCGGAGAGAATGGCGGCTAAAATTGAAGAAGTGTACCAGGAGTTTGATCTGCTGCAGGCAAAAATGGTAACGCTGGAAAAGCAGGCCAACAGGGCCAATAACCTTGCCCTTGAACTGGAAGACACAAGACAATCGTACGAGCAGATACACAATGACCTCCACAGAAAAACAGAGAAGCTGGAAGAAGCATTTTCAGAAAATCAACGCCTTCAGCAACAGCTAAACATGCTGGAAGATAAGCTAGCAGAATCCAACCTGCAACGGCAACAATTACAGAAGAAAGTTCTGTTTCTCCAGGACCTGAACACGGATCTGCAAACCGTATCGGACACCAATAAAAAATTGCAAACCGAATTACGCCGCATTGGCGAATTGGAAAGTATGTTGGATATGATTGCAGAAGAAAGGGATTATTTGCTGAAGAAACAGGTGAATAAATAGTGTTGCCGTTACCTTTGCGCAACAATTAGTCGTATGAATCCTTCCATTGCCGATCTGCGCCAGGATTATTCTTCTCAAAGTTTATTGGAAACAGATGTTGCCCCTGATCCCATTGTACAATTTGATAAGTGGTGGCAACAGGCATTGGCAAGTGAAATTATGGAACCCAATGCTATGACGCTGGCAACCGCTTCCAGCGATGGTATGCCTTCTGCGCGGATTGTTCTGCTAAAGGGGTTTGATCAAAATGGTTTTGTTTTTTTTACGAATTACAAGAGCTATAAAGGAATGCAGTTGGAGGAGAACCCCAAGGCGTGTCTTGTATTTTTTTGGAAAGAATTAGAGCGGCAGGTGCGCATAGTAGGGATTGTAAAAAAGCTCAGTGAAAAGGATAGCGACGAGTATTTCCATTCCCGTCCCATCGGCAGCCGGCTGGGCGCATGGGCCTCGCCGCAAAGCCAGGTTATTGAAAGCAGGAACTGGCTCGACAACCATTATCTGGAAGTCGCGTCTCAATTTAAAGAAGAAGAAGGAATACAGCGGCCGCCACATTGGGGAGGCTATATAGTACAACCCGTGATCATTGAATTCTGGCAGGGCCGTCCCAGCCGTTTGCACGACCGGATGCAATATACGTTGCAGGAGAATGGAAGCTGGAAGATAGAACGGTTAGCTCCGTAAAAAGAAATGCTCAATATTCAATTAACATTTTCTATGTTCATTCTTTTTCAAATGAGCATTGGCAGTTGAACATTGAGCATTGAATACTATGCTTCTTTTTTCACAGCAGGCTGCGTGCCTGTGATCTTCTTTTCGTTGGCAGGTCTGGCTTTACCAAAAGACCCTTTAAAGATTTTTCCTTTTTTTGTTTTTTTATCACCTCTTCCCATGATTGTATTTTTTGTTTTGCAAATGTCGTAAAAATTAGCCGTTGTACATCCGAAAAATAGAAAGCCTTTCCGGCAACCGGAAAGGCTTTAATGCATTTGTGCAGTAATTATAATTTGGCAGAAAGTTCTTTACCAGCTTTGAAGCGGGCAACTTTTCTAGCTTTGATTTTAATTACTTCACCGGTTTGAGGATTGCGGCCATTGCGAGCAGCACGTTTAGAAACAGAGAATGTTCCGAAACCTACTAAAGTAACTTTACCACCACCTTTCAGGGTTTTAGTTACCGCTTCAACAAAAGAATCTAAAGCAGCATTAGCCTGGGTTTTAGTAACGCCTGCATCATCGGCAAGCTTAGCGATCAATTCAGCTTTGTTCATAGTCTATTTTTTAAAAGTTTTGAGTGCAACAAAAATAGACGGTTTTTCTATCCAACAAAATAATTTTCATCATTTTTAAAAATTTGTTTGTCGGCTAAAAACCTTATTGCGCAAGGGTTTTGAGGAAATTTACGTAGTGGTTATAACATGCCTTAATCGGGCCTAAATGCTGAAAGCCTTGCCTGTAAAGGGTTTTAATGAATGGCGCTTGAAATGCAGGCAGGATAAGGGTTTCAGGTTAATAAACAATTAATGCAATACCGCTAAATTTCCCCGGAATTAGTTTTTCACATCTATTGCACAACCTGCATTACACTTCTGAAAGCAATGAACTGATCACCCCATTGATCAAACGATCTTTTGCGCATTTCTTCGGCGTGAAGTTCGATATAACGGTTGTAATCTGCTTTCGAATCAGCATAATACTGTATGGCGTAGGTAGGCCCTTCGGTATCATCAACTTCTAACAGGCGAACCACTTTGTAATCGGTAAAGCATTTTGTTTTTAAAATATCGGGTATGTGTTCGCGTAAGAGCCATTGCAGCCAGGCTTCGGCAATGGGCTGTGCTACTTTTATCGTAACGTTGTAAATGATGCCCCCTGTCCCCCTGAAGGGGAGACTTAGGTCGTTGTTGTCTTTGTTCATACAGCCTTTTCTTTAATTGTACACACTGTTGATTTTGATTTTTCTTTCCATGTTTGATTCCTATACTGTTGATCTGTTCCCTTTAAAAAAAACCTATCAATTCCCCTAAACATTTTTCTTTCATGTATTCTTATGGGTCACATTATCATCTGCCCTTTTAGGAGATGGGGGCATCAATTTCCAAATAAATAGGACAATGATCGCTGTGTTTTACATCGGGAAAGATTTCCGCGTCTTTTATGTAAGGTTTTAATGGCTCTGTAACGCTGATGTAATCTATCCTCCAGCCTTTGTTTGCCAGGCGCACCGAAGGAAAGCGCTGGCTCCACCAGCTATAACGGTGGGGCTCGGGGTGAAACTCACGGAAGGTGTCGATCCAGCCATTGCTGTAAAACTTATCCAGCCAGGCTCTTTCCTGCGGCAAAAAGCCGGAATTGTTTTTATTACCACTGGGGTTATGGATATCAATTTCCTTGTGAGCAATGTTGTAGTCGCCGCAGAGAATGATATTGGGATGTGTTTTGCGTAAATCCTGCACATACTCAAAGAATTCATCCAGCCATTGATATTTATAGGTTTGGCGTTCATCCCCCGATGTGCCCGATGGAAAGTAGGCATTTATCAGCCGGACCTTTCCAAAATCCAGATGTATTACTCTTCCTTCATCATCACTAACCTGGTGGCCGGTGCCGCACTGAATATTGTCGGGTTGAATTTTGGTAAACACGGTTACACCGCTATAGCCTTTTTTCTGCGCACAAAACCAGTGGTCATGATAGCCCAACTCGTTGAACAATTTAGCATCCAGGTCATTTTGCTGTGCTTTATTTTCCTGTATGCAGATCACATCTGCAGGATGGGTTTTCAACCAATCAATGAATCCTTTTTTTATGGCCGCCCTTATACCATTGACATTGTAGCTGATGATTTTCATACGACAAATGTAGAGAAGAACACTATTGCTTGTTAACAGCTCGTTATTGCTGTTTTGTTTTAAAATATAAGGTCATAAACTTGCAGCATAGAATTGTTGCAGTACAAGGAGTGACCCCGGCCGTCGACACAGCACAAGGTGCCGATAGCAGCACCATAGCCGGCTGCATAAAATCCTATATTTTTAATACCCTATTTTTATTTGTTATGGAACAGCAAACCGTAAAGCCTTCAAAGAAAGAAAAGTACGACCCGATTATACCGCCTAAAGAACACGTGTACCTGGAAGGTCCTAAAAGCCGTAGTTATGAATTGAAATTTGCATGGAAAGTTTTTTGGGAATTGATAACGGCTATTCGTGCACTGCATTTCGTAGGTCCCTGTATAACGGTTTTTGGATCGGCCCGGTACAAAGAAGATAATGAATACTATATCTGCGCAAGAGAATTTGGAAAACGCATTGCACAAGTAGGATTTACAACCATGACCGGCGGCGGCCCCGGAATTATGGAGGCGGCTAACCGCGGCGCTTTTGAAAATGGCGGCATGTCGGTCGGCTGCAATATTAAGCTGCCTTTTGAACAAAGCTCGAACAAGTACCTGCATAAGAGCATGACGTTTGAATACTTTTTCACCCGCAAAACCATGCTCATTAAATATTCGTATGCTTTTATTATTATGCCCGGGGGCTTTGGCACGATGGATGAATTTTTTGAAACCCTGACATTGGTGCAAACCAAAAGCATTACCGGTTTCCCCATCGTAATGTTTGGCAAGGAATACTACAAAGAATTGATGGAAGCCATTGAGGATATGGCCGCAAAAGGAACCATTTCAAAAGAAGATACGGACCTGGTGTTGCTGACAGATGATGTGAATGAAGCTATGGAACACATCAGAAAATACATTACAACCAACTATAAAATTAAACCCCGCCGCCGCCTGTGGTGGTTATTTGAGAAAGGATAGTTATACTAAATTCAGTTGGATAGCACGGAGTTTGGGTTTAAGAGGTTTAAGCGTTTAAAGGTTTAAGAATACCCTACGACTTAATTGGAAATGGTATCATTCACCGCTTATTTCTTCAACCTTTATTACAGCATCGGGGTTAATGGCGCCGTAAATATGCGGGAATTCTTCGTTGAGGGAAGGTGCCAATTCATATCGCAGGGGAGCCGTTAATTTAGTTGTGTCAATGGTTAGTTTTACAAGGTTAATCTTTCCTGCAAAATAGCGCTGCAGTACACCCTGCACCTGTTCGGCTTTACTGCAATGAATAAAACCTTCTGTTTTTAATGAGGGAGCCGTATAAAATCCGGTTTTTGTTGCATTGTCCCATTCCGTCTGTGAAGTGATGTGATAAATGGCAGCCATATTTTTTGCTGCAAAGATGAAGCTATCATGCTTTGCAGCAAAAACGGCAGCAAATACAGGAGATCAGATCACATTATTCCATTTCCACAGATCTTCTTTCTTTCCCGATCTGATGGCTTCGAGTTCCTGTTTTAATTTCGAATGCAGGCTGTGATCAGTAGCAGGCAGTTGGTATGATTTTCCATCAATACTGATAGCGGCTATGGGAGCTATGACAGCGGCTGTACCCGCGCCAAAGGCTTCGGTTACGGTGCCTGCGGCAAATGCGTTTTTAAATTCTGTTATACCAATAGGTCTTTCTTCAACGGGTACGCCCAGTTGTTGTGCTATTTGCAATAAAGAGTCCCTGGTAACCCCATCTAAAATTGAATCGGACAAAGGCGGTGTGATCAATTTTCCGTCAATGACAAACATCAGGTTCATGGTGCCCGATTCTTCAAAATATTCATGTTCAAAGGCATCGGTCCATATCACCTGGTCAAATCCTTCTTCCTTTGCTTTTTGTGTGGGGTAGAAAGCCCCGCCATAATTACCGGCGCATTTTGCATAGCCTGTGCCGCCTTTGGCTGCACGAATAAACTGGCGTTCTACTTTTACATTTATGGGTTTCTGATGCAACATCTGTGCAGGTCCGCTTACAATTAAAAATTTATATTCATCAGAAACCTTTACGCCAAACCTTGCTTCGCTGGCAAAAATCAAAGGCCGCAGGTAGAGCGCTGCATTTTCGGAAGAAGGCACCCAATCTTTGTCCACCCGGACCAGTTCCTGCAAGGCCGCATAAAACAGGTCAAACGGTACAGGCGGCATGCACATTCTTTCCAAAGATTTGTTCAGGCGTTCGTGATGTTTGTCTATTCTGAAAATAGTAATGTTGCCGTCCTGCATGCGAAAGGCCTTCATGCCTTCAAAAATACTTTGCCCGTAATGCAGGGCCAGGGTAGTTGGTGCAAGCGACAAGTTTTGAAACGGAACGATCTGGGGCTCCTGCCAATCTCCGTTTTTATAGGTGCAAATAAACATGTGGTCAGAGACGTATTTCCCGAACTCCAGGTTTTCCCAATCCACCGTTTTTAAGTTTGAGGCCGTCGTTTGTGTAATGCTGATGGCACTAACTGCTTCCATATAGTTTAATTTTTGTGTTCAGTATTATGTTTAACCGGTACGGATTGAGTTTTTAAATGCTGCAGTTCAATTTCCATCTTTATATCAGACCGCTCGTACACATTGTTTTCAACAGGCACTTCTTTAAAGCCTAATTTTTGATACATGGTAATGGCTGGCGATAAGCGCCTGTTGGAATATAAAATAATTTTTGATGCGCCTAATTGTTTTGCTTTTTCAAAAGCAGCACGGCTTAGTGCTTCGGCAATGCCCTTTCGCCGGAACGAATGGTCCACAGCCATTTTGGTGAACTCATACACTTCCTCATTTATTTTTTTCAAGGCTACGGTTCCTGCCACTTCGCCATTGTAAGTGGCCATTAAGATAGCACCGCCTTTTTGCAAGATAGCTTCTTCGGGATGCTGTAACACATATTGGTCCACTTCCTCCAGCCAGAAATATTTTTCAATCCAGTCGCGATTGAAATTTTCAAAATAGGGCTGGTGTTCTTTTCTGTATTCAATTATATCGATTCGGTTCATGCTGCTGCGTATTGTTTCCACATTTGCAAAGTTAACGTCTGAACAAGGTTAAGTACGGACTTGTGATCAGGTTAAGCTCATGCGATCTTTAATAAACTCCTAACAAGGCAACATTTTTGAGTTTAGAGTAAAAGTAAAGCATGTAAACAATGCCGGCTGGAAATAGTTGAACAAATAGTGCAATATATGGCTGGCTGCACATCCCCGTAGTCTTCTACATTCGGAACAATAGTTGTATCACATAAACCGTAAATCGTTTTTATGATAGAACAATTAGAATTGACAAAACTGTCTATAGAAGATTATCAACAACTGCTGGCCGCCATGAAAGCGTCTTATACGGGCTGGCAGGGGAGTTATTGGGGTATAGAATCCATTCAACGCCTGATTAACCGTTTTCCCGAAGGCCAAATAGTAGTTAAAGTAAATGACCAGGTGGTGGGTTGTGCGCTTTCTCTCATTGTTGATTATGACCGTTTTGAAGATGAGCATACCTACAGGGAAATCACGGGCAATTATACCTTCAATACACATGACCCTAAAGGAGACGTTCTATATGGCATTGAAATTTTTATACATCCCGATTACCGGGGGCTTCGGCTTGGCAGAAGATTGTACGATGCCCGTAAAGAACTGTGTGAGCAATTGAATTTGAAAGCCGTTGTTTTTGGCGGACGTATCCCGGGTTATCATGAGTACGCTGACAAGCTAACGCCCAAAGAATATATTCAGAAAGTTAGGAACAAAGAGATTTACGATCCGGTACTGACCTTTCAGCTTTCCAATGATTTTCATGTCAAAAAAATATTGAAAGGATACATGCCGGAAGACGATCAGAGCAAGGAGTACGCAATTTTGCTGCAATGGGATAATGTGTATTATTCGGCACAAAACCGTAAATCGTTTACGCCATCCAGTTATGTGCGATTGGGCTTGATTCAATGGCAAATGAGGCCGTACAGGGATATTGATGAATTGTTTAGCCAGATCGAATTTTTTATTGATGCCGTTTCCAATTACAAGAGTGATTTTGCTCTTTTGCCCGAGTTGTTTAACGGTCCGCTTCTTTCAAGATTCAATGATTTGAATGAAGCGGAAGCTATGCGCAAACTGGCTGAATATACACCGGAAATAAAAGAACGCTTTATGCAAATGGCCATCAGTTATAATGTTAACATTATAACCGGAAGTCTTCCCAGCATTGAGGAACACCGTTTGAAAAATGTGGGGTTTTTATGTCATCGTAATGGCAAGGTGGATAGTTATGAAAAGATCCATATCACACCTGATGAAACCAGTCATTGGGGAATCAGAGGAGGGAATAACTTGCAGGTGTACGATACCGATTCCGGAAAAGTGGGAATACTTATTTGTTATGATGTAGAGTTTCCTGAACTTCCACGATTACTGGCAGAGCAGGGCATGCAAATTTTATTTGTGCCCTTTTTAACCGATACACAAAACGCTTATATGCGGGTTCGGTGCTGTGCCCAGGCAAGGGCCATAGAGAATGAATGTTATGTGGCGATAACAGGCAGCGTTGGCAATTTGCCCAAGGTGGAGAACATGGATATTCAATATTCGCAATCTGCAGTATTTACACCCTGCGATTTTGCTTTTCCATCCAACGGGGTAAAAAGCGAAGCCACACCCAATACCGAGATGATCCTCATTGCGGATGTGGACCTTTCCCTTCTTGCCGAACTCCATTCCTATGGAAGTGTTCGTAACCTGAAAGACCGGCGTACAGATTTTTATGAACTGAAACTGGTATCCGGTACGGAAAAGCAAATTGCTCCCGCAGATGTAAATAATATGAATTTGTTGTATTGAGGGTCAGTACAAGGAGTTGTAATATTAAAAAGCTCAGGTTCTCGATTTGGTGATTATAGCTTCAATTTTGAGTAATGTATTCACCCCCTTTGAACAAGAAACAATTTGAATTTGCTTTTCCGACCCAAACGTTGCTGTTTAGCAAAACAAATGAGTCGCTGTTTTATAAATTAACCTAAGGCCTTCTTTAAACTGGAGAAGTTCAATTACTTCAGCTGCCGGGCTTAACCAGCATGCTGTCCATGGCTGTTGGGTAATGTAAGAAGGCAATGATCCGGCAGAAGCTTTCTTTCAAAAGAATTGCATCAGCTATAACGACCAAAGACGGAAAGTGCAATTAACTAAAATCATCAGCCAATAAACTCAGTCTAGAAAACTCGGCGCCGTTAAAGATCTTGGCCAGGTTTATATTCTTCGACTTGTTGTACTCATCAAAATGAGTACGGGTAACAATGCGCCAGAAGTTTTTTGATTTCAGATCACTAAAATCATTATCTCTCACAAACAACCCATAGATCGTATCCCGCTTTTTAAAATCAATCTTTACGTACCCGTCGCCCTTAGCTGTTTTTGTGTTGAGGAATTTTTCTATTTCTTCTGAATTCATGCCGCAAAGGTAAAATAATAAAACAGCCTGGGTGTTTTTCTTTTATCTGTTCTTTTCCGGGGCGAAACTGCATGGCGGAAAACAATAACTTGCTTTTATGTTAGAAGTTACCACTGTTAAAGATGCCAATGAGCTGGAGCAGATATTCAGGCTTAACCAGGCGAATCTGAAACAAAACCTGGGCGTTGAAGAGCAAACCGAAGAGGGCTTTGTTAGCTGGCTGTATTCTGTTGAATTGCTGGAGAAAATGCACTCGCTGGCGCCCAGCGTTATTGCTAAGGATGCTGGCAGAGTAGTAGCTTATGCATTAACTACCTTAAAAGAATCCAGTTCCTTTCATCCCGATTTAAAAGAAATGTTTCAAAACCTTGAAGGGGTATATTACAAAAACAGGCCGCTTGCTTCCTTTCAGTTTTATTGCATGGGACAAATTTGTGTAGCCAAAGAGTACCGGGGCAAAGGACTTGTAAATGCACTTTACCAGAAACATAAAGAACTGTATGGCAGTGAATATGATTTTATCCTGACAGAAATTTCGACCCGTAATTACCGGTCACTAAAAGCACATCAAAAGATTGGCTTTGAAACCATACATACTCACCGCGATGCCATGGATGAATGGGAGGTGGTGGTATGGGATTGGAAGTAAAATTTTTTTAAAACAGGTGTTATTCATTGCACAGGTCTTGCATTTTTCCAATCAAATAGTATATTTATGAAAACCAAACCTGATCTTTATGAGTTTTTTTGATCGTTTATCTACCGGGTGGAAGATTTCCATGAACAGTTTTAAGGTGTTAAAAGAAAACAAGCAACTGATCGTCTTCCCCATACTTTCCGGCATCTCCCTATTATTGATCCTGGGTTCTTTTGTAACGGTGGTACTGGCCGCTGCCGGTTGGAATGTGGATGCCATACATGAACCGGGTGAGACCACCAGCATTTTGTATATGTTTCTGTATTACCTGGTCAATTATTTTGTTGTGGTGTTCTTCAACACAGCCCTGGTTCATTGCAGCCGTTTATATTTTCATGGTGAGGAGGTAACTATTGAAAAAGGCCTGCGCTTTAGTATGAGTCGCATTGGGGTCATATTTGCCTGGTCTATGTTCGCTGCCACGGTGGGCACTGTTCTGCGATTGATAGCAGAAAATGCAGGCTGGCTCGGAAAGCTGATTATCGGCCTGATTGGTGTGGTGTGGAGTATTGCTACGTTTTTTGTTGTTCCGGTTATTGCTTATGAGAACGCAGGTCCGCTGGAGGCTTTTAAACGTTCATCCCAGCTGATGAAGGAAAAGTGGGGCGAAAGTATTGGTGCCGGTTTTAGTTTTGGACTGGTGCAGATAGTAGCACTGATTGTGGTAGGTGTGCCTTTATTTATCATTGGTGCTTTAATACATCCCGTGGCGGGTGTGATATTGGCCGTGCTGGGTGCTGTTGTTGGTGTTGGCTGTCATCAGTGCAGCACAAACTATCTTTATCAGTGCCGTCTATCACAATGTTACAGGAGATCCTGTTAAGCATTTCAACCAGCAGATGATTGATAATTTGTTTGAGCCTAAGAAATAATAATTGGTTTTCGATATAGTAAGCCGGGTATTTGCCCGGCTTTTTTATTTAATGGACTTTTTATAGCGTGAGTGGTGAGTAGTCAGTGGTGAGTAATACGAAACGCTGCAAGAACCATCGTGAAACGTCAGACGTGAGACGTGAGACAGCAGCCACCTCTTTCCCTTCTATCATCTATCAACTATCATCTATCATCTTAATAGCCGTTTGGTATAAGAGAGCTTTCCCCCTCACCATTCACCATTCACCACTCACAAAAGGCATTTGTGCGATGGCTGTCTAAACAAAAGCGGCTCCGTTTCTGAAGCCGCCTGCATTTGGTTATGGTTTGGGTGAAGCCTTAATTTAATTCTTTGATCCATTGTTCCGCAAAAGCTATGGCGGGTTCTATTACTTCTTTGCCTGCACGGTAAATTTGCTTCCAGTCGTAAGGTTTGCCTTCATAGGTTGGGTTGACAAATTTCTTCTTTCCATTCACCACCTTCAGTTCGGCAGCGAAATCAACTGTTTTAGCCAGGTCAACAAATTTTTGCAGCCGGCGTTTTACAAATTCCCTGTAGTCGGCGGGATATTGTTTTTCCCAATTCTTCAAACTTTCTTCATAAGACCGTTCATTGCTTTCTTTGCCCATTACTTCGCTTTGGTAAAAAAGCTCGATCATGCTGCTGTTGGGATCTTTGTAATCTTTTAAATTATTCTTCAGCATTTCCATCATCGGTTGCAGCGCCTTTACCATATCGGGTTTCATGGTTTTAAAATTGGCCTCCGTTTCCCTGATGGATTTTTCTGTTTCGTCAATTTTTTCCTTTCGTATCTCTTCCTTGGTTTTCAATTTGGTAGTGTATTCTACAGGCTTTGCATTTTTACGCTCCAGTTCATATTGTTTTTTAAATGTTTCACTGCTTATTTGTTGCCGGGTATAGGTCATCAGGTCTTTGGCAATGGCGGCACGGTTGCCGCTTAAAATATTCTTTGCTTTTTCTGCACCATAGTAATGGAAATAGCCATTCATAAAACTTTCCTCGATATTCTTAATGCCCTTTTCCTTACTGATGCCTAGTTGTTGCCACACATCGGTAAACATTTTTTTTGCTGTAAAGGACATTATTAGTGCCGTGAGTAAAGCCGCCACCAGCAAGCCTCCGGTAAGGCGCAGTTGAAGTAAAAGCAGTTTCAGTATCTTTTGTTGCATGACGCTGTATTTAGGTTGTAAAGATGAATCAGCCTGAAACCGGGGGCAATGCCGTATTGTTTGATTTGTGATAATTGAGGGATGAATTGAAGGCGATGAACAGTTGCTAACGATTGGATTAACCGGAGTTAGCAGTGCATTTATCGAAAAACTTGCATTTCCTGACGCTGGTTGTATAGTTTCGTAAACATATAAAAGCAGTTGTTATCGCCTGTTTTAAAAAAGAACTAAAACTTTATTGTTCGATTGTTTATGAGCTCCTCTTTCCTTCCACAAGCAGAACCCTTTTTGCCCGGGCATTTTTTTGACGAAAGCCTTAAGCCATTAAGTTTATTAGCCGATGCCATGCCGCAATTGGTATGGATAGCAAAAGCAAATGGAGAGGTTGTTTACTACAGCAATAGGGTGGGTGAGTTTGCCGGCGCTCAAAAAGAAGCGAATGGTGCCTGGAGCTGGCAGGGGCTTTTACACCCGGAAGACCAGGAGCCAACGGCTAAAGCCTGGACAGATGCTGTACAGACCTGTGACATTTACCAAAAAGAGCACCGCCTGCAAATGAAAGACGGTTCTTACCGCTGGTATTTAAGCCGTGCTTTTCCACAGAAAAATGAAAAAGGCGAAGTCGTGAACTGGTTCGGTGCTGCTACCGATATTCACGAACAAAAATTAGTGGAAGAAAAAATTAAAGAGGCAGAAGAACGGTGGCGCACCGCATTGGAAGCTACCCAAATAGGTACCTGGGATTTTAATCCTGTAAGCAAAACATTTTTCTTATCTGACGTGGCCAGGATGATACGGGGTCTTAGTCCCGACATCAGCTATCATTTTCAAATACACCGGGAAACCATTCACCCCGACGACCTGCATATGGTGGAAAATGCCATGCAGGCAGCTATTGACCGGGGGGAGGAAGAATCTTTTGTCATGGAATACCGCGTATTTAAAAAGGACACCCGGCAATGGTGCTGGATACGATCCATTGGCAGGGTGATTAATGGTAAGGACGGAAAACCCCAGCGGGTGATTGGTATTATGCAGGACGTTACCGAACAAAAAGAGGTAGAGAAAAAACTGAAATACCTGGCCACCCTTACGCAAAATATTGCCGATGCGGTAGTGGGAACCGATATTGATCATTTCATCATCAATTGGAACAAGGGAGCCGAAAAAATTTATGGCTGGAAAAAAGAAGAAGTGATAGGGAAGTCCTCCAGGGAAATTTTACAAACAACCTTTCTTTCTGCTGAAGACGAACAAAACTGGCTAGCGGAGTTTAATAATAAAGGGCCAATGGCAGGGAGAGGTTTTTCAAAAAAGAAAAGATGGCGAAACGATTTCTATCATGGCTTCCGTTGCTAAAGTAACAGACGGTAATGGTAAACATATTGGTGGCGTGGCTGTAAACAAAGACATTACAGAACAATATAAGGCAGCACAGTTGCTAAAAGAAAGTGAGGAGCGGTTTCGCCTGCTTACGAACACCATTCCGCAAATTGTATGGATCAGCGGAAAGGAAGGCAAACTTGAGTACCTCAATGATCAATGGTTTAAAATAACAGGACAAACAACGGAGGAAGGTTTGAAAAACCGGTTGGACATGATGCATCCCGATGATATAAAACCCATTGCTGACAAATGGCAACAGGCATTACAGGATGGCAACCCGTTTTATTGCGAATACAGATTGAAGGATAAACTTTCCGGCGACTACCGCTGGTTCTTTGGTAACATCCAACCCCTGAGAGATGAATACGGAAATGTTTTGAAATGGATTGGCGCCTCCACCGATATTCAGCACTTTAAAAACATTTCTGTTTTGCTGGAGCAACAGGTAAAAGAACGAACCACCGAACTTAACCGCCTTAATAGTGCCCTTCAAAAACAAACCGAAGAACTAAGACGCTCCAACGAAGACCTGCAACAGTTTGCCCATGTGGCCAGTCATGATTTAAAAGAACCATTGCGTAAGATAAAAACCTATGGCAGCCGCTTAAGCGATGAATTTGGAAGCATCCTCCCGGAGAAGGCAAAGTTATTTTTAGAAAAAATGGACTCAGCTGCCACCCGTATGTCCAGCATGATCGATGGGGTATTGGGCTACTCTATGCTGGGTGCCACAGAACAAATAATAGAGAGTATAGAATTGAATGAATTATTGCAGGAAATAAGCAGCGACCTGGAAGTGATCATTCAGCAAAAAAACGCCAGGCTTCATTACCAGGACCTGCCGGGAATTGAAGGTTCTGCTATCTTGATCTACCAGTTGTTTTATAACCTTATCAATAACTCATTAAAGTTTTCAAGAAAAGATATAGCGCCAGCCATTCAAATCTCCGGTAAAAAAATAAAAGCCGGCAACACAGAGGAAGGGTTGACACCCGGTAAGGAGTATGTTCAAATTATCTTAACCGATAATGGCATTGGCTTTGACCAGGAACATGCTGAGAAAATTTTTAAAACCTTTGCCCGGTTGAATGCAAAAGATAAGTATGAAGGAACAGGACTGGGTTTGTCGCTATGCCAGAAAATTGTACAAAGACATAACGGAATTATTTCAGCAAAAGGTGTAATGAACGAAGGCGCAACATTTACCATTACACTGCCAATAACGCAAAGCCGTTAATGAGTACTGTTATTTTGGAAAAACGTTTTTAAAAATAATATTGTCAGGCAAAAGCAAACACACCGGCTTTTAGCTGCCACTGTAGCATTCCATCTTTTTCACCCATAAATACAAAACCATTTTTCTGTAATACTTTTTGCGAAGCAATATTTTCTTTATCGGTTTCTGCCTTTACCGAGCGTACATATTTTTGTTTAAGGGCCCAATGGCATAACACCTCCACGGCTTCTGTTATAAATCCCCTTTTTTCAAACGCAGGATAAATACCATATCCGATCTCTACGCTGCCGTCTTCGCATGGGGCTCCCTTAAAGCACAAATCTCCAATCATGCAGTTGTGTTCTTTACTGATCATGGTCCAGAGGGTGAAGAAATGATAGTTAACATTGTTGGCTACTGAGGGCAATAGTGTATTTTCCAATGCTTCCTTTAACTCCGGATGTATTTCTCTATACTTCCACCCAATACCCAATTCTTTTTCCAGTGAACCATCATTCTGCAGGTATAATTTCAGCTGCTCATAGGTTAGCGGATGCAGGTACAACCGTTCTGTTTCTATACTATACTTTTCCATTCCCTTCATTATACTACAAAGGTGCTATGTTGTTTTCAAGCCAAGTTTCAGCCATGCCATCATTTGAGAAAATGAACGGATGAGTTGCTTGAATTTTTTTTGTTATTTCTGAAAGCGGTTTGGAAGATGTTTGCATACACTCGGTTTCTGTACGGGCGTCAGTAACCGGTATTACGCTATTGTAGTTTTTCTGAACCGCCGCGATGAAACCCTTTCTATACCTTTGTACAAGCCAGGTTTTGTTCAGAATTCGGGTAATATCAGGCATGTTATTAGCTCTGCAACTATAACGATAAATATTTCTTTCTGCCTATGATAGATCGTATTTGCCTTTCCTGTGAACGAAAATGTGCGAGTTATGCAAAAGGTGTATCTGCTTTTACGCAAGAATCATCAAACAGGCCCTTATACAATTGATGAATTATTGCAACAACAATTACGGGGGACGGACCTTGTATGGGTGCAGGGCGTCAGCCAGGCCTGGTCTTTTCCTTTGGAAGTACCGGAATTAAAAGATTTTTTGGAAGATAGCGTGAATGCAGAAAACACCCCCATGCTTCCGCAACCGGACTCATCATCAATGGATGAACTTGAACAACGAGCAGAAGAACTAAGACAAAGCGTATTAGCATTTCCTCAAAAATATATCATACGAAAGCTTTCAGTGGAAGATGAACTTTCTGTAGATGCATTAAGAACCATGGCGCAACAGCGCATAGAGTTTGTTGATCATAGAAAAAAAGAATCCCCTGCTTTTGAGTGGATGTCGGGCGTCATGGTAATGCTTATAGTAGCAGCCGGTGTTTATGGCGGCGGAAAATTCTTTAATGCACAAACCAACCACCTAAGCCATCCGCCTGCCCTGGTTACAAAATCAGTTAGCGTTGACCAGTCATGCGGCAAAGGTTATAGCCGTACCTGTTCCTCCGCCTGTGGTGGTCACACAGGAAGAAAGTGCAAAAGATACCGCCATAAGCCCGGTGGTTGAAAAGCAAAAACCAATGATTTCTTTCAGGCCAAAAAGGCGGCTTACTACAGCAGCCTTGCCGGCTACTGCTATACAAAGGGTGGGGGTTCCATCGCATACACAGGATGATACCTCTTCGTCTATTGAAACGCCACCCGAAGAACTTAAAACCGGAGTAATAGAACCGGAGCCACGGGCAATTGTAACAGAGGAGCCGGCAGAAAAGAAAAAGACAGGTTTATTTAAAGGGCTGTTCCGGAAAAAGAAAAAGAATGAAGAAAAGCCGGCAGAGCAGGAGGCGAAAGGGGCGGAGAATCAGGGAACTAAATACTAACCTTTCATTTTTCTATAGTACAGGCGCCAACCGAACCGAAAATCTTATCCGGACATTACTTCACTATTATTTTTTGCACTGTTTTCAGTTCTTCTTTTGTATAGCCTGTGCTTCCAGGATTGTTTCAATTTTTCTCCGGTAATGCTTTTTACTTTCTCCCGCTTGCAATAGGCGGGCTGGCTGATGCCCAGCTTTTCGGCCATAGTTTCCTGCTTCATTCCTTTTAATATTCTTAACTGACGCAGGGCGTTGCCGTTGATCATAAGATAAAAATTAAAAGTAATGATGCAATAATAAGGAAATGGGCTCATCGATGCCTGTGTTTCAGGTTTTTTTACAAGGTGTTCTCACGGTATTTTGGTTATAATTTATAACCTGAAAAATTTGGATTTTTATTTTATTCGTTTGAACTTACTGCTTCTTAACTGCTTCATCATGCGATTATCCTTGTTTGAAACAAAAACCCATAGCAACGTTTCCAATGCTACCATTTAATTAATAAAGAATTTAAAAGTCCCGGTAACAACTACCTCTGTCCTTGAAAGCCTGGAACAACACCCCGATTATCTCAGATTGTTAAGCATTAGCGACAACCTTAATAAATGGAAGATTAACAATATTGCGTTGAAAGTCGAAGCTGATAAACCGGAAGAACAACACCCCTCTTTTATCTCCCATACAAAAAAGGTGGAGGAAGAGGACTATTGACTTATAGGCCTCTTACTATTTTTTCATTCACAGTGGTTGATTAAATTTATAAATATGTACCGCGTTTTTTTCTTTTTGCTGTTAAGTTGCTCGTATAGTATTTGTGGGGCTAATGAATACAAAAAGCATGTAAATACGGATTCGATTCGATTAGAGATACATTTTGCAGAAAAAAGTTCTGCTTGTCGCATCGCCACTTTTTTTACAAAAGCATCTTTTTCTTTTGACTTAATTTCTTCCAATGGAGAAGCAAAAAAAGTTGCACTAAACATTAGTGATACTGTTCTAAACATTCCTTCAGAGTATGTTTTTCTATCTATACCTACGGAAGGTTTTATTTATGGCCGTTCATGCTATTATAGCCTGCCGGAAAAAGGGAAAATAACTATAACGATAAAAAATGGGGTCCCAGCAGTGGCGAATCTAAATAATGCCGAAAAATCGATTTATGAGTTCTGGAATATTTTTTATAACAGATGCCCCTACTTTAAGATTAATCAGATATTATTTGAGTCTGATGTGAATACTGATATAAATAAAAAGAACCTTTATTACACAAGAAAGCATGTTTATCATCAGGCATTGGAATTGTTGGACTCATTGAAGAATGCTGATGCCTTCACCCAAAAGAGAGATTATTATTTCATAAAGGAAATATTGAAATACGAATGGCTGGCAGATTGTCTTTTGACTTCGCAGCAGGTAAAGAGCTTTTATAAGAGAGATTCTGATTTTATCAAAAACACATCAGAGTTAGATAAATTCAAAAATGATGAGTTAATCAATTTTTCAACATATCAATTTTTTCTGCAAAATTATCTTGAACGGATTTTGTTAAAAGATGATAGAGTACGAATAAACGCTCACGGGTTTACTTACAAATACTACGATGCGATCAGTTATATTGACAGTATGCCTCCTTCTTTATCAAAGAACTACTTGCTTAAATATTGCCTGGAAAAAACTAATGAGAACTTTGATTCCCGAACAACTCTTGAAGCCATCTCAAATGTCAGGAAAAGCTTACCAGAACCTTTTGTGAGCGATTTTTTAGGAAAAATAAAACAACAGGTTCAGCTACGTACTACAATAGAATCTAATAATGCTGGGTTTGTAACTGCTGATTTAAAAATAAATACATTAAAGGATATAATGGAAGCAAACAAGGGTAAAGTTTTATATATAGATATATGGGCATCCTGGTGTATTCCCTGTAGGGTTGCACTGCCTTATTCTGTGGCACTGCAAAAAAAGTTTCAAAACAGACAGATTGCCTTTATTTACTTTTCTATTGACGAAGACTTTGATAAATGGAAAATTGCATCAATACAGGAGAACCTTAATCTATACCCTCTTTCTTATAAAGTGACAAATCCGAAGAAGAGCAGTTTTTTGCGGGAGCTGGGTATAAGCGAGATTCCAAGATACCTGATATTTAATAAGCAGGGAAGGTTAATACATTCCAATGCCCCTGGGCCCGATAGCAATGAAATAGAAGTCCTGCTTGAAAAGTATTTGAGTGCAAAATGATTTGTCTTTTGGTAAAAAACTTTATGAAAAATACCAGCTGCCTTATGTGCATAGGAATATAACCTAACGTACTTATTATAAAAAGCCGAATAGGCTCATCACTTTACGGCGCAATAAGGTAAATGAGCCTGGCGCCACAAGCCGGACCGATTCATCAAAATTGAACGTTTGAATCAGATGAAAAAGCCCAAAGAGCCTGAGCTTTGGAAATTCACAAACGCTTTCAAGACAGCAATTGAAAAAAATATGAGTGAAATAACAAGTTCTTCTGATGAAGAAGAATGTTATAAATCTTGCATAAATAATTCTGATGGTGGGTAAAAGCGCATTGCACGCCTTAAGAAGCATACTGTAAATGGATTGTTATTTCCGCAGCTGTTGCAATAGACATGTTTATGCGTAAATTTAAATAGCTGTGGCAGGCGGAAGGCTTCGTTACAGTTTCTTTAATTTTTATGATGAGAAAAATTTTAATTGTTCCGGCCTTGTTTTTAGTTGCTTCCTGTTACAATCTAAAAAAGGGAACCAAGCCTGTTTATTTCTCTGCTGACTCTACAGTTTTTGCTGATTCGTTATTTCCTGAACAGGCAGTTTATTTAAATGATTTTTATGGAATTATGGGCAACCACTATGAGGATGTAGAACTAAGAAAAGATGAGGTAGTTAAGGGTTTTGCTCTTGGAACTACATTGATTGGTATAGACCGGGATAAAGCACTTATATACCCCAAGGAACATATTCTTGTAAAGGGTAGCTATGATGATTACCATTTTACCGCAGTTAATGGCAGTGAGCAAAGAAACAGGGAGCTTATGGTTTTTAAAGTTTTTAAAAAACTTGAGAAACAACCTGTCCTGCCACAATTGACCGATTATACACTTCAAAGTGTTTTGGACTTAGAGCAGCAACAAAAAGAGGAAATAGCAAAAGCTGAAGCAAGATCACAACTTCTTTTTGACTCTTTGCTAAACGCTTATGCGGTAAGTAAAAAATTTAAAGAGCTTACAAAGGGTTATATCAGCAACAGGTATGATTTTAGTCTTATTTGGATTTATGAAACCTATAGAGACACCTTAAAGGCTCATGGATTGTATAGAGATAAATACGATCAGCTTTTAGCATATTTCAACAACATAACAAAAAAAGAGCAGTTCAATTCAAATGTCCGGTTATTTCTGAATCAAATGTATCCCTGGCGGTTCCCTGGAAATAGCATTTCAAGCATATCTGATGAAGAAGATTTTCGAAACCGGTTTGATACGGTGGAGAATAACTTTTCAGGATTGTCAAGAGACTATCTGTTAAGTGTGATCATGTACAGATCTTATTCAAGAGGGATAAACATACCAAAAGACTATGTCCGAAAGTATAAACATTATTCTATTAATAGGGATTACCGGAAGATGGTACGTTGGGCAAAACATGAACGGAAACGCAGTGACGCAGATACAAAAACTATCTCAAACCAGCTTTTAACCTCAGATGGGAAGGAGGAAGTGGGGCTTGAAAAAATGCTGGCCCAACAAAAAGGGAAATATGTATTTGTTGACTTATGGGCAAGCTGGTGCAGCCCCTGCCTTAAACAAATACCTTATTTAAAACAATTGGAGGAAAAATACCCTCCGGATAAAATTGCTTTTCTCAGTATATCCTTAGATAAAAGCACATTCGACTGGCGTAAGGCATTGCGGCAAAATAACTGCAATGCAGCCAATAATTATTTATTGCTTAATGCAAGCAGAACTTCGTTCTATAAACAATACAACATTACAACCATACCACGATTTTTGCTTTTTGATAAAGAAGGGAAAATACTTAATACAGACGCCCCGCAGCCCGATGATCCAGCTTTAAGGCAATTATTGGATGAACTCATGTCTGCAAATACGGCTATTCAATAATCTCCATGGATGCAGATCCTTGATTCCTCCAAACACAGAAGCCTGTTACTTAGCGAATGATGAAAAAATACAATCATCAAAGGCTTAATCTTAAGAATGACAAAAGAGTTCTATACCGGAAAGCTTATTCAAAAGGCTGTAAAGCCGGGAAGATATATTTAACGGACCTGGGCACAAATTGATATCGGGCTATTATTTTTTGAGCGGAGAAAGTCCATCAATCTCCATCTTCTTATATTTGCCGCTTATTTCAAAAGGCCAACAGGCCGGAGGCTTCGTATCACCCATGGAATATGTTATTTCAAAAAAAATAGACCAGTTTTTTATCAGTATCACTGATGCGTTCCGGTTTATGGGCCGTTTTTTCAGGGAATTGTTCCGAACTCCTTATGAAGGCAATGAAATCCTTCGGCAGTGTTACGACATAGGAGTGAAATCCTTTGCTTTAATTACCGTAACAGGATTGATTACGGGCCTTGTGTTTACCAAGCAATCCCGCCCGCCTTTGGCGGAGTTCGGGGCCACCTCCTGGCTGCCCTCACTGGTAGGTATTGCTGTTATAAAATCTTTGGCGCCCCTGGTAACTGCTCTTATTTGTGCCGGTAAAGTCGGTTCCAGCATTGGCGCCGAGCTGGGTTCCATGAAGGTGACCGAGCAAATTGACGCCATGGATGTTTCCGGCGTGAATGCGTTCAAATACCTGGTGGTAAGCCGGGTGCTGGCCGCTTCTTTTATGCTGCCTATGCTGATGATGTATTCGGCCTTTGTGGGGTTAATGGGCTCCTATATTGACATTCATGCCAATGAACAAACCAGCCTGGTGACTTTTTTCCAAAAGGCTTTTGAAAAAATCACTTTCCTGGACTATGGTTCTTCCATATTCCGCTCTATTGTGTTTGGATTTACCATCAGCATAATCGGTTGTTTCAAGGGATATACAACCACCCAGGGCACACAGGGTGTGGGTAAATCCGCTAATCTTGCCGTGGTAATATCTATGTTTTTGATTTTCATTGAGGAAATGGTAATCATCCAGATCGTAAATTGGTTTCGATAGATAATGAAAAAACAGTCTGGCCATATTGACAGGAACAATGCCGTCATCTCCATCCGGGGGCTTTACAAATCGTTTGGCGATAACCATGTATTGCAGGGAATTGACCTCGATGTATTTAAAGGCGAGAACGTGGTGGTGCTGGGTCGTTCCGGTACGGGAAAATCCGTTCTCATCAAGATCATTGCAGGTTTGCTGAAACCCGATGCCGGCCAGGTAAATGTGCTGGGAAGAGAAGTGGAAACATTAAATGAAAAAGAACTGAGAGAACTGCGCCTGCAGCTTGGCTTCTCCTTTCAAAACAGTGCTTTGTACGATAGCATGACGGTAAGGGAAAACCTGGAATTCCCATTGGTGCGCAATAACAAAAGCCTGAACCGGAAGCAAAGAATGGCGGCCATAGAAACGGTACTGGAAGCCGTTGGCCTTTTGCAGGCTATCGACCAGATGCCGGCTGAACTGTCGGGCGGACAGAAAAAACGTATTGGCGTGGCCCGTACACTAATTTTGAAGCCTCAGATCATGCTTTATGATGAGCCTACGGCTGGCCTGGACCCCATCACCAGCGGTGAGATCAATAGTTTAATTAATGACGTTCAGGAACGGTTTCATACCAGTTCCATCATCATTACACACGATCTAACCTGTGCCCGTGAGACCGGTGACCGGGTAGCCATGTTGCTGGATGGCAGGTTTATAAAGCAGGGCGATTTCGACACAATTTTTGAATCAAAAGATGAGCGCATCCAAAGCTTTTATGATTATAACTTTATACAATAACCATGAGATCTACTAAAAATACAAGAGCTTTTGCGGTAGGCGTATTCATATTCGTTGCCCTGGTGATATTCATCATTGGTGTACTGACCCTGGGTGGCCAACGCAAAACTTTCAGTAACATGATTGAGGCAAAGGCTGTTTTTAATGATATTAACGGCCTGCAGGAAGGAAGCAATGTTTGGTTTGCGGGCGTGAAGATCGGGACCATTAAAAAAATAAAATTTACGCCGGCAGGACAGGTGGAAGTAACCATGGGAATTGAGCAAAGCTCCCAAAAATATATACGCAAAGATGTGAAAGCAAAGGTGGGAACCGATGGCTTGATCGGAAACCGCATTATTGTGCTGGCCGGAGGAACGCCAGCGGCTCCCGTAATTGCTGAAGGCGATGTGGTGATGGCTGATAATGCCCTGAATATGGAGGATATGATGAGCACCCTGCAAGCCAATAATAAAAACCTGCTGGATATTACCAATGATTTTAAAACCGTAAGCCAAAAACTGGCAAGCGGGCAGGGAACGATAGGTAAGCTTTTGAACGATGAAACTATTGCCACTTCACTGGAAACTACACTGGCAACCTTGAAAAGAACCATGAATCAAACAGAGGAGCTCACCAACAACATTTCCGATTATACAGCCAAACTTCAGCAAAAAGGTTCATTGAGCAACGACCTGGTTACTGATACGGTCATCTTTAGTAAGCTGCGTTCCGGCGTGACACAAATTGAAGGCCTGACAAAAACGGCCAACGAAGTGATCGGTACATTAAACGCAACTACTAAAAATGTGAATGCATCGTTGAGCAATTCTTCTACGCCGGCCGGTGTATTACTGAACGATGCTCAAACAGCTGAAAGCTTAAAAGCAGTGATCAAAAACCTGGAAACCAGCACACAAAAACTGGATGAGAACATGGAGGCTTTACAGCACAATTTCTTATTAAGAGGTTTTTTTAAAAAGAAGAAAGCAGGGAACTTATAAGGGGGTCTCATAATAGCGTGAGTAGTGAGTGGTGAGTAGTAGAGCTTTTTTACTCACCATTCACCACTGACCACTCACAAAAGGAATTGGTGAGAGGGCTTCGACCAATTTTTAGAATTTAAGAAGAAACGGCCAGACAACATCTGGCCGTTTCGCTTTGTATTACTTCGAACTTAATTCCGGTTTATAAAATAGCAATTCTGACCAGGAATGATCCACCATGGTCCGGAGAGCCTGCTGGTAGGTAGCCCAGGAACCATCGCCATTGGCTTTTTCATATCTTTCCTTCATTGGCGGGCGAAAATTCCTTTCTCTTTCCTTTAGTCCCTGTTTGTAACGGGTTACCAATGCCCACTGCGGTTCACCGGAAGAACTGCTTTCATACACGGCTATAGCCTGGCCGCTGGTATCCCATACGGCCTTTAGTTTTTTTATAGCATCTTCCATTTCAGTCTGATAGCCCGGTTTTGGATAAACGTGAGTAATCGCAATTTTATCGCTGTAATCTGTCATCTTCACAGAGCTTAGATCGGCACGGTACGTTGAGTAACTAATAGAGCCTCTGTCGGTCAACAAAGGAGCAATGGTAGTATTCCAATCAGCCGTATGAGCAGCGCCTAAATCGCCTCTTTTGTCAATGCCATCCCAGGTCATAGGTCCTTCTGTAATATGGTAGCCACCAGCATCCGGCCCCGATTCGATTGTGAACACCCGCCAGCTGAAATCTCCTTTATGGTATTTCTGTGCATGTGCCGCAAGGGCTTTTTCAAAACTCTGCACCTTGTCTTGTTTGGGAAAAACGCGGTTAACGGAAACAACTGTTTTTTCCTGGGCTATGGCCATACAGGGCATAAGCAACAGGCCAATGATGAACTTTCTCATGAGCATTGTTTTAAGATGAAGAAATTATGTCTGCAATGTTGTAGCTGAGAAAGAGTAAGGAATCAGCGTTTTGGTGGGGTAGATGTTGTGTAGAAAACTACTATTAAAGTTATAACGATTTTAGAAGATTGTAAGCCTGGTTGTAAAATAAAATTCTTCAGAGAGAAGTCAAAAGTAAAAAGTCAAAATTCAAAAGGCAAAAAAAGGAGGCTCACACTATAAGCCTCCTTTTTACTTTTTACTTTTGAATTTTGACTTTGCCAAAACGGTCATCCGGCACTTCAAGCCAGTACCCTAATAACGTCCGTCTTTTTTATCCTTGCTGCGGCCAATACCATAACCCACACCGGCGCCTATAACGCCGCCTACTACACCACCCACTACACGGTTACGTTTGTTGATAATAGCACCCGCAGCGCCACCGGCAACGCCACCAATTACAGCTCCTTTAGCGGCCTTGCTCCAGCCTTTTTTCTGTGGTGCTTTCGCTGTATTGGAAGAGCCGGAACTCATGGAGCCGCCGCTGTTTCTTGAGGAAGAGCTGCTTCTGCGTACAGAAGAAGAATTTCTGGTAACGGCGGGTGTGGCAGCCAAAGCGGTTTGCCCGCCCATATTTTGATCGGTAAGTTCATTTTGAGCCTTCCACGTTTGGAACTGGGCCAATCCTGCTGTGTCAGCAGCTAAACGAAGCGAGTCAGCTACTTTTCTGGCTACGTCTTCAGTGTTCGTTTTTGGCTTGCTGTTACAAGCCACCATCAGTACCGCTACTATAATAGGTAAGAGAAATAATAATTTTTTCATGATTCTCATTTTAAATGGTAAAAATTTATTCATATCCTTTACTTTACTAACACCATGCCAGTGATGAGGCGTAATTGTTAAACGAATTTTATCGTTTTTCTTTGCAAAACACATGAAATGGGTAAGATAGGGCAGCATCTAAACTTCGGACTCATCAACCATGCCCTTCTGTTTGATCCAGTAAGCAAAAGTTGAATTAAGCAACCCTTGTTTACCCATTTTTATCAACTTCTGTTTCCGGAAAACACTTTCCGTAACAGGGTGGTTGTTCGTGCCGAGGCATCGGTACGTACCTGCTTTTCCTTCTCTTCAATTTTCTGGAACATCTTTTCACTTACCAGTCCGGCCATTAAATTAGCCAGGTCAAAATTGAGTTTGTTGCCCGCCAATGCCTGTGCTGGTTTGATTATTTTTTCCCACTGTTCATTCAGTTTATATTCATCCAATGCTGCTTTCATTACGGGTGTTACGGAGCGGCGCAGCGTGTCGCCTATTGAGCTTCTTAAATAATCGGTAGCGGATGTGCCGCCATTTTTAATGATGCTTACGGCATCTGTAAATTTCATATTGTTAATGCCACTGAGGAAAATAGGTACAGAAGCGGTTGCTGTTTTTTCTGCGGCCGTACCCAGTGTGGTCGTAAAACGGTCAATCTCGTTGGTTAATCCTAACTGGTTTAAAGTGTTCAACGTTTTTCTCAGCGATTCGGGGAAAAGAGTGGACATAACCGTTTCTTTACTAAACGCACCGGTTAAAGAACCCTCTTTTGTACCGATTTCTAACAACTGGCGTATGGCCGCCGCCGCGTCTGCTTCATTCAACGTATATCTCATGGTGCTGCAGGAAAATGAGGCGGGTAGTACAAAAGCAAATAACAGAGGTAAAAGTATTTTTTTCATAATCTTTATTTAATAGAGTTAACCAACGACAGACCAAAAAAAAGTGCGGAAGTTTTGTCGCAATTTGTTAAAAGATTCTTACGACGGAAAGTGAAGGGATAACCTCTCCCGTTTTAGGGATGGCTATAGCGTTGTATCAATTCCATCATGGCTTCGTTTTCCTGTATGCGGGCATGGTCGAAAGGTGTTTTTCCGCGGGCATCTGCAAGCGAGCTGTCAGCGCCGTTCTGAAGCAATAGTTCTGCAATGCGCAAATGTCCGAACGTAGCGGCAAACGTAAGGGCGGGAGCGCCGTTGCTATTCCGGAGATTTACATCCGCACCGGCTTGCAAAAGTTGCACGGCTATGTGCGTATAGCCTTTGAAACTAACGCCCATTAAGGCCGTATTGCCAGCGTTATCCTGGGCATTGGCGTCAGCGCCTTTCTCTAATAGAAATTCGGTAGTGTCGGAGTGGTTATTGTAAGCAGCAATAATTAAAGGCGTAAAACCTTTGACATCCGTTAGGTGGATAAGATCAGGATCTGCTGCATAG
This sequence comes from uncultured Bacteroidota bacterium, assembly GCA_963697545.1. Classification (GTDB taxonomy): domain Bacteria; phylum Bacteroidota; class Bacteroidia; order Chitinophagales; family Chitinophagaceae; genus Flavisolibacter. The sequence goes on along the minus strand of CAVOOL010000002.1, from coordinate 52,230 downwards.
AGGCTTCGCACTTCTTCAAGGTCGCCTCTGCGGCAGGCATCAAACATGGCTGATTCATTCATACAGCGGGCTTACGTAAACAAATATAAGACGACTGCTTGTTTCCGGAATGGGTTTAAAAATGACCACTGCCGCAAAACAGTTTTCCTTCATCATAATTGAGTAGGACAGCACTGTTAAATAGCGTAACTTCTATTCTCATTTTTTCACCCAAAAACGTAAAGTTATGCCTACACAGGAAGCCATTATGACCACACAGGAAGTTGCCAATCGTTTTTATCAGCTTACCCAGGAAAACAAATGGATGGAAATACAGGAGGAGCTATTTGCGCAAAATGCCGAAAGCATAGAGCCGGCGCATGCCGCTTCCTTCGGATTAAAGAATGTAAAAGGCCTTGATGCGATCAAGCAAAAGGGAGAAGAATTCAACAACATGGTAGAAGAAATGCACGGCGGGTATTGCAGTGCACCCGTAGTTGCGGGCAGTTATTTTAGCGTAGCCATGGGAATGGACGTAACCATGAAAGGTGCCGGCCGTGTAAAAATGGATGAAATTGCCGTGTACGAGGTAAAGGATGGAAAGATTGTAAAAGAGCAGTTTTTCTTTTGAGTGCTTTTAGAAAGAAAAGTAAAGCAGCAAGTTTATCCTGCTGCTTTTTTATTTGTAGCTGAATGGGTGGCCAAAAGAAAAGCACCCGGTTTGTTTTTGATACGTGCCGAAGCTTGTACTACTTACTAACCCGATGCTTTTGAACTGATCATGCAATCAAGGCAGCCGTGAAACGTCAAACGTGAGACGTGAAACCGAAGAAACTCTTCGGTCATAGTTCCCTCTCTTCTCACATCTGACGTCTCACGTTTCACGATGGTCTCTCTGTCAATTGGAAAGCGGTTTGGTAGTAGTATGCACACCGCTTCGTCAAATAAAAAAAGCAGGCGTGAACCTGCTTTTTTTATGTTTTTCTATAAAGGCTTATTTTTTCTTATCAGCCCTTTTGTTCAACTCTTCTATCGGCATGGCAATCATGCGGCCTACAGGTTTTTTATCCTTGTACGTAATTACTTTCAGCATCACGGCATCTTTGGGAGGCACTAAGGCAGTAGTATATTTTGGGTAAAAGCGGTCGGGGAAAGAATTGTCAAAACTGTAATGAATATCCAATCCTTCCACTTCTGTACTTAATTCAATCTTTAATTTTTTATCTGCCGTTCTGCTCACTTCAAAAATGGGATCATATACACCACGGGCATATTTTCTTTCTGCCACATCAAAACGTTCAAAATGTTTTTCAGCCCTGTTAAAAAAATTGTTCCAGTTTTTCTTTTCCTTGGGCGACCATACCGATTCTGCAATCGCCAGTCCCCGTGGCCATGTCATGTATTGAACCGTACGGTAATTATAGATCTGCTCTGTCCACAGGTTGGCTTGTCCGCCTTTGATATATTTGGGATCTACACCTTCGGGCAAAGGCTCAAATTCGTAGGTTTTATTCAATCGCAATGAAGCATAAATGCGGGGTTCGATAATGGGATCGGCCTGCATATAATCAATATAGGCATAGGTTGTTGGGCTCATTACTACTTCGTGACCGGCTTTCGCCGCTTCAATGCCACCCTTCATTCCGCGCCAGCTCATCACCGCTGCACTGGGCGCCAATCCTCCTTCAATGATCTCATCCCAACCCATGAATTTTTTTCCTTTCGACAGTACAATCTTTTCCAGTCTTCTTTCAAAATACCCCTGCACTTCGTGCATGTTTTTTAAGCCCTCTCTTTTTGCCAGCTCCTGAATGGCAGGTGTTTTCTCCCAAAAATTTTGAGGCGTTTCATCTCCTCCAACATGTATATATTCAAAAGGAAAAAGTTCGGCCACCTGCGTCATCACTTTATCCAGGAACTCATATACTTTTTCGTTGGCAGGACAAAGTGTGTTATCCACCAAAGCAATTGGCGGCGCTCCGCGGGACCAATCCATAATAGGCTCGCCGGATCTTACCACGTAATTTTTTGCCTCCGGTGTGCAGGAAAGTTCGGGATAGGAAACTACGGCGGCCAGGCTGTGTCCGGGCACATCAATCTCGGGCAAAATATCTACAAATCGCTCTTTAGCATAAGCCACGATTTCTTTAATGTCATCCTGCGTATAAAAACCACCAAAGTCGCGGGGTTCATTAGGTTCGGGGGCGGAGAAGGTTCCAAAATAACCCACCTTCTTTACATTCCAGGCGCCCACTTCGGTTAACTTGGGCAGGCCTTTAATTTCCAGGCGCCAGCCTTCGTCATCGGTTAAGTGCAGGTGCAGCATGTTGTATTTATAGCGCACCATGTCGTCAATGAATTGCATCACTTCTTTTTTAGTGAAGAAATGACGGGCTACATCAAACATTAATCCCCGCCATACAAAACGCGGATAGTCGGTGACCTCCACCGCTGGAACCGTCCATTGAACATTATTCACCACGGTGGCGCTTTCAATTTCCTTGGGCAGAAGCTGCAACAGGGTTTGCACACCGTAAAACATTCCCGCAGGTTTGTTGGCCCTGATCACAATATTTTTTGGGGTCACGGAAAGCTTGTATCCTTCTTTGCCAATGCTGTTGTCGGCTGTTTTATTCAACTCTAACCTGATGGCAGCAGTGGAGGAAGCATTGCTTACCGTAACTTTTCTGCCGGCGGCTTTTGACAAACGGTCCTGCAACACCTGGATCGGTTGTTTTAATTCCTGCGGGGCAGTCGTTGCAATCACTACATTCTGCGGCAGCAAAAACTGACCATTGGTTGCTTTCACAGAAACGGGTTCCGGAATGATAGCAATGGTGTTTTTGGCTGACTGGGCAAGGGTGGTTTCACAGGCAAGGAGAAACCCTAAAGCAATCCATAGTTTCATACAATAAGTTTATAAGATTTACTTGTGAGAAGATGTGTCTGCAATATATCTAAAATAGTAGCATTTTTTACGAATAGCGCTAATGTTATTGATGCCAAAAGGCAAGAAGCAGTTTCTTTTATCAAAAAAGAATGGAAACAGTAAACGATTGTTTTTGCTTATCCAAACAATTCCTGTTCGTCTGTATAATACGTAATCCTGGAGCTTACCATTTTATTATGAATGACGCCGCCCGTGGGGCTGTGCTTCTTCTTTGCATTGTGGATGTTTAAAAAATCTCTTACCTCTCCGCTGATGATATCGGGATTGGATTTTTTAATTTGCTTTTCTGCCTCCTGCAAAACAGAACGAATAGATGCAGACAGCGTTTTTATTTTTTCATCCGGAATTTTGTTGCACACAGAAAAAGGAGAAATACCGGCGTCCCACAAAATTTCATCGGCATAAGCATTGCCAATTCCACGGATCATTTTTTGATCCAGTAAAAAGTTTTTGATCGTCGTTCTTTTTTTGGATAGTTGCGTCTTTAAAAAATCAAAATTCACTTCTTTTGACAAGGCATCGGGGGAGTCTTTCTCTTCAGGGTTAAGGGTAGGGGTGGCAATGCCCTGGTAATCGGTGAGGGCCAGTCCTGTGTCGTCCGTAAACAACAATTCAATAATTGTGTTTTTTTGTTCGTTTGTATTTTCAAACAAGTGCAGTTTGCCGTGCAACATCAAATGGAGACCCAGCACATTTCCGTCATTGAATTCAAAGCGTAACTCCTTTCCCTCTCTATATACTTTTTTAAGTGTGGCGCCTTCCAGGTTTTTAAATTTTGCTACAGGCTGTTTGATTTTATGGTCATTGACCACCGTAACCTTTTTTACTTTCTTTCCGGTCAGTTTTTTATCAAGGTTATGACTGAATACCTGTAAATCGGGCAACTCGGGCATAGGTAAATATTTGATGTAAAATAAAACACGATTTGATACAATTTTTTAAGGATGATTAAAAATAGCTCCATCAGGTTCTTTCCCATTTTTGCCGGCGCCTTATTCTTTTCGCAACAATTTACCATACAAAATTTTTTGACGCACTTCTTCCTTCTGGTACCTGGAAGCAGGGACCTGCTTTGCGCCGCAATAAATAATGCTGCCTTCAACAGCTGTGTGTTGGCTGTTTACCAGCCATGATCTATGGACAAGATTGGGTTTGTTTATTTCTGATGACCAGGTCTATTAACCTCGCCTTAACCAATTTCATGCTGCACTTAATTTAATTTTAGTAGCCTAACCCACTGCTATGCTTAAGCTTTGCTATACAATAGTGATTCTGTTTTTTACTGCTTTACATGTAAAGGGCCAGCAAGGCTGGATCAGCGGGTATCTTCGGGACAGCACCACGCATTTCCCTATTGCAAAAGGAATCATTTCCAATTCATCGGATAATAAAAAAGTGGAGACCGATGCCAAAGGTTTCTTTCGTATAAAAGTAGCACCCAACGATCTTTTGTATGCGGTAGCTCCTTCCTATCATTATGATACCCTTCGTTATTCCATTCTTTTTGGCGATACACTCACCGTTTACCTGGCGCCGCTTGGTAATGTACTGGCTAATGTAACGGTACGATCGCAGTATAGCAGATACCAGGTGGACAGTATAGAAAGAAGAGGTGTATTTGAACAAATGAGAGGACAAACCTTAAATACTGTTTCTTCCGACCGGACTTCAGGTTTTGGTATCATCTTGAATTTAGACAGGTTCACCAAAAAGAAATACCGCAATAAGAAAAAAGAAGAAGCCCTATTTGAAAAAACCGAACAGATGGCTTATGTCAATTACAGGTATTCGCCCCAATTAGTGGCCTCTTATACAGGTTTGAAAGGCGATTCCTTGCGCATTTTTATGTACCGCTTCACGCCGGATTATGAATGGTTGAGAGCACATCCCTCAAATGAAGAAGTGATCAATTACATAAACGACAAGCTAAAGGAGTATAAAAAAACGCCTTATAAGCAACCCTGACAATAATAGTGTATTGGAAAGAGTAGAGGATTAATAACGGCGGCCGCCCCGGTTATCATCTCTTTTATTGTATCCGCCACCTCCGCTGCTGCCTCCGCGGTAACCACCACCACCACGATTACCTCCGCCAAAACCGCCTTGTCCGCCTGAGCCGGAGTTTCTTTCATCGGCTTGCTTCACTACCAGGGGTTTTTTACCAAGCGAAATATCATTTAAATGTTCAATGGCTTCCTTAGCCTCTTCGTCATTAGGCATATCTACAAAACCAAATCCGCGGCTTTTACCTGTTTCTTTGTCAATGGTAACTTTGGCAGAAGCAATAGTGCCAAATTTTTCGAAGATTTCCATTAATTCATCATCGTACAAATCGTATGGAAGGCCTGCTACAAAAAGTTTCATACAGGATATTTATTTTGGTAAATGTACAGAACTTATTGGTGAGAAATAAATGCTAATTGCAAACAAGTTTTAGCGATGAATAATTGATTGCTGTCAACGGTTTTGCCTTTATATTAAAATTAATGATTAAGCTCAAGAGCAAGATTAGTAATATACTAACAAAGCACTAACAACAATTTAATAATACAGGCAGTAATTTTGTGTTCTACATAAAGCAGAAATTTTTCTCATAAGCAGTTAGTTTTGGTTGCGACCCCTGTTTCTACAGGGGTCTATTTTTTTCAGTCTTCCCTAATTTTTGGATGCTGTATTTTGTTTACCATCACGGCCCATTTATTGTATAATTCATTTAAGAATAAGATCATCCATTCCTATTCATTTGTAAAAACCTCTTTTCTCCAATATTTTTTGAGCCATTCAGTATAACTAACAGTTACATGCAATTGTAATTAAACAGCGAATACAATCTTCTTCAGGATGAATGCAAAAGCAAAAACAGGGAAAGGAAAGCTGGATCTTATTTTTTACGTTCTTCGTTTGTTCTTATGTCAGTGCGCAGGATGTTCCTATTCAGCAACAAAAATGGATTTACTTTCCTTATCCCATGAATAAAACATGGCAAACCTCGGTTGGCTTTACAGTAACCACCATGCCTTATGAGATCACCGAAGAACTTCACTTCCGGGTACCCGCTGGTGATGTTCATGTGCTGCGCAAACTGGGTGATAAAACTTTCCTTGACGGAAGGATAAATTTCCAGGTATTACAAAACATCCTTTCATTGGGTCCCCGCTGGGCTACCTCACTCAGTAAAAGAACCTCGGTGGCCGCCGGCGCCGATATGGCGTATTGGTTTGGTTTTATCAACACGCAGGGGTTGAAAACAAGGGGCAGCGGATGGCAAACCTATCCCAACCTTTCCTTTGGTTACCGTTTCAATAAAGCCATTCTGCTTACCCTAAGAGCGGAAGGAATTATGAACCTGGGGATCAAAACCTATGCCGGCGATACAAAGGTGACAACCGATTACAGGCTTTTCAGCGGCTCGGCCTATAGTGTGGTTTTAGAACAGCCATTTTATGGAAAGAAAAGCCTGAGCCTCGGCTTCAGGGCTGTCTATAGCAATTTTTTTTGGCAAACCTGGACCCTCTTCGAACCCTTTGACCGCAATCTTTTTTTTCCACAGATAATCGTTGGCCTTGTTCTATGATAAAATATTTTATTCCCATACTCCTTATTGCTTTGGTCTCTTGTAAAAGAAACTTTGAAGCACCGGTGCCCAATACATCCTGGGATCTTTTTAAATCGCCGGCCGCAGGCGCATTAAATACATCTATCCGTCAAAACATGGAAGGCGTCTATACTATTTCAATAGGTGAAGATGTGTTTGGCCCTGCCACAGCAGCCAAATGGACCTATACGGCAACTGGGACAGATACTACGTATCACCTTTCCCTTTTTTGCGAAAAACAGGTGGCGTATTTTATACTGGAAGGCAAAAGGCTGGATACGTCTATTTTATTGAACGGTTATTGGCGCAAAATGCAAAATACCGAAACCGGCAAGGCAAGATTGATGATCAGCAAAGCAAATGGTGCCGGACATTTATTGGAAACTACTCCGTTCAATGGAAGTGATAGCATCATTATGGAAGGAAGTTTTGGCGCTGGCGAAAATGTGCCCGACCGGCCCCTACGCTTAAAATATACCCGGCCGCTTTATAAGGCTACGCCGCTTGAAATTGTAGCGCACCGCGGAGGGGGCAGCACAGCCGATCTGTTGCCTGCTTCCGAAAATTCGGTGGAAATGATCAGGCTGGCCTCAAGGTTTGGCGCCACCGGTATAGAAATAGATGTAAGGCTTACAAGTGATGGCGTTCCGATCATTTATCACGACGCCACTCTGAATGAACGATTGATCCAAAAGAACGGATTGCTGGGGCCCATTGAAAACTACAGCTATGCGCAATTGAACACCCTGGTGCGGTTAAAAAATGGAGAAAAGATTCCCACACTGGTGCAGGCACTGGAAACCATAGTGTACCAAACCCCACTGCGTTTTGTTTGGTTAGATACAAAGTTTTCAGGTTCGATGCAGATACTGAGAGATCTGCAACTGGAGTACCAGCAAAAGGCAGGGGCCATTGGCCGCAGGCTTGAAATAAATATCGGTCTTCCGGATGAGGGCGTGGTGAATAATTTTTTAAAGCTGCCGGGCTATCAAAACATACCCTCTGTTTGCGAGCTGACGCTGGAAGATGTGGCAAAAACAAATGCCCGCATCTGGGCGCCGCGGTGGACCCTGGGTTTGCAAAACGAGGAGGTGCAGCAAATGCATGCGCAGGGCAGGCGGGCTTTTGTGTGGACGCTTGATATTCCGGCCAACGTTTATGAATTTATGCAACAGGGCGCCTTTGATGGCATCTTGTCTAATTATCCCTCTATTGTAGCTTATTACTATTATGCTAAACAATAAAAAAAGTTGGCTCTGCCTTTTGCTTTTCGTTAGTATGAGAACGGCCGCCCAGGAAGAGTTCACATCACAACCTGTCGGCCGCGGTGATTATTCCCTGGTTATTTATGTAAGCGGAGGTTTGGGTTATTACCCTTCTTATGCCGGAAAGTTAGCTTACCTGCAACCCAATATTTCCAACATTAATCCGGTATCCACCATCCGGCTCATGTGGCATCCTGACCATTTATTAAAACTAGGGTTGGAAACAGGTTACATGACCTTTCTTTCTTACACTATAAAAGACTCTGCAGGCAACAAGGGAAAGGTGGTTTTGAATGCTACGCCACTTTTGCTGGAGTGGACAATGGCTATCACCAAACGCTTTAATGTATTTGCCGGCTCCGGCGTGTACTTTACAAAAACCAGATTAGATTATGCCGGTAAAACCGCTTCAAAAAAACTAAGTGTGGGTTGGATGGCAGCTGCTTCCTATATTCATCCGCTTTCAAAAAATGTTGGGTTGGGAACAGAAGTAAAATGGCTGGATGCTGCCGAGTCAAGAGACGGCTCGATTTGTCTTCAACTGCAATTGGTGTGGAAATTCTTACGATGGTAATTGCTATTTCATTTTTCTGACGGTTTGCACGGCATAATCTTTTTAATAGCCTGCTTGTTTGTAAACAGTGTAATCACCGCATGATAAGAAGTATTCTAAAACTCATGTCTTATTTTTTTATAGCCTCCTGTCATAGAATTTTGAAACCACCGGTGCCGGACACGGCCTGGGATCTTTTTGATGCTTCCACTGGCAGCCCTTTGCGTTCCCAGGCCCGCGAGGGTTTGGAAGGCGTCTATGCCATTGAAGAGGATAAAGATTTCGGAAAGCAGGCCGTATTGAAATGGAGTGCTTCCCTAACCGGCAGGGATACGATCCACTACCTGTCTATTTTTTGTAAAGAAGACGCTACCTACTTCATTTGTCGTGGAAAAGAGGTAAACGACTCTATTTTATTAAATGGGTACTGGCGAAAGGCAATGAACAGGGAAACCGGCAAGGCTCGGTTCATTATTCGGCAAACGAATGGAACTGCCGATGCAGGACATGGGCAAAAAATAAATAAAGAAATCATCATCGAGGGTATGTATGGCAAAGGAAATGATGATCCTACGGAAAAAATTAGTTTAAAATACATGCGGCCCCTCTATACTAAAACACCACTTGAGATTATAGCACACAGAGGCGGAGGCCGCAACGGGGATCTTTTGCCTGCCTCGGAAAATTCGGTGGAAATCATTCAGCTGGCATCGCGGCTGGGCGCCACAGGAGTGGAAATTGATGTACAACAAACCAGAGACGGCGTTTTGGTTCTTTACCATGATGAAAGGATCAATGACCGCCTTACGCATAAAACAGGAATCAGGGGAAAATTGAAAGAATATAGCTATGCAGAGCTGGCTTCGCAAGTACACTTAAAAAATGGAGAAAAAATACCCACCCTGGAAGAGGCGCTGGATACCATCATTCATCAAACAGATCTGCGCTATGTATGGCTGGATGTAAAAGACACCGGTTATCTTCAAAAGATAAAAGAACTACAAGCCAAAGCAATGGAAGCGGCCGCTGCTGTTGGACGCAAAATAGAGATCACTGTTGGAATCAATAGTGAAGAACTGTTTAAAGAATTCAAAACCCTTTCCGGCTATCAAACCATTCCTTCTCTGTGTGAGCTGGACCCGCAATATGCAACAGCGATGAATGCCAGGATCTGGGCGCCTATGTGGACAGAAGGGTTGCAAAAAGAAGATGTGCAAAAAATGCAGGCTACAGGCCGCAGGGTTTTTGTGTGGACCATTGATGGCGACAAGCAAATCACTGAATTTATGAACGAGGGGGATTACGATGGGGTCGTTTCCAATCATCCTTCTTTGGTTGCCTACCATTATTATTCAAAGCAATGAGTTTATACCAACCTGCTAGCAAGACAGCTGTCAGCCGTCAGCCATCAGCTGTGAACTTATAGCAAGGCTTCCTTCTTGTCTCACGTCTGACGTCTCACGTTTCACGATGGTTTCTCTGCCAATTGGAAAGCGGTTTGGTATAACTTCTAACAATCTTAACCTTTCATCTTTCCTATTTAAGATTTTCATAGCAAAAAATAGTAGAATTTTGATCCCTGTCATGGAAATGAAGAAAGGTAATGGCTACAAACAGCACACGATATAAGACAGGCCTTCTTTCACTGAGGAAATAAACATACAATTTTCCGTTTCTTTTTAATTCCGGAGCTCTGAAAACTACACAGCCGTTGGCCTGCCATCAATGAGTCCTTTGGTATTCATGGTGTGGAATTTTTAAACAACAGTAACCATTATCCCATATGCATCAAAAACTCATTGTTGTAGCCTGCTTTACGCTTTGTACTTTATTTGCGAAAAGTCAAACACAACCTGCGCCAGCTAACGATAGCACCCTGATTGCTTTTGCTTCCGATACACAGGCGCCTATGTGGGTAGAAACCCTCCTGTTAAAAGCCCATCACAACCGCACTGCCACAAAAAAATTATTTACAGAAATTGAAAACCGTCGTCCCGGTTCCCTGTTTTTGTTGGGCGATGTCGTGAATTTGGGATACAGCAACCGCCAGTGGAAACCAATGGATGCGTACCTGCAAAACCTGCGCAGCAAGGGCATTGAAGTGAATGCTATTTTGGGAAACCACGAGGTGATGGGGCAGGCGAAGAAAGGCCAGCAAAAATTTCAAAGCCGTTTTCCCAACCATGTTCGTACCGGTTATGTGGAGATCAAAGATTCCGTAGCCATTGTTTTGCTGAACTCCAATTTTAATAAGCTTACCCAGGAAGAAGACGACACAACAGACGGCCTGGTACAAAAGCACCCTCGAAAGACTGGATGCGGATCCTGCTATACAGTTCATTATTACTACCTGTCATCACTCGCCCTATACCAACAGTAAAATTGTAGGTTCTTCAAAAGCCGTGCAGCAGCGGTTTGTTCCTTCTTTCCTGGCATCGAAAAAAGAGCCAGTTGTTTCTTTCCGGTCATTGTCATGGCTTTGAACATTATAAAATTGGAGGAAAAGATTTTATGGTGATTGGCGGCGGCGGCGGATTGCACCAGCCTTTAAAGGAAGGTGCAGGTTGCCTGCCTGATCTGTCAACCGATTATAAACCCATGTTCCATTATCTTACGGTAAAACGTGTAGCCGGCCATTTGCAGGTAACCTCCCTGCAGTTGAACAATGATTTTTCCGCTTTTGAAGAAGGTGTGGCGGTATCAATACAAAAACCGGTGGATGTATCTATTGCTACCGGTAATAAAGCAGAAAATAAGTCTTTAACCAGCACAGGAGTTAACCAACCGCTTTCTAATAAATAATTTCACAAGTTCCATAAACAGTACACGGCAAACACCGGTTGCAGCATTTGTCTTTACACTTCTGGTACAGATTTTTCTAACATTGTTGAGTAAATGATTTGTTTACGTAAACAGAACCGGTGTCAGCCAATTCATCCAACGATAACACACTTATAGCTTTTGCCAGCGATACCCAGGCGCCGATGCTTGTAGAAACGATTCTATTGAGATCCCATAAAAACAAACTGGCTACCAGGCTTTTGTTTAAAGATGTTTTGCAGCATCACCCCACTGCCCTTTTTTTATTGGGCGATGTGGTGAACCTTGGATACAGCAACCGTCAATGGAAACCGATTGACAGCTACCTTGAAGCCCTCCGGAATAACGGTATTGAAATACATGCTATTCTTGGTAACCATGAAGTAATGGGACGGCCTTTGATCGGGCAGCAAAAATTTCAGAAACGATTTCCCCGGCCATGTGCGTACAGGATACCTGCAGGTGTATGATGCCGTTGCCGTTGTTTTACTGAATTCCAATTTCAATACCCTGTCAAAAAAAGAAGACCTGCAACAACTTGAGTGGTATGAAAGCACCTTGAAGCGATTAGATGAGGATCCTGCTATAGAATTTATTATTACCGGGTGTCATCATTCGCCTTTTACCAACAGCCGGGTTGTGGCGCCATCTATAGCGGTACAACAAAAATTTGTTCCGCTTTTTCTACACTCAAAAAAAAGCCAGTTGTTCCTCTCGGGGCACTGTCATGCCTTTGAGCATTATATGGTAGGCGGAAAAGATTTTATGGTGATCGGCGGTGGTGGCGGTTTACGGCAGCCCCTGCGGCAGGGCATTGGCGCCCTCACGGACCTGGCGGCAGATTATAAACCCCTGTTCCATTATCTGACGGTTCAACGTTTGGCGGATCAGTTACAGGTCCGGTCCTATCAAATTAAGCCGGATTTTAGCGGCTTTGAAGAAGGTTTGAAAACCAGCATCAAAAAACATACGGAAACAATGGTTCCTGAAGGACATATTATCACATCTGCTGCCGAATAAAAGATTCACCGCATCTATTCCGTAATTTGCCCTTAAACAATTAATCATGTACCGGCTGCTTTTTATCTGCATTATTTTCCTTAGTTCTCAAACCACTCAGGCACAAAAGAAAAGAGCCAGAGACCTGGGTATTACCATAGGCGTATTGCCAACAGGAAGCCTGAATGGTATTACCGATGTGCCTGGTGTAACAGTGGGGCAAACAACCATTATAAAAGGCGATTCGGTGCATACAGGTGTGACGGCCATTCTTCCCCACGAAGGAAACCTGTTCCAGCAAAAAGTACCGGCGGCTATTTATGTGGGCAACGGATTTGGAAAGCTGGCAGGCTCTACCCAGGTGCAGGAATTAGGCAACCTGGAAACACCGGTCATCCTCACCAATACGCTGAGTGTACCAACCGCTATGAATGCTGTCATTGATTATACCCTGCAGCAAAAAGGAAACGAAGAGGTGCGGTCCGTTAACGCCCTGGTTGGAGAAACCAACGATGGCGGGCTGAACGATATTAGGGGAAGACATGTAAAAGAAGAACATGTGCTGGCGGCTATTCAAAATGCAAAAAGCGGAGCGGTAACAGAAGGTAATGTGGGGGCCGGAACCGGTACGATTTGTTTTGGATTTAAAGGCGGGATTGGAACCGCTTCCCGTAAACTGCCCGTAAAGCTTGGCGGCTATACCGTAGGGTGTGCTGGTGCAAACCAATTTTGGTGGCGTTTTGCAGGTGGATGGCGTGCCGGTAGGTGAGGAGTTAAAAAAGTTTTATTTAAGCGATCAGTTAAACAATACCGTTGATGGTTCCTGCATGATAGTAGTGGCTACCGATGCGCCCCTGGACCCCCGCAACCTGGAACGGCTGGCTAAAAGAGCTTTTATGGGATTGGCAAAGGCAGGCGGTATTGCCCATAATGGAAGCGGGGATTATGTCATTGCTTTTTCAACCGATTCTTCCAACCGCATCCGGCACAACATGGAAGTGGCGGTTCAACCGGTAAGGGTGTTGCAGAACGATGCCGTTTCGCCTTTGTTCATGGCGGCCATTGAAGCTACGGAAGAAGCCATTATTAATTCGTTGGTAGCGGCTGAAACGGTTACGGTTAGAGGAAAAAAACTAGAGGCTTTGCCGCTTGATAAACTGGCGGCTATTCTGAAAAAGTATAACCGTACAACAAAGTAGGAAATCTTACGGTTTTCGGTCAACTCTTACAATGGTGATGGAGGAATGATCATCGCCTGTGATTAGAACCGAATCACTGGTGATCATTTTAAGCGAGTAATTGCGGATGCCTCTCCTGGAGAAAATGGAATCGCCTGTCAATAAATAACGAACGGTGTCGGCCTGCTTTTTTGTGATACTGTCATTGACATACGTGGTGTCGTTGATAAAGGATACATATTTTTTGGAAGTGTCCTTTTTGTAATCATACACATACAGATCTTTACCCAGGGAGTCTTTTCCCTGCAAACGCAGGATCTGCCATTTGCCCAGTAAGGATTCATTTTTTTTGGCCTTACATGCCTGCCATAAGCAGGATAAGACTCAGTAAAATTATTTTCATGCTGGCTTTTTATGGGCTGCTGCAAAACAAAGACCGTGGTCATTGCCGGTTTTTCAGAATGCGGTTGCTTTGTTCATCTTTCTATTTTGCCGCTCCACCAAAATCTCTTCCCTCAGCATAAGCCTTTGCCATAAATTGGCCGCCAATTGTTATCCATGCAAAAATTTTTTTGTTTTCTCACGCTGCTCGTTGCCGTCTTGTTTTCGCATGCGCAAACCGGTGGAACTGTTACCCTAAAGATAATCGATCGGCAGGGCATTGCTTTGCCGAATACTACTGTGGAGTTGTTACGTGAAAAAGATTCTTCCCTGCTTAAAGCCCAAATGACCGATACCAGTGGAACCGCCACCTTTTCCAGCCTTCTTCCCGGCAACTATTTTTGGCGTGTAAGCAGGATAGGATATGCTACGCATCTTACCGGTGTTGCTTCGGTTTCGGGCAGTGCCCTAAACCTGCCCGTCATTGTATTGCAAACTGCTAACAACCAGTTAGGGAATATCATTGTATCAGCACGCAAACCCTTTATTGAGCTGAAGCCTGGTAAAACCATTGTCAATATGGAATCCAGTGCCACAGGTATAGGCGCTACGGCTATGGAAGCCCTGGAAAAATTGCCGGGTATTACCGTAGATAAAGACGGGAACATTTCGCTTAAAGGCAGAAGTGGTGTAACCGTCATGATGGATGGCAAACCCACCTATTTGGACGCAGCACAGCTTTCTACACTTCTCAATGGCATGAGTGCATCGCAGATCAGCCAGGTAGAAATTATGGACCAGCCATCGGCACGATACGACGCGGCCGGCAATGCGGGCATCATCAATATCAAAACAAAAAAGAACGGGCAAAAAGGATTTAACGGTAGCGCCAGTGTTTCCTATGCGCAGGGCCGTTACCCGAAGGAGAATAATAATTTGCAGTTAAATTACCGCAGCGGGCCATGGAATTTCTTTTTAAACTACAGCGTCAATTTCAGTCGCAATTTTACCCGCATTTATGCCCTGCGTACCTATTATAAAGAGGATGGCACCTCCGTTGCTTCTTTTTTAGAGCAGCCCAGCTTTCTTGGCGGGAAAGGGGCTACACACACGCTTCGCACGGGTGTTGATTACACCATCAATCCTAAAACAAGCGTTGGCCTTGCCTTCAACGGGCTTTCTTTAGGCCGTAACAATGCCGCCGATAATCCGGCTCTTTGGATGGCGCCGGACAAGTCCATTGATTCCCTTATTGAAACCCATAGCCACAATACGAACAACTGGAGAACGGGAGGAGCGAATTTGAATTTCAAACACGCCTTCACGGCTTCCAGCGAACTGACTGCCGATGTGGACCTGATTGGTTACCGCATCAGGGGGAATCAGTTTTTTGAGAATCAATCCATCTTTCCGGTTACGTACACGGAAGCATCAAGGGCCGATATTCCCTCCGATATCCGGATCCTTTCTGCCAAAACAGACTATAGCGGGCAATGGGATAAAATAAAATGGGAAAGCGGGTGGAAAACGTCGCACATCACTACCGATAATTTAGCAGCCTATGAATTTAGAGAAGGCGCTGCCTGGAAGCCGGACCTGGGTAAGACCAATCATTTTTTATATACGGAGAATATTCATGCCCTCTATGGATCAGCCGAAACAAAAATAGCCCGCTGGACCCTGCAGGGAGGCCTGCGCTACGAAATGACCAATTACGATGCGCATCAATTAGGGAATGCAGTGGTAAAAGATTCTGCTTTCTCCCGCAGCTACAACAGTTTGTTCCCCTCTTTCTTTACTTCCTTTGAAGCCGATTCGTCCCATACGTTTTCACTCAGTGCAGGCCGGCGCATTGATCGTCCGCCGTTTCAAAAACTGAATCCCTTTCTTTTTATCATCAACAAATACACCTACCAGCGGGGCAATCCGTTTTACCGTCCGCAATACACCTGGAACATGGAGCTTTCTCATAGTTATAAAGGTGTTTTGCTTTCGGGGCTTAGCTACAGTGTTACCAAAGATTATTTCTCACAGGTATTTCCGCTGGACAGTACCGGCATCGTAATTTATACGGAAGGCAACCTGGGAAGATTGCAAACTTTTGGACTCTCCGTGGGAACGCAGGTAGCGCCTGCAGCATGGTGGTCGCTATCGGCACAAGCGGTGCTGACGCACAAACGGATGGAGGGTGTGGTTGAAAAAGCCTACAAGGTGAAAATCACACAGCTGAATTTCAATCTCAACAACCAGTTTAAATTTAAAAAAGGCTGGTCGGCCGAACTCACCGGTTTTTATACTTCCAAAAGCCAGAACGATATCCAGGAGATTGTGGATCCGGCCGGACAAGTATCGGTTGGTGTATCAAAAAACGTGATGCACAATAAAGGCGTGATTAAACTGGCAGCAAGAGATATTTTTTACACCCAATGGATGAAGGGCATGACCTATTTTTCAGGGGCCACCGAATATTTCAAGCTCACCCGCGACACCCGTGTGGTAGCGGTTTCGTTTACCTATCGTTTTGGCAAGGCGTTCAAAACCATCAAGCGTTCGGAAGGCGCAGCAGGAGAGGAGATACAGAGAGTGGGAAATGGATGAAGACAGATGTCACTATCGTGAAACGTGAGACGTCAGAAGTGAGATGGTCTCACGTTTCTCTTTTCACGTCTCACTGATATAGGAATCGATAATCTTATAACAAAGAGTTGGTAGCCCTTTCGTTTTGTTCGGTGTTATAGGGAGCTTCAGTCACCATAATGGTTTTACCTGCAAATTCAAATCCGTGCAAATGGATAATAGCTTTTTTGCCTTCCCCTTCTACCGGCATGTCGATAAAGGCTCTTCCCCTCGAACGGTTATTAAGTTTATCACGAATCAGCTCTATTGATTTCACTTCTCCGTATGGTGTAAAAAGCCGTTGAAGGTCTGCTTCAATCAGGTTCAGGTTCAAATTCGTTACATGAATATTCATAAAAAGTTTTTACTACAGATTGAGTGGAGCAGAGTAGTAAACGATGGTTCGAAGTGAATAGGATCAAATACTAAGGTGCAAGGCTCAAATGCTTGTTTTAAAGTTAGACTATTAATTCCTGAGTAAGGGAATAATCTGTTTAATACCATTTCGAATTAAGTCGTATGGTATTCTTAAACTTTTAAACTCTTAACCTCTTAAACCAAACTCCATACTATCCAACTGAATTTGGTATAATACAGACTCCTGTTTAAATGTGCTTCATAAAGGAGTCCACATGTATTGGCCTTGTACCACATGGAAATGAATGGCCGGGAATTTCGGTTTGGGAAATGGAAGACAAACGGGAGAATTTAAGAATTAAGGATAATAAAATTCTCCCGTTTGCATTTATGCTACAGATAGTATAGAAGGAGTGCCTTTTTTATGCAAATAGGCGTTGGTGTTATGCTCCATTGCTTCTTTAGGAAACCATGACCACCACTCGCCCAGGTCTTGTTGAATGATATTCGTATAAAAAGCCGGAAGCTGTTTTGACTCTCCTTCAAAATAATTCCGGAACGAAACATCTTCTATCAGGTTCTTTCTTACCTGCCGGTAAAAACGGATGCGTCCATGACCTTCCTGCGAAATGGCTCTCATAAAGTTCATCCATTTGGGAGTGGAACCTTTGTTGGCCAGAAAACGCCGCCAAATGGCTTTTTTGGAAAATGTATATTCCGTCAGGTCTATTACTTTATCATAAAAATCAATCCATTCATAATTCTTTGGTTTCAGATTCATGGCCAAATGATTATTCAGAAAATGGAAGGGGAAAGGCAACACCCTGCCTTCGCGTTGATATTCCAGGTTCAGCGGCGCCGCCTCACCAAAGGCAGTAAGTAATGAATAACCGGGAAAAGCACCGGGTGTTTTGTCAACAAAGCGTTTGGTCAGTTCAAATGGTTCTTCACCGCCATCGCTATCCAGTCCTAATACAAAATTGGTTTGCACATAAGGAACGTATTGGAACATCATGTTTACATGCTCGGAGATCTGTTCCACTTTTTTCTCACCGGCCATTCTGGATGTTTTCGATTTATTGCCCAAATCATACCAGGATTCAATGCCCGGCAGTAAAGCAGTGAAACCATTTTGCTCTAATATTTTCAAATGTTTTTCTGTAAGAATGGATAAACTGCTTTCTGCAAAAAAACGAAAGCTTTTGGGCGGTGCCGCCGAAATGATAGCTTCCATATTTTCTTCAAAGCGAACGCCAAAATTGGGATCGTGCCAGCCAATGGTGGGCTTTTTAAATTTGGTAAGTAAAAAGCGAAGATCTTCTTTGATAACTTCAAAATCAAGCGACTGGTAAGAAACGGTTGAGTCAATACAAAACGGGCAGGTGTAGGGGCAACCCATACTGCCGATCATTGGTACGATCTTAAGAAAAGGCGCCTTCTTTAAAGTAGGCTCTATGAATTTCCAGCGTTCCTTTACCCCAGGCAGTCCGTTAGGTTGTTTGGTAGCTGAAATATATTTCCCCACAGGTTTTTGCGGAGTACAATTATCCAATACCTCTTCAATAGTTGACTGGTTGGCAAACCCTACTACATAATCAAAATATTTTACAGAATCATCGGGGTAACAACGGGCATGCGGACCACCTAAAACGGTGACTACTCCCTTGCTTCTAAAATAATTGCTTAATGCATAAGCCAAAAAAGCAGCCTGGGTAAAAGAACTGATGAAAACAACATCTACTTCTTTTGGTAATTCTTTTGCAAGATCTTCTTTACCTGTATAACAGATCATAGATACTTCATGTCCCTGCTGTTCGCACCAGGTGGCAACCACCTGTGGCATAATGCTGGCCAGGTTGGCATGCATGGTGGTGGCCCAAAGGGTACTGTTAGGCCCTTTACTTACAAGATCAATAACTCCAATTTTCAATTTTGGCATAATGAGGTTTTACAATGAATCCATTAAAAAACTTGTAAGGTGGGTAAGTCAGTTAAAGGAGATAAAAATGATGAGGTACAATATAAAGAATTTTTTTTACCGATGAGCCAAAAGGACTCGTTTGTAAGGGTTTATGCGCAAATGATAAACCTTTGTATGATATTAAAATCGCAAAAAGGTTTGCATAAAAAAACCCTGGTTTATCCAGGGTTTTTTTATTAAGATTCAACGCTTACCATTTCTTTTTATAGCCACCGCTGTTATTGTCGCGGAAAGGATTGTTGCTGCGTGCTGGTCTGTCTTCCTTAGGGCGGGCTTCCATTACCTTAATGGTTCTGCCTTCCACTGTGGCGCCGTCCAGTTCAGCAATGGCTTTTCTGGACGCTTCATCATCGGACATTTCTACAAAACCAAATCCACGGGATTGATTCGTCATTTTGTCCATGATAACTTTAGCTGAAGTCACTTCGCCGTAGGTGGTGAAGAATCCTTTTAGGTCTTCATCCTGTACGTTGAAGCCTAAGTTTGAAACATAAATGTTCATAACTGATTTTTAAAATTTAAAAAGATCTGAGAAGGCAACAAGTAAGGGACTAACTAAGATGCAGATTACTGGCAGACTAATTAACGATTACTAATGCGAGGCTCAAATTAACAAATTGAAGATAGCACTAATTGGTCTGACGGCTCTATTTATTTCCTAATAGTTTGCCAATCCTTTTTTTGGCTTTGTACAATCAGTTCATGTCTTGTAATATGTTTTCAAGAGAATGCAAAGTAGCGCATGGATTTCAGGCAGCGTATCTGGTTTAGTAATCCGCAGGCAGGTCTTTCAGGGAATAAAAACCTCTATCTTTATAATAGCCTATCTTTACACGTAATCATTTGAGCTCTTAGCATCAGTATGGAACAGTTTTTCTTATTGTTCCTCTATTTCTTTACTCTTTGCTTCTCCTCAAATCTTTTTTCATCACTTAATTATTTTCATTATGAACATTTACATTTCTAACCTTGATAGCCAGTTAAAAGACGAAGATTTGAAAAGCCTTTTTTCTACTTATGGAGAGGTAGAATCTGCAGAAATAGCAAAAGATGTGTTTACCGATCAGTCCAGAGGATTTGGCTATGTAGAAATGCCCAGCGAAGAACAAGCTCAAAAAGCCATTGCTGGTTTGAATAACTCAGAAATTAAAGGCCTCACTGTTACAGTACACGAAGCAGAGCCCAAAATAGTGCATAAAGGTTCTTATAAAGTTGGTAATGGAGCAGTGAACGTGTACCGGTTTAAAAAGAATTAAGAGGGTTTGGTTTAATAGAGCATGCGTATCTTAAGATCAGTTCTTTTTCTGTTATGAAAAACGATTTTGAACACATCAGCGTAACGTTCCACAACCGCGCCAAAGCGGTTTTATTTTCTCTTTACGAGAGTTTCCGGTATGCTGTTGCCTCTATTGACAGGCAAGGTGATGAAAATGTTTTTCAACAACTACGCAACAAATTTTCCGGCAGGCTAAAGCACCAATTGCAAAGCATTGCACAAGAAATGATGAGCCAGGCAGGTAATGGCATCAATAGGAATGAGCTGAATCAGTCGCTTAGCTATTTTATTGAAGAGTATGAACATGAGTTTTTGCAGAAAATAAGATCGTTGTAGCATTCAGATAAGCCGTATCGAAGGTTGTAAAAAGATAGCACATCAATTACCGCTTAGCCATTGTAAAGAAAATGCAGTGCCTTTCTCCTAAATAGAAAATTGGCAATGGTTATGGCCCGATGAGGCCGGCCGAAAAGGACGGGCAAATTAAGCTTCGCATCTTTTATAGATTGAAAATATTTATAAGGCAGGGAAGTTATAAATTACATTCTCCTGAACTTAGCTGTATGAGTAAACAAAACCGCCGGTCATTTATTGCTACGGCAACTTTGGTTGGTACCGGCCTTGCCGCTGCCGCCTTACCTTCGCTGGAGATGAAAGAGCAAAAAAAGATCATCCACCATGTTTTCTTTTGGCTGAAAAATCCTTCTTCCAACGAAGACCGCGATGCATTAATAGCCGGGTTAAAAACACTTAAAAAAATAAAAACCATCCGGGAGATTCATATTGGGGTACCCGCTGCCACAGAGAAACGTTCTGTTGTTGACAACAGCTATAGCGTTTCGGAGCTGCTGTTTTTTGATGACCTGGCCAGTCAAAAAGCCTATCAGGATGATCCTGTTCATCAAAAATTTATAGCGGACTGCTCACACCTTTGGGAAAAAGTAATCGTTTACGACACCGTAAAAATTTAACCGCTTTCCGTTCTGTATTGTTTTAGATCCGCGTTGCAGGTTTGCCTCTTTATAGTGGAATGTTTTTATTGTCGTCAGCTCTTAATTCCTGGTCTTCGTTCTGTGCATCAAAATATTTCTGGGCATCTTTGTCAATTGGAACAGTCTCCTGTTCTTCTGCTGCATTTTCCTTTTTGCTTCCGGTTTTGACTTGATCTCCATCAGGCTCGTTTTCTTTATTGGTTCCTTTGTTTTTAGGACCGTTAGGTTGTATCATAAAAATGTATTTAGAATGGCTTTATAACCAGCATAAAACCTGTGCCAGCTTCCTGAGGAGATATCTGTGGGGCGAAAAGAAAACCGGTACTACGGAATACCGGTTTCGCATAGATAGGGCGTGGTGTTTTCTGTAGGTGTTTTCATTCGGGTTAAGAACGGGCCAGAGAGGGTATTAAAAAGTTATGCCAGCGGGCTGAACTATTAGTAAAATACATTCAGCCCACATAGGACTAATGCATGGACGGTTCGTTTAATGGTATAAAAATTTTTTTTTGAACTGGTGCTGTAGGTTTTACACAAGTCACATAAAAACAAAAGGGCCGGATAAAAATCCAGCCCGAAGTTTTGTTTAAAGTCCTCCATCGCGAGGGCATAAGAATGACGATATAATTTAAACCGGCGTTGTATGTTTTTTAAAAAATCATTTTCGTTTTCGCAGGTAACTCTACCAAAAATTAAATACCTTCCCTTAGTACAAATTTTGTTGATTGAAATAATCTTTAACGCACTATCTATGTTTAGAATTTTTGCATGTATGATGGTTCTTACGCTGGCTGCCTGTAATACTACTCCGGAATCTTCGGACAAAAAAACACAAAGCAATAATTCTGTAAAAGGATATACCTGGTCGCAGGATGAAGAAGGTGAATTTCTTTCGGGTTGTGTAGATAGTGCTAAAGTAAGAATGACGGAAGCTGCTGCTTTTACTCAGTGCAAATGCATCCTGACCCAGATCAAACAAATCTATCCCAATATGGACAGCGCTGCACCGGCCCTGATGGATGTAAAAAAAGTAGCGGAATTTGCAAAGAACTGCAAGTAATGATAAGCCGCTTTCACCATGCCAGTAAAATACGTGAAACGTGAGACGTCAGACGTGAGACAAGGATGGCTCAGGAAGGAAGCGTTGCTACAGGTTCACATCTGACGGCTGATAACTGATGGCTCATGGCCAGCGCTTACAGCTCTTTTATTTTAATGTCTTTCCAAAGTACTTTGATGCCGCCCCCGTCGTGTATTTGCAGGGCAATAAAACCTTCTCCTTTTCCAATCTTTTCATCTTTTAAATAAACCATTTGCTTACCGTTGAGCCACGTAGTGACTTCATCGCCTATTACCTGTATTTTGAGTGCGTTCCATTTGCCGGGCTTTAATTTTTCTTCGTCTTCCGGCTTGGGTTGTATCAGCCACCCTCTTCCATACGACTCATAAATACCAGCCGTATGTTTACCCTTTGGTGCTACCTCCACTTGCCAGCCGCTGATCTTTGTGCCTTCAATACCCGAGCGGAAAAAAACACCGCTGTTGCCATTCGCTTCCTGCTTGAACTTAACAGTGAGAATAAAATTTTTGTAAGGTTTATTGGTTGACAAATAACCGTATTGTTTGTCGGGTCCGCTTTCGCACACGAGTTTGCCTTTTTCTACATACCATTTTTCCGTGCCATGAGCCGTCCAACCGGTGAGGTCCTTACCATTAAAAAGCGAGGTAGTTTTTTGAGCGGTTAATGCAGTAGCGGAAGCAACAAAGAGAATAACAAAGAAGAGTTGTTTCATGCGGTTCGTTTATAAGGAAAGATAAACTTTCTTTTTTGTAAAGAAGACCTTGTTTGCTTACGGGAAAACGATGACGAGATCAACAAATCAATTGAGCTTACCGATGATATACAAAACAATTCAGCCTTCAATGAAACAAGCCCGCTGCTTTTCTGGTAAAAAAAAGTGGCCATCAAAATTTTGATGGCCACATAAATATATACAGGCGTTTGATTCTTAAAAATCAAATCGTACCCTTCCTCTGATTCCCCACTCCGCTACATCAGGATGATCAAGATAAGTAAAGCGTTTTACCAGGTCGAGGCGTAATAATTTAAAGATATTGCCGATGCCTACACTGCCTTCCACATAAGGCCCGTCATTCAAAGAAAAGGTGGTAGTCACGCCATCCGCATTAACAGGAAAGTTATACAGGCTTCCATTTTTTGCCGGGTCATTTTCATTTCGGATGCCGCCGTATAAAACCTTTGCCGAAACAATTTCTCTGAGGTTTAATTTATTTAATAAAGGCACGCGGTTAAAAATAAAACCATTGAAATGATGATCTACATTCAGGCTTACATACTGGTCACTGGCAAATTCCAAAAAGTTCATCAGGTTATACGAATTCAACTGGTACGCATAGGTTTGATTGGCCCTGTGTATGGATAACAACGGATAAGGCAATTGTCCCCTGGTATAACCACCTTCCAGCACTACATCGCTATAACCAAACTGCGAGAGATACACCCTTTTTTCAACAGAAGCATTGAACTTATCGTAATTGTATTCGCCGCCCAATAATCCTTTTATTCCTTTTGTATAACGCAAGGTAAAAATGGGGTATTTATTAATGATGGGAATACGGTAAATCTTGCCCTGGTAAAATTGTTCGTTAGGCGCCCAGCGCCATTGTAAGGAAAGCTCTGAAGTGGTAAGATCGGGAATGGTTTCCAGTTGCTGTTCTTTGCCTCTTACATAACTGATAGCTCCTGCCGGGGTTTGTTTCCAGTTTTTAAAACCAACGGAATAAGACAAGCGGTTTTGGAATTCCTTTACATAATCCAGCCGGTAAATATCATTGTACAGCCACTTGTCGTTGTTGCCTCTTTTAAAGGATAGCAACAGGTTGTCTTCCTGTACAAATTGCAGTTCCTGGCCGGGAATTTTTGTTTCCCGTTGAGCACTGGCCCGTATATAATTCAGCGGAAAAGAATAAACCGATTTGTTGTTGAGTGAATAGGTAAAGGAGAAAAATCCCTTCCATTTTTCATCCCTGAATCCATAGGCGCCATAGGTTTCAAAATAAAGACGTTTGCTTAAGTTGGGAGTGGTTCTTCCCCCAAAGCGCAAGCGGAAACCTTCCACGGGGTTCCAGCTATAAAATGTACTGGCCGGTCCCATCTCAAACTTACCAAAGGATTTATAGCCCGCCAGGAAAATAGTAGCCACATCCATAAATCGTTTGAACGATTTCATGTTTTTCAGGCTGTCGATATTCTGATAGACTTTGGCTTCTGTTGCGCTCAGGGGATCATGACGCCGGGCCACCCAAAAACTGTCGGGTTTAGCTGCAGTGGAGGAAACGGCGCCTTCGTAAAAACTTTCTTCCCTTGGCTGGTTGATCTTGTAATTTTTATACGATACCGAACGTTCGCCGTATACACCACTTGCTTTTCCTTTGCTGATACCCAGTTCACTGCTGATATCGGATTTAATAAGATGATAGCGTTCATCAATAGAATTTTTTTCAAAAGCCTGGTGAATCTGCATGCTCTTTATCCAGTTCATATTAATGTTAGGGCTGATCGTCATATCCAGCTTTTGCACCGCATAGCTGCTGTCAAGCGTAATATACATGATGCCCCTGAACAGAAAGTCGTTGGTGTTGCGGGGCGTGAAGTTCATTTTTACCAGCTTTTTGCCCGATTCATCGGTGATGGTATCCCTTATAAAAAACATATAAAAAGAGGGGGCCATGTCGGCAATAGGACTTAAAAACTGGTTAGTGAATAAAGAAATATTGTTCTCATACACGTTTACATCTTCATACAATCTTTTTAGGTAAGAGCTTACACCGTTACTGTCAATAAACTCTCCAAAATTCACCCGCTTTTCTCCCTCCACAATTGTTTTATTTTTCTTTGGATCCTTTCTGAAATAATTGGAAGAGAGCTTTTCTTCCAGGTAAACGGGTGTCAGTGCCTTGCCTTTTAGCGTGGTGGTGTCGGTATTTTCCAGAAGAAAGCTGTATTTTTTTAGCAGTTTGTTTTTGACCGCTTTTTCGGCGGGACGGCTATGGGCTAATTGTATCTTTTCGTATTGCTCATACTCTACATAATCATAACTCTCCGGCTTGTTTTTATCCTTATTGGCAATCACTCTTCGGATCAGTTCTACCGCAGGATTGTTCTTATTGGTGTACTTGATTTTCTTTTTGCTTTTGATAACCACCGCATTCAGGTCTTTTGAAGCATCTAAGCGAAGCTCCACGGTAAGCGCCTGCTCTTTGCCGGGCTGTAAGGGAACGCTGGCGGTTGTATAGCCAATGTAGGAAACCTGTAGTTCTTTAAAACCAAGTGCGGTGGTGATTTCAAACCGGCCGGAGGAATCGGCCGTAACGCCTTTTCCTTCTTTAAAATACACGCTGGCAAACGGAACCGGCAGCCGCGATTCAGCATCAATAACAGCGCCTTTTACCACGGTGGTTTGGGCATAGCCAATACTGCTTATCAGCATCAGCAAGAAAAAAAAGATCTTATTTTTTATACGTTTTGGGTGTTTACTCTTGTTCATCACTTTTGTTTTACCTTCTCTTCTTCATCCTGGCGTTAGCAATCGGGGTGCAGTCTGAAAATGGACGCGAAGTTACTTTGTTAGTCAGCCGTGGCGCATTGACGGCTGATAAGAAATATCTTGATAAATGTCAATGATTTCAGCGTGCAAATTTGGCTAAACTAAAAGCGTCAGGCAAGACGGAATGAAATGAATTGAGAAAGCGAAGGGATAAACTGGAGGACGAGACCTAAAGGGCGGATTCATCTGGCATACGATAAATCCGCCGTAAAAATTTTAACTCAGGGGAATAAGCGCTGCGTTTTTCTCAAGCCATTGGTTAAAAGACTGCAGGGCGGGATTTAACTCCCGGGAAGCCGATACACTCCGCACTTCGTTTACATCTTTTTCAAAATCGCGGTAAAACTGGAACATATTTCCCAGGTCGTCGGCTCCGGGAAAACCAAAACCGCGATAGGTATCCGGCGTCACATTGTTATAAATGACTTCCTGCTGTAAAGCTTTTGAAAGGGCTGCAGCCATTTCCTGCCCGCTTAAATGTTCACCTGCTACGCCAATGGTTTTGCCGGCGAGCGAAGGGCCTTGTTTGAAAATGCCATAGGCACACTTGCCGATATCTTCTGCGGCAATGCCGGCCATCTTCTTATCGTCGAGTGGAAAAGTGATATAAAACTTACCGTCAGCACCTTTTTTGGGGCCGCTGCCGAAATAAATAAAATTGTCCCAATAGAAAGAAGCCCTTAAGAAGGTAACGGGCAGGCCGGCCTCCACGGAAAAGTTTGTCTGATTCTCCCTTGGCATCAAAATGCGGGACCTTGTAGTGCTCCATTAAAGTCGGCATGCGGTTGTCCGTTAAGGGCACCCACTGGCGGGTGTCTTCCAGCGTTGACCAGATAATGTGTTGGAGATGCGAAGCTTTTGCAGCCTCCACGAAATTCCGGGCTTCTGCTTTTTCTTTTTCAGGTGAAAAATGGGCCCAGTAAAAGGTAACGAAATACGCCCCGTAAGCACCTTGTAAAGCTTTCTGTATACTGGCCGGATCATCAATATCAGCCGAAACCACCTCTGCACCCAGGCGGGCCAGGTCCTGTGCTTTGTCTGAGGTGACGTCACGGGTAATGGCCCGTACTGAAAATTCGCTGTTGGGGTCATTCAGAATGGCCCGGGCCAGCCCGCCACCCTGTGCACCTGTTGCGCCAAATACGGCGATGATCTTCTTTGACATAAAAAAATTTTTATTGGACAGTAAAGCTATTTTAAGTTCCGGCCCAGGAAAATTAAACCTTGACGGGATGGAAATAAAAGGACATGAATGGTGTAATTCAATGTTTGAACATTTGTTCCTGCTTTTATAATGCTTTTGATAAGCAGGCGCTATATCAACAGGGAAAGCCCCACCTTTGCCGCTTAATTTTCTTTATGTCTTTCCCGTTGGAGTTAAAAACATTTCATGTTCTGGAACAGCCCATAGAGATTTTTGTACCCGCGCCGGCTGCTGTCAGGGAAAAATACCTCCAGGGAACGATCCCATTTCCCTACTGGTCGCAGGTGTGGCCGGCTTCGTTGGCCTTAAGTGAATTTTTGCTTCGGCATACCGCATACATTCAAAATAAACACGTGGTAGAGCTGGCTGCCGGGTTGGGTTTGCCCTCTATTGTAGCTTCCCGCTTTGCCACCAGTGTGCTTTGCAGTGATTATCTGCCTGAGGCCGTGGAGATCGCTCAGCAATCGGCGCAGCATAATGGTTTAAAGAATTTTACAGCACAACTGCTCAACTGGCATCACCTTCCCCAAAACCTCCGCGCAGATGTGTTGCTTTTGAGTGATATCAATTACGATCCTTCTGTTTTTAAAGTGTTGCAGCAAGTAATCGGTCTTTTTTTGCAAAACGGCACCACGATTATACTCAGCACACCGCAACGGTTAATGGCCAAAGATTTTATTGCCCCTCTGTTGTTATGGCGCAGGCAACAGCAAGAGATAGCCGTTCACCACAACGGAAAAGAAGTCATGATCACCGTGTTGGTTTTGGCCCGGGAAGAAGCAGCCGGGATCCATTGACTTTTTAAAGTGCATTTCCTTACCTGATGTCTGGCATAAATTTTCATACCTGTCTTCCGGCTTGTTAGCAGATATCAATAGTTATTGGTTTTAAAGCTAACCGATTACTTAATTCATACAGGTAAGACTGAAAGGATTTATTATGGCAGAAACAGCAAAATATCATTGGTGGCAAACCGGCATTATTTACCAGGTCTATCCCCGTTCCTTTCAGGACAGCAATGGTGATGGCATTGGCGACCTGGAAGGCATTGTGCAAAGGCTGGATTATTTAAAATGGCTGGGCATCACCGCCATCTGGATCTCGCCTGTCTATCCCTCGCCCATGGCCGATTTTGGCTACGATATTTCCGACTACAAAGGAATTCATCCCCTGTTTGGTTCGATGGAAGATTTTGACAACCTGTCTGCAGCAGGCGCATCAAAGAGACATTAAGATCATACTGGATCTTGTTCCCAATCACACATCCGATCAGCATCCCTGGTTTTTAGAATCCCGGTCATCAAAAGATAATCCTAAAAGGGCCTGGTACATCTGGAAAGATGCCCTTGAGGACGGAAGTCCGCCCAATAACTGGCTCAGCGTTTTTGGAGGGCCTGCCTGGGAATGGGATGAAGCCACGGGCCAGTATTATTATCATGCCTTTTTAAAAGAGCAACCCGATCTCAACTGGCGCCATCCTGAAGTGCAGGCCGCCATGCTGGATGTCATGCGGTTCTGGCTCGATAAAGGCGTAGATGGTTTTCGGGTAGATGTGATGTGGCACATGATCAAGGACGAACAATTCCGCAACAATCCTGTCAATCCTGATTATCATTCCTACATGGCTACGTATGAACAGCTGTTGCCGGTGTACTCCACCGATCAGCCCGAAGTCCACGATATTGTTCAAAAAATGCGAAGGGTATTGGATGGATACGACGACCGCATGATGATCGGTGAGATTTACCTGCCCATTCATAAGCTGATTACCTATTATGGTCCGCAAAATAACGGGGCGCATCTTCCTTTTAATTTCATGTTGCTTTCCCTGGACTGGGATGCCCAGAAAATTGCAGCAGCCATCGCCGAATACGAAGGTGCCCTTCCGCAAAATGCCTGGCCAAACTGGGTGTTGAGTAATCACGATCAGCCCCGCATTACCAGCCGGGTAGGACTGCAGCAGTCAAAACTGGCGGCCCTGTTATTATTGACCTTGCGTGGCACACCCACCATTTATTACGGCGAAGAACTGGGCATGCGGGATGTGCCCATTCCGTTTGAAGAAGTGCAGGACCCCCAGGGTTTGAACATGCCCGATAAAAACCTGAGCCGTGACCCGGCCCGCACGCCCATGCAATGGAACAGCAAGGAACAGGCAGGTTTTTCCACTGCTAAACCCTGGCTGCGGCTGAGCTCCACATATAAAAGGGTAAATGTGGAAGTGCAGAAAAAAGACCCTTATTCTCACCTCAACCTGTACAAACGTTTGATTGCCTTGCGGCAAAGCCAGCCTTCGCTTATGTGGGGTGATTACAAACCCGTGTATGCCGATCAGCAGGCCCTTGCCTACATACGCCAGGCCTCATCCGGAAAAGCGTTTTTGATTGTGCTGAATTTGAGCCACCGCCCCTGTTACCTGAAAATTCAACACCTGCCCATCAGTGGCACAGTAGTGTTGTCTACGGCCTCAGAACTGGAAGGTACCGCCGTTACAGAAACCATTCAGTTAGGGGGTGATGAAGGCATCATTGCAGAACTAACGGCATGAAGTTTTTAGAAAAGAAAGTAAGACGGCGTTTGAGCGAAATGGAAAGCCAGCGTTTTACATCAGTGTTTATAACAAAAACAAAAAGAATGTCAACAGATCAAAAAAATAATCCGCCTAATGCAGGAGGCCCTGAATTTCCTGCTGCGGACACGGGCAATGCCAGTAATCCTTCTCCTCATCATGAAAAGATGGAGCCGGCTGGCAGCAATCAGCTACTGGATGAAGGGGCGGAAAAATATTTACGGGAAGCCGGCAATATTGAAGACCTGCCTGATGCGCAGGATCAGCAGGATATGGATGAAACAATAGAGAGGGAAAAATAAATGATCAGGTAATTGTTTCAAAACACCATTTATAGCGGACAGGCCGCATTCAATTGCCGGAATCAAACCGGATCTATTCCTCATTTTTAATGGAAGCGTAAATGAGAACACTTTCTGCAGAAAGGACAGGCAATACAACACGATTCACCGTTTGGGCGCCACTGAAAGAAAAAATGATTTTGCACCTGGTTCATCCCAGGGATGAAAAGTGGGAAATGACCAAAGACGACGAAGGCTACTGGCAAATAACAGTAGAAGATCTACCGGCGGAGGCTCTTTATTTTTTTATGCCCGATGGCGAAAAGGACTATCCCGATCCGGCGTCCGCCTTTCAGCCCCAAGGCGTTCATGGTCCTTCCGCGGTAGTAGATCATTCGCTTTATCAATGGAAGGACAACGAATGGAAAGGCCTGCCGCTGGAAGAACTCATTATCTACGAACTGCATGTAGGAACCTTTACAAAGGAAGGCAGTTTTGAAGCCATCATTCCCCGCCTGGATGAACTAAAGGCAACCGGTATCAATGCGCTTGAACTGATGCCCGTGGCACAATTTCCCGGTAACCGTAACTGGGGCTATGATGGCGTTTATCCTTATGCCGTACAAAATTCCTACGGCGGGCCGCAGGGTTTGAAAAAGCTGGTGGATGCCTGTCACCAAAAAGGACTAGCGGTGATCCTTGATGTGGTGTACAATCACCTGGGGCCGGAGGGCAATTATCTTCCTCTTTTCGGTCCTTATTTTACCAACCATTACCATACACCCTGGGGCGATGCTATTAACTATGATGGTGAATGGAGCGACGGCGTTCGCCATTATTTTTCCAATAATGCCCTGTATTGGCTGGAGCATTTTCACATAGATGGTTTGCGGCTGGATGCAATTCATGCGGTATTCGATTTTGGGGCGGTACATTTTTGGGAGCTGCTGCACGAGCAGGTACAACAGCTGCGTCAAA
This sequence comes from uncultured Bacteroidota bacterium, assembly GCA_963697545.1. Taxonomy (GTDB): domain Bacteria; phylum Bacteroidota; class Bacteroidia; order Chitinophagales; family Chitinophagaceae; genus Flavisolibacter. The sequence continues at coordinate 21,628 of CAVOOL010000002.1, read as the reverse complement.
AATTGGGAAGGCAGTTTTATCTTATTGCAGAAAGCGATCTGAATAGTCCCCGTGTTGTAAAACCGCTTTCTGAAGGTGGGTTTGGATTTGATGCACAGTGGCTCGATGATTTTCACCATGCCCTCTACAAACTGTTGAACAAAGAAGACAAAGAACGCTATTATGATTTTGGAAGGATGCCGCAACTGGCCAAAGCCCTCACCGATGGATTTGTGCACAGTGGCGATGAATGGGTGACCTTTCGCAAACGCCGCTATGGCGCTTCCTCTGCCGGCGTGCCGGGCAATAAGTTTATTGTCTTCAATCAAAACCACGATCAGATTGGCAACCGTGCCTTGGGTGAGCGGTTAAGCATGCTCGTTAGTTTTGAAAAATTAAAACTGGCGGCTGCGGTTCTTCTGCTGTCACCTTACATTCCCATGCTTTTTATGGGTGAAGAATACGGGGACGATACACCGTTCTATTATTTTGTTTCCCATTCCGATCCGGCATTGGTGGAGGCGGTCAGAAAGGGACGCAGGGAAGAGTTCAAGGATTTTGGTTTTACTTCCGAGCCGCCCGATCCTCAAAATGAAAAGACCTTCAACGATTCAAAAATTCATTGGGAAAAACGAACGCAGGGTGAGCACTCACATCTTATTGCAATGGCACCGGGAACTGATCCGTTTACGGCAAACCCTTGCCGCATTAAAAAATTTTGACAAAAAAGATATTCAGGTACAGGTGCTTGGTGAAGACGGTTTGATGTTGCAGCGTCAAAGCCGGGATAAAGGGGAACAAATGGTTTGTCTTTTCAATTTTTCTGAAAAACAACCTCGCTTTTCAAATGCCTTCAGAGATAAAAAAGGCAAAAAAAATACTGGATTCCAAAGAAAAGAAATGGATGCCGGATGCCGTGGAGCAAACCCTTCCGCCAATGGAGGTTGAAGCAAATGAAGTACTTTCTTTATTGCCTTACGCTGCAGTCGTTTATTATAGCTCTGAAATTATTTAGGTCTGCATCCAGTTCCTTATAGAACATAGCCCTTCTGCTGGTATAGAGACAACTCACGTCCAGACTGCAGAAAATCTACAGGCTTTCATACTCATGCATCAAAACCCGTGGCAAGGATATTGAAAACCAAGAGTAAGATTGTTTACACACCGCGATTCTAAACGTTTACTATCAATGGATTTGATCACTTACCCCGGAAGCCCCTTTCCCTTAGGAGCCACCTGGGATGGAGGAGGAGTCAACTTTGCTTTGCATACAGAATATGCTGAAAGGGTGGAGCTCTGCCTGTTCGACTCTGCAAATGATAAGGAAGAGTTTGCCAGGGTGCCCATGATGGAAAGAACACATCATGTATGGCATGTGTACCTGCCTCGGATCCAGCCTGGCCAACTATATGGCTACCGGGTGTACGGACCTTACGATCCTGTTAACGGGCATCGTTTCAATCCCAACAAACTGTTGCTAGATCCTTATGCCAAAGCCATTTCAGGAACCATTCAATGGGATGATTCGCTTTTTGGTTATGAAATTGAACACCCTGAAGAAGACATGGCATTCAGCCGCTCAGACAGCGCACCCTACATTCCCAAAGCAGTCGTAATTGATCCGGCTTTTGACTGGGAAGGCGACCGGCAGCCGAAAATACCTTACAACAAAACCATCATTTATGAAGCCCATGTAAAAGGGCTCACCAAGCTGCATCCGGAGGTGCCTGAGGCCATCCGCGGAACCTATGCCGCCATAGCCCATCCTGCCATTATCCGGTATTTAAAAGAGTTGGGTATAACGGCCATCGAATTGATGCCGGTTCATCATTTTGTAAACGACCGCATTTTAGCAGAAAAGGGTTTAAGCAATTACTGGGGGTACAACACCATTGGTTTTTTTGCTCCTGATGTCCGTTATGCTGCCAGTGGTACAGGAGGCCAGCAGGTAACAGAGTTTAAAAACATGGTGAAAGAATTACACAAAGCCGGCATAGAAGTGATCCTGGATGTAGTGTATAATCACACCGGCGAAGGGAATCACCTGGGCCCCACGCTTTGCTTTCGCGGCATTGACAATGTTTCGTATTACCGCCTTACGGAAGACAAAAGATATTATATGGATTACACCGGCACCGGTAATACACTCAATGCCATGATGCCGCCGGTCCTTCGCCTCATAATGGACAGTCTTCGCTATTGGGTCCTGGAAATGCATGTGGACGGCTTCCGGTTTGATTTGGCGTCTGCCCTTGCCCGTGAGTTGCACGATGTGGACAGGCTGGGATCGTTTTTTGACATCATACACCAGGACCCGGTGATCTCACAGGTAAAATTGATTGCAGAGCCCTGGGATGTGGGCGAAGGCGGTTACCAGGTAGGGAATTTTCCTCCCGGCTGGGTAGAATGGAATGGAAAATACAGGGACTGCATCCGCGATTATTGGAGGGGGGCAGACAGCATGCTGTCTGAATTTGCCGTGCGGTTCACCGGCAGCCCCGATCTTTATTTCGATAATTACCGGCGGCCCATTGCCAGTATAAATTTTATTACGGCGCATGATGGATTTACGCTTCAGGACCTGGTGTCGTATAATGAAAAACACAATGAAGCCAATGGTGAAAACAACAGGGATGGCGAAGACCACAATCGTTCCTGGAATTGTGGCGTGGAAGGCGAAACAGACGATCCGCAGATCATAGCCCTTAGGAATAAACAAAAACGAAACCTGCTGACAACGCTTTTCTTATCGCAGGGTGTTCCCATGATAGTGGCCGGTGATGAAATGGGCAGAACACAAAAGGGGAATAACAATGCCTATTGCCAGGATAATGAAATTTCCTGGATAGCCTGGCAGCAGGCAGATACCGGAGTTGCAGGAGTTTACAAAAAAGCTCATTCATTTTTATAAAAAACACCCGGCCTTTTCCCGGAGGCGTTGGTTTAAAGGCCGGCCGGTAGATGAAACAGGGTTGGAAGATATTGCCTGGTTCTTACCCGAGGGAATAGAAATGACGCAGGAAAACTGGAACCACGACTTTGCCAAGTCATTGGCCGTTTATCTCAATGGCAATGCGTTACGGGCCTGCGGACCCAAAGGCGAACGCATAAGCGACGATGATTTTTATATCATCTTCAATGCGCATTACGAGCCCCTGCATTATAAGTTGCCTATTGAAAAATACGGCAACAACTGGTTTAAGGTAATCGACACCGCTGCCAATTTCATTACAGAAGAAGGCATATCAAATGCGGCTAAAGACTCCATTGATGTAGAGGGCCGTTCCGTTGTGGTTTTAAAACAGCCAGCAAATCAAAAAACTTTTACTGAAGAAGAAGTATGATCAATCCCGCATCTACATACCGTTTGCAATTTCATTCCGGGTTTACGTTTTCCGATTTTGAAAAAATCATTTCTTATCTGCAAAAACTGGGAATAAAAACAATTTATGCTTCACCCGTGTTTGAAGCTGTTCCCGGCTCCACGCATGGCTATGATATGGTGAATCCACACCGCGTCAACCCTGAAATCGGTACCATAGAGCAATGGCATAACATAAGCAAACGACTAAAGCAAGATGGCCTGTATTGGTTGCAGGACATTGTTCCCAACCACATGGCCTATGATACCCGCAATCCGTGGGTGATGGATATTTTGGAAAAAGGCAGTCATTCACCCTATGCTGATTTTTTTGATGTGAGTTGGAACAGCGCCGCTTATAGTGGTAAGCTAATGGTTCCTTTTTTAGGAAGCTCGTTGCCCGATGTAGTTAACAAGGGGGAATTGAAACTGGTGTATGACGGATCACGGTTTGTATTGAAATATTTCGACGCTTCATATCCGCTGCGGCTGCATTCCTATGAATACATCCTGCGATCAGGAGTGGAGAAAGCCAGCGAAGTGGTTCAGCAACTTTTACAACAGGTCATTGATGCACGACAAACAGAAGAAGCAACTGCTTTCTCCCAGCGCTTCGATGAACTCCGGTTACAGCTGGCGGCACTGATGAAAAATGAGCCGGTGCATTCCTACGTCAATGCGGCTATTGATACGATCAACCGGGATGCAGCCATCTTGCTGCAACTGGCAGAAGACCAGTTGTACCGCCTTTGTCAATGGAGTGAAACCGATCGTGCCATCAACTACCGCCGCTTTTTTACCGTGAATGGATTGATTTGTTTGAACATGCAGGACGAAAACGTTTTTGATCATTTTCACGCCTTCATTAAAACCCTGGCAGATCAAAAAATTATAAACGGTCTTCGCATTGATCATATTGATGGCTTGTACGATCCGGCACAATACCTCTCGAGGTTAAGAGAACTGGTGGGCAGCGATACCTATATTGCTGTTGAAAAAATTTTGCAACAAAAGGAAACCTTGCCCGAAGAATGGAAAATCGAAGGCAGTACAGGCTATGATTTTCTTTCCCTTGTCAATAACCTCTTCACCAATACAAAAAGCGAAGCGTCCTTTACCCGTTTTTATGAACAGTTGGTTACCGATGATCGTACGGTTGGGGAACAGGTGCGGGATAAAAAAGCCTACATCCTTTATCATCACATGGGTGGAGAATTGGAAAACCTTTGCCGGTTATTCATGATCTCGTCTTTAGTGGAGGAAGAAGTTTTAAAAACGCTTTCTCACGATATAATAAAGCGGACCATTGCTGAATTTTTAATTCATTGCCCGGTTTACCGCTTTTATGGAAATGAGTTTCCCTTGAAAGAAGAAGAACAGTCGGCAGTGCGTTCTCTATTGGAAGAAATAAACAGCATGCATCCGCAATTGTCGGGCTGGCGTTGAATTGCTACAGGATGTGTTTTTAAAAAAGCCCAGCGAAGCCGGTAAAGAATACAATAAAAGGGCAGCTCATTTTTACCAGCGCTGTATGCAGTTCTCTGGTCCCTTGATGGCCAAGGGTGTGGAAGATACGCTGATGTACACTTTTAACCGGTTTATAGCACACAATGAAGTGGGAGATGCTCCCGGGGCTTTTGGTATTTCGGTCCCTGCGTTTCACAAAAAAATGCAGGAAAGACTGGAACACGGTCCCTTGTCGATGAACGCTACGGCCACACATGATACCAAACGAGGAGAAGATGTAAGGGCACGGTTGAATGTACTGTCCGATTTGCCGGAAGAGTGGATGGAAAAACTAAGGGAGTGGATGGCGTTAAATAAGGATCTCAAAGAAAACGGAGTGCCTGGTGTAAACGATGAATACTTTATGTATCAATCTTTGATTGGCGCATACCCCATGCCGGGAGAAGATGAGGAGGATTTTTTAAATCGGTTTAAAGACTATCTGCAAAAAGCAGTAAGGGAAGCAAAAACAAATTCCAACTGGGCGGCTCCCAACGAAGAATATGAAAAAGGCATCAAAGCCTTTGCGGAAAAACTATTAAAAAAAGACGGAGCGTTTTGGAAAAGCTTCGTTCCTTTTCATAAGCTAATTTCCAGCCATGGCATTATAAATTCACTGGCGCAGGTGCTGCTGAAATTTACTTGTCCCGGCGTGCCCGACACCTACCAGGGCACGGAACTCTGGGACCTGAGTTTTGTAGATCCCGATAACCGAAGAGCAGTTGATTACCCTAAAAGAATACAATGGCTGGATGAATTTCAAAACAACGAAGACAGGCCTGCCCTGCTAAAACAGTTGTGGAAGCATCGTTTCAACGGCAAGATAAAACTTTGGCTTGTGCACCAGTTGCTGCAGGAACGCAAGGCACAGGCAGATCTTTTTGCGTATGGCGATTACATTCCCCTGCAGGTAGAAGGAACGTACAAAGAACATGTGCTGGCCTTTGCCAGAAAACTCGGTAAAACCATTTATATAGTGGCGCTTCCCCTGCATACGGCAAGCCTTTCTAAAGAACAAAACAAACCAATTGAAAACTGGGTTTGGAAGGATACACAAATAAAATTACCGTGGACGCTTACAGCAGCACAGCATGTGCTGGAGAACCGTCCGGTGCAGGGCAAAACAATCCATTCCGGTAAAAGAGTTATTTAAAAACTTCCCCGTTGCTTTGGTGAAAGCAGAAGTCGACGTTCAAAAAAGAGGTGGCGGCATTTTAATGCATATCAGTTCACTTCCTTCGCCTTTTGGCATAGGCGATATGGGCCCGGAAGCAAAAAGTTTTGCGGGATTTTTATACCGTTCTTATCAAAAGTATTGGCAACTGCTGCCCCTGAACCCGGTAGAGCAGGGGCAGGGTTATTCGCCTTATAGTTCTACTTCCTCCATAGCAGGAAATATCATGTTCATTAGCCCGGAGGGATTGGCTGATGAGGGTTTGCTGGACCGGAATACCTTACCCCGCTTTTATTTACCGGATAAGGAAGTAGTTGATTATGCCGAAGCCGCGGAAACTAAAAAAGAGTTTATTGAATGAGGCGTGGAAGAATTTTCAGCAACAAAAAGAACACCCGCTGCAATCCGCCTTTGCTATTTTTTGTGAGCAGGAAAAAGAATGGCTGGATGATTTTGCCCTGTACACGGTTTTAAAAAACATTCACGAGGGCAAACCCTGGTACGAATGGCCCAACGAGTACAAACATCGTGAGGAAAAAGCCTTGCAGTCGATAAGACAGTCTCATACAAGTGAAATGGAAAAGATCAAATGGATGCAGTTTATGTTCTTTCGTCAGTGGAAGGAGGTAAAAACGTATTGCAACAACAGGGGCATACAACTTATTGGTGATTTGCCTTTTTATGTAAGCTATGATTCGGTGGATGTCTGGTCACACCGCGATTTGTTTAAATTAGACAACGAAGGTGCTCTTCTGGCCATGGCCGGTGTGCCACCCGATGCCTTTTCGGAAGACGGCCAGCTTTGGGGCATGCCTGTGTTTAACTGGCCCGTGCTGAAAGAACAAAATTTTGACTGGTGGGTAAAGCGGCTGAAAAAAAATACAGAACTGTTTGACCTGGTGCGGCTCGATCATTTCCGGGCCTTCTCTGCTTATTGGGAAGTGCCCGCCGGGGAAACCACGGCAAGGAACGGCAGCTGGCAAAAAGGACCCGGCGCCGCTTTCTTCACAGAAGTTAAAAAAGCCTTGAAAGCCCTTCCTTTTATTGCCGAAGACCTGGGCGATATAGACCCTCCTGTGTATGCGTTAAGGGACCGCTTTGATCTGCCCGGCATGAACGTGCTGCAATTTGCTTTTGGTGATGATATGCCTGCTATCCAATCATGCGCCGCATAATTACAAGCAGCATTCAGTGGTTTATACCGGCACGCATGATAACAATACAACCGTGGGCTGGTACAGGGAAGAAAAAGAAAAAGTGCACGAGTATTTGGAAAAATATACCGGCAGAAAAATAAAAGACAGTGAGGCCGCTTCCCTGCTTTGCCGAATGGCCTATGCCTCTGTGGCCGATATTGCTATTGTTCCCATGCAGGATGTACTGGGCCTGGATGAAAGGGCCCGTATGAACATTCCTTCATCAGCCGGCAATAACTGGCGCTGGCGTTTATTGCCGCAACAAATTACCGGTGAAGCAGAAAAGGAATTAAGGCAATGGACAAAAGTTTACAACAGGATGTAGGCGGTTACAAAGCAACGTTTGGCAGTAAACACCGGCAGTTACCATTTGTAAATTTTTGTTCAGAATTGAAAACGAATCATTCTGTTGTTTTTTGCAGGCGCCAATAGTGAACGGATTATTAATATTCTGACCATCAAACAACCATTGGCTGTGCTTTTTGTATGTTGCAGCATCAAAGATGGGTGCCAATGGATTTATTGAAAGTATCGGGTATTAGCAGGAAAGAAGAAGGACTCCCTGTATTAAAAGACATTAATTTCTCACAACAAGCCTTTCAAAAGCTGGCCATTGCCGGAGCCACGGGCTCGGGTAAAACCACCTTGCTAAAGATTATTGCCGGTTTGGTGCAACCAACGGCAGGCGAAGTTTTTTTTGAAGGACAAAAGATAAAAGGTCCCGAAGAAAAGCTGATACCGGGACATCCGGCCATTGCCTATTTGTCGCAGCATTTTGAATTGCGCAATCACTATAGAGTAGAAGAAGTTTTGCAAATGGCCAGCCGCCTTTCCGGTGAGGAAGTAGAAATTATCTGTGCCGTTTGCCGGATTGATCATTTATTAAAACGATGGACCCACCAGTTGTCGGGTGGCGAAAGACAACGTATTGCACTGGCCCGTTTGCTGGTGTCGGCACCCAGCTTTTTATTATTGGATGAACCTTACTCCAACCTGGATGCACTTCACAGAAATATTCTCCGCATGGTGATCGCTGAGATCAGTGAAAAGATGGACATCACCTGTATGATCGTTTCACACGATCCGGTAGATGTGTTGTCCTGGGCCGATGAGATCATTATTTTGCAAGACGGGAAGATGGTGCAGAAAGCGCCGCCTGAAGAAGTATATAAACAGCCCGTGAATGAATATGCGGCTGCCCTGTTTGGAAAGTACAATGTGATGAGCCCTTCCCTGGCCAAAGCATTTTCTGCTTTTACGGATATAGAGCTGAACTACATCAGCAGCCTTATCCGGCCGGAGCAGTTTCAAATCGGGTATGATGAAAACAGCGGTGTAAAGGGCGAAGTAAAGAAAGTGCTTTTCATGGGCAGTCATTACGAAGTAGAGGTCAGCATTTCAGGCAATACGATTATTATAAATTCCAGCTGTAATTCGTTTAAAAAAGGAGAGCCGGTGTATGTTTCATTTAATGCCTGTTAGGAAAGTAATCGTGAAACGTGAAACGTCAGACGTGAGACGGCAGAGGTGAAACGGCAGCCTCTTTCCCTACTATCATCTATCAACTACCATCTATCATCCTCACAGCACTCTGGTATAAGAAAGCTTCTTCCCTCACCATTCACCACTCACAAAAGCCTATTCCCCCTGCATATAATCATAAATCAGTTTTGACACGCCTGCCATTGCTTTGATGGCTTCCTTTTCATCAGCAGGATCAAAACGGGATAGTAAAACCAATACATATTTTCTTCCGTCCGGAAGGAAGACGATGCCCGAATCGTGGTGTATGCCCGTGATGTAGCCGGTCTTATGAGCCACCTTCACATCAGCAGGTAATAGAGCCGGAATAATGTTATTGAACTTCTGGTCCAGTAATATCCGTATCATTTCTTTTGAAGCAGCAGCGTTAACCAATTGCTCCTGCGCCATCTGTTCATAGATCAACAGCAGGTCATAGGCCGTTGTGGCTGTTGTTCAGTCCTTTTTCATAGGCCTTGCCATCTTCCACACCCCGCAATACTTTCATATCATGGGCACCCATGTTTTTTAAGGTAGTCATGATGCTATCCGGTTTTACCAGCTCAATCAATAAATTGGTAGCCAGGTTGCTGCTCTGAATGATCATATCATACGCCAGGGAAGCAATGGTTCTTTTTTCGCCAATATGTTTATACAATTCCAGTTCGCTGTCGTCAGAAGAATCGAGTGAGTAGGCGCTGCCATCCACAATACTGCTGAAGGTGTTTTTGATGACAACAGGATCTTCCATGGAAAATCTTCCTTCGGCTGCCTGCCGGAACAATTCCATCAGCACCGGTGTCTTCATAGTGCTGGCGGCATGAAAGGCATCTTTCTCATTCAGCACCAGCACGGTGCCGGTTTGCAGGTCTTTGAACGCTACTCCAAAATGTGCCCTGGGGAGAGCCAGTTTATTTACGATCTCTTTTTTTAAAGTATTCACAGCCTCTTTCTTTTGCGTATAACCGGTTTGAAACAACATACTTAAACCAAAACTAACCAGTATCTGTTTGACCATATAGCAGGTGGTTTCCAATAAAATTAGCGGAATATATAAAACGCATTACAATATCGTTTCGGCTTTAGTTGAAAACACCGGTGCGAAATAGAAAAGAACATGCTTTTTGTACAGCAATCTTTATTGTCAAATGAAAATAAAATTCAAAGCAGGTGTTACCCGACCTGCAATGCTATTCATTTCAACAGCCACAAAAAGCAGTTTCAGGTACATTATTCCTGCAAAGGAAAAAGAGGAGAATGTGCCTGATTGAAAGATTGGGTGAAAACCGTTTTTTACTGTGCAACAGAAGGTTAAAAAAATCCCCTCCTACGTTTTCAGGAAAATACTCCGGTAATATTGCACTTTTAGCAAGACGGCCTGCCGCCAGTAAAAACCTTCTGGTGCAGGATTTGAATATTTCCATTTCAATTATTGACTATGAAAAAGATCTTCTCCTTTTCGCCTGCTGTTTTTTGTGCTCACAGCCTTTACCCAATCGCTCAGCTATCCTTATCCGGTCAGCTTTCTTACGCTTAACATAGAACAACAGCCGGTAAAAATGGCCTATATGGATGTGGCGCCTGCAAAGCCCAACGGCAAAACCGTTGTGCTGCTTCATGGAAAAAATTTCAACGGTTTTTACTGGAAAGACGTCATTGCTTTTTTAAGCAAAGAAGGATTTCGTGTGGTTGTGCCCGACCAGGTAGGCTGGGGGCAATCGGACAAACCCAATATCCATTACAGTTTCCACCTGCTGGCGGCCAATACAAAAAAGATACTGGACACGCTGGGTATTGATAAGATTTACCTGGTAGGTCACTCCATGGGCGGTATGCTGGCTACACGGTTTGCCCTCATGTATCCGCAAACCGTGGAAAAACTGGTGTACGAAAATCCTATTGGCCTGGAAGATTATAAAACCTTTGTTCCCTATCATTCCATAGATGTGCAATATGCCGGTGAACTGAAGGCTGATTATGCCTCATTGAAAAAATACCAGGAGAGTTATTACCCGCAGTGGAAGCCGGAGTATGAGCCCTATGTGGCGGCCCAGTACGCTGCTTTGCAACTTCCGGATTTCAAACAGGCCACCTGGGCCAGTGCCCTTACCTACCAAATGATCTATGAACAACCGGTGGTGTATGAATTTAAAAACATTACCTCGCCTACATTGATCATCATTGGCCAGGAAGACAGGACGGTGGTGGGCAAGAACCTGATTTCAAAAGAAGCAGCAGCCAGGCATGGACAGTACCCGCAACTGGGAAGGAACTTACAGCAACAGATCAAAGGTTCAAAGCTGGCAGAATTAAAAGGCGTGGGACATATCCCGCATATACAAGCGCCGGACGCTTTTAAAAAGGAATTGCTCCAGTTCCTGCAAAGCAGGTAAGATTCTTTACGTAAATGGAATCAGTCATAAGATACAGTGGAAGTTTATAAATAAAATGCATGCTATGGCCAGCTTGTTTCAACCTTTAAAGATCAGATCGGTAGAACTAAAGAACAGGATCGTTGTGTCGCCCATGTGCCAGTACAGCAGTGTGGATGGTTTTGCCAACGACTGGCACCTGGTGCATTTGGGCACCCGTGCCGTGGGTAGGCGGCGCGGCACTGGTTTTTACAGAAGCGGCCGGTGTTTCTGCAGAAGGAAGAATCACCCATCACGACCTTGGTCTTTACAAAGACGAACACATTGAATTTTTAAAACGCATCACTGACTTTATCAAAGCACAAGGTGCAGTTCCGGGCATACAATTAGCCCATGCCGGAAGAAAGGCCAGCCATCACCGTCCCTGGGAAGGGGGAGCCGCCTTGAACAGCCAGGAGCATCCATGGACCACAAAAGCGCCCAGCGCCATTCCCTATAAAGAAGGCGAACCCCTTCCAGAGGAACTTACCAAAGAAGGAGCAAAAAAAGTAGTGGACGATTTTAAGCAGGCAGCACTTCGCGCCAAAAAAGCAGGCTTCCGGGTTATTGAATTGCACGGGGCACATGGCTATTTGCTGCATGAATTTTTATCGCCGCTCAGTAACCGGCGGTCCGATGAATACGGCGGCGCCTTTGAAAACCGCATCCGGCTGCTGCTTCAAATAACTGAAGCCGTAAGAGAGGTTTGGGAAGGAAGCGCTGCCCTTGTTTGTACGGCTGTCCGCCACCGATTGGGTAGAGGGCGGATGGACAGTGGAAGAATCGGTTGAATTGGCCAAAATTTTAAAAACCAGGGGAGTGGACCTGATCGACTGTTCCAGCGGCGGCAATTCGCCGGGCCAAAAAATTCCCCTGGGTCCCTTGTACCAAACACCCTTTGCCGAACGAATAAAAAAAGAAGCCGGTATCATGACCGGGGCAGTCGGGCTCATCACCAAAAGCACGCGAGGCAGAAAATATTATAACCAGCGAAAAGGCAGACCTGGTTTTTATGGCCCGCCAGCTTTTACGGGAACCGTATTTTCCTTTGCATGCCGCAAAAGAACTGGGTGTTGATCTTCCCTGGCCGGCGCAGTATGACAGGGCAAAAAAGTATTGAGCGCAGGGTAAATACAAACAGTGAAAGGCAGCAGCTTTTTCTATACAGATAGGCAAGGTCTTATACCATTTTCATTTAAGCCGTATGGTATTTTTTGAACCACATAAGAAACATAGGCACAGAGAGGGGTTCCACATAGCGTAACATCAATAAATCTAGGTGAGGGCCTATGTTTCTTATGTGGCTATGTGGTTCAGGTAAGTGTAATACCATTTCAAATATCGCGGATTTCGATGGTCATCGCCCGCGATACGACGTCACGCGACGCCAGATCCTTGGCGGAGGGCGCATAGCGTTCCATGAAGCGCTCGCCTTCGGAGTTGACGAGATAGCCGCCTTCGCCGCGCGCACCTTCGGTGACGAGACAGCCGGCGCCGTAAATGCCGGTCGGGTGGAACTGCACGAATTCCATATCCTGCAACGGCAGGCCGGCGCGCAGCACCATCGCGCTGCCGTCGCCGGTCTGGGTGTGCGCGCCGGTACAGGAATGATAGATGCGGCCATAGCCGCCGGTCGCCAGGATGGTGGTCTGGGCGCGGAAGCGATGCAGCGTGCCGTCGTCAAGCTTGAGCGCGATCACGCCGCGGCAGGCGCCCTGGTCGTCCATGATCAGGTCGATGGCGAAGAACTCGATGTAGAACTCGGCGGAATGGCGCAGCGCCTGGCCATACATGGTGTGCAGCATGGCGTGGCCGGTGCGGTCGGCGGCGGCGCAGGTGCGTTGTGCCTGGCCCTTGCCGTAGTCCACCGTCATGCCGCCAAACGGTCGCTGATAGATCTTGCCGTCCTCGGTGCGCGAAAACGGCACACCCCAGTGCTCGAGTTCATAAACGGCCTCCGGCGCCTGGCGCACCATGTATTCGATCGAATCCTGGTCGCCGAGCCAGTCCGAGCCCTTGACGGTGTCGTACATATGCCAGCGCCAGTCGTCCGGATGCATGTTGCCGAGCGGCAAGCGGAGATGCCGCCCTGGGCTGCCACTGTATGCGAGCGGGTCGGAAATACCTTGGTGATGCAGGCGGTGCGAAGCCCAGCCTCGCTGCAACCGACCACCGCGCGCAGCCCCGCGCCACCGGCGCCAACCACCACGACGTCGTAGGTGTGGTCCTCGATCGGATAGGCCTTGGCATTGGTGGCCGGGCCACCAATGCCATTCGCCGAGCCGTTTTCACCAGCGGCCATCGTTACACTCCGGATGACAGTTTGAGGATGGCGTAGATCGACGCGAGCGCGACGGCGAAGCAGAAGAAATTATTGGCAATGATCGCCGCAAGCTTCAGCTGTTCGTGATGCACATAGTCCTCGATGATCACCTGCATGCCGATCCTCATGTGCCAGGTGCTTGCAAGGATGAACAAAAGGAGAATGATGGCGACCAGCGGCGAGCCGAGCATTTGCGCGGCGCCGGCGTGGTTGCTGCCGAGCAGCATCATTACCACCACGATGACAGGCACCATCAGGAGCACCATGGCGACCGCGGTGATACGCTGGCGCCAGAAGTCGGTGGTGCCGGAATGCGAAGCGCCGAGATTACGCACGCGGCCAAGCGGCGTGCGCATCGATTTCGCGGTCTCGGGCGCGTTCATCGGGCACCTCCAATCGCATAAGCCACGATCCAGAGCAGCACGGTCGCCGAAATGCCCGCAATCAATGCGCCCCAGGTCATGGCTTCGCGCTCGTTGGCCTTGAAGCCGTAGCCGAGATCCCAGACCAAATGCCGGATGCCGCTGAACAGGTGATGCAGCAGCGCCCACGTGTAGCCGAACACGATCAGGCGGCCGAGAAAGCTTGCGATAAAGGTATGGACATGGGCGTAGGCGGTCGGGCCGGAAGCGGCCGCGATCAGCCACCAGGCCAACAACAGCGTGCCGAAATACAGCGCGAAACCGGTGGCGCGGTGGACGATGGAAAGCGCCATCGTCAGGGTCCAGCGATAGGTTTGCAGGTGTGGTGAAAGCGGTCTTTCGATCCTGGCGGTCATCGGCGGCTTTGGCAGGTTGGCGGGCCTCCGTCAGAGGCCCTTCTTTGGGATCGCGGTAGACGATCTCTGATTTACGAAGTCGAAACAGCCAGTGCAATGGCGAATCCTTCCAGCTGCGAACAGCGGTTCATAGCTTCAGATGAGCCTTGCATTATTGGGGGATTGATCCGCCGGGGTGCTTGTGGTGGCTGGTATACCTGAAGACGATCATGAACACGGCGACGAGACTGGAATAGGCGATGGCCATCGCGGGACTCAACGTCTCGGAAGTTCTCGAGCTGGCCGTTCTGCTGGTAGCGGTCGGGACGCTATCGGGGTTCCTCGCCGGCGTCTTCGGGATCGGCGGTGGCGCTATTCTGGTTCCGGTTTTCTATGAGTGTTTTCGCCTCGCCGGAGTTCCGCTCGAGGTGCGGATGCCGCTCTGCGTCGGCACCTCGCTTGCTGTCATCATCCCGACCTCGATCAGTTCCTATCGGGCCCATCTCGCGCGCGCGCTATCGACAAGGAAATCCTGCGCGCCTGGTGGCTGCCGGTTTTGATCGGCGTGATCAGCGGCAGCGTGATCGCGCGCTACGCACCGGAGCGGCTGTTCAAGATCGTCTTCGTGATGGTGGCTTATTCCGCCGCCGTGCGGATGTTGTCAGCCAATGAGAACTGGAAAATCGGCGAAGACCTCCCGAAGGGGCTGGTGATGCGTGTCTTCGGCTTGTGTGTCGGGCTTTTGGCGACACTGATGGGCGTTGGTGGCGGATTGTTCGCCAATCTGCTGATGACCTTTTACGGCCGCCCGATCCACCAGGGCGTTGCGACCTCGTCCGCCATTGCGGTGCTGGTCTCCATTCCCGGTGCACTGGGTTACATCTATGCCGGCTGGCCGGTGGCAGCGCATTATCCCGATGTAGCGGCGCTGCAAGCCCCGCTCGCGCTCGGCTACGTCTCGCTGATCGGCGCGATCCTGGTGATGCCGACGAGTTTCTGACCGCGCCACTTGGCGTGAAGGTCGCGCACGCGCTGTCGAAGAAAACGCTGGAGCGAGCCTACGGGAGTTACCTTCTCATCGTAGGCACGCGCTTCGCGATCAGCCTGTGGAACGGCGGATAGCGTCGAGCGATCACGCCGCCGGGCGAGCACGCGCAAGCGGTGACCGTCCGGGTCGAGCGCGAAGAACGTATTCCCAAAATTCATTGCAGTCGGAGCCTGCGCGATTTTCAGCCCACGCGCTTTCCAGGCCTCGTGGGTTACGCGCAGCGCTTCCGCATTGGCAACCGTAAACACAACTTCCCTGTCACCGGCCTTATTGTCGGCGCGCGGTTCGACAGCCTCGTGCTGCCAAAGGCCGAGCATGGCTTCCTTGCCAAGCGGCCACGACGCGCCCGCCTGGCGCGGTGGCCAATAGTCAGTCCTTCAAGCGCCGCAAACCGCAAACCGCCAAAACCTTCGATCTTTGCCGCCGTCGGACACTGCCCGATGCCGCTAGATCGCCGCGCCGCGCGCCAGTTCCGCGACTTCGCCTGCGCTGTATCCAAGCAGGCCGGTCAATATCTCGTTTGTATGCTCGCCAAGCCGGGGCGGAGCCGTGTAGGTATCAAGCGGCGTGTCGCTCAGATGCATCGGATTCTTGATGTTCTTGACGATGCCAACACCGGCGCCGGCATGCGGCATCTCGGCGATCATGTCGCGCGACTTCAAGAGCTCGCTCTCGCAGACTTCGCCGACCGTCCGCACCCCGCCGCTCGGAATCCCGGCGGCCTCCATCAACGGCAGCCAATCGTCGCGCCTGCGCTGCCTGATGATGTCCTTGACGATCGGTACCAGAATGTCGCGGCTGCGGACGCGGTCCGCGGCTTTGGCGAAGCGTGGATCGTCGGCCAGTTCGGGCCGCTCAACGGCCTTGCAGAAGCGTTTCCACAGTTCGTCATTGGCGACGCCGAGACTGATCCAGCCATCGCTCGCCTCAAATGTCTCGTAGGGCACGATGGTGGCGTGCGCATTGCCGCGGCGCTTCGGCGATTTGCCGGTGGCGAAGTAGATGCTGGCATTGAAGCTGAGCAGCGATGCGACAGCTTCGTACATCGAAACCGAAACGTGCTGGCCGCGCCCGGTTACCTTGGACGCGTAGAGCGCGGCGAGGATGGCCTGCGATCCATTCAGTCCGGATACGAGATCGGCGATCGAGGTGCCGACCTTATAGGGCGCGCCGTCGGCTGCGCCGGTCAGATCCTGGATGCCGGCTTCACCTTGCACGATGACATCGTAGCCGGGGCGGTCTTTCATCAAACCGGTATTGCCGAAACCGGAAATCGAGCAATACACCATGGCCGGGCGGCGGGCACTCACGGCGGCATAACTAAAGCCAAGGCGATCCATGGCGCCAGGACGAAAATTCTCAACCAGCACGTCCGAACGATCGATCAGCCGCCACAGCACCTCGCGGCCGCGCTCGCTCTTCATGTCGAGCGTCATGCTTTTCTTGTTGCGATTGACCGACAGGAAATAAGCCGCTTCGTCGCCTTGATAGGGCGGTGCGAACGCTCGCGTATCGTCGCCCTCGACCGGACGTTCGACCTTGATCACCTCGGCGCCGAGATCGCCGAGCTGCATCGTGCAGAACGGTCCCGACAATACCCGGGTGAGATCGACGACACGTAATCCTTCAAGCGGGCGCATGCGCTTCTGGCCTCATTTTGCTGCGATACAGACGGGAAACAGATCGGTGTTTATCGGGGCGTTCATGCATCATTTCGGGGGGCGGTCGCGAGTTCAATAGCAAGAACGCCCTTCACAGCGCAACGGGGACGGGTTGCATGTCAAATAACGGGAAACGCGTAGCCTGGATGACCGGTGGTGGTAGCGGGATTGGCGAGGCCGGCGCAAAAGCGCTCGCCACCGACGGCTGGACCGTGGTGGCGTCAGGACGCCGGAAGGATGCCCTCGATGCGGTGGTCGCCGCGACCGGCAAAAGCGGCGGTGCGGTCAAAGCGATCCCGCTCGATGTCAGTGTTGCGGCCAACGTTGAAAAGACCGTCGAGAGATTCTGGCGGCGTACGGCGGTGATGGCCGAGCGGGACGGCTCGCGCGTGAATTCTTTAAACCTTTGCAAAACGCGCACGTCCGCAGCTTCAAAAAGTTTCAAATCGGCGAAAATTTATTGCCTGAAACGCGCTTCCAAACCTCCCGTAACTCAGGCCAACGACGACGCAGTCAACTCCTTGAGACTAGCCGCCGCCGTTAACTCTTACGGGCCGCGGATGTCCGCCGGCCTCCATCAATCGGGAGACGTTTCCATGTCCAAGCGTATTGCATTGTTTTCTGCTGTGGCCTTCGGTGCTCTTGCCCTGTCGGCGACGATCGTTGCGCCGGTCAACGCGCAAGAGAAGACCGTCATGGTCGGCGGCGCCGCGATGTTCCCCTCCAAGAACATCATCCAGAACGCGGTGAATTCGAAGGACCACACCACGCTCGTTGCGGCGGTGAAGGCCGCCGGTCTCGTCCAGACCCTGGAAGGCAAGGGACCGTTCACGGTCTTCGCGCCGACCAACGCCGCCTTCGGCAAGTTGCCGGCTGGCACGGTCGATAACCTCGTGAAGCCCGAGAACAAGGCCACCTTGACCAAAATCCTCACCTATCACGTCGTCGCCGGCAAGCTTGAGGCTTCCGATCTGACCGACGGCAAGATGCTGAAGACGGTCGAAGGCGAAGAGCTGACGGTGAAGAAGTCCGACGGCAAGACCTGGATCGTCGATGCCAAGGGCGATACCGCTGCGATCACCATCTCGAACGTCAATCAATCGAACGGCGTGATCCACGTGATCGACACCGTCCTGTTGCCGGCGTCGTAACCTTAGGGCTCCTTACGATGGCACATTTCGATCCGAGTCCCACGGGATGTGCCGGGCGAGCCGGGGAACCCCCCCGGCTCGCCACTTTTTGACCGCCAAATCTGGGATGTTGAAGGACGACGTCTTGGCAGCGGCGACCCGTTTTGGCAGTAACAAACACCGATTTTAGACGTATAAGAATTGACTGCTTTCAACGACGGGAACGCCATGTCCAGTCTCACGACCACCGAACGACACACCGCAACCGCCTCGAAGATCATTCAGCCGGCCTGGGTGCGGGTGATGCATTGGATCAATGCGGTGGCGATCATCCTGATGATCATGTCGGGACTGCAGATCTACAATGCCTCGCCGCTGTTCCGGTCGCTCACCTTCTCCCAGACGATCACGCTGGGCGGCTGGCTTGCCGGGGCGCTGCTCTGGCATTTCGCGGCGATGTGGCTGTTGATGGTCAATGGCCTGATCTATCTGATCACGGGATTTGCCAGCGGTCGCTTTGCCAGGAAGCTGTTGCCGATCTCGCCTCGCGGCGTGATTTCTGATACCGTTGCGGCGCTGACCTTCAAACTGTCGCACGATGACCTGAGCAAATATAATCAAGTGCAGAAATTGCTTTACACCGGCATTATCGCCGTCGGTGTGATCATCGTGCTTTCAGGATTGTCGATCTGGAAGCCGGTGCAACTGCAATATCTGACGGCGTTGTTCGGCGGATACGATACCGCGCGATATGTGCATTTCTTCTGCATGTCCGCGATTGTCGTCTTTCTCGCGATCCATGTGGTTCTGGCGGTCCTGGTGCCGAAGAGCCTGCGCGCCATGATCATCGGCCGCTAAGGGAGATCAACCATGGGCCGACTTCGCAAGCTTCTGATTCCGGGCGTCGACAAGAAACTGTTGGTCAAGGATGCGACCAAGCTGATGCCGGACCTGATGCGCCGGCGCTTTATCACAGGCGGCGCGAGTTTCGGCGCGCTGGCACTTCTGACCGGCTGTGATGTTGTGGATTCTTCCTCAGCGGAAGAGGTGCTGAAGAAGGTTTCGAAATTCAACGACGCGGTGCAGGCGTTTATTTTCAACCCCGACGCATTGGCGCCGACCTTCCCGGAAAGCGCGATCACCAAGCCGTTCCCGTTCAACGCCTACTACGAAATCGACGACGCGCCCGAGGTCAATGGCGACGAATGGAAGCTCGAGGTGCGCGGGCTTGTCGACAACAAGAAGTCATGGACGCTGGAGGAGCTCTACAAGTTGCCGCAGGTCAAGCAGGTGACGCGCCATATCTGCGTGGAAGGCTGGAGTGCGATCGGAAGCTGGACCGGAACGCCGCTCAGCCATTTCCTCAAGCTGATCGGGGCGGACACCCGCGCCAAATATTGCTGGTTCCAGTGTGCCGACAAGGAAGGCTACAACTCGCCGCTCGACATGCGAAGCGCGCTGCATCCGCAAACCCAGATGACGTTCAAGTTCGCTGACAAAATCCTGCCGCGCGCCTACGGATTTCCCATGAAGATCCGCGTGCCGACCAAGCTCGGCTTCAAGAATCCGAAATATGTGCTCTCGATGGAAGTCACCAACGACTACAAGGGCGGCTACTGGGAAGACCAGGGCTATAATTCGTTCAGCGGCAGCTAGCTGCTTACGATCGCCCGCGCGGCGTTCTGGTTACGCGCCTTTGATGAGCTTGCGCTGAAACGCCGCCGCCACGGCTCCGAGCGCAAGCAGCAACGCCGATGCATTCAGCGCATAAGAAAGGTTGCCAAAGGCATCGGTGATGGCGCCGACCGCGGTCGGCCCCAGGGTCTGGCCTATTCCAAATGCGATGGTCATGGCGGCGATTCCCTTGGGCCACGCCGAAGGCGGCGAGTTGAAGCGCACGAAAGCGGTGGTCGATCCCACGATCGCGAAGAAGGAAACGCCGAACACCAGCGCCGATACGGTCAACAGCAACACCGAATGGCCAAGCAATGGCAGCGCTGCGCCCACCGTGTTGACTCCGAGGATAATCGCGGTGGTAAACCCGCCATTGTCGCGCGCCAACAGACCGTGCCAAGCCCAGGGCGTGACGAACGCGCTCAGTCCAATCAGGCACCAGAAGGCGCTTTGCGCTACCGGGCCGCCGCCGGCGTCACGGATATAGGCGATCATGAACGTCATGTAGGCGATATATCCCGCGCCAAACAGGAAATAGCCGGCGAGGTAAATCAGGATCGGTCGGATCGGAAACGGCGCCGGCACGGTATCATCGAGGCGGCTCCCGGCCTCGATCGGCGACATCAGTAACGGGATCGTCAGCGCGGCTGACAATAGCGTCATCGCCCACCACACGATCCACCACGATCCCGGGCCGAAAACCTGCAGCACGAATGGCGCGATCAGGCCGGAGGTCACGATGCCGAATCCAGGCCCGGCATAGAATAGGCTAAGCAGGAAACTGGCGCGCGCCGGATGCGATTGGGCGATCTGAGCCGCCAACGCCGCGCCGGCGACGAACGTGAGCGCAGCTCCAACACCTACCAGGAGACGGGCCAAGCTCAGGACGACGACGTTGCCCGAGATGGCGCTCAACGCCAGCGCAACAACGCAGGCCAGCGTCCCCCACCGGATCGAAGCGGACAGCCCAAACCATCTGATCAGACGCGCGGCTGCCAGAGCCCCGCCGAGATAACCGGCCGCGTTGATGGTATTCATGAAGCCGGCCACCGAATAGGACCAGCCCAGCGTGTCGCGCATATCCGGCAGCACCAGCGAATAGGCGAAGCGCCCGATGCCAAGCCCGATGATGGGCGCCAGCGACAGGATGAGGATGAGCCGCGCGGGATGGGCGGCAGGTTCGGGGATTTTCACGGGATTCTCCGGCGCAGGCGTCATTGTGGCAGGTGCCGAGGCGGTTGCACATGCGTGTCCGCAGCAATGGTGTCTTGCCATTCACGCATCACGGCATTAGCACTCCGCGCGCACCAGCTATTTTCCAAAAAGGCATTCGACCATGGCGACCCATAAACTGCTGCTTCTTTCCGGCGACGGCATCGGCCCCGAAGTGATGGGCGAGGTGAAGCGCCTGATCGGCTGGATCAACGCGCAAGGGATTGCGCAATTCACGACCGAGGAAGGGCTGGTCGGTGGCGCGGCTTATGACGCGAGCAAGCAAAGCATCACGGACGCGACCATGGCGCAGGCCAAGGCGGCCGACGCGGTGATCTTCGGTGCCGTCGGCGGGCCGAAATGGGACAGCGTCCCCTACGACGCCCGGCCTGAAGCTGGCCTGTTGCGGCTACGCAAGGATCTCGGGCTGTTCGCCAACCTTCGCCCTGCGGTCTGCTATCCGGCACTGGCGGAAGCCTCGAGCCTGAAGCGAGAAGTGGTCGAGGGCCTTGACATCATGATCGTGCGCGAGCTTACCGGCGGTGTTTATTTCGGCGAGCCGAAGACCATCACCGATCTCGGCAACGGCCAGAAACGGGCGATCGATACGCAAGTCTACGATACCTACGAGATCGAGCGCATCGCGCGTGTCGCCTTCGACCTGGCGCGCAAGCG
>CAVOOL010000001.1:0-144876 GCA_963697545.1 uncultured Bacteroidota bacterium | reverse complement strand
GTCCATAGAGACAGGTCATTGAGGAATATCAACAAACTATCAACTATGGACTATTAACTATGAACTATTAACTATAAACTACAAACTAAATCGTGCCTGTCAGGTAAAGGATCAATCCTACGATAGCTACGATTAAAGCAGCGATAGGATAATAGAACACCAATACAAGGGCCAATATACCCAGCAGGATGTAAAGGAGCAACTGGCGGTCGGATGCTCTCCTGGAGAACATGGATTTTACCTTAAGCTTAAAAGCCGTCCACATAAACTTGCGCTTCAGTTTACGAAATTCCTTTTTGCTTTTTTTAGCTGCGTACACCGAAAGTACCAGCATGCCTAATAAAGAAGCGGCTACTGCATTGTTGTTATTGTCAGCGGGTTGTTCATTGGTTGGCGTAGCAACGGGTTGAATGGTAGAGGAACTATATGCCATAATTACGTTGGTTTTTGGATGCCCGAAATTAGGTAATCAAATGTATTGAACGTGTTTTTTTATTAAACGTTTTTGTTTAAACGAAATTGTTACTGCCGTTATTACCGGCGGTTCAATTGAATGGCGCCGCCAATAATGCCGCCCAGTCCTACCCGCACTCCAAAGCTATGACCGGGCTGCGCCTGGTAAGCTGTTACAAAATCCACCCGGAACAGCTTCAGGATGTTTTCCAGTCCGGCAAAGGCCTCTACGTAATAGTTATCCCTGTTCACATAAAACGTGTTGGCGCCCAGCACCAGGTTCCATTTCAGTTGGTTCAATAATGGAACTTTGTTCGTGAGCAAGCCATTAAGATGGTGTTCAAGATGCAGTAGTCCGTACAGCTTTTCGGTATTGCTGTAGCGGTAATAAGGCGCCAGTTGAAAACTATTCAGGTAGTTGAAATTGTAAAAGGTTTGGTTGCCGTTGAAATGCTGGTAATCCGGAAGCCCCACAAAGGCATCATTTAAAAAGCCGCCCGCACTTATTTTATACCGCAGCTCACCTCCTATCTTCAGGTTCATATTGTCATAAACCGAAAGCTTCCATTTGTCAAAGTCCACATCGCTGCCCAAAACATCATGAATGCCTTTGGAATACTGCAGCTCAAAGGTTGGATACTTCGACCCGATCGGCATTTTACGGGTAGGAAACTGAATGTAACGCTGGCCCGGCTGGTAGGCTAAGGTTAGCGAAGCAACCAAAGCCTTGTGCCGGTTGAACGGAATGTCCGGCAAGTTCGTAAGGGTGATTGGGTAAGAGGGCTTCTTCTTTATTGAAGAAAGAAAAGTCCGTGGTGTTTTGAAGCGGAAGGCGGTCTTCGTAGGTAGCGTTGATGTTCCACCGCAAGCCGTTCTCAAACCGGTTGTTGTATTCCACCCCGCCAAACCAGGCTTCATAGAGTTTCATATAATTCTTTTTGGCCAATAGCGTATAAAGACTGTTGGTGAGGGCATCAACGGGATTGTCCCTGTTGATCTGTGACAAACGCTTGCCGCCCGAGAATTGCAAATAGCGGTTGCGGAAATAATCTTGTTTGGGACGGATGGTAAAGTTTGCATAAGAATTGAGATGGCTGTTGCTGATGCCGTAACGGGTGTTCCAGCCGATATTGTAGTTATTGGCGCCTTTCCTTGGCCTGATATTCAGGGATTGATCCACGCTGATGCTCAACCCTTCCACCGTATTGTATTCCAGTTCTTTTAGCAACGGCTCCAGGCGATAGGTGGTAAAGCTTTTCGATGAATAAATCGTACGGTTCACACCACCGCGTGAAAAAGTTTTGAAACTGTACCGGCTTTTGATTCTTACGCAGCGAGTCAATGTTTCGTTTTGAATACATCGAATCCCTGTAAGCCTTGCTCATGCTGTCCTTAAAAACAAAGTTTTGTTTTTCATCAGGCTCCAAAGGCACGGGCCGCACCGCATTCCAATAGCTGCTGTCTTTTTTATTAAAGGCCGTATCGTACGACATCAGGATACGGTTGAAATGTTTCTTTGCAAAGCCCGGGTTCAAATTGTAATTGCTGTACACATTCAAAAAATTACCCGCCATATCAAAGCCAAACTTTTTAACGCCTACATACACTACCTGGTTTTGTGTTCGCCATATATCATCGGTAACGGGGGAATGTATTTGCGTTACTTTCAGCGTGTCGATCAGTTCCAGCTGGTAGTCATTGGTGGTGATTAATTCCAGGCTGTGTATGCGCCACTCGCCGTCAATGATTTGTATGTAGCCGCTGAACAGCGGTTCGTTCTTTCTTTTAGGCGTCACCTTAATGCGGTCGATCATTTTATTGCCTTCAAAAAAATTGCCTTCGTACCGGAACTTGTAGTAATGAAAGGCATTGTCGGAGATAGGCGAAATAAAACCGCGGGGATTGAGGTTGTTGCTGAATACGGAAACATTGTTGGTGTAAAAATTAATAAAGAAGGGAAAACTCATTCCATTGCCGCCACCGCTTTCCCGGGAAGAAATCACTTCGTACTTTATTTTATCCGGCCGGGTGAAGGAAACCTTTGTTTGCGATTCGGAAAGAAACAGGATGCCTTTGCCGGCAGAGTCAATGCCTTCCCTGGCCATGTCGCTTTTATCTATTTTTTGTCCGAAGAATTTATCGGGCATCCCTCTTGAACGCATTAATCCCTTGATGTAAACATCCACCGTGAACGAATCAACCTGGTTGTTATAGAAATTTCTTTTCTTAATGGTTTCCCGGATGATTTCAACCGCAGGGTCCTCTCCTCTTTTAATGACCACTTCCGCCATTTGCAGTTCCTGTACCGCCAGTTGAAAATCAGCCACGCTGTTTTCGGCACCAACAGTCACTTTCTTTTCTTCAGCTTTATAGCCTACATACTGGCAAAGCAAGGTATAAGTGCCGGGATCGAGATGGAGGATATACTTTCCCTGGCTGTTGGCTATGGCGCCTTTGGAAGTTCCTTTTACAGTGATAGAAGCATAAGGCAGGATGGTTCCTTTTGTATCGGTAATGGTTCCTGAAATGCTGCCGGCATGCACCAGCAGTACAGCCGTTGACAATAAAAGGGAAAGTACAATTCGTTTCATAAGCAGATGTAAGAAACGAATATAAATCCCCCGAACAGGCTTTTGGATGCAGGCCTTAGTAAAATTGAAACTTATTTAACAGCTTATACGAAACCGCTATCAAGACAGCCGTGAAACGTCAGACGTGAGACGTGAAACGTAGACAACGCTTCAGTCATTGTTCCTCTTCTCTCACGTCTGACGTCTCACGTCTGACGATGGTTTCTCTGATAGCCGTTTGGTATTACCTCTTTTTCACGGCGGGCCTTAAAGAGCTTCCGGCCATGGCGGCAAAACCACCAACCAGGGCACCAACCAGTGCCGTAACCAATATCAGCAACACAGAGGATCCGCCTAAAGGAAACAGTTGTGCTATTTTGTGCGAAAGGATGCTTTCGTTTTTCAGGTCGATCCACAAAGCAAGAACGCCCCACAAGACAAAAATGCCCAGGAAGCCGGATAAGAAACCGGCGGCAATGTTTTGTACCAGTAAAAAGGCAACCAGGAAATGCAATGATGGCAATGCTCCACCAGGGCAGGAACATTCCGGCAACATAAGCCAGGACGGTGGTAAGTAAGGTGGCCAGTAAAATTCTCATGCTATTAAATAAGGTGTTAGGAATTAGAAATTGAGATTTAGGAATGGGTGAATGTTAGTTTTCCAATGATGCGTTTGTCAGTCGGCTTCTGCTTCTTTCATCATCCACAAAGTGTAATAGTTGCCATTGACCCAGTCATCTACAAAATTGTCGTAGAACTTACTTCCCGGGTTACCGCTTTGCCCGCCGGGATAAATTCCATACGCTTCCGTAGTGCTGGTTAACTGAACCACCATGCGCCAGCTGGGCCCGTGGCTACGGGTAATGGCATTGATGGTATTGTTCCAGCCGCCAACATGCAGGCCGGTCCGGGCAAAAGGCAGTACAGCACTGCTTAATAAATGATAGATGGACGCATCCTTCCGTTTCCACCACAACAATTCATCTTTTGGTTCTTCCTCTGCTAAACCCTTTGATGCCAGTTGAAAAGCCCTTGTTATTTGCTGGTTGATGGTTTCTTTTTGTGGTGTATTGATATCATCTATGAATTGGAAGGCAGAATCTTTCAGCAAGGCTTCTATCAGGGTTTGTTCGTCCGGACGAACACGGCTCGTTTTTATGCGGGCAAATTCATCATTCCACACCAGGTTTTCCAAACTGTCCATCCAGGCCTGGTAGATGGTGGTGGCTTTTGAATCGGGTGTTGCATTAAAATCCCAGGCTATTACCTCGTTCAGGTAGGTCTTTTCTTTTTCACTCAAAGAAGCGGCATCAATATATTTTAAAAAAAGGGGAACAATAGCTGCTGCCGCCGGGCTGTAATAATCCAGCTGCAACCGCTTCATATCATCCGGCGTGATCTGCTGCATTTGCTCCAGCCGCTTTGCCAGTGCAATTCCCCTGGGAACAATATAATTACCGGGAATAAAGTAGGGATAAGTAGAATCAACAGGACGCTGGTTGGCACTTTGTATATAACCACTGACAGGATTTAAGATATGCGGGTTCTCCGCTTGCGGTATAAAACCCTGCCACATATAGCTGCTGTCTTCACCGGGCATTACATACAAGCCCTGTCCCTTCCAGCGGGCCGGGAACCGTGCCTGTTGCCAGATGGCGATATCGCCGGTCTTTGAGGCAAACAACATATTCTGTCCCGGGCAGGTAAAATCTTTAATGGCATCTAAGTACTCATCATAGCTTTTTGCCCTGTCCAGTTTGAACCACATGGCGCCTTCGTTGGAAGGATCATGCGCCGACCAGCGCAGCGCAATAGCCGTGTTGTTGGTAGAATCAACTGTAAAACTCTGATCGTACATCACGGGGCCAAAAGCCGTATAGGCCACGGTATCATTCAGGGTAACGCCGTCACGCACTTTTATTTCCTCTATGCGAAGATGGGTTGGCTCCCATTTTCCGTTGAACCAATAGGCTTTTTTGGAAGCGTCCTGGAAACGTATTTTGTAATAATCTTTCACATCACGCTGCGCA
Organism: uncultured Bacteroidota bacterium; assembly: GCA_963697545.1. Lineage (GTDB taxonomy): Bacteria > Bacteroidota > Bacteroidia > Chitinophagales > Chitinophagaceae > Flavisolibacter. Next base: position 139,823 of record CAVOOL010000001.1, on the reverse strand, counting down.
TTGGTAAAGCCAAAGGCAATGTGATCGTTGAAGCCAATAATGACACTGGGTGAACCGGGGAAAGTAGCGCCATATACATTCATGGTGGGTGTGCTTAACTGCATCTCGTACCAGATGGAGGGAAAGCGTTAAATTCAAATGCGGATCGTTGCACAAAATAGGTGCGCCGCTCTGCGTTTTACTGCCGCTTACCGCCCAGTTATTACTCCCGTTGTTCGGATTGGGTTTGTTGACTTCTCTAATATTTAAAGTGGTATCCTTCCCAAAGTACAGCGAATCCGCTGTAGCAGGTTTTACCGGCACAATGCCCGGCGCCTCAAAGGCGGTTCCTTTGGGAATGATGGGTATGGATGAATCGGATAGTTGCGGATACAAGCATTTGCATTTCACGCAGGCTGAAAACAGATTTGGCATTGGTGAATTCCAGGTCACGGTCATAACCTGCTAGATCCTTGCTCATCATTTTCAGGAACAAAGCGATCTTCAAATTGCTCCACTGCTCCGGTTTATAGCCAAGCAGTTTGTATTCAACCGGCAGCTGGCTTTCTGTTAGCGAATTGATATACGCATTCACACCGTTGGTGTACGCATCAAAGAAGTTTTTCGACTCCGGATCAGCCTCAATGGCTTTCAGTGCATTTTCTGCAGCATAGCCCATGCCCAGCCGTCTTTGCTCCCGGTCGTAACGGATAAAGCGGGGATCATTGCCCATGAACTCACTCACCCTGCCCGCCGCCGCAATGGTTTGAAACTCCATTTGCCACAAGCGGTATTTGGCATGCAAATAACCCTGGACAAAATAAACGTCTTCATCATTTTCGGCAAATACATGCGGCACCAGGCGGTCGTCGAGGTAAACATTTGCTTTTCCTTTCAGCTCCTTGCAGGTAAGTTCTTCATTGAGGTTGGCATCGGTTGCTTCGGCGTTTTGCCAAAAGCCCTGTTGCGGACTAAGAAACGTTCCCAGCGCAGGAATGGCGCCCCATTTTTTATTGAGGGCAAAGATCAATGCCAGGGTAACGACAAGGCCGGTAATAAAAGGTATGATACGCATAAGCAGAAGTCGATATTTTTTGGTTATTAGCCGTCAGTTATCAGCTTTCAGCCATCAGATCCTGCAATCAATTTCCAGCATTCCCTTCGATAGCCAAATTTAGCTAAAAACTGATAGCTCACGGCTGATAGCTGACAGCTGATGGCTTTACAACTGTACAAGTGTGCGACGCAACGAAAGATCAATAGATATTCTTTAGCCGGTTACACAATTATTCAAAGTCAAAATTTAAAGCTGTAAGATAATAAAGGAAAACTAAAATCTAAGTCCAAGCTATCACTCCCCTTTAGGGGGACAGGGGGCTCTAATCATTCTTCCCTACCAGCATGGGCACAAAACTAAACCGGTCGTACACTTCTTCTTTCATGGTGCCGTCGGGTTGCTTGATGAGCCGTTTCATGATCTGTACGTCGCCGCTGCCAACCGGAATCACCATCATGCCACCTGGTTTTAATTGGGCCACTAATTTTTGAGGAATTTCCGGCGCTGCTGCCGTGATCAATACTTTGTCAAACGGCGCAAAGGTGGGCAGGCCTTCATAGCCATCGCCGTAAAAGAATTTAATGTTCGGGTATTTTTTGATGTAGGCAAATTTCTTGTTGGATTCAAATAATTTTTTTTGCCGTTCAATGGTATAGACCTGTGCACCTAACTCGGCCAGCACCGACGCCTGGTAGGCACTGCCGGTACCGATTTCCAAAACTTTATCAAAGGGTTTTACTTCCAGCAGTTGTGTTTGATAGGCCACCGTATACGGTTGGGAAATGGTTTGACCTTCTGCAATTGGAAAGGCTTTGTCTTCATAAGCTACTTCGTCAAAAGCAGAGTCAAGGAAATAATGCCGGGGAATCCGTTCAATGGCATCCAATACTTTTTCATCGGTGATACCTTTGGCTTTCACAGTTTCCACCAGCTTTTTGCGCAGTCCTTTGTGGCGGTACGTATCTTCAAATCTTCTCATGGCGCAAATATAATTTTATGCAAAGGTCTTTCCATAAAACTGAATGAAGTAGTTTTATAGATGCTCCTTAACCATGTAATTCTTGCTCTGTTGTGGATGGTGTACTGTGTGTTGCACAGCCTTATGGCAAGTGTAGGATTAAAAACTGGTTAGAGAAAATATCCGGCAGCAGTTACCGGTACTACCGGCTGTTTTATACACTGTTCTCCTTTTTCTTCCTGGTGATTGTACTTTATTTTCAATTCATGCTTCCCACCATTATGCTTTATAAAATGCACGCCCTGATCTTTGCTTTTGGATCTGTTTTGGGTTTGTCAGGATTGGTGCTGATGTTGTTTTGTATCAAAAAATATTTCATGAGCTTGAGTGGGCTGCGTAGTTTGGTTCAGGAGACCAGTACAATAAATTATTAATTACAGGCATTCATCGGTATGTACGTCATCCTCTGTACCTGGGAACCTTTGCTTTTATCTGGGGACTTTTCCTGGTCAAGCCTTACCTTTCGTTGTTAATAGCAAATAGCATTATTACAGTCTATACATTGATCGGGATCAAGCTGGAAGAAGATAAACTGATCGGTGAGTTTGGAGAAAGCTATAAAAACTACCAGCAAAGCGTTCCAAAACTGCTACCTTTCAAAAGAGTTAAACAAAAAGTTTAAGCTTGGCCGTCGCTAAAATCAAGCTTTTCACCGATTGACATTTGCCTCCATGGAAATTTCGGCCTTTCTTTGTGTCCACAAAAGCAGAAAAGAATTCTTCAAAAATATTAAGTCCATCCGCCTAAAAGAGGAAGTGCTCCCAACCAGAGAGCACTTTTTTATTTTATAAAAGATTTGATGGATAGCCTTCTTTACAAGTTCATATCCTTTATAATCGTTTGGATCTTATCCTTTGCTTTTTGCTGGGCCTCTTCAAATTTGTCAACCGACTCCAGTTTGGTATGTACACTGAAATAGAATTTGATCTTGGGCTCTGTGCCGGAGGGGCGGGCACTGATCTTGCTGCCGTCTTCCAAAATAAATTGCAGCACGTTTGATTTAGGTAAACTGATAGCTTGCTGTTTCCCCGGTTTGCAAAGCCGTTTTTACCTGCTTTTGATAATCCAGCAATTCAATCACTTTGCTGCCCGCTAAAACTTTAGGTGGATTGTTCCGGAACTGCTCCATCATGTTGGCGATCTCCTGCTGCCCGTTCATTCCTTTTTTGGTGATAGAAATCAAACTTTCCTGGTAATAGCCGTATTGCAGATACAGGTCCAGCAGCTTTTCGTACAAACTTCTGCCCTTGTTTTTTTCATAGGCCGCCATTTCGCACAAAAGAGCCACAGCAGAAACGGCATCCTTATCCCGTATTTGCGAGCCGATCATCAAGCCATAGCTTTCTTCTCCGCCAATCACATAGTTTTCCTTTCCTTCTTTTTCCTTGATCAGTTCTGCAATCCATTTAAAACCGGTAAGTACATTATAGCATTTTACGCCATAGCTGGCTGCCATCAGGTCAATCATGTCGGTGGTAACAATGGTTTTTACCACCATGTCGTTGGGTTGGGCAATGCCTTTTTCCCGGCGGCTTTCCATCATATAATTAAAGGCAAGAACAGCGGTTTGGTTGCCATTCATCAGCACCCATTTACCATGATTATCTTTTACACCAATACCCACACGGTCAGCATCCGGATCGGTGCCTAATAAAATATCGGCATCAATGGCTTCGGCTTTTTTAAGGCCAATGCTCATGGCTTCACTTTCTTCGGGATTGGGATATACCACTGTTGGAAAATTACCATCGGGTGTGGCCTGTTCTTTTACGATATGTACATTTTCAAAACCAAATGTTTTTAACACATCGGGTACCAGTTTGATGCCGGTTCCGTGAATCGGTGTATAAACGATCTTCAGGTCTTTTTGCTGTTGGATGACTTCCGGATAGACACTTAATCCTTTCACCATTTTTATGTAAGCATCATCAATTTCTTTTCCAATGATAGTGATGTTGGCTTCTCCTCCACTCCATTTCACATCATTTACATCGTGTATCTTGTCCACTTCAGCAATAACAGCCTTATCATGTGGTGGCACCAATTGTCCGCCATCATTCCAATAAGCTTTATAACCATTGTATTCTTTCGGATTGTGAGAGGCTGTGCAAACCAAACCACCCTGGCATTTTAAATAGCGGATGGCAAAAGAAAGTTCCGGTGTGGGACGCATATCATCAAACAAAAAAACCTTGATGCCATTGGCGGCAAAAACATTGGCGGCTGTTTCAGCAAAAAAACGGCTGTTGTTGCGGCTGTCGTGGGCAATGGCCACTTTCACTTCCTGGTTGGGAAAACTTTGGTTTAAATAATTGGCATAACCCTGGGTGGCCATGCCAACGGTGTATTTATTCATGCGGTTGGTACCCACACCCATCAGGCCTCGAAGCCGCCGGTACCAAATTCCAGGTTACGGTAAAAAGCATCAGCCAATTCATCAGGATTCTTTTGTTGCAGCTCACGGATCTGCGCTTTTACATCTTCATCAAAAGAGCCATTGAGCCATTTATCTACATTTTGCTGAATTACTGCGTTCATGCGAATTATAAGTTTTAGGTTATAGGTTTTAAGTTTTGATTAGTTGGTTGATTCTCTGCTATCATCTATCATCACCCAACTGTCATCCAAGATTGAAGTTATTTCATTTTGCAATCTGTGCGAAGTTAAGTGTACGTACATTTGAACGGTGAGAAAATGGTTGTTATCTGTTTTAGTTTTTTCCGCTTTTTGCTGCAAAGCGCAGGATAGCACTTCTGTTATTTCATCCTATGCAAATTCTGTTCCTGCATCTGAAAAACTGGTTTATAAAACCAGCAAGCGCAAATGGATTGATAGGTGCCGGATCTGCATTGGTATATGGCGGTTCTTTTGTTTTTTTAAATGAAGCCTGGTACAAAGGCTATCCGCGGTCTTCGTTTCATACGTTTGATGATAGTGGTGAATGGCTGCAGATGGATAAGATCGGGCATGCATGGACAGCCTATCATACCAGCCGTGTAAATACGGCACTGTGGCAATGGGCCGGGGTGGATGAAAAAAATGCTGTCTTTCTGGGAACAGGAACCAGTTTGCTTTATATGCTTTCGATTGAGTACTTGGATGGCCTTTCTGCCGAATGGGGCTGGAGCTGGCCCGATGCGGCAGCGGATGTTTTTGGAGCCGGGCTGTTTGCTGCACAAGAACTGGCGTGGAAGGAACAAAAGATCAGTATTAAATTTTCTTCCCACCGGAAGACGTACCAGCCGCAGTCTTTGGAGCACAGAGCCGATGTGCTGTTTGGTGAAATCTTTGCAGGAGCGGCTTTTAAAAGATTACAACGCACAAACCTATTGGCTTAGCTTTAATTCCTCTTTGTTCTCTAATAAGCTTCCGCCCTGGTTAAATATTGCTGTAGGCTATGGCGCCGATGGCATGTTCGGTGGTTATGAAAATATAGCCAGGGATAAAAACGAGAACATCGTATTTGACAGAAGAGATATCAAACGCTACCGGCAATGGTATCTTTCTCCGGACATTGATCTCACCAAAATAAAAACACGCAGCAAATTTCTTCGGACAGCATTTTCGGTTTTGAATGTTTTAAAAATTCCGGCACCGGCGCTGGAGTTATCGAATGGGAAGTTGAAAGGGCACTGGCTTGTGTTTTGAAGAATTGGTAAAAGGTTAACAGAAATTCCAATCCAGATGCGCAAACAGTAAGAGCAAGCAGCAATTACACAAAGCATAGGTAATGTTTGTCCGACCTTTTACATTGTCAATAATGCTGAAAAAGATCAACATGGAAAGGCAGCCTAAAATAATGACTGACCCTGCAATTCGGCCTAACCGAGATCTTAGGTAGCCGGCATCGTAAACCCAAATTTCGTTTTCTTTGAATACGCCAATTCTTTGCAAAGAACCTGTAATCGTGCGGCAATCTCAGATGTGGAAGGCGTTACATCAAAAATGTCTATACCCGGCGCTTTTGTCAATATATTTCTATATTCTTCTGCAATCTCAGGTTTTCCATCTCTTAAAGGGTTTACCAAAACCTCAAGAAGTGTTATGGACGAAGTAATAAAAGAAAACCCTCCCTTGTCGTTAAAGTCAAAAAGTTTTGAAAGGACATTTTCATGTTCGGTATGGCCTTCAATGATTTAAATAAGCGGAGCTGTGTGCAGATAAAACAATTTTTGAAGAGAAACCCTGATTACCATTTTTTCATTGTGTATGACCAAATATCCTCTAAATCTGAAACCGCCTTTTGGCTTATTACATAAGGAAGAGGCTTCATAGATGCTTACTGTGTAGCTTTTTTAGATTCGCTTTTGCATCAAAGTTTTTGATAAAGCCACTTTTCTCTCCTGCAGCAAGAGCTTTGCTTAACTCTTTCTTCTTTTCTTCTTCTTGCTCCAACAACCGCAATGCCGTTCTAATTACTTCACTTGCGGAATTGTATCTCCCTGAGGAGACTTCTTTGGAAATGAACTCTTCAAAATAATCCCCCAACAAAATAGAAGTATTACGCCCCATAAAAAAAGTTTAATTAAAGATACCAATTATTGGTATAACGCTAAAGTTTTAGAGGTTTTCTAATGCCCGCCTCAATACAACCACGCTCCCGTTATCTCCTCTCCTTCTGTTTCCACGCTAATATGTTCCTGCAAAGTGGTAGCAATAGACAAACCCTGCATAATCGGTTTGAATGGGAAAAAGCTTATGGCTTCTTTCCACCAAAACCAGGGTTTGTATTTTTTTGGGATTGGCGGTGAGAAAGGGTTTCAGTGCATACAACATTGTTTTTCCCGTGTTGGCCACATCATCCACAAGAATGACCACTTTATTGCCAAGATCTGTTTCCGGCAGCAAGGAAACCTGCAGTAGTTCTTTTTTGTTCAACTGGATTTTGAGGAAAGTTGTTTTAAAAAAGTTCAGCTTAGCCAGGTCTTCTATCAGGCCTTTGGCTACGATTTCACCATTGCCCGCAATGCCGGCAATAATCAATTCTTTTTCATCACTATTTTGCTCAGCCACCTGCAAGGCCATGCGTTTCATTTTCCTTTTGATGGCTTCTTTATCTAAAACACAATTCCTGTTTTGTACAGTTTCCATTTTTAGCTCCTATTTTTACAGCGCTTAAATTAGCAAATCTATATGCAGTTGGCGCAACAAATTTTATTTATTCTTTTGATAGCCGTAGCAGTATGGCTGTTTGCAAAAAAAGCAAAGTTCATCCGCAGAAACATTCTATTGGGCCGCAACGAAGAGATCAAGCCGCATCCAGACCGCTGGAAAAACGTGCTGCTTATGGCTTTCGGGCAAAAGCGGATGTTTGATAAACCGTTTGTGGCACTGTTGCATTTTGCTGTATATGCCGGTTTCGTCATCATTAATATTGAGATACTGGAAATTATTCTGGACGGTATTTTTGGTACACACCGTTTGTTTGCGCCCTACCTGGGATCTTTCTATTCGTTTGTGATCAACTTTTTTGAAGTGCTGGCTTTTTTGGTTTTAACCTCCTGCGTAATTTTTTTATTGCGAAGAAACCTGTTCAGGGTGCAACGGCTGAATATGACGGAACTAAACGGCTGGCCCAGGAACGACGCGAATTATATCCTGATCTTTGAAATTGTGTTAATGACCTTGTTTCTGACCATGAATGCTGCAGACAAGGCTTTGCAAATAAAAGGCTATGGTCACTATGGCGAGGTGCAAACAGCACAGTTCTTTGTTTCCGGTTTTGTTACACCGCTGTTTGAAAACTTCAACACCTCTACTTTAGTGGGTGTGGAGCGTACGGCCTGGTGGCTGCACATTGCCGGTATTTTTGTCTTTCTTAATTACCTGCCTTATTCCAAGCACCTTCATATTCTGCTGGCTTTTCCCAATACCTATTATGCAAGGCTGGCGCCCCAGGGCAAAATGCAAAATATGCCAGAAATTCAACGGGAGGTGTTATATGCCATGCAACCTGAAACCATTCCGGCAGAAGCTGCACAGGAAGAGCATAAAAAATTCGGCGCCAAAGATGTTTTTGACCTGAGCTGGAAAAACCTGTTGGATGCCTACACCTGTACGGAGTGCGGACGTTGTACGGAGGCCTGTCCTGCCAACCAAACCGGTAAGAAACTTTCTCCCCGTAAGATCATGATGGATACGAGGGACAGAATGGAAGAAGCCGGAACGAACATTGATAAGAACGGGCAGTTTACCGACGATAGCAAAACCTTACTGCATAATTATATAACCACGGAAGAACTGTGGGCCTGTACCAGTTGCCAGGCTTGTGTACAGGTTTGCCCGGTATTGATTAGCCCATTGAGCATCATCAATCAATTAAAGCGTTACCTGGCATTGGAGGAAAGCAACCAGCCAACCGAATGGAACGGCATGTACAGCAACATAGAAAATAATTTTGCCCCCTGGAAGTTCAGCCCCGATGACAGGGATAACTGGGTAGCCGAAATGAAAGACTAAGCCATGAAGAGCAAACGATTAGGATCAAACGTTTGTAAATTCCGCAATCAATTATTATCTTGGCGGCCAGTATAATCCAGGAAACTATTTACCCTATGAACTTCTTAAGAAAACTAATATTAGTTACGCTTTTCCCAAAGCCTAACCTCTCCCGTAAAGAAATCATTGATTTTGCCCTGTTACTGGCCGTTTGCTTCATGATCGTTTTATATAAAGTACTTAAGAGTTAAAACATTTCTTCTGGTTTTGATCCTATTACTTTGATGGCTATTTTTCTAATTTCATATAGCCATCAAAGCAATATTTTTGTGCTCTTTCATGATTGGAACCGGTTTCTTCTTTGTATTCCTGAAAAGACTGATGCAGTTGCCATTTACCAATAGAAAAGCTTTTTGCAATTGAAAGCACCACGGACACCCCCGGGTGAAAAAAATCAAATAATAAGTTTAAGGAACGTAGGGTTAGTTGCAACAAAACTGATAGCGGCCATGAAAAATGAGTATATTAGTTAAATACTTCAAGATGAAACCTGCAGCGACCAATCCTACAGCGATCTTTTTTCTTCTGTCAGCATCTTTACTGGCATGTAATGATAACAATGACCAGAAAAGCTATCAGCAAAATTACCATCCGCAACCCGCTGTAGTATTTGCCAATGCACCAGGCACGTTGCAGTATAATCCAAAACACGGTGAGCCCGGCCATCGTCACGACATACCAGATGGAGCACCGCTTTCCCAGGCGCCGGCCTTGCCTGCATCTACACTGCCAATTCCGCAAGCCCAGGTTCAGATCAGTGATCTAACGCCTGCCGGCTCGGTTACACCTTCCCCCGGAGGGGCCATTAAACCCTGCACATGGACAACCGGGACACAGGTGTGATATTGCCGTAGGTGAACCATTAAGCGCTGCCCCCGCAACTACTTCTGTAAACACGGCTGCGCCTGCTCAAAAATTAAATCCGGCACATGGTGAGCCCGGCCATCGTTGTGATATAGCGGTTGGTGCCCCGCTTAATTCCCCGGCAAGCACTCCTGCACCAACAACCAATACACCTGCAGTGCCCTTGCCGCCTTTACCTTCACCGGCAAAATCCGATCCGGCACAAGTTCCTCTGGTCAGGGATAGCAGCGGTAATCTTGTCCGTTTAAATCCGGCACACGGACAACCCGGCCATGATTGTTCTATAGCTGTGGGGCAACCTCTTAAGCAATAAGTTCTGCTGCGTTTTTACTTCTTGGTAGTCCTTTCAATAACACGGTCTAAAGACCATGGGCCGCTGCCAATAACCAAAAAGTAAATCAATAAAACCAATACTAAAATAGAAACAAACAGTTCGGAAAATGGCCGCATCATGTCTGCCGAAGTATTAATGAAGATAATAGCGCCCAGTAAGATGGGGATCTGGATTAAACAGACGAAACGGGTTAGCAAACCCAGGGCTAAAAAAAAGCCACCCATGACGTGGGCAAACACAATGTAATGGCCGATCAAAACCATTACAAAAGAACTAAAAGGCATATTACCCTGCATCAGGCTCATGACGGTACTCATGTTCGTAGCAAACTCAGCTCCTTTCAGGCAAAGAAAAATACCCAGTGCTATACGTAAAAGATCCAGCCATTTGGGATGATGACGGTCGCCCCAGAGTTCAAGGCGTTGTACGTAGTTCATATAGCAAAGTTTTAAATGATAAATTAAGAGCTGATACAAAGCTACAGCTATTCTTTTGCGGGTGGATGATTGAATAGGGCGCAAAACCTTTGTAAAGATTCGGGTGAACTACAGTTCAAACGTTTTTTATAACAGTTTGAACACACTTCCTTTTTTCACTTCCGAAATGAAATGAAATTTTAACAAGGACAAGCCCGGGAATCAGTGCAGCGCTTTAAAGGGTTTTGATCTCAATTGAAAAAAACCACCATCAGAACCATGAAGCCATTTTTGCTTATAATATGTAATAGTCTTTTTTCTTTCACTTTGTTAGCCCAATGGAATGGCTTTGCCACCTTCAGCCGCCTATCCTGTAAGTGAGCCTGTTAATTTGTTTCATACAAAAGATATTACAGGCGATGGTGTGGCAGATATCACAACCTTATACTCGGCAGGCCACCTGAAAATGGGTTTTTTAACCGGCAAGGGTAATGGACAATTTTATGCAGAGCAAACAGTTGACAAGGAAGAAAATTATTTTCTAAGCGATATGGCCGATCTGAATGGAGACGGATTGACCGATATGGTCATTTCAAGTTATTGGGCCAATGGGTTTAAAATATTTTTTGGCAAAGGCGCCGGTCAATTTTCAGAAGGCGTGTATGTGGCAACCGGCGTACACGGCAGGGCCGTAAAATGCGTGGATATAAACAAGGATGGTAAAACAGATATTGTAAGCGTCACCAGCGGATCGGGTAATACCATTTCACTGCATGTATTTATTGGCAAAGGCGATGGAAGTTTCCTTCCGAAAAAAACCTTTCCTTCTGTTTTAGATACATCTAAAGATATTTTTATTACAGACAAGAATGGTGATGGATTGCCCGATGTTGCCGTGAGCAGTTCATTTCCCTGGCTGGTCATTTTCTATCAAACGCCGGAAGGAAATTTTGTTCCCGGCTATGTTCCTACGTTCACTACAGCCAGGGTCAATTTTCATGATTTTGATAAAGATGGCAGGGAAGACCTTCTTCTCCTCTACTCTTCTTTTGATAATACCCCTGGTTCCGACAGCATGGTCATTAAATTAAATACCGGTAACGACAGCTTTTCAGACGCTATAAAAATTACGCAGTTTCAGCAGGCAAAACTTAGGCCTTACCATGTGCAAATTGCAGATGTAAACAACGACGGTTATGCCGACATCTTTATGAATCACACAGATATGGAAGGATATATTACCGATACGCTTTTTTATATGCTGGGCAATGGAAACCTGAGTTTCAATTCTCCCATAAGCATTGTAATGCCTGCACAAATAACAGCGTTTGCACTGGAGGATATGAATGCTGATGGCAAAAAAGATCTTATCGTAAGCTGTTCGAACAAAAACGTATATGTGTCATTAAATAGTTTTGCAGAAGCAGATGAATTGCCTTCAGCGATTGTGGTCTATCCAAACCCGGCAAGATCTTTTATACGTCTTAAAGGCTTGCCTTCTAACACAAAAACCATTTCGGTTTATAATGCTTCGGGTCACCTGGTGAGCAGGTACAGCCAATGGACAAACAATCAATTTTCCACGGCTCATTTACCCGCAGGCATCTATTTTATTCAAATAACGACTGACAGCCAAAGGATCAGTAAATCGTTTATCATTCAATAGTAACACTAAAGCCGGCGAAGTGCCGGCTTTAATAAATACATCAGGACATTTCGTCGGCGCTTGGGCCATACATACCCGGTACGGATACATCGAGCAGGCGAAGAAAAACAGACAACTGTCCCCTGTGATGAATCAAATGATTCATAGCCATTGACCGGATGGCAGCTATGCGTGGCAAAGTGAGAATAATATGTTCACCGTTTCGCAACGTCCAGGGGGCCAGCAGCGTTTCATCGCTAACGCCTTGCAGGGCTTCCTGGGCTTGCTGCACATTGTGATTAAAAAACTGGACAAGATCTTCTGTGCTTTTCGCCTGGTACGGTTTATAATCAAACTTGCTAAAATCTAATTCACCCGTTGTGACAATCATGGTAATCCATCCCGGCAATTCGGCTACGTGTGCCGCCAAACGGCTAAGGCTCATGGATTTTTGGTGAGGTTTCCAGTCAAATTGATCGTAGGGAACTTTTTCAAGCATTTTCTTTGTCTGGGCTGCCTCGTGCTGCAGCTCGGAAATAATAGGTTGATTCAGCATATATTTTATTTAGTATTTTTTTGAATATCCTCTAATTGCTCTTCAAATTTCTTCGTCAGTTCTTCCGGATGTTCCAGCGCATGATGGGCATCCTTCTTTTTAAGGATCTTCCATAACTGGATGAGGGCGGTGATCGTAAAGATGCTTCCAATGATCCAGTTCAAAATATCCTGGTTGCTGCTGATCTTATTGGCAATGAGTTTGCCGCCAAAGATGAAAACGCAATTGCCCAATAAGGTTCCCAGTCCAATACCAACGATGTAGGTATTATAGTGGTTGTTTTGCGGCAGCAGTACTTTTTTTGTGAACAACACCGTGCTCCACCCAAACCAAAACGGTATTTGCACCGGGTTGAGGGCACTCATGACAAGTCCTAATACAAAAGGAGGCAGTGTGCTGGAAAGAATGGGGTTTTTTGTAACGCTTGGATGCAGGGCTGTATAGAAAGAAGCTATGGCCAGTGCTAACACAATAAACAAGGTGACCCACTCTAAGATCTTGAATATTTTTTGCTGCCGGCGAATCCAATCCATGGCCACCAGCGACAGCCGCACATACACCACTTCGGCTGTGAGGGAACCTGCAGCAAACAGCAGGGCCTTTGTAATGCCTGAATTAATGGCAATTTGCATGGCAGCAATATTCAAAGTGCCAAGGGGCAAAGACCCTAAAAAACTAATGAACATTCCTGTAACAAAAATTCGTATCAGCTTTTGCATGCACCAGTTCTAAACGCCGAAAATAGGATTTATTAGATCAGTATTTCCCTGTCGTATTGTTCTAAAATTTTTAAATGTTTTTTGGCATCTCTTAAAAAATGCAATCCCTTTTTAAAGGACCAGTAAGGAACGCCGTGCCTGTGGTTATAGCGGGATATTTCAAACAATACTTTCCAATGCCTGATAAATTCCCGGTTGGCTTCCACTAAGCTGTAGCCTGCATTATAAACATGATTGGGCTCGGCGCCACTTCCGTTGAATTCCAGGATGCTAAAGTGTTGTCCTTTTTTCAGGTCCTCAACCGAACGGCATTTAATATCATAGCGGCCGTAATAAAATTGGGTGGGCCGGCTTAATTCATCAAACACATGCAACAGGTCTTCATCAATTAAATGCTTCAGGTTGGTAAATTTTGCCCCCCTGTTCAAATTGGCCGCATAGGTTAAAATATACCGCTCTCCTGTTGGAATGATGGTTTCCAGGTTTTCAGCATGCTTGACCCGCATTTCCTCCAGACGGTGTTTTGCCTTGGGATGGGCTTCAATTAAATTCCATAAACGGCTTTCACCATCGCCGGTTACATCCATCAATTCTTTTTGAATAAAACCCGTAATAACTCCTTTTTGCTGATCGGGATAGCGGTAATAGAACACACTTACTTCCAAAGGATAATCAACCAGGTCCTGCACAATATATTCAATAGGTATTTTAGTATGATAGATCTCTAAATCCTTTTCATTGTCCACCTTTCGGAACAGCAAGCCCTTCATGCCCACATCGGGTTTCACCACAAAAGGATAAACAAAACCATTCTGCTTAATGAGGTTTTTTACGGCAGCAAAATCTTCACCGGGATGTATGTAAATCGTTTTTGGGTAAACATGTTTTGGCAGCAGCTCGTACATTTCTTTTTTGCCTTCGCCTTCAAAGCCGCCAAAAGTAATCGTGGGATTGGAAGAGGAAAAAAACCACCAGGACCCGGAACGAAGGCAGTACCAAAGCCACACGGGACTGATAAAAAAATAGCGTAAAGCAAAAGGCCATAATTCCCAATTACCGATTTTTTCCCAAAGGCTTTTCCACTTCATAGTACGCCGTCAAAAATAAACCACATATTGGTTTAGTGCGCTATTTTATGAAATGGTAAATATTCAAGGCTTATTTTTGGGCAGAAGAAAATTTATACCATGCAGGTAAGAACAATGGCCGAACTTTTTGCTTCCGGGGAAACTCCTGAAATTTTATTTTGGGTGGGATGCGCCGGCAGCTTTGACCAAAGAGCACAAAAGATCACCAAAGCATTTGCTACTATTTTAAACAAGGTAGAAATTAATTATGCCATTTTGGGCAAAGAAGAAATGTGCACCGGCGACCCCGCACGAAGAGCCGGCAATGAATTTCTTTTTCAAATGATGGCCTACCAGAATATTCAGACCCTGAATAACTACGGCATTAAAAAAATCGTTACCACCTGTCCGCATTGCTTCAATGTTTTTAAAAACGAGTACCCGGAGCTGGGCGGCAATTACGAGGTTATCCATCACACGGTTTTTTTGCAGCAGTTGATTGACGAAGGAAAGATCCGGCTGAAAGACAGCGACACCTTCAAGGGCAAACGCATCACTTATCACGACAGTTGTTACCTGGGCAGGGCCAATGGCATTTACGAAGCGCCAAGAAAAGTATTGGAAGCGCTGGATGCCGAGCTGGTGGAAATGAAGCGGTGCCGGAAGAATGGTTTTTGTTGCGGTGCCGGCGGGGCCCAAATGTGGAAAGAAGAAGAGTCGGGCAAAACAAGAGTGAATCTTGACAGGGCCGGCGAAGCCATTGATACAGGTTCCCAAATAGTGGCAGCGGCCTGTCCCTATTGCAATACCATGCTGACAGACGGTGTAAAAAATGCCGAAAAAGAAGGCGAGGTACAGGTGATGGATGTGGCGGAACTGGTGGCGGCGAGTTTGCGGTGATAGCTAATTACGTTTATTGAGTTGATCGGAACGTTAAATAACAGACTTAATCAACTCATTCAACCCATCAACTCAATAAACTTTTCTTCCCCCTTCCCTACCTTTGCCCTATGAATCTCGAATACAAAGAACTTCTTCCCGATAACTTTTCTCCCGATAGCAAAGTATGGATCTATCAAAGCAGCCGTTTGTTCACGCTTTCCGAGGCGTTGGACATAGAAACGTTGCTGAACAAATTTTCGGCTGAATGGCGTTCGCACGGCGCGGAGGTAAATGCCTACTGCAATTTGTTTTTCGGACAGTTTGTAGTGTTGATGGCCGATGAAACAAACGTTGGCGTTGGCGGCTGCAGCACCGATTCTTCGGTTCGTTTTGTAAAGGAGTTGGGTCAAAAATTTGGTGTTGACTTTTTTGACCGCACCAGCCTGGCTTTTTTGGTAAAAGATAAAATACAGGTGTTGCCTTTAAACCAGTTGCAATATGCTTTTGACAATGGATTTATTACGGAGGATACGCTGTATTTTAATAACCTGGTTCAAACCAAAAAAGAACTGGAGAACAACTGGATCATTCCTGTTAAAGATTCATGGCTGGCCAAACGCCTGCAAACCCGGATCACTTCTTAGATGAAGGCAGTGCCTTTTGTAACGCATTTTTAGCCGAGCGGGTTGTTTTCTTTTGCGATCTTGAGAAAACATAACCAACCGACAGTCTATAACTTCTGGTTTGTGTGCTGCTGTAATTTTCCTGCGTAAAACTGGTGCCGTAGGTAAAGCTGCGGTTTTGTTGTTGTGTAAACGGATCAATAATATTTAAAGTAGTGATCAGCCTTTTCTGCAACAGCTTTGCCTGCAGGCCAAGATTCATACTCAGGTTACTTTTAGCTGTTCCCTGCGGATTGGCAAAACGGTTATAGGTAAAACTTCCCGTAGCGTTGTAAAGATCTTTCCAGCTGTAATTGGTGTTTAGGCTGGAAGTGAAGGAACCGCCATTTCTGAATTTTCTGTTTTCCCTGTCAAAAGCGCTATACACATTATAAGAATAGCTGGCGCTAAAATTAATTTTGATCTTTTTATTTACCGAAAAGCCGTTCCAGGTACTTACTTCATATTCTTTTCTGCCGCTGATGTTTTGCCAGGTGATTTCGGTGGGCACAATGCGCAGCTGGCTGAACAAATCTTCTACGCTGTTATAACCAAACCCAATGTTGGTATAAAAAGAGTTTTTCGATCTGCCCAATACCAAATCAAAATTATGGGCCAGTGAAGGTTTTAGGTCCGGGTTGCCATAACGGATATTGAATTGATCAGAAGAATCAACCGTAGGATTTAACTCACGAACTCCGGGTCTTCTAAGTGTACGGCGATAGGAAAAACTAAGGTTTAAAGCATCCTTCCATGTTTTGTTCAGTGTAGCAAAGGGCAAATAATTCCAGTAACTGTTTTTTTGTGTGGTTGTTGTTTTGAAAAGATCAAACTTAAACCTGGTTTGCTCAGAAGTCAATCCAGCCGTAACACTAAAGTTTTCTCCCAGCATTTGTTTTACAGAGCCACGCAGGTTATTGATGTACTGGTAAAAAAGAAAATGATTTGTCAATGCTTCCAAACCGGCCCATTCGCCATCCGGTTTTCTCTTGTAAAAGGCGTTGGCTTCCATATCCGACCGGGAAAAATTATAAAAGCCGCCCAATGATAAAAATGTCTTTTGCTGGCGTAAAGGCACATCGTAATTCAACCGGTGGCTATAGCCCGTCGTTAGATTATGGGTAGTTTGTTGTTGTGTGGAGTCCTTGCCATTGGGCGTATGGTCGTCATAAAAAAACTGCTCAAAAAAAGCCCTTCTTGTTTCGTTATCCGATGAATTGAAATTGCTGATCAGCCGGAGCGTTTCTCCCGGTTTTTTTGTTTTAAGTGTGTAGCTGAACGTAACATTTGGGCTATAGTTTTCGCCTTTGCTGGTAATGGCTCTTTCGCTCAGTCTTGTAATGGTGTTGAAGCGGTTGGTATTCTTATACGCTGTATTGCTTTGATTATCGAAACGGTTCTGATTGTATTGCAGCACCAGGTTCAGCGAGTGGTTTTTATTCACATCATAATTAATATTGGCCCGCAGGTTGGGTTTCAGGCTTTTGTTTTCGTAGTTGTTGGACGTATTCAATTGTGCAGAATCGGTGGTCAGTCTTCTGGTGTAACCATTTCCTTCAAGATCATTCAGACCGGCGCCTGCATTGATGTTAAAGGAAAAACCCTGTTTCCGGTAATTAAAGCCGGCATGCGTTCCCGTTTCTCCTCTTGTACCCCTGTAAACCGTTACCCTGCCGCTCATGCCCACCGTACCTTTTTTTGTTACAATATTGATCACGCCGCCCTGCTCGCTGGCATATTGGGGCGGCGGGTTGGTCATTACTTCTATTTTTTCTACCGAACTTCCCGGCATGGATTCCAAAAGATCCTGCAATTGCTCCAGGCTGAGCTCAACGGGTTTATCATCAATTAAAATCTTGGGTTCCTTACCCCGCACCATTAATTTTCCCGAAGGATCTTTGGTTACCAGGGGAACATTGGTCAGCAGGTCGCTGGCATTGCTTCCCGCACTCAGGGCCGATTCGCCGGCATTAAACGTGATATTTCCGTCCTTGCTTTGAATTAATGGTTTTTCGGCATAAATAATAATTTCCTCCAGGCTGGAACTGGCACTTTGCTTTAGAATGATATCATTCAGGTTAAAATCATACCGTTCTGCTCTTAAAAAAAGGCTGTCCAGTGTTACGGTTTGAAGTCCGGTATAGGAGATCTTTAATTTATAATAGCCAAAGGGAATACGCTGCAGATCAAAAGCGCCATCCTTATCGGTAAGAACGGTTTGTTGGGGCAGGTCGTCCTCAAAACGGATTAGTTGTACGGTAGCGCCTTCTAAAGCTTTTGACTTTTCATCCAGTACGGAACCAATAATAATTCCGGAGCTATCTTTTTGAGATAAGGCCTGGAAAGCAGTTAAGGTTATAAGAAGGGTAAATAAACTCTTCATTATAAACAAAGATAGGCCCGGCGGCGTTTAAGAATTTTAAAGAATCTCCATAACCGGCAGGAGATCATACAATTATTAACCTTCTTTAACCTTGGGTTTAAGCACTTTGCATTTTAAAACTCCTTCTTAAAATCTGTCATCCTGTCACGGGCGGCGGGTATATTTAATTATCTTTGCGCTTCAATTTTAGTGAGTATGCTGGATTTAGTCACCACCAAAGTTCATGACGAAAAAAGACAAGGTGAAGCTTATGCACCTTTTGAAAATGACCCGAATAATTATAAACGCAGGTTTTATATAGAGAGTTATGGCTGCCAGATGAATTTCAGTGACAGCGAGATCGTGGCTTCTATTTTAGCAGGCGAAGGATTTGGCGCCACCCGCAATTTTGAGGAAGCCGATCTTATTTTACTGAATACCTGCTCCATCCGCGAGAAGGCAGAACAGACGGTTCGCAAGCGGCTGACCGAATTTAAAAAGCTGAAAAAAGGCCGGCCTTCTACCTTAATAGGAGTTTTAGGCTGCATGGCTGAACGATTGAAATCCAAGTTCTTAGAAGAAGAAAAATTGGTGGATATTGTCGTGGGCCCCGATGCCTACCGCACCCTGCCCCAACTGATTTCCGAAGCCGACGGCGGACAAAAAGCGGTCAATGTTTTATTGAGCCGCGAAGAAACCTATGCCGATATTTCTCCGGTCCGTTTGAACAGCAATGGCATTACAGCTTTTGTAAGCATTATGCGGGGATGCAACAATATGTGCTCTTTCTGTGTGGTACCGTTTACCCGTGGCCGTGAACGCAGCCGCGATGCGCAAAGTATTTTAAAGGAATGCCAGGACCTGTTTGACAATGGCTATAAAGAAGTAACCCTTTTGGGACAGAACGTGGATAGCTATTATTTCACGCCGGAAGCGGACGGTAAACCGGTAACCTTTGCCGCTTTGCTGGAAATGGTGGCCCTCATTTCCCCGGATCTAAGGGTTCGTTTTTCCACCTCGCACCCCAAAGACATTACCGACGATGTGTTGCATACCATGGCCCGGTATGAAAACATCTGTAAATACATTCACCTGCCCCTGCAAAGCGGTTCTACAAGAGTGTTGCAGCTCATGAACCGCAGCTATACCCGTGAATGGTATATGGCCAAAGTGGACCGCATCCGTGAAATACTGCCCGGTTGCGGTATCAGTTCCGATGTGATTGCCGGCTTTTGTACCGAAACGGAAGAAGACCACCGGGATACCCTGGCTATGATGGAATACGCCAAATATGACATGAGCTATATGTTCTTTTACAGCGAACGCCCCGGCACCCTGGCCCAGCGCCGTTATAAGGATGATATTCCCGAAGACGTTAAAAAACGCAGGTTGCAGGAGATTGTGGAAGTACAGAACCGCTTATCGCAGGAAAGCAATAAGAACGATTTGGGTAAAACTTTCAAAGTATTAATTGAAGGTGATTCCAAAAAAAGCGATAAAGACTGGATGGGAAGAAGCTCCCAGAATAAAGTGATCGTATTTCCAAAAGGAGATACGAATTATAAGCCTGGAGATTATGTGCAGGTAAAAGTAAATGAATGCACACAGGCAACATTGTTAGGTGAATTAGTTTAATTGATTAGAATGGATCTACAAAGTATCAAAAACCGGTTTGGCATTATCGGAAACTCTCCTGCGCTGAATTACGCCTTGCAGGTAGCTACACAGGTTTCCAATACCGACCTTACCGTATTAATAGCCGGAGAAAGTGGTGTGGGTAAAGAAGCGTTTTCTCAAATCATACATTCTCTTTCGGCCCGAAAGCACAATCCTTTTATTGCGGTAAACTGTGGCGCTATTCCCGAAGGCACCATTGATTCGGAATTATTTGGCCATGAAAAAGGATCGTTCACCGGTGCCGTTGACAGCCGTAAAGGTTATTTTGAAACAGTAAACGGCGGAACGATCTTCCTGGATGAGATTGGTGAAATGCCCTTAGGCACCCAGGCCCGCCTGCTGCGGGTGTTGGAAAGCGGGGAATTCATTCGGGTGGGTTCTTCCAAAACCCAGAAAACGGATGTACGGGTGATTGCCGCCACCAACAAGGACCTGCTTCAACTGGTACAGCACAATAAATTCAGGGAAGATCTTTATTATCGCCTGAACACCGTGCCCATTCGTGTGCCGGCCTTAAGAGACCGTAAAGAAGATATTCCTCTGCTGTTTAGAAAGTTTGCTGTTGATTTTGCAGAAAAATATAAAACAGCGCCGGTTCAACTGGATGATGAAGCAAGGCAACGCCTGGTAGATTACCCGTTTCCGGGCAATGTGCGGGAACTGAAAAATATTGCCGAACAAATTTCGGTGCTGGCTACAGACAAAAACGTTACCGCTAAAGAAATCGCCAGGTTCTTACCCGAAGGCAGCAGCAACCGCCTGCCGGTTTTAGCGCATGGTAACGGAGAAACGCATGAGTTCAATAACGAAAGAGAGATTTTGTACAAGCTCTTTTTTGATATGAAAAGAGATGTAACCGAATTGAAACGGCTTTTTTTTGAGGTATTGCAAAATCCTTCCGTGGCGCATCAGAACCCGGCCTTTATGAACGAGGTTAAAGAATTGCAAACCCAGGAAATGGCTCAGCCTGTTTTAGTATCTTCAAATATTCCTGCGGCGCAGCCGGTGATCATGCATAACAATGATATCCAGGACCACGAAGAAGTGGAAGAAAGCCTGAACATCATGGACAAGGAAAAAGAACTGATCATAAAGGCCTTAAAAAAACACAGGGGCAAGCGGAAAGATGCCGCCATGGACCTGGGCATCAGCGAAAGAACCCTGTACCGTAAATTGAAGGAATACGATATTGACCAGTAGTAAAATGAAAAATGAAAAATGAAAAATGTAAAATGAAATGTGGTACTGTATGGATTGGCTAAGGAAGTTTGCGTGTTGCTGAATAGCGTTACAGAACGTACAAGAGTGCGACGCAACAGGCGATGATAGCAGTGATGCAGCCAGGTTCATAAATGTCCTTAATTAATAAAATATAAAGTCCGGAGAGTTGATTCATTATGCGCTTAAAATCTAACATAGTTGTTCTCTTTGCTTCTGCCATAGTATTTTTCATTTTAAATTTTTCATTTTCCTCCTGTGGCGTTTATAGTTTTAATGATGTAGGAACCATTCCGGATAGTGTTAGAACCGTAAGAATTAATATTATTGAAAACCGGGCGCCGTATGTGAATCCTCAGTTGAGCCCGATGCTTACCGATCGTTTAAAACAAAAGATCACCAGTCAAACCAGGCTAACCAGCACCACCAATGATAATGCCGACTGGGAACTGAGCGGGCAGATCAGGGATTATTCGGTAAGCACTTCGGGTGTTACCAACCAAAACGGCCGCCAGCAATCTTCTATAAACCGGCTCACCGTCTCTGTACACATCACCAAACTGGACCAGAAAGCCAACAAAACAGAGGAGTACGACGTAAGCCGGAGCTTTGATTTTAGTGCCAACCAATCCCTGCAACAGGCAGAGTCCGCCTTGCTGGATGAAATGATCCGTAACCTCACGGACGAAATTTTCAATCGTATATTTTCTAATTGGTAGTAAATTGCCGGCATGAGCGAAAGAATACATGCACTGGCTCAACGATTGTTTGGCAAGGCAACTATTGAAGAATGTAATTTGGAGGAAGTAAAAAACTTAGCTCAGCGTTTTCCTTATTTTGCTCCTGCACAGTTTCTTTTACTGGAAAAATTGAAACAGGAAGGTGCAGAGGAATATTCCTCGCAGGTGCAAAAATCCATTCTCTATTATCACAATCCCCTGGAGTTTCAATATTTCATTTCATCTGACCGGTTTTACACCGAAACTTCTTTTGCAGAAGATGAAGTTTCTTTTGAAGAAAAAACTGTAGAAGAAGAAAAAGAAACTGCAGGCGAAGAAGAAGCAAGGATTGAGGAGCCGGGAACAAGTGCTGAGACAGAAACTGTAATGACGGAACCAGAAATTATTGAAACGCAGCCAGCCGATAACGGATATGAAGAGCCATTGAATGAAGATGCAGTTTCGCTTCCCCAGCAATTGGAAACTCTGCCGGAAGAGCAGCCGTTTCAAGCAGAGGAAAGTCAGCCTCAAAAACCCGGTGCTGTATCTTCTTCCATAGAAGGATTTCTGCAGACAAATCAAACTGCCAACTTCAAACTACCCATTTCCAACTCAGAAATAACCTTTGAACCCTTTCACACCGTAGATTATTTTGCGTCGCAGGGTATTAAACTTTCACAGGAAGAGATCCCAAAGGATAAATTCGGAAAACAGTTAAAAAGTTTTACCGAGTGGTTAAAGACCATGAAGCGTTTGCCGCCAACGCAAATGACCAGCCCTGTTGATTCGGGTTCTGAAAATAAAGTGCAGCACCTGGCCGATGATTCGGTTCATGAATCCAGTGTTTGGACGGAAGCCATGGCAGAAGTGTGGATCAAGCAGGGAAACACGCAAAAAGCAATTGAAACATATAACAAATTAGTTTTGCTCAATCCCTCTAAAAAGGCTTATTTTGCAACCAAAATTGAAAATCTAAAGCGTCCCTGATATGACCCTGTTATTTGTAATCCTGATTATTTTAGCTTCTGTAATTTTAAGCCTGATCGTGTTAGTGCAAAATCCAAAAGGCGGTGGTTTGGCCGGAAATATTGCTGGTTTCAGCAACCAGTTTATGGGTGTAAAACAAACAACTGATGTACTGGAAAAAGGTACCTGGATCTTTGCTGCCGTGATCGCTATTCTTTGTCTTGTTTCTACATTTTTCATTTCAGGTGGCCAGCGGGTTCGCGACCGGATTGATAATGTTTCCAACGGACCTGTTCCTGCGCAAAGTGCCCCGGCACAACAACCCCAGGGAAATCCTAACAACGGAACCTTCCCCGGTACGCAAAACACTCCTAAATAATTAACGAATTATAGTTGTGAAACCCTGTCTGCAAAGACAGGGTTTTTTATTTACTTTGAACGACGTATGAAAAAACTCCTTTTAGGCCTTTTGCTTTTAGTTGTTATTGGCGGTGGAATTATAGCGTGGATATTTTTAGGCGCTGCTACCGGCTTTACCTCATCAAAAGAAGTTCTGTATATAAGCACCAACGCTCCTACCAAACAAGCGGTGCTTGATTCCCTAAACAAGAATAAGATCGTTACCAACACCACGGCCTTTAACTGGCTTGCCAACCGCATGGATCTTTGGAAGCGCATTAAACCCGGCAAATACGAGATCAAAAAAGGCAGCAGCCTGCTGTCCATCATCCGCATGTTGCGCAATGGCAGGCAAACACCGGTTAACCTGGTGATCACAAAACTGCGCACCAAAGAAGACTTTGCCCGGCTCACCGGCAATAAGCTTGAATTTGACTCTTCACAAATGATGGCTTTCCTGGACAATAATGATTCCTTACAAAAATTTGAAGTGGATACAGTTACTGCCATGTCAGTGGTATTGCCGGATACCTATACCTATTTTTGGAACACAACGCCGCAGGCCGTTTTTGAAAAGTTGTACGAGGAGTCAGAAAAGTTCTGGACAGAAGAACGAAAGCAAAAAGCACAGCAACACGGACTAACACCTGTACAGGTGTATACGTTAGCATCCATTGTAGAAGAAGAAACCACCAACAATGCGGAGAAAGGAAACATCGCCAGCGTTTATCTCAACCGCATGAACAAAGGCATGCCTTTGCAGGCCGATCCTACTGTAAAGTTTTCCCTCAGAGATTTTGGGCTGAAAAGGATCTATCAAAAACATACGCAGGTAGAATCGCCCTATAATACCTACAGGAATAAAGGTTTGCCGCCCGGCCCCATCTGCACGCCTTCCAAAAAGACAATTGAAGCCGTGTTGAACTCGCCTCAAACAACTTATTTCTACTTTGTAGCACGGCCCGATGTAAGAGAAACACACGACTTTAGTGAATCCTATGCAGAGCATCTTAAAAAAGCAAGGTCGTACCACCAGGAATTAAACCGCCGCGATTCTGCAAACAAAGCAAAAGCTGAAACTAAATAATGGCCTTCCGATCAGAAATAGAGAAAAAGATCGTTAGCTCCGCTCCGGGCAGGCAATTCGTTAGCGGAAGCAAAAAGCTGTATTTGCCGGGCTTTCATGGCCTTTCCATTTATGATGTATGGCGGCCTTTTCTTCAGCAGCTTCGCAAAACCAGTTTAACGGAAAGAGCCGGTGGCATTTCTTTTAATATTGTGATGGCCATTCCTCCCACCCTCATTTTTGCATTTACCTTAATTCCTTTTCTGCCTATATCAAAACAATTTATCCAGGAACTGTTTACACTCATCCGCGATATTATTCCCGGGGAAAAGAACAACTCCGCCATCATTAATTTTTTAAATGATTTTTTAAACAGCCCCCGGAACGGATTGCTTTCTGTTGGTTTGTTGATGGCCATTTATTTTTCCAGCAATGCCATGATGGGCATTCTGAGGGCCTTTGACAAAAATTACCCCGGCTTCATGCAAAGAGGTATATTGAAAAAAAGACTGGTGGCTTTGCAATTAACACTGATTGTTTTTGTGCTGGTATCCGTTTGCATTTTTATATTGATAGCGCAGGGAAAGGTTTTAAACTGGCTGGGGATCGAAAGTGCATTCTGGCATTCCGCCATTGAATATTTCAGGTGGGTCATTCTTTTTTTATTGCTTTTTGTTATTGTAGCCTTTATTTACAGGCAGGGACCTGCCGTTACCAAGCGGTGGCCGTTTGTAACGCCGGGAGCTGTTTTTGCCACTACGCTAATGATTATTATCACGGCACTGGTTTCCTACTGGGTAAATAATTTCAGCAATTACAACAAACTCTATGGTTCCATTGGCGCCATTTTCATTTTAATGTCGCTGGTGTATGCTAATTCCCTGGCTGTTTTAATGGGTTTTGAATTGAATGTAACCTTATCCCATTTGCAACAGGCAAAGGAAGAATCCAAAAAGATCATTATCCCATAAATGGTGTTTTCGTCATTTAAATGGCAACTCTTTCACAGGATTTTGTCTGAAATTTGATTAACGACAATACGGGTATATGAAATGAGCCATAATAATGCTTGTTATTAATCAGGGTGTTTATTTGGCGAATGCCATATGACCAAAAACAATAAGAGATAACATATGAAAAAACTGCTTTTCTCTGCCTTTGTTGGTTTCGGACTCTTGTCCTTTATAGCCATTGATGAATTGCCCATTGGCGCCGACATGCCAAAGGCTGATGTTAAAATGAAAGACATCAGTGGTAAAGAAATTTCCTTAAAAGATGCCGGTGGCAAGAATGGTTTACTGGTAATGTTTAGTTGCAACACCTGTCCTTATGTGATAAAAAACCAGGAACGCACCCGCGAAATATGCAGGTATGCTCTTGAAAATAATATTGGCGTTGTACTGGTGAATTCCAATGAAGGCCAGCGGAATGAAGAGGATTCGTATGAGGCCATGAAAGAATATGCCCGGAAGCAGAATTATAACTGGTATTATGCAGTGGATAAAAATGCTGTCATTGCCGATGCGTTTGGCGCCAAACGAACTCCCGAGAATTTTCTTTTTAACAAGGAAGGCAAACTGGTTTATCATGGCGCTATTGACGATAACCCATCCGATGCCGATAATGTCAACAGAAAACATTTAAAAGAAGCGATGACTGAATTGCTAAATGGGAAAGATATAGCCGTAAAAACATCCCGCTCTGTTGGATGTGGTATAAAAAGATTGTAGAAACCCCACCATATAGAAACGTCCCAGCTTCTGTGAGACGTTTTCTATAATCTGTGAAGGAAAATTCTTGGCAAGTTAATAGAACCGCTTATACCAAACGGCTGTCAAGATGATAGTGAAAGATGGAGATGACAGACGTGAGAAGCGGCTTCTGTCTCTCGTCTGACGTATCATCTATCAACTATCATCTGCCATCCTGATCAGCCGTCTGGCTATTAGTTTTTGTTCGGTCATGGCAGCTATTTCCTTTTCCAGCTTTTCTTCTGCTTATCTGCTCTTCAAAAAACTTACGGTAACCTGTTGTATGGTTGACCAACAAACTTGCCGGAATAGCGCCGGACCATTTTTCATCCACCGCCGGACAAAAAAGATCGGCGTTGGTTTCATCCAGAAAAACAATAGGAGCCGTGAATTTTCGCTTGGCTGCAAAGCTTTTAATTTTTGGATACGATTCAGGTAAATCAAGGCTCACCAAAATTAATTTTACACCGGCCGCTTCATATTTTTTTACGACTTCCTGGAAATGCGGAATCTCTTCAATGCAGGGTTTACAAAAGGTAGCCCAGAAGTTGAAAATGGTAGGTCCTTCTGCCGTTTGAATGGCAGTGGTAAGATCATTCAGCTTCCATTTTTTTATTTCCTGTGCCTCTGTTTTTTGCACAGACAGAAATAAAAAAAGCAGTAAAAAATAACTAGCCAGCTTTTTCATTGATGAGTCCCCATTGATTACCTAAACTATTGTATTCTGCCGCCGGTAATTTTTGTTCTGCATAATGACCAGCGGCCTGTTTTTGCCGGAAGGCTTCGTATAAACTTACGGCACAAGCTACGCTAATGTTTAGCGATTGGATCATGCCCACCTGCGGAATAATAAAATTTCCGTCCGCCAGGGCTCTTATCTCATCGCTAACTCCTGCATGTTCATTTCCAAAAACAAGTGCCATAGATTTTGAAAGATCTATCTCATATAAACTTACCGCATCGGCCGATAAATGCGTTGTTAAAATGGTAGAGTATTTTTTTCTCAGTTCCGCAAAACATTCTTCTGCCGTATCAAATTGATGAACGGTAAGCCATTTGGCGGCGCTGCTGCTGCTGCGTTCCCCCCATTTTTTATGCCGGGGAATTTTTGTGGTAAGAACATAAATTTCCTGCACCCCTACGGCATCGCAACTGCGCATAACGGCAGAAATATTGTGCGGATCAAACACATTTTCCAATACAATGGTAAGGTCGTTTTGCCTTTTGGAAAGCACAGTTTCTATTCTTTGGCGGCGTTCATTTGTCATAATTGGACACAAACTTATGGTCTTGCGCTATTTGTTTCAATTTATCCTTTAAATTTGCAGCCCCTTCACCCACTTTTTGCCAGGCAACAGGTGAGTGATTAAGTTCGGGACGTAGCGCAGTCCGGTAGCGTACAAGCATGGGGTGCTTGGGGTCGCTGGTTCGAATCCAGTCGTCCCGACTAATGTTTAAGTCCTTTAATGTTTCAAAACAGCTGATTTTGTTACATTAAAGGACTTTTCTTTTGAAAGGCAGTGTTTAGTTTTGCGCTTGGGTACTAACGCAGGCAGAAGCCAATCTGCTCAATAGAATTACAGAACGTACAAGTGAGTGACACAACGGAAGCCGAATAGAAATTTACTGCTGATGAACAAAAATCAACCAGTAATTGGAATAAAAAAATGCAGGGTGTACCTGCATTTTTGAGTTTAAAAGATGTTTTTTTATTTTTTCCCATTCATCATCAAAGAAGGATACAAACGTAAATACACTTCTACGGCCATTGGGTTTTTGCCATACAAAGGATCTAACCTGTTATCGGCATGATAGAACGTAAGTTGACTTCCACCGGCAAGCCTTGTCTGACCAAGACGCAGCAGGTCGTAATTAAATCCTACCGTTAGCGCATTTACCGGAAAGATAGCATCATGACCATAAATGTTTTCATCCAGGGAAAGTTCTTCTATTCCTTTCTGAGCCCATTCGTACCGGCTATGCAGTGCCAGCCGGTTCTTTCGCCATTCACCTTCTACCAGTACAGCATTTTCACCATCATGACCTGCTGTTTTATTTACGCCCCACACTGCAGTTGCATTCAAGGTGCTGTTGCTTCCTAAATTCTTACTATAAATAGCTGAAGCTGTTGTTCGGTTTACATCTTCACCGGCATGTAGTAGTTCAGGGTTTTTAATAAAACCATGCGACACTTGCATGGCCCAATTCGAAGAAGGGTTAAACGATAGCCTTCCGCTCCAGCTATCGAAACGTGGTTTGTCAAAATCATACCTGTTTTCATCCGGCTCTCTTCCCGTAAAGGACGAACCTTCTAATTTGAACTGACCATAGCGAACGCCAACCGTTGCTACGCCAAAAGTGATGTGTGTGGCATCTACCCAGTGGTGGGTAATGGGTGCATCAGGATTGCCCAAGGCAGATGGCCGGTGCATAAAAGCAACAGGGCCTAACGCAGGTTCACCAGGATAGCCGACATAGGCAAACACGTCTGTTTTCGGTGACAGTGCTTGTGAATAGCTTACGGAAAGTTCGGAGAACAAATCATGTGGATGCTGACGATCAACAATGGCTTTTCCTTTGTAAGCTTCTCCACTTTGGAACAGCAAGGGATAACCACTGCCCCCACCTAAAGGAGCATCTAATGAAACCATAGTGCTAAAATGAAATAAGCCATTTTTGCCTACTTGTCTTTGTCCCATGAACATTAACCAATTTGGAGCGTCAAATTCGCTGTTGCCTCTCGAACCTTTATTGGTAAAATCCTGATTATTGTACCGCAAAAACAAATTGCCATGCAGCATGTACATCCATTTGGGCGAGTGAAACATGTAACCATACATAGGAGAGGCATCCGGCAGCCAACCCGTTCCTGAACCGTTACGGTTCATCGGAAGATTAAGCGAGTAAGCATGGCTCATGCTCATGTGATGGTTCATTGGTTTACTCATATTCATCTTACCCATATTCATGGTGTCAGACATTTGCATCCTGGGCTTTGTCGTGTCTTGCATATTATGATGCTCATGTTGTGCATTTGCATTGTAACTGATGATAAATGCTAGTGCAATTATTCCAACTATTCTTTTCATTGCTTGTCGTTTAAACTCCGTTAATTAAACAGCGCCGTTTACCCAAGCGTTTCCGCTTTGTAACCAGCTTTCTCCACTGCTTTTATTACATCTGCTTCGCTTAGGCTTTCGGTGTTTACCGTCAATACTTTCCTGGGGTTTGTGGTGTCTACTTTCCAATTGTTTTCACCAATTACTTCATTCAGTGTGGGTGTTACTTTGGCTATGCATGATCCGCAATTGATGTTTGTTTTTACTTCTATTGTTTTCATATCAATCTATTTATTTTAATGATGCAAAATTCCTTAACCTGCTTCGGGTTGTTGGTACACTCTTTTGGAAAAGAGTTATACTTAAATGATAATTAAAGCTTCAACCATTTTAACCGTAAACTGTTTGATACTACACTTACGCTGCTCAAAGCCATTGCTGCGCCGGCTATCATTGGGTTCAGCAGAAATCCGGTGAAAGGGTATAAAATACCTGCAGCAATGGGTATTCCAATTATGTTATAGATAAATGCCCAAAACAGGTTCTGCCTGATGGTTGTTACCGTTTTCTTTGAAAGCTGAATGGCTTTCGGTATTCTGGATAAGTCTGAAGAAATGATGGTCATTTTGGCTACGTCCATTGCTATATCACTGCCTTTGCCCATTGCAATACTTACATCAGCTTGTGCCAAAGCATTACTGTCGTTAATACCATCGCCTACCATGGCAACCGTTTTACCCTGTTGTTGCAGTTCCTTTATGAAGTTTGCCTTATGTGCCGGCAGCACTTCTGCTTTGTAGTGTTGAATGCCTACCTGTTCTGCAATGGCTTTTGCGGTGTACTGATTATCGCCTGTGAGCATATACACATCTATGCCTGCTTTCTGCAACTCTTTTACTGCTTCAGCAGATGTTTGTTTGATTTTATCTGCAATAGCAATTGCTGCCAGCGCCTTCTTTTTATCTGCCAGCCAAATAACTGTTTGAGCCTTCGCCAGCCACTCATTGGCAGTATTCTGTAATGATTGTTCAATCTGAATATTTTCAGACTGAAGTAAAGCAGGACTACCTAAAAAATATGTATCTCCTGCATACATCACCTTCACACCTTTGCCTGTAATGCTCTCAAATTGTTCAAGCTGTTTTGACTGTGCATTCTTCTGTTTGAAATAACGAACTACTGCTTCAGCCAAAGGATGTTCTGACTGTTGTTCGATACTGAAAAGCAAATCAGAAAGTTCTTTATCTGCTGCTCCGGCTTTCCATTGTACAGAAACCACTTCAGGTTTGCCTTCGGTGATGGTTCCTGTTTTATCCAGCACAATTGCATTTACCTTCTTAGCCAGCTCAAGGCTCTCTGCATCTTTTATAAGAATGCCATTTTCTGCGCCTTTTCCTACACCTGCCATGATAGCTGTTGGTGTTGCCAGTCCAAGAGCACAAGGACAGGCAATAACCAATACTGTTACTAAGGCCAACAAGCCTTGTGTAAAGCCATTATCACCACCTAATACCACCCATGCAACGAGGCTAAGAATAGCAATGAGGACTACAATAGGAACAAAGATGCCTGCAATCTTGTCCACCAGCTTTTGCACCGGGGCCTTACTACCTTGTGCTTCCTGCACCATCTTAATGATCTGTGCCAGTACGGTGTCGCCGCCTACTTTGTCTGCCTTAAACTGAAAACTACCTTTCTGATTGATCGTTCCGGCAAACACTTTCTCACCCGCTTTTTTCTCAGTGGGTATGGGCTCACCGCTAATCATACTTTCATCAACAAAGGATGTTCCTGTGCTAACTGTACCATCAACAGCAATCTTTTCTCCTGGCTTCACCAATAACGTATCGCCGACCTTTACAGAAGCAATCGGCATTTCCATTTGATGGCCGCCATGATGCACAACTGTTACTGTTTTAGGTTGTAAGCCCATGAGCTTTTTAATTGCTGATGAAGTGTTGCCTTTGGCTTTTTCTTCCAGCATTTTGCCCAAAAGAATAAAGGCGATCACCACAGCTGCCGCTTCAAAGTAAACGTGGGCATGTAAGCCTTTACTGTGCCAATATTGCGGATAAACGGTATTGAATACGCTGAACAAATAAGCTACACCTGTACTCAGGGCTACCAGTGTGTCCATGTTGGCAGAACGATGCTTTGCCTGTTTCCATGCACCAATAAAGAACTGCTTGCCAAATACTAAAACTACCGGGGTTGCCAATGCCCACATGATGTAATTGGCATAAGGAATGTTCATCAAAAACATTCCTATTACAACGAGGGGCACAGAAAGAGCAATCGAACCAATGGTTCGCTTCTTTAGCGTTTGAAACTTTTTCCGGTGGACTTCTTCCAATGCGTCTTTGGCTTCTTCACTTTCATCAATCACCAAGTCGTAACCAATGCCTTGTAAAGCCGCCTTCAACTTGTGCGGATCTGTGATGGTTGGCACATATTCCACCTGTGCTGTAGCATTGGCATAGTTCACAGCAACATTGACAACACCTGGGGTATTTTCCAAAACGCTTTGCGAACTGCTGGCACAAGATGCACAGCTCATATTGAGCACAGGAAATGTTTTCTTCACGGTATCTACATCATAGCCTAAATCCCTGATTGCCTTTACCGCTTTGGGTATGGTTTCCAATTTATCATCGGTGGTAATGACTGCCCTGTTGTTGTTCAACTCTACCTTATGGCTCTTTATTCCTTCCACTTTACTTAATCCTTTATCTACAATCAATGCACAGTGTTCGCTTTCAACACCTGCCAAGGGAAGATTGATAATATGGTCTTCGTTTTTCATCGCTTCCTTATTTTGACTTACAAAGGTCCTGAAATGGCATAGGTTGGCTGTTACATTCTTTTGGGCAAGATGTACAGATAATTGTGTGGTCAGAAAAGCGGTTACTCTTTTACGCCATCAATAGGTTTGCGGTGCAAGGCTCCCAGTTGTTTGAATTGTGACGGGGTCATACCAGTGAGCTTCTTGAATTGATTGGAGAGATGTTGTGTGCTGCTATAGCCGAGGCTAAACGCTATTTGGCTAAGCGACTGCTCATTGTACACAAGCCATTCTTTTGTTTTTTCAATCTTTTGCAGGATGAAAAACTGTTCGATCGTAATGCCTTCCACTTCGGAGAATAGTTTGCTGATGGAAGAATAGTTTTTATAAATGTGATCGCTGATGTATTTGCTAACACTAAAATGATCTTCCACATTGCCGCTCTGCGCTTTTTGAATAAGCAGGTTTTTGACTCGCTCTATCAGCTGCATTTTCTGGTCGTCGAGTAATTCAAAACCTGTTTGCTTTAAATCTTCCGAAAATTGTTGAAGTTTAGCTTTGCCTGGCTCTTTTGTCAGCTCCACTTCGCCCAAACGTACATATTTTGCTTGCAAATTGTGTTTTTTCAACATCTGCTCTACCGACGTAATGCACCTTGGACAAACCATGTTCTTTATTATGAGCTTCATGAGACAAAGGTAGTGGGTGGAAATAAGTCAAAAAGAAAGGCTTACGAAGGGCTAAAAACTTATGTCCAGGAAGACTATGTAACAACAAAAGAATTTTGTGGAAAACTAAAACGTAAAGGGAGAGAAAGGATTCAATAAAAAAATTATATATTGGGTTTGCAATTTCCAAACGACCTCATTTCGAAACCGGACTAACTGTTATGAAAAAATCTCTTTTTCTTTTTTTCAGCGCCTGTATTATTTCTTCTGCTGTTCATGCGCAACTTACGATTGCAAAAGTGGTGGGAAAAAATGCCGGTCAATCTAAAATCGGATTTGGCGCCTTTACTTATTTTGATTTTCCTGTAAATGAAGAGGGAACGAACAGCCTGAGGCTGGAGCTGCTTGATTTTGCTTATTTCCCGCGAAGCTCTGATACTGCACTCACCAAGGCATACCTCTCTGTTAAGCTGGGTTTCAAACATATTTTCAGTGAAACCCGCACAGGCTTTTATATAGAGCCCCAGGCGGGTTATTGCCGGGTTATATCTATTGAAAAAGAGGCGCCGGAAGCCACTTATGGCGATGGAATTGCAGTCGCATTGGAGGCAGGCTACAGCCTTGAGGTGGGAGAAAGGGGCAATACTTTCAATTTTGGATTGAAGTATGAAACCGACAGGGCCGGCTCGGAACATACGATAAGCTCTGTAGGATTCAGGGTATCGTATAGTTTTAATTTCTTCAGAAGAAATAACTATTAATGCTTATAAAACAAAATGCCAAGGGGTTTTGGCCATTTTGGAGATATGATAACCACTGTTCTATGCGTAAATTAATGATTGCCGTTGTCGCTAATTTTTTCTGCGTACTCTTATTCGCCCAACAAAAGGAGTTTGAAGGAACTATAGTTTATAAAGTAGATGTAAAATCAAAAACAGAGGGATTCAGCGACAGGGACTGGAAACGTATACTGCTTTTTGGCGACAGCATAACGGTTGCCATAAAACAGGGTAATTACAAGCAATCTTCCGAGCTAGCCGAGACCTATTCTATTTATAAAGACAAAAGGGCTTATGTGCGACTCAAAGGAATTGATACCCTGTATTACCTGGATTATTCCTTTGACACCAGCACCGTAACCAGTATTGAAAAACCGGAGGGCAAAAAAACAATCGCCGGGTTAGAGTGTAAACCTATTATAATCCGTAAGGGCAAGTCTGTAAAAACGTATTATTATGCACCCGCTCTGTACATGAACCCGGAATATGATAAGGACAATCGCATTGACCGGTATGATGTGTTTGCAAACGAAACGTCTTCCCTGCCCCTGTCACTAAATGATGAAAATGACGCCTATTCACTTATTCAAAACTGTACAAGGTGGCAGGAAAAAAAGATTGATGAAAACATTTTCACCCTGCCCCCATTACCGCAGAAACAGTTTTCTTATGAAACTCTATGGACTCCGCCACGCTTCAGGGGCAGCTCATGGGCGAAGTACCTGCAGGCGAATATTAAGGCCGAAATCGGAGCCAAGTACATAAAAATTCCAAAAGGAGAAAGTTCGGCCACCCAAATGGTGAATGTCAGTTTTGTGATAGACAGCAAAGGCAAGGTAATCAATACAAAAGTGCTGAACAAAGAAGAGGTCCATCCTAAATTAGCCGAAGAAGCCCTCAGGGTAATAAGCGAATCACCTTTATGGACACCTTCCAGTTTGCTGGGAGAAAAAATTGCGTACAGGCTTACCCAGCCTATAACCTTCCAGGCAACAAAATAATTCCGGCCTCTTATCAAAAATGTTTGCACTTATAATAAACGCAATGAATATTTTTGTTTTACCATTCGGGATGTAGCGCAGTCCGGTAGCGTACGTCGTTCGGGACGACGGGGTCGCTGGTTCGAATCCTGTCATCCCGACTTTTTTAAATTACAAATTCCCGCAAAATGCAGATCGGTGATGCGTGGACAGCTCTGTCGAAAGAGTGAATGTTACGTATTAGACCTCTGCCTTTCTTTTGTTGTAGCAATCCTTTGGTATATTGCATGTCCGGTACGGAGCTTCCTATCTTAATTATATCGGCTTTGCTGTATTTACAGTACCCGGAAGCCGGGAGTGCATGAGTTGTAAAAGCATAGTTTCCCACTGCTTTGCTTTTTGCTCTAATTCCGAAATTTCATACTTATTATTGACCGTTGCCTCATAAAAAGGGATTGAAAGGCCGGGCTGGTTCTTACAATTTAAATCAAGTATGATACTTTGCAAATACAATTGACCGTAGTTTCTATGCGAGCATCCTATAAGCGTTTTGCTATATGCTTTTCTCAGCTTACACTCAAGGATCGGTGTCGATTGCTAAACATTTATGTTCATAGCCCGTTTTATTTTCATTTACAATCAACAGGGTGTGGTGAATATCATCCAGGGCAATGATGTTCATGCCCAGTCTTTCTTTTTTACTCACTGCAAAGTTGTATTGCCCTGCAAACTGGCTGAAGGCTTTGAAAAGTCCTTCAATCCTTTTTCTTTCTTTTTTGGATTTCACAACCAGGTACAAGCCCAGAACAACCACCCCGTTGATAATAAAACCAATAAACAACCACGATGCCATCATATAAAAGTTTTACACTGCATAAATGAACTCCAGGCCGCCGCAGACAAAAGGAAGCAGAACGCAGTCCGGAACTAATTTATGTTTCATTATGAATGCATTTAAAATCATTAAATGCTGGTTCCCCAATTTCGACAGCCGGTAAACCACAAATATTAGGACGCCGGCTTAAAAAAAGCTTAAAGCCTTCCTTAACTTGCGCTTAAAGTTGACCCAGCGATTTGTTCGGCCCCTATTTACTGCACCTTTTTATTTGTAAAAAAAGCCAGGGCGAACCCCGGCTGATAATACACAAAGTAGAAATGAAAAAAGCTTTTAAGCAGTTGGTCTCAATTAGCCTGTTCTTCTTTTGACAGGCTTATTGAATATGCCTTTTTACAGGTTACTTCCATGCGGTAACCAATGTACAACAGGCATTATTTCTTAGAGCTTAAAATCAGCTTAAAATATTTAACCCGGTATTTTTCAGGGCTAATACCAAACCGCTGCTTGGGACACCATCGTGAAACGTGAGACGTCAGAGGTGAGACAAGGGTGAATTATGAAGGAAGCCTTGCTACAGGTTCACAGCTGATGGCTGATGACTGACAGCTGACAGCCCACGGCTGCCTCGATAGCATGTTGGTATTAACTACCATAAACCGCCAAGTTTGATCTTAGCAGTTTTTATCCTTTTGCCTGCCCATCAAGGGCATAACAAAAGCTATTCTTTTGTGTTTGTTTTCCTTTAAAGCTTTTCGTTTTGCTTTACCCCTGTGCGTTCTTTTTCTAACTTCCACTTTGTATTTCTTTGACTTCACCTGCTGGGCCTGAACATTGGTTGACGCCATTAAAAACAGCCCACTCAATAAGGCTAGTAGTTGTTTCATGTTTGATTTTTGGATTTTGAAAAATAGATGCGGTCTTTGCTATTAAGACAGCTCATGAGCCGGCAGATGTGAAAGGTGAGCAAGGCTTTCTTCATTGTTCCTTTTGTCTCACGTCTGACGTTTCACGATGATTTCTCTGCCAATTGAAAGCGATTTGGTATAATGCCTGAAATAGGTTGCTTCCTGCTTACCGGACCTTTTCATGATGAATACGATTAAAAATCCAGAAGATGATCGGAAAAACAAGCAGCGTTAAAATGGTGGCTGTTATCAACCCTCCTATAATGACTACCGCCAGCGGCTTTTGCGATTCGGAACCAATTCCCGTGGACATAGCGGCAGGCAACAGGCCAATGGAAGCCATCAGCGCCGTCATTACCACCGGCCGTGTTCTTAGTTTCACAGCCTGCACAATGGACTGATCCAATGAAAGTTTGGCCCGGATGTTTTTATGAAATTCAGATATCAGGATCACTCCGTTTTGAATACAAATGCCAAACAAAGCAATAAAGCCCACGCCGGCCGAGATACCAAAGTTGATTCCGGTAAGATGCAGGGCCAGAATGCCGCCAATTAAGGCAAACGGTACATTGGCCAGCACCAGCAGCGAATCTTTAATATTGCCAAACATGATAAAGAGCAAAACAAAAATGGCGATGAGGCTGATGGGCACCACCTGGCCCAGCCGTTTTGTAGCCCTTACCTGGTTTTCAAATTCACCGGTCCAGCCAATTTTATAACCGGAAGGAAGCTCGATATTGTTGTTTACTTTGGCCTGCGCTTCATCAATCGTACTTCCCAGGTCTCTTTCCCGCACCGAGAACTTCACTCCAATGAACCGCTTGGTATCATCGCGGTAAATAAAAGCCGGTCCGGTTACTTTTTCAATAGTGCAAATTTCCCGGAGTGGAATTTTTACCTTGCTTAGGGTGGGCACTTTTAAATCGGCAATATCCTCTTCGTCTTTCCGGTATTGCTTTTCATAGCGGATGCGTACATCAAATTTCCGTTCGCCTTCGTATTTTTTGGTGGCTGTTTTACCGCCAAAGGCCATCTCCAACACCGCCTGTGCATCGGCGATGGTAACGCCATAGGCGGCCATTTTCTCTTTATCCAGAATAACGCTTATTTCGGGTTGCCCAACATTTCTTAAAATGCCTACATCTTTAATTCCGTCTACGTCTTTTATTTGCTCAATTACCTTGTTGGCAATTTCATCCAGTTTGTTTAAGTCATCGCCATAAATTTTTACGGCATTCGAAGCATTGATGCCGGCCACCGACTCGGCAACGTTGTCAATAATGGGTTGCGAGTAATTGTAAACAATTCCCTGGTATTGCTTTAGTTTGACATCCATTTCCTCCACCAAATTATCCACCGTAATTTTTCGTTTCCACTCCTCCTTCGGCTTTAGGTTTACCTGCATTTGCACATAATAAAATCCACTGGGATCGGTACCATCGTTGCTTCGCCCGGTTTGCGAGAGCACTCCGTTTACCTCTTCAAAACTTTGCAGTTCTTTACGTAAGATGGCTACGGTTTTTATGGTTTCATCAAGGCTGGTACTCATAGGCAGCTTGGCTTCCACCCACAACGCTCCTTCATTTAATTGAGGTAAGAATTCAGTGCCCAAAAACCTGGCAGAAAATAAAGTGAGGGCCAGTATAATGGTTGAAACCAGCAGGCTGATTTTTTTATGCCGGAAGGTGAACAAGAATCCTTTTTCTACAATCCTGTTCCAAAAATTGACAAAGGGATTATTTTTTTCTTTGACATTTTTATTGAGCAGCAAATGCGACAAAACAGGCACCAGGGTTAACGTAAAAATCAGGGCACCCAGCAAAGCAAAACCAAGCGTGTACGCCAGCGGCGAGAACATTTTTCCTTCCACTTTTTGAAAGGAGAAGATGGGCAACAGGGCGGTGATGATAATGAGCTTTGAAAAGAAAATGGCCTTGCCCATTTCTGTACCGGTTTTCTTTATCAAACCGACCTTGGCTCTGAGGTTAAAGGTGGCCATGCCTCGTTTGTGGGCCAGGTGATCGAGCGAAACAAAAAGCCCTTCCACCATCACCACCGCTCCGTCAATGATGATTCCAAAATCAACCGCGCCCAGTGAAAGCAGGTTGGCGCCCATGCCTTTTAATTTCAAACACAAAAAGGCAAATAAAAGCGATAAGGGAATGATGATGCCGACAGTTAACGTGGTGCGCCAGTCGGCCATGAAAAGAAATACGATGACGGTGACAAATATGATGCCTTCGATCAGATTGTGCATCACGGTTCCCGTTGTATAATTCATCAGGTTGTCGCGGTCGTAAAAGGTTTCCATTTTTACATCCGAAGGAAGGATGCGGGTATTGAGTTCTTCAATTTTTGATTTTACCCGTGCCAGCACTTCTTTTGGATTTTCGCCTTTGCGCATCACCACAATTCCTTCTACCACATCGTCCATGTCATTAAGGCCCACCTGGCCCACGCGTGGCAATGAACCTTCTTTTACTTCGGCCAGGTTTTTTACCAATATAGGATTGCCCTTTGCATCATCTATAATGATATTTTCAATGTCCTTTATCGATTGCAACAATCCTATGCCGCGAACCACATAAGCCTGTCCGTTTTTTTCAATGATGTCTCCGCCCACATTCAGGTTGCTTTTGTTAACCGCCTCATACACCTCCAGCGGCGTCACATCATATTTCATTAATTTGTTGGGATCAACACTGATCTCGTAAATTTTTTCCTGTCCTCCGAAAGCCACCACGTCCGCCACTCCGGGCACGGATCGCATTTGCCGGTCGATCACCCAGTTTTGAATGGTGAGCAGGTCTCTTGTATCGCGGGAATCGCTTTTTAAAACGTACCGGAACACTTCACCCGTAGGACCATACGGCGGTTGCACATCGGGTTCCACCTCTTCGGGCAGCGAAATATTTCTTAACTGGTTATTGACCTGCTGGCGGGCAAAAAAATCTTCCACATCGTCGTCAAAAATTATTTTGATCACCGATAAGCCAAACATGGTAATGCTCCGCACACTGGTTTTGCGCTGCACCGAGTTCATGGCCACTTCAATGGGTGTGGTTACAAAACGTTCTATTTCCTCGGCGCTGCGGCCGTTCCATTCCGTTACAATAATGATTTGCGTATTGGTAACATCCGGAAACGCTTCAATGGGCATATTGCGGAAGCTGATATAGCCGGCAATGGCCACCAGTCCAACCCAAAAGAAGGTAAAGGCCTTGTTCTTTAACGAAAAGGCTATAATGCTTTTAATAAACTTGTTCATGCTACTTAGTCATTTAATGCGTCGTAAATCAGCAACTGGTTCTGTGTAATTACCTTCTCTCCTTCTTTTAATCCCGAGAAAAGAAATGTGGTTTCACCCACCTGGCGGCACACTTCCACCTGCCGGGTTTCAATATTGTAGCGGTCTTTAAAAATCATGACAAACGACTTGCTCTTATCGAAAATAACAGCCGATGAGGGCACGGAAAGCATGTCCTGGCCTTCGTTGTAGCTGATTACAATAGAAGCCCGCATCTCTGGTTTTAAACGATAGTCCTGATTGCTTAACCGCACCCGCACTTTCATTGCTTTTGTTTCCGGGTCTATGATGTTGAAGATCTTATCAACCTTGCCGCTGTAGGCCTGGTTAGGATAACTGATGGTAAAAACGGAAGCGTTCATGCCCAATTTTACTTTTTCAATTTCGCTTTCGTTTACATTGGCAATGGCCCATACATCATCTATCTGGGCAATGTCAAAAATATTGTCGGAACGGTCGCTGCGCAACTGCATGTCGGCGTTGATATTCTTGTCAATAATAAAACCGCTGATGGGTGAACGCACTTCATACACCGACCCGGGTTGCAAATTATAAATGCGATAGGTTTGCTGCACCCGGCTTAATTGCGACTGCGCCTTGTCCAGTTGTCCTTTTGCTTCCAGAATATCCCGTTCCGTATTGAGCTTGCCTTCAAAAAGTTCTTCGGCTACTTTTAAGTTCTTTTTGGCAATGAGTACGTCATTTTTTGCGTCCTGCAATTCTTTTTCAAACCCGGCTACTTCCGTACTGCGGATGGTGGCCAGCAGCTGGCCTTTTTTTACATAATCGCCCAGTTCGGCATATACTTTTATCACATTGCCGCCCACCACCGGGTACACATCAATCATCTTGTTGTTGTCGGCCGTTATTTTGCCAAAAAATTTCAGTTCATTTCGTAACGGCTCTGTGGTAACCACACTTGTGGTAGTGGTTTTCAACATAGTATCGCTTAATACAAATGTTTGTTTTACAGAAACCTCTTCGGCTTTTTGATTGTTGCAACTGCTCATGAAAATCAACAGAGCAGGAACGAGCACTATAGCTATATTCTTCATATTAAAATAAGGTTGAACCGGTGGAGTAATTCAATTCTTCGCAGGCGGCGACCAAGGCTTTTTTAACCTGGCTAAATTGTATCTGGCTTTGATGATAGCTTTCCATAAAATCGGTAAACTCGATCATGGAAATATTCCGGCGTTGAAAATTCAGGTAAACGCCCCTGTATATTTCATCAAAACTTTCTTTCATTACCGCATCTGTCAGCCCGTAATGGGCTTTGGCTTCGGTGTATTTTTGAAAGGCAGTGGTGACCTCGCTTTGCAGTTGCAGGGCCTGTGCATCTTTTTGGATAACCGCCTGCCCCAGCCTGGCTTCGGCCATTTTTATATTTCCTTTATTGGGGTTCCACAAGCGAAGCGGCAGGCCAACAGTGAGGTTGACCTGGTTGTTGAATGCGCCGCCTCTTTGATCATAGGAAGCTCCTAAAGTAAGATCCGGCACCTGCAGCGATTTTTGCCATTTCAAATTCCATGCAGCGGCTTCA
This sequence comes from uncultured Bacteroidota bacterium, assembly GCA_963697545.1. Lineage (GTDB taxonomy): Bacteria > Bacteroidota > Bacteroidia > Chitinophagales > Chitinophagaceae > Flavisolibacter. Next base: position 99,107 of record CAVOOL010000001.1, on the reverse strand, counting down.
CGGTTTTTATCTGCCAGTAAAAGATCTGTTCTTTGCGTGGCTGCCATCTTTTGCAGTTCTTCAAGGCTCTGATGTAAGGAAGATTGGTATTTATTTAATTCCTCTGTTGTAGGATCGGGTAAAACCGGGTGGCTGCCCCCCAGTAAGAGCAACAATTTATTTTGTTCTTCAATCGTGTTGTTCACCAGCGCTGTCCTGTCGTTTTTAATACTGAGGTACAGCGACTGCAGCCGCACGAGGTCCTTTAAGGGAATGTTGCCCTTTTGAACCTGTATGGAATACATCCGGATCAGCGAATCCAGCTGGCTTACCTGCGTATCCAAAGCATCTACCGCCACCCGGTCGTAATACAAGGAAAAAAAACTGGTTCGAAGCTGAAACCGGAGATTTCGTAACAGATCGGTAAAGGCCAGTTCTGCCATCTGAACGTTTGTCCGGGCTAACTGCACTTCATTTTTTTTCTTTCCGCCCAAATAAATCAACTGCTGAACGGCCAAAGATTTCTGGCCCTGCTTTCCGAAATTGAAAGCCTTTTTATTTTCCGGATCGGCAGCATTGATGTCTGCGGTGAAGTAGGGATTCTCCCAAATGCCGGCCTGTATAACCTGGGCTTTTGCCGCCTCAATATTGTAATGCTCGGCAAGCAAAAAAAGATTCTGCTTTAGAAAGGTATTTTCACATTCCTGCAAACTCATTTTTGGTTGTGCATGAACGTTGGTTACGGCCACTGTAAATAAAAAAAGAAAATATTTGCGCATAGAAAATTGGATAATTGAACCAACCCGCAAATATTGAGGCCGCTACCTTAAAACCACCTTAAAGCCAACATTAATATTGGCTTAAATTAAGGTAAAGGTGACGGTGATTATATTGGTATAAGGATCGGGGATGCTATAAACCACAGTGGCATTGTGGTATTGTAAAATGCGGTAAACGATACTTAGGCCTACTCCACTGCCTGGTTTATTGGCGGTATTGCTGCCACGTGTAAACGTATTAAACAAGGTAGAAGGATCGGAAACTTCGGGCGCCTTTCCTTTATTGATAATGAGTAGTTGTATGGCATTCTCCTGTTGCCGTACGGTACATTGCACCACTTTGTCATCGGAATAGGCATAGGCGTTTTTAAACAGGTTGTTGACGGCAATTTTCAAAAGGGTTTCATCGCCCTTTATTTCAAGACTGGCGTCCTTTAAGGTTGTATTTTCTATTTCAAACTGCAGCTTAAAATCCGGTTTGTGGGCACGGAGTTGTGTACTGGTGGCAAACACAATTTCATCCAAACGAACCGGCTGAAAGATCCGGTTATAGGACTTGTCCTCCATTTCAGATAAAAGCAACAAGGACGTGACCATATCGGAAAGCTGGTAGCTATCTTCCGATATACTTTTCAAACTATATTTTATTTCCGGAGGCAATTGGGGGTTGGCAATGATATTCTCCAATTGGGTTACAATCCTTGCAATAGGCGTTCTCAGTTCATGCGAGGCATTGCCGGTAAATTCTTTCTGGCGGCTGTATGCTTTGTCAATCCGGTCCATCATCTGGTTGAAGGAGTGTGACAGCGCACTGATCTCATCTTCGGAATCCGATGCATTCAGCCGGGTATTCAGATTTTTATCGGTAATGTCCTGGATTTGCTTGCGAACTTTATCCAGGGGCGCCAGGCTTTTTTTACTCAGGTAAAACGAAAGCAGCCAGATTAAACTGGTACTGACCACGAAAGCCCCTGCCAGCAGGTATTTTAAATAATTTAATTTACGGTTACCAAACTTATCTTCAGCAGCCACCAATACATAGTAATCCCTCTTGGCCAGGTCGAAATAAATACCCACTATATCAGTTCCCTTGTTTCGCTTAACAACTACTCCGTTTTTTTTGATCTGGTTAAGTTCTTCGCTGCTCCAGTTGATAATAATATCATCGAGGCTGCTATAGATCAGGTGCATACTATCGTCAAACACCAGGATCTTTTCATTGTATAAATTGTTGATGGTATTCCGGTCAATTAATTTGAGCAGCTGGTAGTCAATTTCTTTTACTTCCAGCAGTAATTTAATAGTGGTTTGCGCCTTTTCTATCATCCTGTCCTGGAACTCTTCTTTTCTGAAATTAGAGAAAAGGTAATACACAATTAACATGACCGCTGCCAGAAGCACAGAAAACAAAAAACTAAATAAAAGAGAAAATCGCAGCTTTAAATTCATGCTATTTTGTTTCCTTTAGATAATACCCATAGCCGGGCCGGGTGTGGATCAATGGGGTTTCAAATCCTTTATCGATTTTATTGCGCAGGAAACTGATATAGACTTCAATGGTATTGGTGCCGGTTTCAAAATTGATGTCCCACACCTGTTCGGCAATGGTTTGTTTTGAAACCGTTCTGCCTTTGGCCATTGCCAGCAACTCCAGCAATTTATATTCTTTGGGGGTAAGTGAAATTTCCCGGCCTGCTCTTGTTACCGTCATTTCGGTTGCGTTGATCACCAGGTCGTCCACCGTAATAATTTTGTCTGTTTCTTTTTGCGGATGCTGGCCTCTTCGTAACAGGGCTTTTATTCTGGCCAGCAGTTCCTCCAAATGAAAGGGTTTAACCAGGTAGTCATCGGCGCCGTGTTCCAGGGCCTGCACTTTGTCTTCCACCGCACTGTAAGCCGTTAGCATAAGAATTGGCGTCAGGCCATTGGTTTGCCGGATTTTGGTACAAACTTCAATTCCATTTACGGAAGGAACATTAACATCGAGAATATAAAGATCATAGGTGGCCTGAAGGATTTGCTTTAAAGCGATCATCCCGTCGTAAACCACATCACAATTATAGTTTTGATTCGTAAGAAACAGTTTGATCTCCGAAGCCATTTTATAATCATCTTCCAGCAAAAGAATATTCGACATTATTGATATTTATGCACCCGGCTTTGCGAAAAAGACCCAGGCAATTATTTATTATTTGAATTTTTCATACCGCGGGCAAAATTCTGCAATAAGAATGGCACGAACATTAAAAAAGACTTAAAAGATTAATTTACTTTGATAGATTCATTTCCAGCATCTGCCAGCAAAAAATAAGTATCAGCCTGATGGCAGGTTCAACCAAACATATTCAACTTTTAAACTAAACGGCACCCGGTTTTTTAAAATAAGAAGGTAAAACTTTGCCAATTGCATATAGTATCTTTCAGATCATTCAAATTTTGACCGGTGTTATTTTATGTTTCGCCAATCCATTATCTTCGCTGCTTAATGGATATTCTTTTAAGGCAAGTACGCATAATTGATCCCTCCTCGCCTTTTCATCAGCAAAAAGTTGATCTTCTTATTCAGAAAGGTTTCATTTCCCAAATTGGCTCTGTTGAAGCAAAGGCAGATCAGGAAATAACAATTGATGGTTTGTGTGTGTCTCCCGGCTGGACCGATGTTTTTGCGCATTTCTGCGACCCGGGTTTTGAGTATAAAGAAACGCTGGAAACAGGCACTGCGGCTGCCGCCGGTGGCGGGTACACCGATGTTATGATCTTACCAAACACCTCCCCGGTCCTTCATAACAAATCGGGTATTGAATACATTGTTCAGAAAAGCAAAGTGTTGCCTGTAACGGTTCATCCTATTGCTGCCATAACAAAAAATACCGAGGGAAAAGAACTGGCCGAAATGTATGACATGCACGAAAGCGGCGCCGTAGCCTTTAGCGACGGCACTTCTACACTGCAATCATCGGGCATTTTATTAAAAGCTTTGCAATACGTAAAAGCAATCGGTAAAACCATCATACAGGTACCGGACGATAAGGCCATCAGCGCCACCGGTTTAATGAACGAGGGTATTGTTTCCACTCAATTAGGACTTGCAGGCAAACCGGCTATTGCCGAAGAATTAATGGTTCTCAGGGATATTGAACTGGCAAAATATACCGGCTCTAAAATTCACATCTCCGGCGTATCAACGGCTAAGTCCATCGAGTTTATAAAACAGGCAAAAAAAGAAGGCATTGCCGTTACCTGCTCGGTTACGCCTTACCATTTGTGTTTTAGCGACAAAGACCTGGAGCAATACGATACCAACCTGAAAGTGAATCCTCCCCTGCGCACCCGGGACGATGTAGAAGCGTTGAAAAAAGCGGTGCTGGACGGAACCGTTGATTGCATTGCCACGCATCATTTGCCGCAGGACACGGATCATAAAGTGGTGGAGTTTGAATATGCACAGTATGGTATGCTTGGGCTGGAAACAGGTTTTGCTGTTACCCGGACCTGTCTGCCTGAACTTTCCCTGGAAAAATTGGTTGCGCTGTTTTCAGTCAACCCAAGAAGAATATTTGACCTTCCTGCTGTTTCCATTAACCAGGACGAAGCGGCCTGTTTAAGTTTATTCCTTCCCGATGAGAAGTGGACAGTGGGCAGCTTACGGTCGAAATCAAAGAACTCTCCTTTCCCCGGCAAACAACTTACCGGCAAGCCGGTTGGCATTATTAATAAAGACAAAGTATTTTTGAACGAATAATTTATCTCATGCAAGAGAAATCAAATATTTCCCATGGTATAAAATGGGGTATCATCATTGGATTTGTTTACTGCATTTTGCTGCTGGTGCGCTACACCACCGGAGCTACCAATCCCATTATGTTAGGCCTTTGGGCATTTGTAGGTTACCTGGCGGTCCTGATCTTATTGTTGATCTCCGGTTTTCAATTGCGTAAGTTCAATGGCGGATACATAGAACTCAAAGAAGTCTTTAAGATCTTGTTCCTGTCTGTCCTGATCTTTGAATTTTTCTACACCATTTTCAATTTTGTTTATCTCAAATATGTGAATCCCGGCTTTTTTCAAACGCTCAAAGATTCTACCGAAGCATTGCTTCTAAAAAGCAACCAGCCGCAGGAAAAAATTGATGAGATGATTGAAAAAATGGATGCGCAGGCGGCGGCCAATATGAAGATCCTGGATGTACTGAAATCTTATCTGTTCTCTATTTCCATCAGCGGCATTTTTGCCTTGATCTTTGCCCTGATCATCAAAAAGAAAAAAGATCCTTTTTTAACCCAGCAAGATAACTTCCTGCAATCCTAATTCGAATGGACCTGTCAATTATCATTCCTTTAAAAGACGAAGAAGAGTCATTGCCGGAACTGGCTGATTGGATCAGGAGGGTGTGTGAGCAACACCACTATTCCTATGAGATCATTTTTGTTGATGATGGCAGTACCGATAATTCATGGAGGGTAATTGAACAGTTACGACTTGTAAATCCGAATATCAGGGGCATTAAATTTCAACGGAACTACGGCAAGTCCGCAGCACTCAACGAAGGCTTTAAAGCGGCACAAGGTGATGTGGTGATCACGATGGATGCCGACCTGCAGGACAGTCCGGATGAAATACCCGAACTGCGCCGTATGATAGTGGAAGATGGATTTGACCTGGTGAGCGGCTGGAAGAAAAAACGCTTCGATAATACACTTACAAAAAATATTCCTTCCAAATTTTTTAATGCCGTTACCAGCAAGGTGTCGGGTATCAAACTGCACGATTTTAATTGCGGCCTGAAATCATACCGGAAAAAAGTAGTGAAAAGCATTGAAGTGTATGGCGAGATGCACCGCTATATCCCGGTGATGGCCAAATGGGCGGGCTTTAAAAAAATAGGAGAAAAAGTAGTAGAGCACCGGGCACGGAAATACGGTGTTACAAAGTTTGGCTGGGAACGTTTTGTGAATGGATTCCTGGATATTTTGTCCATCACGTTCGTAGGCAAGTTTTCTAAAAGACCCATGCATTTTTTTGGCCTGTGGGGAACGCTTTTTTTTATACTTGGTTTGGGCATTACACTCTATCTCATTATTGCCAAATTTGTTAACGAGGAGGTGGCTCTAACCAATCGCCCCGGTTTTTACCTGGCCCTTACTTCGGTTATCATTGGTATGCAATTGTTCCTGGCTGGCTTTATCTCTGAGCTGATTGCCCGCAATGCTCCGGGCCGCAACACGTACCTGATTGAAGATAAAATCGGCTTGTAATGCAACGCATTGTTATCATAGGTCCTGCACATCCCTTGCGTGGCGGATTGGCTACGTTTAATCAGCGCCTGGCTAAGGAGTTTACTATGCAGGGAAATGAATGTTCCATCGTTTCTTTTTCACTGCAGTATCCCTCCTTTCTTTTTCCGGGAACCACGCAATATTCAACGGACCCGGCACCGGATGATATTTCCATTCACACCCTGATCAATTCCGTCAATCCATTGAATTGGTTGATGGTGGGAAAAAAACTACGCCGGTGGAAACCGGACATCATTGTAGTTCGTTTCTGGCTGCCCGTTATGGGTCCTGCTTTGGGAACGATCCTCAGGCAGGTTAAAAAAAACAAACACACAAAAGTTATTTGCATTGCCGATAATGTTATTCCGCATGAAAAAAGGCCCGGCGACACGGCCTTCACCAAATATTTTTTAAAGTCCTGCGATGCCTTTGTTACCATGAGTGAAAAAGTGATGAAGGACCTGCGGCAGTTTGAAAAAACAAAGCCGGCGCAATTGGTGCAGCATCCCCTCTATGATAATTTTGGCAGCCTCATTTCAAAAACAGAAGCCAGGCAAAAATTAGGTTTGTCTCTTTCTGATAAGATCATTCTTTTCTTTGGTTTTATCCGCCAGTACAAGGGTCTGGATCTTTTAATAAAAGCCATGGCAGATGAGCGGATCAGGAAAGCAGGAATTAAGCTTTTGGTGGCGGGTGAATTTTATGAAGATGAGAAACCTTATTTGCAACTGATCAGCGACTACCAGTTGCAGGACTACCGTTATTCTCAAAACGTCTTTTATTCCCGATAGCGAAGTGAAATATTTTCTTTGCTCCGGCGACTGTGTGGTGCAGCCGTATAAGAATGCTACGCAAAGTGGCGTTACGCCCCTCGCCTATCATTTTGAAAAGCCCATGATCGTTACAAATGTGGGCGGCCTGCCTTCGCTGGTTCCGCATGAAAAAGTAGGACTGGTTTGCGAGCCGGAACCCTCATCTATAGCCGATGCCATTCTTCAGTTTTATGAATTAGGCGAGAATTATTTTATTCCACATCTTCGCAACGAAAAACAAAAGTACTCGTGGCAGAGCTTGACCAAAGCCATTTTTGATCTGAGCGATAAGGTTTAAATCCATGTGATAGTAAAAGATCAATAGGCTTGCTGGTATAAAGAGTATTTTAGTTCAACCTGAATTTAATTATGATCTACAGAAGCAAAGCACCCTTACGAATAGGATTGGCCGGTGGCGGTACGGATGTAAGCCCCTATAGCGATTTATATGGCGGCGCCATTTTAAATGCAACGATTTCCCTGTATGCCCATGCCAGCATAGAACCGCTGCAGGAAGAAAAAATTATTTTGGAAGCCTACGACCGCAATGAAAGAGAAGAATTTGACCTGCAAAACGAATTACCCATCAACGGACACCTGGATTTATTAAAAGGTGTGTACAACCGTATTCAAAAAGATTATGACCAGGTGAAATGCGGCTTTAAGCTTTCCACTTTTGTAGATGCACCGGCAGGCTCAGGACTTGGCACTTCTTCTACCCTGGTGGTTGCCATCATTGGTGCTTTTGCCGAAATGATGCGCCTGCCATTGGGTGAATATGACATTGCCCATTATGCGTATCAAATTGAACGAAGGGATCTCAACCTGGCCGGAGGCAAACAGGACCAGTATGCCGCTACCTTTGGCGGCGTTAATTTCATGGAGTTTTATGCCGATGACCAGGTGATTGTAAATCCCTTGCGTATCAAGGAACAATACCTGTTTGAACTGGAAAATAATTTAGTGTTGTACTATACGGCTACCAGCCGTGAGTCCGCTAAGATCATCGAACGGCAATCAAAGAATGTAGTGTCAAAACAGGAAACTTCTATTGAAGCCATGCACCAGCTAAAGCAGCAATCGCAAATGATGAAGGAAGCCTTATTAAAAGGCCGCCTGAATGAGTTTGGTGAAATTCTTGATTATGGCTACCAGCAAAAAAGAAAGATGGCGGAAGGCATATCCAATCCTTTAATGGAAGAAATCTATGAAACAGCGCGGCAAAGTGGTGCTTCCGGGGGAAAGATATCCGGTGCAGGCGGTGGCGGCTTTATGATCTTTTATTGTCCCGGCACTACAAAATACAAAGTGATAAAAAGCCTGGAACGCTTTGGCGGTATCAATAAAAGTTATGCATTTACCGAGCATGGCTTAAAAACATGGACACTCTAAGTTAGATTTGCGAAGCAAGAACCCGAAGTATGGAAAAGATCAAAAACATTATACAGTCCTCGATAGATGTTAAGCAGCAGGTGCTGGAAAACGATGCCTTATTGCAAACCGTTACCGATGTAACCAATGTCATTGTGGATGCTTTTAAAAAAGGTGGCCGGATTTATTTCTGTGGAAATGGCGGAAGCGCTGCCGATGCGCAACACCTGGCAGCCGAGTTTTCGGGACGGTTTTACACCGACAGAAAGGCATTGCCGGCCGAGGCTTTGCACTGCAACACGTCCTATTTAACAGCTGTGGCCAACGATTATAGCTACGAAGTAGTATATGCCCGGCTTATAGAAGGAATTGGAAACACCGGCGATGTGTTGGTTGGACTATCTACCTCGGGCAACTCGGCCAATATTGTACGGGCTTTTGAAGTGGCGAGGCAAAAAGGAATTTTCACCGTTGGCTTTACCGGCCTTACAGGTGGTGTTATGAAAGAGGTGTCCGATTACCTGATCAATGTTCCCTCTGCTGATACGCCGCGGATACAGGAAAGCCATATTCTTTTGGGTCATATCATTTGCCAGTTGGTGGAAGAAAAGATTTTCCCCCTGTCCCCCTAAAGGGGAGACTTAGGATGTAGAAACTTTTTTGTTAACAGCCAGTTCTTTAAGTATAGGGTTAATGATTTTGTCACCGGCTTTTGTACTGTTATTGAGCTTCCGTTGCGTCGCACTCTTCCACGTTTTGTATTTCTATTAAGCAGTTATGATTTGTAGAAGCGAATAAAATTGAATTAATTAAAACAGAATTGAAATGAAAAGTATAACTTGACCTAAGTCTCCCCTTTAGGGGGACAGGGGGCATTATCTTGGCCGGAGGTTTAGGCACCCGTTTGCGTGACACTGTTCCTGATCTTCCCAAATGCATGGCGCCTGTGGCAGGCAGGCCTTTTCTTTCTTATGTAATTGATTATTTGCGCATGCAGGGCGTGGAGCATTTTGTTTTTTCATTGGGCTATAAAGGAGAGGTTATCGAAAATTATTTGGTGGAAAACTACCCTACTCTCGATTATACGGTGGTGCTGGAAGAAGAACCTTTGGGAACAGGTGGCGCCATACATTTGGCTATTCAAAAAGCAAGAGGAAGCAATGTTGTGGTGGCGAATGGCGATACCTTGTTTAAAGTGAATCTGCAGGAGCTTTTTTCCTTTCACACCGCCATGAATGCCGAATGCACACTTGCCTTAAAACCCATGCACAATTTCGACCGCTATGGTGTGGTGGAGACAAATGATAAGGGAAAGATCACTTCCTTTAAAGAAAAACAATTTTACGAAAGTGGGTTGATCAACGGGGGAATGTACCTTCTAAACAAAGAAAAATTTCTTCAACATGCATTCAGCCAAAAGTTTTCTTTTGAAAAGGATTATTTGGAAAAACAGTATACACAGGAAAATTTTTACGGTTTGGCACAGGACGGTTATTTTATTGATATCGGCATTCCGGAAGATTACAACAAGGCGCAGCAGGATCTTAAACAACCTTCTTTGGATCTAAAGCAAGTGGACAAAAGCTGGACCTTATTCTTAGACCGCGACGGCGTGATCAATGAAGAAAAGGTGGGAGAATACGTGTTGCACTGGGGCGAATTTATTTTCAGCAAGGGCGTTTTGGAAACCTTTAAAAAGCTAAGCGACAGGTTTGGGAAAGTCATTGTGGTGAGCAACCAGCGGGGCGTGGGTAAACAATTAATGACCGAAGCCGACCTGCAAAGCATTCACCTGGAAATGCAAAGGGAAGTGGAGATTGTGGGTGGAAAAATTGACAAGATTTATTACTGCACCGAAAAAGACGATAAATGCTTTAACCGCAAGCCCAACCCCGGCATGGCTTTTCAGGCGGCAAAAGATTTCCCTGAAATAGATTTTGACAAAAGCATTATGGTGGGCAACAAACCCAGCGATATGCGTTTTGGCCGGTCGGCGGGCATGTTTACCGTTTTTGTAACCACCACCAATCCCGATCAGCCCTTCCCCCACCCCGATATTGACCTGGCGTTTGATACCCTGTCTCATTTTGCCGAAGCGCTGTGATTGAGGAAGTAAAAAGTCAAAAGTCAAAATTCAAAAGGGTGTTCAAATTACAAGGTTCTTTACTTTTTACTTTTGAATTTTGACTTTTGACTTAACATAGCTCCGTACCATTCCAGCCCTAATCCTTGTTAATCCTTAATTAATCTTCCTGTCCGTAGTCAATTTTTGAGTTTTTTTATCGTTCTTAGCAAGAACAAAGCATCCATTTATTGTGAAAAAGCCGCTCATTATAGTTTCCTTCCTGCTTATTGCCGCCACTTCTTTTTCGCAGGTGCAAAAAATTGCAGCCAGCGATTTGAAGACCTTGCGTAAAAAAGAAGATTCCTTAAAGGTTTTAATCAAAGACATTTTTTTAGACAGCCTTACCGCCGGCCGCATGCGCAGCGACAGCCAGTTTGTACGCACCCTGGTGAGAAGCCTGCAGGTAAAGAATTCATTTTACTATCCCTTCGATTCTGTGCAGGGTGTTTCAAAACTTTATGCCCCCGACAGCAGTTTTAAGATTTTTACCTGGCAGTTGGATTTTGATGGCGCCTATGTCCGTCAACGCGGCGCTATACAATACAACACACCCGATGGTTCTTTAAAGTTGGTCCCGCTGAGAGACTATTCCGAGTTTGCCGATAATGCCATGGACTCTGTCCGAAACAAGGATACCTGGATCGGTGCGGTGTATTACAATATTGTTGAGACACACTACAACGGCAAAAAATACTATACGCTTTTTGGCTATGATGAGAACAGCGTCCGCAGCAATAAAAAATGGATCGAAGTAATGACCTTCGATAACCGTAAAATGCCGGTATTTGGCGGTCCTTATTTTGCATTTGACCGGGACACGGTAAAACGTGGTGTGCAATACCGCTACCATATTGAATATAAAAAAGAAGCTTCTACAACTATGAATTACGATCCTGAAATGCAAATGATACTGGTAGATCATTTGGTGTCAGAATCGGATGAACCGGATAACCCCTGGACCTTAATTCCGGATGGCGATTACGAAGGCTTTAAATGGGAAAACGGCAAATGGCAGCATGTAAATAAAGTGTTTGATCAAAAGCTGAAAGACGGCGAGTTTCCCATGCCCGATCCTTTGCGTGATGCCAGCGGCAACAACGATGAAAAGAAATTGAAAGAACGCACCGATAAGAACAAGGCGAAGGAGAAGAAAGGAAAAGGATAATTAAAGAGCATAGGCAATGTGATTTTTTGTTAGCCGGCCTGGTTGCTACTATCAGCTTTACTTGTGTCACTCACTTCTACGTTTTGTAACTCTATTCAGCATTGTTGTAGGAACACTGCTGTTAGTTAGATTCTTTATAGTGTTTACCACAGATTCCTCCTTCGTCGGAATGACAAGGTAGAGACATTCCTATAGCAATTACTCCAATAATTGATAAGCCTGAGAACAGTAAACACTGTTGCTTGTCTTCCTGACGAAGGAAGGATCTATGAACTGAACCGGCAGAAAGTTTTGTTATCAGAAGGTATAATACACCATGCTCAATAGTATTGTTGCAGTACAAGAGTGCGACGCAACAAAAGCTGAATAGCGACACTAACCGTTTGGCCAAAAGTTAAAAACCATCTCTTAAAGAGAGAGACAGAACAAGAAAGTATCTATGACCTAAGTCTCCCCTTTAGGGGGACAGGGGGCTTAATCATCCAGCTTCAACACCGCCAAAAATGCTTCCTGCGGCACTTCTACGTTACCGATCTGGCGCATACGCTTCTTACCTTCTTTCTGTTTTTCCAGCAGTTTACGTTTACGGCTGATATCACCACCATAACATTTTGCCGTTACATCTTTACGCATGGCACAGATGTTTTCGCGGGCAACAATTTTAGCGCCAATAGCAGCCTGTATGGCAATCTGGAATTGCTGGCGGGGCAACAGTTCTTTTAATTTTTCACAAAGCTTACGGCCAAATTCCTGCGCCCGTGCCCCGGTGGATCAATGCACTCAAGGCATCCACTTTATCGCCGTTCAGCAGAATATCCATCTTCACAATATCAGCTTCGCGGTAGCCGATGGGATGATAATCGAATGAAGCATAACCACGGGTCTGGCTTTTCAATTTATCGTAAAAATCAAATACAATCTCGGTCAGTGGCATTTCAAAAATCAGCTCTACCCGGGTTGTGTGTCAGGTAACTCTGATTGATCAGAATGCCGCGTTTGCCCAGACAAAGCGTCATGATATTGCCGATGTAATCCGGCTTGGTAATGATCTGTGCTTTGATAAAAGGTTCTTCAATCCGGTCTGTTTTGTACCGGGTCCGGCATTTCGGTCGGGTTGTTCACGATAATCTTTTCGCCTTTGGTAGTATAGGCAATAAAGCTTACGTTGGGAACGGTGGTAATAACGGTTTGGTTGAATTCCCGTTCCAGCCGTTCCTGGATGATCTCCATGTGCAGCATTCCCAAGAAATCCGCAACGGAAACCAAAGCCAAGCGCCTGCGATGTTTCCAGTTCAAAGGTTAAGCGAAGCATCATTCAACTGCAGTTTATCCATGCAATCGCGCAGCTCTTCAAAATCGTCGGTATTCACCGGGAAGATACCGGCAAATACCATTGGCTTTACTTCCTGGAAACCTTTGATGATTTCCTGGGTAGGGTTCAGCTGCAGTGGTGATGGTATCACCCACTTTTACTTCCTTGGCATTTTTAATACCGGTAATGATATAACCCACATCGCCGGTCTTTACTTCTTTCTTCGGCTCTAAGCCCAGTTTCAAAATACCTACTTCATCGGCTTCATATTCCTGGTCGGTGGAAACAAATTTTATCTTATCGCCTTTTTTCAACGTGCCGTTCACAATGCGGTAGTAAACAATGATACCGCGGAAACTGATTGAACACACTATCAAAGATCAGTGCCTGCAAGGGTGCATCTTCGGTTTCCCTTGGGTGCCGGAATGCGGTCAACAATGGCTTCCAGAATGTCCTCTACACCCAAGACCGGTTCTGCCGCTGGCCAGTAAAATATCTTCCGGTTTGCAGCCGATCAGTTCAATGATCTGGTCTTTTACTTCTTCGATCATGGCGCCATCCATATCAATTTTGTTGATGACCGGAATGATCTCCAGATCGTTTTCAATAGCCAGGTAAAGATTGGAAATGGTTTGTGCCTGTATGCCCTGGGTGGCATCTACCAGCAGCAAAGCGCCTTCGCAGGCGGCAAGGGCACGGCTCACTTCATAGCTGAAATCCACGTGGCCGGGTGTATCAATCAGGTTCAGAATATATTCTTCCCCGTTTTGTTTGTAATTGATCTGGATGGCATGGCTTTTAATGGTGATGCCTTTTTCCCGTTCCAGGTCCATATCATCCAGCACCTGGTCCATCATATCGCTGTCCGAGATGGTATTGGTGGTTTGCAAAAGACGGTCTGCCAGGGTGCTTTTACCGTGGTCAATATGTGCAATGATGCAAAAATTCCGGATATTCTTCATGTGCTGATAATCCTTTTTCGGGGTGGCAAAGGTAGCGGATTTAGGCCGGAAAAAAGGCAGGTTTAAAGGGTTTAACAAGGTAGAATTAATCGGGATTTGTACGACAAATAACAAGGAAAGAAGCTGTCAGATAAATTTTTCAAAGCCGATGCGCCCCTGCCATTGCATAAAAGCTGCTGCATGGAGACGCCTGGAGGGAATGTAATTTGTAGTATTCTCAACCAACAGCGAAACATGAAGATCTATCAGCACATACTATCATTGCCGGAAAAAAGAAGGGGCTTTCATTTAATAACTACCGAGGTAGAACGTGCCTTGCCGCAAATAAAAGAGATCACGGCGGGGCTTTGCCAGGTGTTTATTCAGCATACTTCGGCCTCACTCACCATTAACGAGAATGCCGATCCAACGGTTCGGAAAGATTTTGAGATGTTCTTTAATAAAACCGTAAAGGAAAACGATCCGGATTATGCGCATGATTACGAAGGGCCGGACGATATGCCGGCACATCTGAAAGCGTCACTGTTGGGTAGTTCTGTGTTGATACCCATTCGCAACGGAAGCCTGGCCCTCGGAACCTGGCAGGGCATCTATTTATGCGAGCATCGCAATCATGGTGGTGGAAGAACGCTGGTGATTACGGCCTGGGGTGAATGAGGTCGCCTTCCGCGCTGTGTCTGCGTGTGCAGGCAAGCCGCAAAGTGGGAACTTGTCTAAGTTAACAGGTACAGAAACTTATATGTCATCAAATGAAGATTTATAAGCCCAGCAAAGCCCGGTCCTTTTTCGTCAGCTTTGCTTTTACCATTTCATAACTCTGCCTGATGTATCCCTCCCATTCTTTTTTATGCAGTTTTGAAGCATCGGTAACCAATACCCATTTGGCCCTTGCCAAATAGGGCGCCGGCATAAAACCATCCTTAACGCTTAGTTCTTCAAACTCTTCATCCCTTACTTTAAAAGAGCATGTAAAAGGCGGCTCCAGCGAAGCCATACAAAACATTTTTCCGCCAACGGAGAAAACAAGGTTGCCCCATTTAACATCTTCGGTAACGGCGGGCAAGGACAAGCAATACCGGCGCAGGCTTTCAATTTCCATAATTGAAGATAAAAGGATTGAAGATATTTCAAAAGCCTTTATTTATATTTAGGCTGCAACTCAATGAAACTAAAACTGAAAAAAGAGATCCTGTTTTTTCTTTTCTGCGGAGTGAGCCACCTGCTTTGTGCGCAAATGCTTCCGTATGAAAAGTACACGTCCAAAAATGGTTTGATTTCCGATCGTATTACCGCTATTGCACAAGATGAAAAAGGGTTTATGTGGTTTGGCTCATACTTTGGGGTTTGCCGCTATGATGGAATAAAATTCGAAAAAATTGAATTGCCTGCGGCCCAACAGAATAAGTATGTAAACGGTCTTTTAGCTGCGAATAATAAAGTTTACATAGCGTTTTCCTTTGTCGGTGGCCTGGCCGAATATAGCAATGGCAAAGTAAAAGCCTATTTCATAAAAGGCAAAGATTCATCATCCATGAACGAATTTGCCTGTATGGGTAATAACCACGATGGCAGTATTTTAATATGCAATACCTCCAACCAGCTTTATCAATTCAGCAATGGAGTTTTTACCTGGCTTTACAATTTGCCACCAACCCCTATGGCCTTTGCAAAATCTATTCTAAAAGATCAAGACAAAAACATTTGGGTGGCCACAGAAAAAGGGTTGTTTATACTGCCGCCTCCTTATACCTCCCATAAAACTTATTTTCCCAATGAATATTTTTGTTCGCTTATAAAAGATGCGAGCAAAAAAATATGGTTTAGCCATACCAATGGCAAAGCAACCATAACGGGGACTTTTGAGGGGTTTGAAAATGGAAGGCTTCTTAAAGAAAAAATATTAAACCGTTCACACAATAGCAAGCTCTCCGCTTTTTGGGGCAACACGTCAAATGGTTTTTGGCTGGCCAATGCCACCACCGGGCTTAGTTCTATTAATGGTGAGGGGAAGACCACTTCCTTTCAGGTTCCGCTTGATTTTAATACCGATATAAAAGTTTTGTTTGCCGACCGGGAAAATAATATCTGGATAGCCAATGATCCCGGTGTACTTAAAATTTCAAATTTCACCAATCAATCTTATTTTTTTAACGAAATGGCATTGGGAGGCGGTTCCCTAACTCCTCAAAACGATTCTCTTATCTGGGCTTCCAATGCCAACTCGCTATACACCATCACAAACCAGTCCATTCAAAAAATACCTTTCCCTTATCATTCCGATTACTTCGGCGTTCTGCATGTAGATGCCCAAAAGAATCTATGGATTGGGTATTGGAACGAGGGCATACGAATGACGCAGTGGCAGAAGGCCAAACTGACAAGCAAAAAATATTTTTCCGAATTCAACAAAGTGAAAGTTATGGCACAGGCCATCGTTGAGGACCATAAGGGTAATATGTGGGTTGGTGGTATGAATGGAATCTTTCGGATAAAAAACAACCAGATTGTAGAACGGTATCAACCTGTAAATGCTTCCGGCAGCCCCGCATTTATCAGTTGTATGGCGATTGATGAAGAAAGTCAAACGCTGTGGTTGGGGGATAATGCTTCAGGATTGATCAAACTACATTACAAGGCTGAAATAAACCTCCCGTTCACCTATACTGTAACCGGGTATGTTACTGTTAAAAATGGATTGACGGATAGTTATACCAGGAGCCTCTTTGTGGACAAGCAAAAAAATATTTGGGTAGGAACCCGGTATGGCGGCATTTACCAGGTAAAAGCAACCGGGGAAAACCTTTGGGCTACAAATTTAAATGTGCCCGCAAAGCTTTCCTGTACACGGGTGACAGACATTGCCTCCCAGGATTCCTCTGCCGTGTGGTTTGCCACCTGCGATGGAATTTATAAGTATAGTTACCACACCCGGCAGTGGGAACATTACAACACCAGTGATGGCCTGTTAAATTCTGAAGTTTTTAGTATTCAGGTTGATGCAAAAAAAGGCTATGTATGGGCGCTATCCTTGCAAGGACTTACCAGGTTGCCGGTGAATTTTGCGCAAAGCTCACAGCCGCCTTTGATCAATATTACGGCTGTCAATGTTTTAGGGAACCCCGATTCGCTGGCCATGTTTTCCAATGAAACCGTTGCATATAACTATACCCAAAATTCCATTGGCTTTAGTTTTGCCGGGGCCAGTTACCTGGACGAAAAAAGAATAAAGTATAAATACATGCTGCAAGGCTATGATAAAGCCTGGAGCGAACCCTCTGCTGCAAACAGTATAAACTTTGCATCGCTGCCGCCCGGCTCTTATGTTTTTAAAGTATTAGCGGCCAATCCCAAAGGTCAATGGAGCTTAACCCCTGCTTCTTTTCAATTTAAAATTATCAGACCGTTTTACAAAAGTCCGTGGTTTATGTTTTTTCTTTTTACAACGGGGCTTTGTTTGATTTATATCATCAGGTTTCAACAGTTGAAACAACGGTTTAAAATTGAAAAATTGCGGCTGGCTATTGCCCGTGATTTACATGATGATGTTGGTTCCACCCTTGGAAGCATCAATATCTTAAGCAAGACCGCTTCGCGGCGTATTGAAAACAACTGTTCCACAGAAGAAGTAGTTCCCATTTTTCAGAAAATTGGCCAATCGGCAGAAAACACGCTGGAGGCCATGGATGATATAGTATGGGCCATCAATCCGGGCAAAGACAAAACCCATGACCTTATGATCCGCATGAGGGAATTTGCCATTCCTTTGCTGGAAGCAAAAAATATAGCGTTCAACTTTGTTGTTGAAGGAGATCAAAACCTGGCAATACCCATGAACCTGCGGCGCAATGCCTTTCTCATCTTTAAAGAATCGGTACATAATATTTTAAAACATTCCGGCGCTACCCGGGTTCATATTGGACTACATATAACTGCGGGAAAGTTTTCATTGAAAGTTTCCGATAACGGCAAAGGCTTTCCTGTTCAGGAAGGCACCCATCGCAATGGATTAAAGAACCTGCAAAACAGAGCAGAAATGATGGGCGGTACCCTAAAGATTCATTCGTCAACCGAGGGAACCAGCATTTTAGTGCTTTCTTCACTACGATGAATATATGGTTGTGCCGCGTTTAGAATCTTGTAACTTCATTTCAATTCAGTAATATGTCAGCAATAAAGGTGGTGTTATGTGAAGACAATGATGCGTTCAGGGACAGCCTGGCTCAATTCATTGATGATACGCCTGGCTTTATAGTGACTGCCTCCCTTTCCACTGCCGAAAGCATTTTAGAAACGATTGCAATAGAAGAACCGCAGGTTATTTTAATGGACGTTGATATGCCCGGCCTGAATGGCATAAAAGCAACCAGCCTGGTAAAAGCGCAGTTTCCTCACATCAACGTTTTGATATTGACTGTTTACGAAGACGACGAAAAAATATTTGATGCCATCTTAGCGGGCGCCACCGGCTACCTGCTAAAAAAAACACCTCCTTACAGAATTCTGGAATCAATAACCGAAGTGCAGGAAGGCGGCGCCTCTATGAGTGCCTCCATTGTCAAAAAAGTAATTTCTTATTTCAATCAACAGCCTGCAACAAATAAATATACGCTGTCACAGAGGGAGCTAACCATACTAAAATGCCTGGTAAATGGTGATAGCTATAAAATGATAGCGGATAATTGCCGTATCAGTATAGGCACGGTGCGTTCGCACATTAATAACATCTATAAGAAGCTGCACATCAATTCCAAATCCGAAGCCGTGGCAAAGGCACTGAAGGAAAGGTTGGTTTAAAAGAAACGATGCCCGCTTTTAACTGCCGGCCTATACGGTACAATGCACGGGTTGCCCACTTGCCGGTTGGCCAACCCGTCATCTAAAATTAGTTTGAGGCAATCGAAGATCTTCCCTAAGAAGGCTTCTGGATCATCAGTCTTTAAAAATAATCATCTTCCCGGCCTTTGAAGCGTCCGGCTCTTCCCCCTTTCAATCCGGTCAAGCAGCCCTCCCCTCCCTCATATATTTATATGATTGACTTGCTTGGTTAATTCTCTCATTTTTGTTTGCAGAATTTTTCGTTTAACCTTCTTTCAACTTTACAATATGAAAAAGACAGCTTTACTGTTATTGTGGGCCGGGATTTTTTTTAATACCTCTTATGCTCAATTTGGCAAGCTCAAAGAAAAAATCAAACAGAAAGTTGATCAAAGGATAAATAC
The DNA here is from genome assembly GCA_963697545.1 of uncultured Bacteroidota bacterium. Classification (GTDB taxonomy): domain Bacteria; phylum Bacteroidota; class Bacteroidia; order Chitinophagales; family Chitinophagaceae; genus Flavisolibacter. Next base: position 80,107 of record CAVOOL010000001.1, on the reverse strand, counting down.
CAAAACAGACCAGGCTATTGACAAAACTTTAGACGGTGCAGAAAAGACGGTTGCAGGAAATAATGAGGTAAATAGCCCCGCAGACAATACAAATTCAACGAAAACGGCTGCGGGCGATGGCAATAAATCATCTTCCGGTATAAAAAGCTATTCCAAATTTGATTTTGTGCCTGGCGATAAAATTGTATACGCCGAAGATTTCTCGCAGGACGTTGTCGGTGAGTTTCCGCTAAAATGGAACACAAAAGGAAGCGGTGAAGTAGTGACCATTGAGGGGATGCAAGGCAAGTGGCTGCAGATGCAGAAAAGCACCTTGTATGTATCACCATTGAAAACAAAATTTCCGGAAAATGCAACGGTGGAATTTGACCTGCTGGTAGATTTTAAATCCGACCAGCGGGTACCTTATATTGGCATGCAGTTATATAGTCCGAAAGGAATTGTGGATGCTGGCGAGATAGCAAAATTGTATTCCGGTGCTGAAATAACCTTCTATCCAAACGGAGGGAATGCAACAGAAGCGGATGCGGCAGAGATAAAAACTTACGATGGGAAGGGCAAAGTCTTTTTCGCTTCCGATGCACGCAGTACCAATAATTCATTCACCAACCTCAATAAAAAGCAAACGCCGGTGCATGTTGCCTGCTGGATTCAAAAGCAAAGAGTAAGGGTGTGGCTCAACGATAAGAAAGTATATGACCTGCCCAAAGCTTTGGCTCCAGACGCTGATATCAGCCAGTTGAGATTTCGACATCGGTGGTTATGGCGGCCCGTCTGAAAATTTCCAGTATTATGTTTCCAACATTAAAGTGGCTGTTGCCGCACCCGATACCAGAAGTAAATTAATTACGGAAGGGAAATGGTCTACTACCGGTATCTTATTCGATGTAAACTCCGACAAGATCAAACCTTCTTCTTATGGTGTCTTGAAAGAGATCGCTTCTGTATTGAGTGAAAACGCCGATGTGAAAGTGAAGATCATTGGGCATACGGACAGTGATGGTGATGATGCCAAAAATCTTGACCTGTCCAAACGAAGAGCCGCGGCTGTAAAAGCAATGCTTTCCGAGTGAATTCAGCATAGAGGCTTCCCGAATGACAACCGATGGCATGGGTGAAACCAAACCTGTTGGTGATAACAAAACATCTGAAGGGAAAGCGCAAAACAGGAGAGTGGAATTCCTGAAACTATGACAAAAGGTGTAGGCAACACAAGGCAACGTTACCATAAGGCAAGGAGCCTGAAAAAAACAGTACTCTGTGCATTTATTTTGCTACCCTTACCGTTTTTCGGGCAAACAAAATATACCGACAGTAGTTTTCAAAGTTTACAGAATTCAGTAGTTGCTTCCCTTAGCTGTGGCGGACCGGGTTTGCTCCAAAATAAGAACAAAAAGAATTCTTTGGGCAAGGTGTGTTGCGCCTATCATACCAAGCAGGCGTATGACAGTATTATAGCCACACAAGAGCGTATGGAGCTGGAAGAACCCCAAAAACCCCGAACACCTCCCGGTAAAAATGAATCAGAGTGTGAGAAACTGACAGCCTGCTTTAGGAAAAGTTATAGGGAGAAAAAGCCCTTGATAGATAAGCTATGGACGAACTATGAGGAAGCCTTGATGAAAGCCAGTAAAGCCCATGATGAAGAATGTATAAAAATAAAAGAAAGATTAAAAGCACAGTGTTACTTAGAGTGGAACCCTCAAACAGGCATCATACGAGATCCTAATCTGTCGGGCCTAGTGTAACAGCGGTGGAACTTAAGTTGGACCAAACAAGGCTCAAACTGGCAATTGATCTTGCCAATAAGCTTCAAAAAATTTATGAAGAAATTGATGATAAATGCACCACACTGGTTATGGGAAAGGATCTGTTAATGCCTTTATGCAACATGGAGGAGTGGGATCTTTCAGGACTCTACGCCACCATTGCAGAACTGTACGAAACAATCCAAACTTTAAAACCAATAGCCTGTGGACAACCCTTAAAGACGGACGATTGCTGCACCATAATACCGTATAAACATTGACAGCCACCTGCTTTCAGCATTCAAGTGGCTGCAACCAAATTTTTAAAATGATTGAACCCAAACCCAACCTCTTACCACAAAAATAAATTTGTATGAAAAAAGCCCTTCTTTTTTTCGTCGGCATCGTAAGCATTTCGGCCGGCCTGCTGCTCAGCATTTATGAATCATTAAACATTAAAGAAGGCGATGCAAAAAAATGCCTCCTGGCTTCCATTGGTGAAGGCTACTTAATGCGCAATGGCTATCCAGACCTGGTTTCCGATGCCCGCAAACTTCCGGTGGAAGAAAGAGTGGCAGGCATTAAAGAACTGATGCGGCTTGCCAAAGAATACACAGCATCCGATGATTTTAAAAAGGATTATAAAAAATGGAGGAACAACAAATTAAATCCGGACAGCAAAGGCAAATTTGGTTTGCCCAAGTTTGGAAAGATGCTGGACAACGCTTTGGATAATAAAATTGACAAGTCTGAAAATGAAAAAAACTATCCTTCAGATGCAACCGAAATGGTAAAGAAAAGACTGACCGAATTCCTGGATATTTCTGCCACTGTAAATTTTGATGCCCAACTCACAGCCGCAAAAAGTTTTGTAAACCCCGAGTATGAAAAAAAAGGAACGGCCTGGAAAATGTGTTATCGGGCCGGCAAAGAGGTGGTGGAAGCTGCCCGTATTGAAGCGCAAAAATGGCTGAATGAATTACAGGGCCAATAAAGCGTCAATGTTTAGTTTTTATAATTGCCATAGATATCAACTGTTCATACCATGAAAATCTTTCTGCTTATAATTAACCTGTTTTTTGCCATTGGGTTAATGGCCCAAAAAAAAACAACTCAGGCTCAGCTCAATAAAATGAAACAGCACCAAGCTTCTGAAGTGCAAAAGCAAATGAAAGATGCCATGAAGGAGATCGAAGCCCTTGAAACAGAAGATCCTGAATCGGCAAAATTGGCAAAACAGCTGCTGGAGCAAATGCAGCAAAAATCAAAGCCTGCGGCCCCGGTAAAGGAACAGCCTGTTCCAAAGTTGGCATCACCCATTATACCCATTCCACTAAAATCACCGATTGCAACTCCCACAGAGGCACAAGCAACGGACAGGTTGTTATGGTACAGGGGCAAAAAGCTGAATGATAGTATGTTGGTTACAAAAAAAGGAACATTAATTCTGTACAGCTCAAAAAAAAACAAGGTTGTAGTGCAGCCAAAACCCCGAAAAGATCCATTTGATAAAATCATAAATGAACTTCTTAAAACAGAAGAAAGAAAAAATGAATTTATCAGCCAGGCATCCCAAATCGGAAAACAGTTTTTTTTACTATCCTGCTATTGTAAATACCTTAAAAGAATATTCGGCCCTTGCAGAACGCTACAAAAGGATTTTGAAAAATACCATTGACCTTCCGGCATTGAACATTTCCATGCCGGCAATTCCAAAAACCAGCAAGGGCGGCCCGTCCGTTATGGAGGAGCCGCCCGCTGACCTCCCTACGCAGCTCCTGGAAGCTTATAATAAAGTAATGGCGCTGCAGCAAGCCGCTCCCGGTCTTGACTTTCCCCTACCACCTTCCAAGGAATATGACCTTTGCTTTGATTGCAATTTTGAAGAACAGCAAACCAATTATGACAGGGCAAAAAAAAAATGGGATTCTTTATTCCTGGCCTATGAAAACGACCTGACCGAACAGGCGGTTGCAGTGCAGCGGATGCTGGATCTTATGTTCGATCCTGCAGAGGCCCAGCGTATGGATAAAATTCATGCCGATATGAACGGCGTAATGGCCTTTGCTTTTCAAAGAGCTGAAAAAAAATTAAACCTGCTGGTAGAGCAGTTTGGTAAAGATTATAAAATAGTGCCCCTCATCGTTGAAACAGCTGTGGCACTGGAAAGACAAAAATCATTACGGGGCGATAATGAAGAATTGTCGCCCCGTTTTTATGAAATTACAAAATCCTCCCTTGAAGGTTTTGATGACCTACCTCCGCCATGAAATGGACAACAAGAATTATAATGTTGTATTCAACCTGCCCTTTATACTGGGGATGGAAAGGCAAAAACAAATGCTTGGAAGTATCAGATGACACCAACATGGAATACCTGGCCCGGGTAAAGGCTTTCAACCGCTTTCAATTAAAAATGGATATTGATTTTGAAATGGAAGCTCAAAATTCGGAAGGGGAACTGGAAATGAGTGCTTCGGGAAAAATAAGTACGCAAAAGGATGTGTTTGTAAGCATTGGCTCTTATGATTGCAAATACCAGCTTTTTCTGACCAATACTCCCTATGGGGGTGCTGAGGAAAAAGAATACCGCATACCGCTCGGTTATTACCGAGGGGCTCAAAAAGCTGCGTACCAAAGATGGGTTTAAAAACTATTCCTATTCCGGACCCAGGGAAATTTATGATGTATTTCCCTTGTTCAGAATGAGCTTCTGCGATGAAAAGGGATTGGATTCCGCCTACATTCAGATTCCCACGTACGAACAAGACCTGGAAAAGTATTCGGCAGCAACAACTGAGGGGTATTCGATTGATCTGCTTGGCTACCTCAACCTGATGTTTTTTAATGTGAAGGAATTACAAGGAAAGATTGGCGATGTGGAAGCAATAGGGAAAGACATGCTCAAATCCTTTACAGGCTCTCATGTAAATGAGCCAACCGGGAACGCAAAGCTTGACGAAATGCAGGAGTATTATAACAAAAGCAAGGATTTGCAGGACAGGCAGGCGCAATTGTCAAAACTGGCGGTCAATCCCCAACTATTATTTTTATTTGATGCGCATAACCAGGATGGTACCCTCATCGACGGCACAACCAATGCAGCACGCAGTTTAGACAAGCGGTTAAAAATTACCAGAGGCATCGTGAACATACGGGTGGTCCATGCACCTGCGGACGAGGGGACAAAGAGCCGGCGAAAGCCTCTGCAAAAACAATAAGACCTTATAAATCATTATCAATTTTTTACTTTATTGAGTTATGAAATTTTTTTTATCCCTTTTTTTGCTTGCCGGTTTTCAATTATATGCGCAAAATGATCTAACACAGATACCGGGTAAACTTTATCATGATTCACGGCCTGAAGCCAACCGGCCAGGGATCAGGGGCATATTCCAAACAATGGAAAAACTTTCGTTTATCAATGCCCCTAAAGGCATGCACATCCAGGAAAACTATATTTCATACAATAAGCAAGGGGATAACGGGAAATTGCTTTTTTCAATGAACCAGTTTTATAAAGATGGTTCGGGAAATATAAAAGCCAATACCGACGAACCACCCGCAATTAGCGTGGTATTAAATAAGCCCGATGAATTGATGGATGCAAACAGCATTTTTTATAATGGCGAAGACTTTGGCAAGGCTCTCCCTATTATGTTCACCGATACGTTCGAGATCAATTATGTTGAAATGAACGGTTTCCTTGTTGGACAAACCCTCGATACCAGGTTTAAAAACAAAAAATTTGTATTAAATCCAAAGCAAACGGCTTTATTCCGATTTGTTACACAGGAAGAATACCTGAAATATTTTATTGCAACATTAAAAAAGCAAATAGCAGAGGACAGTGTTCACCAGACAAAAATGAAAGCGGAGTTAGCGCCTTTAAGAAATAACCCTTCTTTTAAAACAACTTTGGCTGACATCGAAAGCATCAATGAAGCGATGTTAAAGTATTTCGGTTTTATGAAAAAGAAAAAGCAGTTCTACGAAAAGAAATTAGCTATGCTGTCCCCTGCTGAAAAGAACGCACCTGCTTACAGGCTAGGTCATAAAGACCTGGCTCTTCCTATGAAAAATGGAAAACCGGTGGAAGAAATTTCGGGACATTTGGAATATGAGCCAACAGATGACAATGAAGACCTGCTTTTTAAAATTCCGGTGTTTACTTTTTCTGAAAATTTTTCAAGTACCAGGCTGCCAAAAGGCGCGATACAGTTGATTGTGATTAAAAGTCCTTTCATAGAAGGCGACGTTGGTTCAATGAATAACCCGTTAAAGAAACTAGTTGAAAAAGAAGTTATTCCGTTAATTTCTTACAGGGAATTAGCCGGTATGATGTATCAATAAAAAAACCGCAGGTCATCTGCGGTTTTCAACTTCATTTAAGCTTGTTGTGGCTTAGGCTCCTTCGGTTTCTTGCCGGTCTTTGGCGTAAAGATGGCCAGCATCCGTTTTCCTTCCAGCTTTGGCATGCTTTCCAGTTGGCCAAAGTCTTTCAGGCGGTCGGCAAATTTCAACAGCAGCAACTCACCCCTGTCCTTAAACTGAATAGCACGGCCTTTAAACTGCACATAAGCTTTTACCTTATTGCCTTCTTTTAAAAAGTTTTCGGCATGTTTTGATTTAAAATCAAAATCATGATCATCCGTATTGGGCGTAAAGCGAATTTCCTTCATCTCGGTGGTCTTCGCCTTGGCCTTCATTTCCTTTTCTTTCTTCTTCTTATCGTAAAGGAATTTATTGTAGTCAATGATCTTACAAACCGGCGGATCTGCCTGCGGAGAAATTTCAACCAGGTCCAGTTCCTGGTCCTGGGCTATTTTCATTGCTTCCTGTGTAGGATAAACGCCAACGGTTACGTTGTCGCCGACCAGCCTTACTTGTGGAACCCTGATGTGATGATTAATGCGGTGTTCGGCTTCTTTGCGGGGAACAAAACGTCCTCTTCCGAATCCACCGGGTCTGAATCCTCCTCTGTTTGGTAATGCCATAATTTGTTGTCCACAGTTTACAGCCGGCAGTCCGGTAAACGTGTGGCTTTTACTTGTTTTATTTTAAGTTACTGCCGATAATTTTTAAAGATAAAAAGAGAAAAGGAGTTAACAGCTTTTCTCTTTTTATTACTTGGTTATTTTTTGTACTGGGCGACTATTGCTATTTAGCTTCTGTTGCGTCGCACTCTTGTACTGCTGTACAGCTGTCAGCTCTCAGCAATCAGCTTGTTCTTCTGATGGCTGACGGCTGATGGCCGATTGCTCCCAGCTACTCCTCCCTCCGCTCTCTCACCTCTCTTACTACGTCAATCAAAAACTCATCCACATGTTTGGTTCCCAGATCGCCCTTGCCCTGCCGCCTGATGGCCACTTTGTCTTCATTCACTTCTTTTTCGCCTACCACCAGCATATAAGGCACTTTCATCAGTTCTGTATCCCGTATCTTCTTGCCTATCTTTTCGTTCCTGTCGTCAATCTCTGCACGAATATCCGCTTTTTTTAATTTATTCAACACAGATTTAGCATAGTCCATAAACTTGTCGCTGATCGGCAGAATTTTCACCTGCAAAGGCGCCAGCCATATCGGTAATTTTCCGGCATAGTGTTCCAGCAAAAATCCAATGAAACGTTCGTGGGTACCCAATGGGGCCCGGTGAATGATCAACGGTGTTTCTGTATTGTTATCCTGGGTGGTGTACTCCAGTTTAAAGCTACGGCCCTGCGAAAAATCCACCTGGTTGGTGGCCAGTGTAAACTCTCTTCCAATAACACTGTAGATCTGCACATCAATTTTGGGTCCGTAAAAAGCCGCTTCGTCCTGCACTTCCACATAAGGAATGTTTGATTCCTGTCAGCACATTGCGAACCATGGCTTCTGTTTCCTTCCACAGCTCCGGTTCATTTACATACTTCTCCCCCAGTTTATCCGGCGAGTGCAAGCGACAGGCGCATCACGTATTTATCAATACCAAAGATTTTAAAATACTTCAGGTACATTTCATTTACCGCCCTGAACTCTTCGTTGAATTGTTCTTTGGTGCAATAGATATGGGCATCGTTCATGTGCAGGCAGCGTACCCGCATCAAGCCAAATAATTCACCGCTTTGCTCGTACCGGTAAACGGTTCCGTATTCAGCTATGCGGTAAGGCAGATCACGATAGCTTTTTGGTTCTGCCGCATATATTTTATGGTGGTGCGGACAGTTCATGGATTTGAGATAATATTTCTCTCCCTCCAGTTCCATGGGCGGATACATGCTGTCGGCATAATAAGGCAGGTGACCGCTGGTGAGGTACATGCTTTCTTTTGCAATATGCGGTGTAACCACTCTTTTATAACCTGCATCCGATTCGGTTTCTTTTGCCAGCTTTTCCAGTTCCTCAATAATTACGGTACCGTTTGGCAGCCACATGATCAAGCCCTGGCCTACATCATCATCCATGGTATAAATGCCAAGTTCCTTACCCAGCTTGCGGTGATCTCTTTTCTTGGCTTCTTCCAGCATTTGCAGGTATTCATCCAGTTGCTTTTGCGAAGGGAAGGTAACGCCGTAAATGCGGGTAAGCTGTTTGTTCTTTTCATCACCCTTCCAGTAGGCGCCTGCAATATTGGTAAGCTTTATGGCTTTTATAGACCCGGTAGAGGGAATATGCGGCCCGCGGCAGAGATCTGTAAAACCACCCTGCGTATAAAAGGTAATGTTGCCATCCTCTAGGCCCTGCAACAGGTCCAGTTTGTATTCATCACCTTTTTCTGTAAAATACTGTACAGCTTCCGCCTTTGGAATTTCTTTACGGACGTAGCTGTTGTTTTGCTTTGCCAGTTCAGTCATTTTCACTTCCAGCTTGCGCAGGTCTTCTTCCGAAATGGAACGGTCGCCCAGGTCCATATCGTAATAAAAACCATTATCAACCGGGGGGCCTACCCAGAATTTGACACCGGGAAACAGGCTTTCAATCGCCTCTGCCATAAGGTGCGCCGACGAATGCCAGAAGGTGCTTTTGCCACTGTTATCATCCCATGTCAGCAACTTAAGCTTTACATCTTCATTAATTGGCCGGGTGGCATCCCATACCTGTCCATTGATATCTGCTGCCAGTACTTTTCTTGCCAGCCCTTCAGAAATGGATTTGGCAACATCCAATGCTGTAGTGCCTTTCGGATAAGGACGAACGGCGCCGTCGGGTAATGTAATATTTATAACTTCACTCATAAAGAGCGGCAAAATTAACAAATGAATTGCTACGAGGGCAGATTTAAAGAAGCCTTAATAATTAATTTGCGCTTTCAGATGAAATCAGCTTTATCCAGACTTCTTGTTTTTTTTGTTTCCGGGCTTTTGCCCATGCTGGCAATGAGCCAGGATCTCACCGGAATATGGCGTGGTTATTTTGTTACGGAATCAGGTGAACAATACCGGCTGGAGTTCCAGGTTGAACAAGCCAAATCAAAAACAGTAACCGGGGTCTCCTACTCTTACCTGGATACCCGTTTTTATGGTAAAGCAACCATGACAGGCAATTTTGCTGTAAAAAATGGTTCGTTTACCATACAGGAATTAAGAACAGTGGAAGTAAGAAACCTGGGCAATGGCGGCACCTGCCTGATGAATTACAAATTCGCTTACGTTACATCGGGAAGAGAAGAATTTCTGGAAGGCAGTTATGTTGGTAAAACCGAAGACCGTACCAACCCAAAGAACGATGGTAAATGGGGCGACTGCGGTGGCGGCACTGTTTTTTTGAGAAAAGTTACCACGTCTGATTTCTACCTGGAGCCTTTCCTGCGGAATACAACCCCTAAAAACACCGATACGCTTGTGGCGAAAGCCGAACCGAAAGTTGTTCCAAAAACAGTTCCGAAAAAAACAACGAAACCTCGCTACCAAGGCGTCTTCAAAACCGGTGGCGAAGAAACCGGCAAAACCCCCGGTTAATAAAACAGCGGAGGTAGCTGCTACGCCAAAAGCAGATACGGTTCAACGACAAAACCACAGGACCAATTATTGTTGAAAAGCCTGCGGAAAAACCAAGGTTCACCATGCCCACCGTTACCCGGTCAAGAAAAAATGAACTGGTACAGGCCCTTACCGTAACCAGCAATGAAATCCAAATCAGGTTGTACGACAATGGCGAGATTGACGACGATACGATTAGCGTTTATTTAGACGGGCAACTGATTTTAGCCAACAAAAGATTATCGGCTTCGCCTATTACCTATACACTAAAAATGGATGAAAATAATACAGAACACACTTTAGTAATGGTGGCAGAGAATATGGGACGCATTCCGCCCAATACTTCCTTAATGATCGTTCAGGATGGTGATAAACGTTACCAGGTCAGCATCACTTCCACCGAGCAAAAAAATGCCATGGTGCGGTTTCGATATCAACCGGGGCATAATGAAAAATGAAAAATTTAAAATGAAAAATGGGCAGGTTTAAGTTTTCATTTTTTCGTTTTTCATTTTTAATTTTCATGCCGTTCAAATAATTTTTTACACCGTGCAGATTAAAACGATTATTTTCCGTCTGTGAAGCTGCCACTAACTACTATTTTATTCTTTCTACATGCATTTGCTTTCTCGCAGCAACTAAATGGTATATGGAAGGGTACACTGACCCAACAGCCGGGTGGTTGTTTTCCCGTTTACAACGTAGAACTGCAGGTGAACATCAGCAACGGACAGGTGGCCGGCTTTTGTTATCACTACTCCGATGTAACGAACTATGTAAAGAAAAACTACAGCGGTTTTTATAATGCGGCCACCAACACCATCAGCATCCAGGAGCACAGAGTGACTACTTTTCATATTCCTGCTGATTGCACTCCCTGCATCCGCTATTTTTCGCTTTCCTACAGCAAAACAGATAACCAGGAAACATTGAGTGGTGACTGGGGCGGTGTGGTGATGAATGGAAGCGCTGCCTGCACACCCGGAAAAATTGTTTTGAAACGTGTTGCTAAATCAGAGTTCAGCCATATCCAGGAGATCAAAGTGGACACCGGCATTATCCGTCTTGATTTTTATGATAATGCAGAAATTGATGGTGATTCAATAACGGTCATGCTCGGCAACCGTGTTTTGGTATCGAATCAAAGATTGGGATTGAAACCAGTTACCCTTGAAATAAAAGTGGACCTGGAACATCCCGAACAGGAAGTGACCATGATTGCCGATAACCTGGGCTCTATTCCGCCCAATACGGCTTTACTCATAATTACGGCTGCTGAAAAAAAGTACCGTTTGTTTCTCTCCTCCGATAAACAACGCAGTGCACAGGTGCGTTTTATTTACGAAAAAGAAACTGAAGCAAAGACGTTTTAAAAAAGAGAGTGGTAAGTGGCAACGTGACAAGAGGGAAAGACCGTAGAAACTCTTCGGCCATAGTTCACTCTTCCCACTCACCACTAACCTCTCACCACTCACCCTTTTCTTTAAAATGCCCTACCCTCTCCTCTTGCCTTTGGCAATTCTTTACGGGGTAATTTCTCATCCTGCATGGCGGTATGATAAACAAAAGCAGCAACGATCATCGAAGCTTGCTTCAGGTCTTCCGGAACAAGATGATCATACGTATCCATGTTGGTATGGTGCGTCCTGGTATCGTATTCCACCGGGTCCTGTATAAATTGAAAACCCGGAATACCAACCGCATCAAAAGCCAAATGATCCGTGCCGCCGGTGTTGTTGAAGGTAATGGTGGAAGCACCCATGTCGTTGAACGGCTTCAGCCAGCTGGTGAATAAAGAACGGACGCCTTCATTGCCCTGCAGGTACACACCTCTTATCCTTCCGGTTCCGTTATCAAGATTATAGTAAGCAGAGACCTTAGCATGTTCTGGTTTTAGTTCCATAGTGGCGGGATCACCCAAATGGTTTTTCACATAATTACGTGAGCCAAACAAGCCTTGTTCCTCACCACTCCAAAGGGCAATGCGGATGGTGCGGCGGGGTTGTATGTTCATGGACTTTAAAATGCGAACGGCTTCCATCATCACGGCACATCCGGCGGCATTATCGGTAGCACCGGTGGCGCCCTGCCAGGAATCAAGGTGGCCGCCCAGCATAACTACTTCATCTTTTAATTTTGGATCTGTGCCCGGAATTTCTGCAATCACATTATATCCTTTCAGATCGCTGGTAAAGAACTTTGTTTTTACATCGGCTTCCAGTTCTACGGGGATGCCGGCATTTGCCAGACGCTGCAACCGTAAATAATCATCGCTTGATAACATCACATTGGCAGGACCTTCTGCAGCTTCTTTTTTATAATCTCCGCCGCCCTGTACAAACACGGTTCCATCGGTTCCTCTTGCATTGATGCTAAGCACCAATGCCGGTTTCTCCGTGTTGTATAAATTGGTAAGATTGCGTTGAAAGGCCTGTCTTGCCATAAACTGCTGGCGCATTTCATCGCTCATTTGGCGCTGTCCACCTTGTGCTCCGTTTTGATTGGGTCGTGCACTGGCCATTTTTGCCAGAGTGCTGTCGGCAAAGCGTTCTGCATCTGCTTCAAAAGAAGGTTTTAAAGCATCATTCACCCACAGCATTACCACTTTGTTTTTCAATTTGCCGGCATATTGCAAAAGCTCCGCAGAATCTTTTGCCTTTATCAAAACAATACTGCTGTTGATCATTTTATTTCCGGGTGTGCTTCCGGTCCATGCCCTGGGGATGGCAATGAAAGGTGCATAATAGGGTTTGGTCATGGCTACATAGCAACGCTCCTGCTGCCAGCCTTTGCCAAATTCGCCCCATGGTTCCAATTGGGCATTTACCAGGCCCCAGCCGGTCAGGGTGTTTTTGGCCCAGTTAGCTGCCTTCATAAAATTGGGAGAAGCCGTTAACCTTGGTCCGCTGACATCTGTCAGTTGAAAAGCAATGTCCATGACTTTGGAATTCTCCACTCCTTCTTTTTTGATCTTATCTATCACAGAAGCATCGGGAGCTGTTTGTGCAAAAGCAATAAAAACGAAGAGTTGCAGGGAACTAAAAAATACTATTTTTCGCATGTGCATTTGGTTTTGGTGGAGAAGGTAAAAGAATTTACGTTTATGAACGTTAAAAGTTTACATGTAAAAAAATCGCCTTAGTGTGAATGATGATGATGTAACCAGCGGCACAACTATCATTATGCTTTACTTGTGCTGTGTCCAGCTACTGACGGATCACTCCTTTCAGCGGTTTGTTCTTTTGCAGCATTATTGATATGGCCCTCCTGTTGCCGGCATTCTTTACTTAGTTATCATAGATCCCTCGTTCCCGGGATGATAAGCAAGAAGCGTTACTGATTTCAGTCTCCACGCATTTTGAGGCAAAAAAACAACAGCAATAGCAAATATTGAAACAAGTAATGAAGGTTCGTTGTCATTCCGACGAAGGAGGAATCTGTGAACTAAACAATCGGGAGCGTAATAATGAGACATACTGATACACGACATAAAATTATAGAATGTATAAGCAATCCGCCTAAAGTCGGCGCAGCACAACAGAAGTTGAAAGCAGTAATATAGCCGGTAACGAAACAATCACTATTTCAACAGCTGTCGTATTTTTTAAAACTTAAAATTCCACGTTACCGACGGCAATACCGGAAACAATGAAACCTGCTTGGCCTGTATGGCCAACGTGCCATTATACGGGCTGCCCGACTGATCAAAATAAATGAAGTAAGGATTTTTACGGTTGTACAGATTGTACACACTGAACACCCAGGAGCTTTGGAATTTTTTATTTTTCTTTTGCGGCGTATAGGTGGCTGAAAGATCCAGGCGGTGATAAGAAGGCAAGCGGTATTTATTGATGGCGCTATATTCCTGTGTAAGTACGCCATCAATAACATAAAAACGTTCCGGCAGCGAAGTGGCATTTCCGGTTGCATAAATAAATACGCCGCCCAGTTTCCATTTGCTGTTCAATTCATAGGTGCCCACTACGGAAAGATCATTTCGCCGGTCGTATTTGGCCGGGTATTTTTCACCGGCATTCAAATCAGGGAACTTTCGCCAGGTCCACGACAAGGTGTAACCGATCCATCCTGTCAGTCTTCCACGGGTTTTATTGATGAACAATTCCGAACCATAACTCCAGCCTTTTCCAAATACAAATTCTTCTTCCGGATCCCGTAAAGAAGGTGAATAGCCTTCCTTGTATTCGATCTGGTTCTGCATTCTTTTATAATAAAGCTCAATAGAAGTTTCGTATTCGTTATTCTTAAAGTTTTTGAAAACACCACCGGCGTATTGCCAGCTGATTTGCGGCTTTACCCGGAAGGTGCTGGGCACCCAAAGATCGGTGGGCAAGGTAGTGCCGGCATTGCTTACCAGGTGAATGAACTGCAGGTTGCGTGTAACCGATCCTTTGATGGAGGTATTGGTGCTAACTGAGTAACGCAGGGTTATTCTTGGTTCCAAACCCGACCAGGCTTTTACGTTTTCAAAGCTGTTATATTTTGTGCTATCCAGCTTATTTTGGTTGGCATCTTTCACATATTTGGTATAAGGACCGATTTGTGAAAAATGGCTCCAGCGCAAACCATAATTCAGTTTCAGATTATCGGACAGATCCCAGTCGTCCTGTACATACAAAGCGTTTTCCAGGGCATATTTTACACCATCGTTGCTTGGTTTGAAGATAACGGAATCCTGCCTTCCGGAGGTAACATTGGGAATGAACTTGTGATGGGTGGAAATGCCGCCGAATTTTATTTTGTGCTGTCCGGAGGGATAAAAATCAAAATCAACTTTAGCCGTTATATCCTTTATGCCGGAAGCCAGGTTGATCTCGAAATTATTTTGCGCTGCACCGAAATTAAAATTGTAATCATTATAAACTACTGTTGTATTGGCAAACAATTTCCGGTTGAACACATGGTTCCAGCGAAGCGTACCGGTGGAATTTCCCCAGGGGATATCGGCCCGGAAAGAAAGTTTTTTGTCCCGGTAACTAAACACATCCCGCCCAAAATAGCCGCTTAAAAACAACCTGTCCTTTTCCGAAAATTTATAATTGATCTTCGCATTCAGATCATAGAAATAATAACCCGAACCATACGCATTGCTTTCTTTACTGATGAAGGGTTTTACCAGTGCATCTATATACGTTCTTCGGGCGGAAACAATAAAAGAAGCTTTATCTTTTTTGATAGGTCCCTGCAACGACAACCGTGAAGCGATCAACCCAATACCGCCTTCGGCCTGGAACTGGTTGCTGTTCCCGTCTTTCATGGTTACATCCAATACAGAAGACAACCTTCCGCCATACTGCGCAGGCATGCCGCCTTTTATCAGCGAAGTATTTTTAATGGCATCCGAATTAAAGATGGAAAAGAAGCCAAATAAATGCCCTGTGTTGTACACGACGGCATCGTCCAGTATGATCAAATTTTGATCGGGCCCGCCGCCGCGAACATAAAAACCCGAGTTGCCCTCTCCTGCTGTTTGCACTCCGGGCAATAGCTGAATGGCTTTTAAAATATCCACCTCGCCCATAAAGGCGGGAATGCTCCTGATCTGTCCGATGGAGAGATCGATCTTGCCCATTTGTGCATTTCGCACATTGGCATCTTTCTTTTTACTGAAAACGATCACTTCGTTAAGTGCGGAAGATTTTGGCAGTAAAAAAACATTGTGCTCAATATTTTTCTCCAGGCTGATCTTAACAGAAGTGGTTATATACGATACATGCGACACGGTAAGATCGTATTCTCCCGGTGGCAGTGTAAGGGAGTAAAATCCATATTGATTGCTGTTGACCGCCTTGCCATTAATAGTGATGGTGGCCGAGATGATGGACTCGCCGCTTATGCTGTCTCTTACATACCCGTTCACGGTGTATTTGTCCTGCGCAAGCGCCGCTGCGGCTGTAAACAGGAACCATACAAAAAGGCCAAGGCTTTTTAGATTCATTTTGTACCGGTAAAATTGAGTACTTCCTTATTGTCGCCACATTCCAGCATGCCCTTTCCATAGCGGGGATGATGAAGGCCTAAATACGGGTTGCGGATCGAATCGGCCCCGCTTATCCAATGGCCGGCTTCTACATCATTAAAAGCCATCGGACATTCCTGCAGGTACAGTTTTTCACGGTCGTATTTTACATCGTTTAAAAATTGAAACAGGTTATCGGTCAGTGCGTTCAGTGCATGTCTTTTTGCAGTAATATCGTTGCTGGTAACTATTCCGCTTAAATCCTTCTTTGCATTGTCAATATAGCCTACTGCTTTTTCAGCAACGACTGTGCTGTCTTTTTTTAATTCATCCAGGGGCAGGCTGTCCAGCTTACTGCTTAATTGCTTCGCCAAAGAAGAAGCCGCCACAGAATCCCAGTTTACAAAAGCTTCGGCGAGGTTATAATACGTTCCCATGGCCGACTGAACGGATTGGTTAAAGGCTGTGCTGTGTTTGCTTTCAGCCATTTTTTGAGGTTCCGGTGAAGATTGCTCTGAATTTTTGCAGGCGGAAAAGCCAAGGGCAATGATAACAAGAAGAACAGTTAAATGGCGCATAGTAAAAATTTGAGCAAAACTAAAGCAGGAAGCCTACTGATTACATAAGATTTTAGCCATTGGCTTTACAACTCTGTTAATTCTTCCAAAACATTTGATAAGTGGAATGTATTATCGTCGAAATCCATCAGCAATCTGTGCGTTCTGCGATTATCTTTGCAAACTTTATTCATTATTATGCTGGCAGGTTTACAAAATGTTACGTTTGACTTTGGTGCAAGAACGATTGTGCAGGATGCTACATGGCATATTCACCCCAACGAACGCATTGGTTTAATTGGTTATAACGGAACGGGTAAGTCCACCCTTCTGAAATTATTTGCAGGCGAATATGCGCCATCGGCAGGTACGGTGGAACGCAGCCGCTCTACCAGCATTGGCTATTTACACCAGGATCTGTTAAGTTTTGATACCAGTGAATCCATTTTGGAAGTGGCGCTTCATGCCTTTGATAAGGCCAAGCGGATAGAAAAAGAACTGGAAATTCTCACCAAACAACTGGAAACCACCACTACTGATGAATTGTTGAATGCTTACAGCGAAAAGCTGCACGAATACGAAGAAGCCGGCGGCTACACCATTGAGCACAGAACAGAAGAAGTATTGCAGGGCCTGGGCTTTAGCAACAGCGATCTGAAACGGCCTTACCGTGAATTCAGCGGAGGATGGAGAATGCGGGTGTTGCTGGCAAAGATGATCCTGCAGCAGCCCGATCTTTTGCTGCTCGATGAACCGACCAACCACTTAGACCTTCCTTCCATTGAATGGCTTGAAAAATATTTGCAGCATTACAAAGGCGCTGTAGTGATTGTGAGCCACGATAAATATTTTTTGAACCGCATGGTGAAAAAGATCGTGGAGTTGTACCAGCGTGAATTGCACATCTACAACGGCAATTATGATTTCTACGAAAAAGAAAAAGCCATTCGTATAGAAATGCAGCAGAAGGCGTACGAGAACCAGCAGGACTATATACGCCAGAACGAACGCCTGGTAGAACGGTTCAGGGCAAAAGCCAGTAAGGCGGCCATGGCCCAAAGCATCATGAAAAAACTGGACAAGCTGGATCGTATTGAAGATGTGACCCTGGAACGTCCCAATATCAAGATCAACTTCAACGTGGACAAAACACCGGGACGGGTGTTGGTGGAGTTGAAAGATGTTTCCAAGCATTTTAAAAATGTTGAGATCCTGGAAAACGCATCGGCAGAAATTGACCGTGGCGATAAGATTGCCCTGATCGGTGCTAACGGAAAAGGAAAATCTACTCTTCTGCGCATCATTGCAGGCGTCGAGCCTTTTGAAGGTGAACGCAAGTGGGGCCACAATGTGGATGATGCTTTTTATGCGCAGCACCAGCTGGAAGCACTGAACGTCAACAACACGATATTGGATGAAATGAAAGAAGCGGGTTCCAAAAAAACAGAACTGGAACTAAGGACCCTGCTGGGTTGTTTTTTATTCAGCGGTGATGATGCCGATAAAAAAATCAAGGTATTAAGCGGTGGTGAAAAAGCAAGGGTGGCCCTGGCAAAGACCATGATCAGCAAGGCCAATTTTTTGTTGCTGGATGAACCGACCAACCACCTGGACATGCATTCCAATGAATTGTTGATTGATGCCCTGAACCGCTACCAGGGAAGCCTTATTCTTGTGAGCCACGACCGTTATTTTATTTCCAAAACCGCCAACAAGATCTGGGAGATCGTTGATAAAGAGATCAAGGAATTTAAAGGCAGTTATGAAGAATGGGTAGAGTGGAAAGAAAGAACCGCCGTGCGGAATGCCCAATTAAAAAATAATGCAAAAGCGGAAGAGAAAGCTGCCAGCCATAAGTCCCAGGCTGCAAGCGAAACAAAGGAAGCGGCATCAAAAGAATCCGCGAAATCCCTTTCTCAATCCGCGAAATCTGTGATTGATAAATCTGCGCTCCAGAAAGAGCTTCAAAAACAGCAAAAGCAATTTCAAAAGGTGGAACAGCAGGTGGCTGAACTCAATACTAAAAAGCAGGAACTGGAAGCCAAACTCGCTGCTCCGGATATTTATGCGAACGCAGATAAATTCAAGGAAACCGAAGGGGCCTACAAACAGGTAACACAGCAATTACAAGCCGTTAACCAACAGTACGAGGAATTGTTTGAAAAAATAATGAAGCTGGAAGAGCAGCTGGGCTAAAACGAATGCTTTAAGTGTTCTTTATATTCCTGCATTCTCCACTATTATTGAAAACCGGCCTGGCGGTAATGGGATTGCTGCTCTTAACCTCTGCTCTTACATACAATAAAATCACTAACGTTGTGCCTTTATGCATCAGCCGCTATTGCCAAAAAGAAGTTAGCGGCTGTTTTTTTACACGCACCTTATTATAAACGAATGGACAACAGGAAAAAAAGCCAGGAAGTTTTAAAAACAAAACAGCATTTTGAAATTCTTGATGGACTAAGAGGAATAGCCGCTTTGGCTATTGTGATTTTTCATTTCATGGAATGGGTTTATTCAGACCCCAGTCAGAATTTTATTGGACATGGTTTTTTAGCAGTTGACTTTTTTTTCTGTTTATCCGGATTTGTTATTGCATACGCTTATGATGACCGGATGGAGAAAATGGGCGTTGTTGAATTTTTTAAATCGAGGTTGATAAGGCTGCATCCTTTGGTTATTTTAGGTTCTGTACTAGGCTTAGCAGGCTTTTTATTTGATCCCTTTACCGATCATGCTGCATTATATAGCACTGGCAAACTTGTATTGGTGTTTCTGTGCTCTATTTTTTTAATTCCACTTCCTGTAATGGAAGAACGGGCCTTTAACCTATTCGGCCTCAATGCACCTTCCTGGTCTTTGTTTTGGGAGTATGTGGCCAACATTTTTTATGCTTTTATACTTTACAGGATGGCCCGTCGCTACCTGGGTATATTACTCGTACTGGCAGCAGCCGCTCTTTGCTTTGTTAGTTTTCGTGCAGGAAACCTGCTGGGCGGTTGGGCAGGTGAAAACTTTTGGGATGGCTGTGCCCGTATTTCATACTCGTTTTTAGCAGGGATGCTTATTTTCCGGTCTAAGTGGATCATTAAAAACAGGCTTGGTTTTACAGGCCTGGCGGTGTTATTGTCGCTGGCCTTTATCATGCCCTATTTTAAGTGGAACTGGCTGGCAGAAGCAATGGTGGTGCTCTTCTATTTTCCCTTGCTGGTTTCACTGGGAGCCGGCGCCAGGCTATCGCCAGGGCTAAAAAAGCTTTGTGTGTTTTCCGGAAAGATATCCTATCCCCTGTACATGACACATTATGCAGCCATATGGATATTTGGTCATTATTACACCGCTAACAAACCCGGAACAAGCGAGCTGGCGTTGATCATTGTAACAGGAACCCTTCTATTGGTCGGCTTTGCCTATTTAGTGATGGTGTTGTATGATATTCCGGTTAGAAGATACTTGCATAAAAAACGGCAACAGGGGCTATAGAGAAAGGCTTCACACCGGGCATTTGAAAAGATGACGTCTCACTTTAGCACTTCAGATGATTAATGTTCTGCAGTTGAAAAATAGTGCTTCAGCCCGACTTTTTTTAAAGCTTATTTTGGGCGCTTCAATATTTTCTATCGAAACATTTACAAATTTAACCGTGTAAAGTATATTTGTCATAATGGAAAGCAAACTATACATGAGAGAAAACCAAAAAAAGAACAAAACGGGCCTGTTCCCTCACATTTTTAAAAAGATTGGAATTGCAGTTATGATACTGGCATTAATACCTGCAATCATTTTAAAAGCAATGAGTTTCGAGGTGGCTCAAACTCAAAAGGAACTTTTCAGGCACGTGACAATGAACGTGTTTATTTTGGGTTTACTCTTTGTTGCCTGGGCAAAGGACAAAATCGAAGACGAAATGACCATTGCTCTACGATTGAAGTCAATGGGCTTTGCCTTCATCTGGGCTGTACTCTTTGTTGTATTAAAGCCTTTAACTGATATAATCTTCAAAAATCCGATAGGCCAGGAAAATGCTCAGGGATTAGTACTAAGTATGCTATTTGTTTATCTCATGCTCTATTATGTCCAAAAGAAAGGAAGATAAATGAAGAACATATTAAGGGTTGAACGTGCAAAATTGAATATAACTCAACAGGAGCTTGCTGAGAAAGTAGGTGTCTCCCGGCAAACGATTAACTCGATTGAAGCAGAGAGATATGTTCCTTCCACTGTTCTTGCAATTAAAATATCTAATGTTTTTAAAACTACTGTTAACGAGATTTTTCGACTTGAAGAGAATGATTGAATAAGAAGGAAATGATTTCTTTCCCAGCCGGACTCACTCCGGGCTTTGTGCGTTAGCCCTGCTCCCGGCGGTGTATAGAAAAAGCTTGCTGAACGTTCCGGGTCTGCTTTACACATACCCAGGGCTGTGAGGCCCCGAAAAGAAAGAGAAAAATTAGAACGGCTGGATTTATTTTCTTTAAAAATATATTACATTTACTCCTATCGTATGATGAGCATAAGTTGAATTCGATTCATCTTTTCTTCAAATATTCATGAAAATCTTGATTCACGCCAGGTGAATAGTCCGCATATCCTTCCATCCATCGCCTGATTGAAAAATCACAATTTTTAAACCTCCTTATATGACTAATTCGATTGGGCTGGAAGAAATGCCTTATTGGTCCGACTATATGAAAAAGGCAGGATGGAAACTGCTACCAGATCAATTTTCAACCTATCCTTATATCGGGCATTTGCATTTTGCAAACAAAAAAGACCTGCTGCTTCCTGAGCCTGGAAAAGATCTGGAAGATCTCGTTACC
Source organism: uncultured Bacteroidota bacterium (assembly GCA_963697545.1). Lineage (GTDB taxonomy): Bacteria > Bacteroidota > Bacteroidia > Chitinophagales > Chitinophagaceae > Flavisolibacter. The sequence continues at coordinate 59,047 of CAVOOL010000001.1, read as the reverse complement.
TACCTTTCAATAAACAAAAATAAATACGAGCAGTTCTTAAGAAAAAAAGGACGTTATCCCTCTTTGGATATCTATGCCTGTTTTCAGCCTTTTAATGAGGCCTTTAAGGCACTGTTTCCTTTTGTTGATTATATAAAAAGCTCATTAAAAGATGGTGATGTTGTTTTGAACCTCTGGGATCGTAGTGGCTGGACGGCACACATGCTGGCTGGTTGGTTTCCAAAGCAGCACATTATCACCGTATGGGAAGGCGATAAAGATATTTTAGGTTATCGTGGTTTTGATTACTGGATGTCGCAGGAAAGACAGGAAAATCATAGCATTCTGTTTGCTGATTTTCTGCGGCCGCTTCCCCTGGAGAACGAAAGTATTTCTGCCGTTATAGGCCTGGATCTGCTGCACCGTTTTAATCAGCCGGAATTGCTGTCTGAAATTAAAAGAATTATTAAACCTGACGCCCCCGTTATTTTTCCTCATGTTCATTTGACGAATAATGAACCTGAACCCTATTTTGACCGCGGTTGCCGCCAGCTCCACGGCAGGCAATACCAGTATTTTTTTGACCTGCTGGCTTCCGCTACTAACAGGCAAGGTTATATTTTTTCTGAACCATCCTTATTTAATTGGAATGACCAGACAACAGAACCGGAAAAAGCATTCGTATCAGAGCCGGAAAATAAGGACTATAATGCCTGTATCGCATGGTTGTCTTCCACATCAAAACCGTATTTAAAACCATGGAGAGGACATGAACAGAACGAATGGGAGAAAATGTATTTGTTGCAAAATCCCTTACTTACCATTGACCTGTCTTCACATACGGTTCAACTGAATGAAAAAACATTTGATGGTACCCTTCAGGAGTTACTGGAAAGACATGCTGTATATACCAAAAGGATAAACGCAAGCATTGGCAAGGTGGTAGAAAAAGATGTGGTGTACACTTTGTACTGGGCTTTGCAGGGGATGAACATTGAAGCGATCCTTCAAAAAACAGGACTGGATAAAATCAGAATGCAGAAGATCCTTCAAACGCTTTGGGATATGGATCTTGCACAGGCGGTTCCGGTGAGTGAAGCAGGGTTCAGACTGCAAACCCTGTTGGGCCACCAACGCTATATACTGGAAGAAAAAGAAAAACAGCTCTGTACTTTTTGGCAGCAGGCCGTTTGTTATCATGCCGGCGAACCATGGGTGAAACTGCCGGGAGAAGAAGCCCTCACCTATGCACAAGCCGATGAATTGATTGCCCTGGTAAAGAAGGCCTTGCTTGCAGAAGGCTTACGGAAAGGAGATAAACTTATCATCTGTGCCGAATTACACCCCGAGCCCTTACTGCTGTTTTGGGCGGCGGTAAGTCTGGGAATTATTGTAGTGCCGCTTTCTACCAGGGAGTCCGCTATACGAATTCATGAATACATAGAGTTACTTCAACCCTCCCTGGCGGTTGTTGATCCATCTGTTTATGCACTCTTTACTGCTGCAGGTGGTTTGCGCACCGTTATGACCGATCATCTCAATGACCCGGAATATGTGCAGGAGTTTTCTTTTCAATCCTGGCTGGAGCTGGCCATGGAGAAAGAGATGCAAGCTGCTGCCATGCCCTGTGCCGATGATATCGCCGTTATTTTATGGACCACCGGTTCCACCGGCAACCCCAAGGGTATTCCCATTTCACATGCCCAACTAATCCGCTCCGGCCGGCTGATGACAGAAACCTATCACTGGAAAAAAACAGACAGGTACTTTGGCCTGGGAGGACTGGAAGCGATGAGCGGATTGCGGCATGCTACAGTAAGCATTGCAGAAGCCGGAGCCTGTTGTGTCATTGGAATGAAGCAGGCAACTATTTACGATCATCTCCAAACCATACTTGACGAGAAAATTACCATTGTCACCGCCAATCCTGTATTCTTCCGGCAATTGTTACTGAGTGCCAAAGGCAGGCTATTTCAAAAGTCTGTTCGCCTGGCATTAAGCACGGGCAATCAATTAACATCCGAATTGAAAGCCTTATGGAAAGACCAGACGGGTACAAACCTGTACAATTATTACGGGCTGACAGAAACAACCGGTATATGCATTGCAGAACCACCAGGATTTTCTTCTGAACACAACAACAGCATTGGCCTTGCAGCAGATTGCCTGGTTAAACTGGTGGACGAAAATGGCAATGAAGTGCCGGATGAAGTGCCCGGGGAACTTTGCATTTATGGCGCAGGAGTATTTGAAGGATATCACAATAATCCGGAGGCCACTTCTAACAGCTTAAAAAAAGGATGGTTTTATACAAAGGATTTGGCCGTACGCCATAAAGATGGACAGATCAGTTTATCGGGCCGTATCTCCGATATTGTAAAACTATCTTCCGGTGAACGGGTGGAAATTGCTGCCATTGAAGAAGCCATGCAAAAGGTAGAGAACCTGCACGATTGGGCTGTATGTTTAATACCCCGCGCCGAAAGAGAAGAGATTGCCGTTTTTATTGTACCTGCGGAAGGCAACCACTATCAGGAGTTGTTAAGTAGCATCAGGCGGGTTATCTCTGAAGCCATTGGCTCCTATGCGGTGCCCTCACTAATTGAACCTGTTCGTTTTATACCAAGAGGGAATCATAATAAGATCTTACGCAAGGAATTAATCAACAATTATTTTCAATCTATTAAAACAATATAGCCCCCTTATGTTTCATCGTTTATTTGAACAACCCGGAACCAAAATCTTTCTTCAAACAGAAGATAAAACCTATTCCTACAAATGGCTGCAACAACGCCTCAAACAAATAACAGGTCTTTTCCAATCCCTGAATTTAAAAAGAGGCGACCGGCTGGTGCTGGCTGTTTCTGACGACATAGAAATGAGTGCCCTTTTTTTAGCGGCTATTGCTAATGGAATTACAGTAGTCGTTTCCGACCCGGAATGGAAAGCGCTTCGGGCCAATGCTATCATTGAGCGTTCTGATCCGGCCTGCATTATTGCCGATAAGGAAACGCTGGAAGCCTGGAAACTGTCCTCTGAAAAATATAAGGTAGTTCCTTATGTAAAATCAGCTCCGGTAAAAGCAGGGCTGCTTTCTAAATTTCTTCAAAAAACAAAAACAGAAGGGGAAGCGAATGATTACATCAATCTGCTTGAAAAAATTACTGCCATTGAAAACGTACCACGTTCGCAACCTTCCGAAACACTGGCATATATCATCTTTACGTCGGGCACCACTGCAGATTCAAAAGGTGTAGCCATTACACATGGCAACCTGGAAGCACACCTGGCCACGCTAAAAAGAGTGTATGGCCTACAGGAAAACAGCACCATTTTGAATCAATTGTTATTGTGTCATGCCGATGGATGCATACAGGGGCCGCTTTTATCAGTGTATGCAGGCTGTACCTGGCACAGGCCCTTCCGCTTTACAATAGAAAAGATACCAGTCCTGCTGGATTATTGTTATGCCAATAACCTTTCGCACTTGTTCATGGTTCCGGCTATGCTCAATATGCTGATCCAGTTTTCAGAAAATTATGAGGACAGTTTGAGCTACCCCGAATTCAAAGCCCTGATTTCTGTTTCTGCCCATTTGGAAGCTACGTTGTGGGACGAGTTTGAATCCGTTTTCAAAGTACGGGTTTCAAATGTGTATGGCCTTACAGAGACCGTGGCCGGCAGTTTATTTTCAGGCCCGATGGATGAAACCTATCGCAAATACACAGTGGGCAAGCCGGTTGATTGTGAGATCCGGATCCTTAATGAACAATCAGAAGAAACCGCTGATGAAGAAACCGGGGAACTGTGCCTTAAGGGTTCGCATATTATGCAATCGTATTGGGGCAATGCTGCCTTAACAAATGAATATTTCAAAGATGGGTGGTTTTACACCGGTGACCTGGCATCAAGAGATAAGGATGGTTTTGTAAAGATCAGGGGGCGCAAAAAGAACCTTATTATTTCCGGAGGCATCAATATTCAACCGGAAGAAGTGACGGAATGTCTTTTAAGCCATAGGGATGTATCAGAGGCCTGTGCGATTGGTTTACCCGACGCCGTGTTTGGAGAAAAATTGGCCGCTGCGGTGGTATTGAAAGCCGGAAGAACCATTTCTTCGGTTGACCTGGTGAGTCATTGCCGCGAATTTTTAGAAGAAAAGAAAGTTCCGAATAAAATATTTATAGTGACAGAATTGCCAAAGGGTGTTTCAGGTAAAGTGCAGTTAAATATTTTAAAGGATCAATTACTGCAATTGCAGCCCCGCAGACAGGAGAATAGTGGTCAGTCTTTGGGCCGGGTACTGGAGGTAGCCGCCGAGGTTTTCCAGGTTCCTGTTTCAAGGTTATCCGTCAATGACACTTCCAATACTGTGGCCGGCTGGGATTCGTTGGCCCACCTGATTTTTATTACAACACTGGAAGAAACCTTCCGTATTTCTTTTACCACGGCTGAAGTAATTACCATGAACAGCATACAAAAAGCAGTTAATCTTATTGAGCAGAAACATGTACCGGAAACCATCTGAAGCACTGCCCCCACTGTGGCTTTGGGCTGTACTGGGTATTGTAACGGTGATCGTATTTGCAATGGTGTACCGGTTCGGTGTTGTGAAAAGAGAAAATGATTTTCAATCACACATGGCCTATGTGCAAACGAGGGTGCGTTCTTCCGGGGAAAAGCCCGTCGTTCTTATTTTAGGATCTTCTCTTACACAGGCCGGCCTGGATAGGACCGCGACAATGGAAGAACACATACGGCAACTAACGGGCAAAGACGTTGTGATTATTAAAGTATGGAAAAAGGCCACACGTTTGGCAAACATTGCAGAGCAAATGCCTGAGCTGGAAAAACTGCGCCCCAACCTGCTGATTGTAGAAGCAAATATGTTTTGCTATGCCCCCAGAACAAAATTTATAAACCAGACTTTACAAATGATGCGAAGCCTGATGAAGTTCGATCCTGTACACGAGACCTACCTGCCGGACCTGAGACCGGATTCAGGTTACCGTTATAAAGGGGGGTTAAATGATTTTCGTGATATGATTGTAGATACTGCTCAAATAGGTTCTTTCCGGCAGTTGGTAAAAAACATGCATGAAGGCGGCACTTCGGTGCTGCTTGTAAACTTTCCTATCGAGGAAAGGGAAGAACTCAAAAAATGGAAAACTGCGGATACATTGTTATTCAACCGGAACTACAACTATTTAAAATCGCAGGTTCCCTTTCAATTTTACCGTCCGGATCTTCATTTAGACTCAAGTTATTTTTTGGATATGGCGCATATGAACTACAAGGGTTGTACAACATTCAGCAGATGGATGTGCGACCTGATTGCTAAAGAGATAATCCGTTTATGAACCAGGCTTTTTTATTGGCAGCCATTATTTTGGTAACGGCTCCCCTGATCTGGAAGTCGTCCAAATTCTGGCAGGGCAAAATGATGATGTTTGTAACCATACTGGTCTTTGCCTGGATGGCGCCTTTTTCCTTACTCCTGATGTTGTCGGTGACTGTAATGCAGTGGTTAACCTGGCATTTTGTTCCCAGGCCTTATAAAAAGCTTGGGTTCGTTGTAGCCATTCTGCTGCCGCTATTGCCACTGGCAGCTTACAAATTAGGGCATAAAACCAATCACTGGATTTTGCCCCTGGGCCTATCCTATTATGCCTTCCGGCAAATTCATGTGGCATTTGAGTATTACAAGGGAGAAATTAAGAAACCATCGCTTGAAGACTATTTTCAGTACCTGCTCTTTCTGCCGGTGATCCTGGTTGGGCCTATTCATCGTATGCCGGAATTTCAAAGAAGTTTCCGGCGCATGAAGTGGCAGCCGGCTGCCTTTTCTGATGGCCTGGAACGCATGCTGTACGGGTTGATCAAGATTAGTTTTCTGGGCAATTATTTTTTCAGTGTTAAAATGCCGCAATTGGCCGAACATTTCGATTCTACTGCTATAAAAATCTATATTGAAACGATTGCCTTTACCTGCAATGCCTACGTACAATTTGCAGGCTTCTCCGATCTGGCAATAGGCATGGGGTTGATCTGGGGCATCCGGGTTATGGAAAATTTTAACCGTCCCTTTCTGGCTACCAATATGCAGGAATTCTGGCAACGCTGGCATATATCCCTGTCCGGTTGGTGTAAGGACTATGTCTTTCAACCATTAATTGCCCTGTCGAGGAACCGGTGGGTGGCTTTGGTTATGTCCATGCTGGTGCTGGCCTTGTGGCACGAAATATCGATGCGGTATATTTTATGGGGCATACTGCAGGCCATTTTGGTTTTATTCACCGTCCAGTCACGGAAAAGCCTACCCGTAGTTTCGGAATTCATCAATAACCATTCGGTGGGCAAATGGCTGGGCCGCATCTGGGTATTTCATTTATTTGCCTTCAGTTGTATTTTTATTGGATCAGAGAATATTCATTCATTAAGCCCTGCATTCAAACAAATTTTTGAACATGTATAGTTGGCTATTAAAACATACTACAAAACCTGTGGCCAACCTGCTTATTTTTTTGTGGTACCTGTTCCTGATCCTGCTCCTTGCGTTTTCTTTAAACTTTGAGCCGGGACGGTTCCGGTACTTACAATGGTAATGTTGAGGGCGGCAATTGCTTCAAAGCAAAAAATACTGGGAACGGTTTTTAACAAAGGATGCTGTGAGTATTTTAAAGCCGTTAAGCCAATTAATACCAACCCGTCGTCAACTCTGTGATTTTCTATTGACCATTTACCATTGACTATGGACAGTAGCATTTGATAAACCTGAAACCAGCTTAGTATTTTCCCTTTTTGCAACAAATTTGGTTACCCTTCCCTCCTTCTAAGGCAGCCTTGTTCTGTCCCGCCGGGTCCAGGCATAAACCCTTTGCCGCATCACAACAGCAACTGCGGGTTATTTAGCAGCTTTATGGCTGCAAGGCTACCGTCAGCGTTTATATTTTTTCATTATTTCTTTCAAACGGTCGTGGGGAATGGCAAACCAGGTATTGCCGTTAATGCCTTCCATGTCTTCGGCGGCCAGCAGGGCATTAATGATGGCTTCCTCTGTGGCTTCAACGGTGGCTTTAAATATGGGGTCGAGCATCCACTTGGGAATCACCTTCCAGCTTTCCTGGCTGTACCCTGTTGTTATATTGGGGCGTGGCCGTACTTAGTGCCAGAAAGATCTCACCCGAACCATCATGCGAAATGGTGCCTGTCCGGGCTATTCCATGCGTTACTCTTTTGGCTACCAACTTTAACTGGCCGGGCAGCAGGGGCGCATTGGTGGCCACAATAGCAATGATAGATCCGTCCTTTCTTTTTACATTATTTAAAATGGGTTGCTTGTCCTTTATCTCCCTGCCCACCGGAACGCCTGCAACGGTCAGTTCATTTCTGCCGCCGAAGTTGGCCTGTACAAAAACACCCAGGGTGTACTGCACCGAGTCAATGGTAAACACCCTGGAAGCCGTTCCGCTGCCTCCTTTAAAGCCATAAAGGGCCATGCCGGTCCCGCCGCCTACATTACCTTCCCTGATGCTGCCGCCGGCGGCACTGTCAAGGGCCTGCCATACATGCTCTTTTTTTACATGAAAACCATTGATGTCGTTCAGCATGCCATCCCATGTTTCTGCTACAATGGGTAGTCCAAACGAAAAGTCAATAAATTCTTTTTTGGTGAACCTTTTGAAGTTCCATTCGCCAATAGCATCTCTTACTACTCCCACGCTGTTGGTATTGGTGATGCCTATAGCACCTGTACCGGTGCCGTAGTCTTCCACATAAGGAAGGCCGGTCATTTCGCCATCGCCATTCAGGGAGAACCAGGCGGCGGGATAGCTTTCATCCGTTTTGCCTTTTGGCAGTATAACTGTTACCCCTGTACGCACAGGACCCTTGCCGTAGTCCAGTTTGCCCGAGCCGCTAATGAGTGTTTTGTAACCCACTTCCACTCCCGGCACATCGGTTATGGCATTATAGGTTCCGGGAGTTCCGTCAAAAGGAATGCCCAGGTCGCGGGCCCTTTGTTTTTTCTGGGCATGAGCGCTGCCGGCAAGGAAACAAAAAACGCCGAGCGATAAAACGAGTTTAGTAGAAATATGCATAGTCAATAAATGTTCGCAAAATTAATTACTGTAGATAGATTTTCTTTTTTTACTGCGTTGGCTCAGGGCAAATACACCTGCATTAAATCAGCAGGCATCTCTTCTAATCCTCGAAGGATGTTATTAGTATAGAAAAAAAGAATAAGGGAAGAGGGAGGTTTATCAGTCTCATGTTCCTGGCAGCATCCCGACAGCAACCCGGGATACCTCATAAAGAAGTCATTCGGTGCATGTTAGCCCGAAGACCGTCTCTGGACCCCAAAGGGATCGCAGGTTTATAGCAAAAGAACAATAAAGGTGGGCTGCGACCCCTTCAAGGCCGAACCTCCAAACCTATTACCCGGCTATAAAGCTTTGATGCCGTTGGCACCTGTCTGCATCTTGGTTTTATTTAGATGGCCGGTCAATGATATGGATCCCGAAGGGATCACAGCTTTATAGCAAAAAAGAACAACGGACATCCTGCGACCCCTTTGGGTCGAACGGCTAACCCTGTTTGCAGGTGCTATAAACCTTTGATGCCGCTGGCATCCGCTCTTTCTTTGAGGCGATTAGCATTGTTAGGTTGCTCTCTAATCCCGAAGTGATGGCATTGCTATAAGAAGGGATGGCATTACTATAAATTGTAGGTAGTGTTTTTTTGAGAAACCCCAAAGGGGGTGAAAGCTGTCATCCGCCTTTAGCGGATTCTATTCCATCTTCATGGATGAATCTCTATAGTAATAATATCCCTTTGGCATTTTAGCACCCGCCCGGTTCCCTTACTATAAAAACTACCAGCCCTTCAGGCTTAAAAATTTAGCTGTGTTTGCCCGCTCTTTTCTGCCAGGTGTATTCAACGATTGAGATGTTTATTCAACCGGAATTTTTATTTTCAAGGTAAAACACCTGCTACCAACCAATCATCAAACTTGCGATTTTCTATTGACCATTCACCATTGACTATGGACGGTAGGATCTTATAACCCTGGAACCAGCCCCGAATGAGTAGCAGTTGTTTCGGCGAAAAACCTGTTGGAAAAAACTTTTTTTATCTATTTTACTTTGAAATACAAAGTGCTTTTTTATCTTTGTAATTATAATGGAAAACAAAACATTTATGATTACCCGTAACAAAAGACTTACCGGCATTGTGCTCACTGTAGCACTTCTATTGCTCGTGCCATTCATAGCAATGCAGTTCACAAATGAAGTGAACTGGAGTTTGTTCGATTTTGTTGTCGCTGGAGTCCTGTTGCTCGGCACTGGTCTCCTGTGTGAGCTTGTAATGAGGAAGGTGAGCAAAATCGGGTACCGGATTGCAATATGCGTAGTTCTTCTGACAGTCCTCCTTCTCATTTGGATCGAACTTGCAGTGGGTATTTTTGGGACACCTTTTGCCGGAAGTTAGAGTGTAAACGCAAATTGACGGCAAGACTAAACGTACGCATAAGCCGGCACCAGTAAATAAAAAACACATTATGACAAAGGGAAATAAAAAGGCGTTGTTGCCAGAAGAACGTTCAGCACTACTCAGCGTATTGAAAGCCCGTTTTGAAAAAAACAGGAACCGCCATAGCGGCAGCGAAGGTCTTGAATGGACTAAAATACAAGCAAAACTAGATTCGCCAACTGGCGGAGAAAAACTGTGGTCGCTCCATGAAATGGAAAGAACCGGCGGTGAACCGGATGTTGTGGGTTATGATAAAAAGACAGGTGAATACATTTTTTATGATTGTTCAGCGGAAAGCCCTAAAGGCCGCAGAAGCATTTGTTACGACCGTGAAGCGCTGGAGTCAAGAAAGGAACATAAGCCGCAAAATAGCGCTATGGATATGGCCGCTGCCATGGGCATTGAACTTTTAACGGAAGAAGAATACCGGGCATTGCAGGGCCTCGGAAACTTCGATACCAAAACATCAAGCTGGGTGAAAACACCTTCTGATATCCGAAAACTCGGCGGCGCCCTGTTTTGTGATCGCCGCTACAACACGGTCTTCCTGTATCACAACGGTGCAGAATCTTATTATGCCGCCAGGGGATTCCGTGGCTCGCTTAGGGTGTGAATTTTGAACAGGCAGCAACGTAATTATCAAAGGGATGTCAGGGGATGATAGATGATAGATGACAGAAGAGAAAGAGGCTTCTGTCTCACGTCTGCCGTCTCACGTCTCACAAAGCCTGCTATTCCTTTGTCAGCGTAAAATTATACCTCTTGTTTGTTTTGTGCGGTGTGCCGGAACTGGATACAACCGGGGTCAGGCGTGGGGTGCCCAGGGCAAGCCTGTCCTTAATTTGTTGTTGCAGGAACTCGTTTCCGGGTGTTACCAACACATCGTTAATTGCCACCTCGCCATCCGTGCCAATGGCATAGGAAATCATTATATAATAGGTTTCGCGTTTCACTTTTTTGGAAGGCAGCACCTCCGTTTTTAAAGCGGCGGTCAGGGTGTTCATATAGTCCTTCCATACGGCATTGTTGTCTTTAGGCGCAGCCGTATTTCCTTTTGGAGCATTGGCGGTCTCTCCCACTGCTGCTGTATCGGTTGAACCGGCGATACTGTCATTTCTGCCCGTGCCGGTGGCAAGGGTAGAACCGGTTGGAGTAGTCACGCCTTTGGCAGAAGAGTCCACGGTAAGTACGGGTGTCTTTGCCAGGGCGGAATCATGTGGTCGCCTTGCTGGCTGTATCCATTTTTGAGGACAGATCATCTCCTTTATGGATCACCGTACCGGGTTGGTTTTTCAGCTTTCCGCCATACAGAGCTTCCTTCAGCGATTGCGCATGGGCGAAAACGGAGCTTATCAGCAACAAAAACAAAATTCCCTTTTTCATGGTCGTATCTCTTTACTGCAAGTTAAGAAGCAAAGCTGTTAGTGACTTCCTAAATAATGATGTGTTTTTTGCTGTTGAGAAAGAAATGGCCTGATGAAAACGGAACAGGTACACGTGGTCTCCTAAATGGTTTTGTTTCAGGGTGAGTGGTGAGTGAGACTTAAAGCATTAGTCGTTCATTGCTTATGGCTGATTAATTATTGCTTCCTTTATCAGGAGAATCATCGTGAAATTGAACGGCAGAGGTGAGATGTGAAGCTCAGAAGCCTCTATACCCATCTGTCATCTACCATCTGCCATCCTGATAGTCTCGTGGTACAGCTGGTATAAGAGAGCTTCCCTCACCATTCACCCCTGACCACTCACAAAAGGCATTGATATCGAACTACCATCGAATCTCCCGAAAACTACAGTCGTCAAAATCTGGGCGTAAACAAACTTAATTCTTAGTAACTTATAGCTAATCTGACGAAGCAACCCTGTGAAAGCCCGGTCGTGGCTTTTGTTTTTTAGTATAAGAATCAATGCATGCAGGGCCTTTTTATCGAATACGTTTTTTTGATCTTACTGATCCTTGCGCTGGTCATGATGGCCAACAGGCTTCGGGTGGCGTACCCAATTGTGCTGGTATTGGGTGGACTGGCACTTAGTTTTACAACTGCACTTTCGCATGTCACGATTGACCCCGAACTGGTCTTCTTTATTTTTCTTCCTCCCCTGCTCTATGAAGCGGCCTGGCAAACCTCATGGAAGGAGTTTTGGCGGTGGAGACGGGTCATCACCAGTTTTGCTTTTCCCATTGTCATTATTACCTCTTGTGTCATAGCATTTGTTTCCAGCACATTTATTCCGGGCTTCACCCTGGCGTTAGGTTTTCTGTTAGGGGGCATCATATCACCGCCTGATGCCATTTCCGCAACCACCATCATGCGCCAGGTAAAAGTGCCGAAGTCGCTGGTCAGCATTATTGAAGGCGAAAGCCTGCTTAACGATGCATCTTCTTTGATCGTGTTTCGTTTTGCTTTAGCAGCTTTGATCACCGGGCAGTTCCATTTTCAACAGGCGGCCACCAGCTTTTTCCTGGTCATTGTCATGGGAACACTGATCGGTCTTTTTGTTGGATTGATCTTCTACGGCATTCATCGCTGGCTGCCCACAACACCCAGCATAGCCATCGTGTTAACGCTGGTAACACCTTATTGCATGTATTATGCTGCAGAGCAGTTTCATTTTTCGGGTGTACTGGCGGTAGTCAGTGGCGGGCTTTTTTTATCAAGCAAACGTCAGCGTATGCTGAACTATCAAAGCCGCATTGAAGCCGTAAATGTCTGGACGAACATCGTCTTTGTACTGAATGGGTTGGTTTTTTTGCTCATCGGACTTCAGTTGCCCTCCATTACCCGGCAATTGGGACATATTGGTTTGGGAAGGGCAATCGGGTATGGATTGGCCATTTCTTTTTTACTGATTTTCACCCGTATGCTTTGCACATTGGGGGCTTCACTCTTTACGCGAATGATGAGCCATTTTATTACGGTTGCAGATCCCAATCCCGGGTGGAAAGCGCCGCTCATTTCCGGCTGGTCAGGAATGCGGGGTGTGGTATCGCTGGCAGCGGCACTTTCCATACCACTTTTTATTGGTGAAGGGCAGCCTTTCCCCTATCGCAACCTCATTCTCTTTATTACGTTTATTGTCATCCTTGTCACCCTGGTGCTGCAGGGACTAACGCTTCCCTGGCTGATCCGGAAACTAAACTTAGAAGACAAGTACTCGCTGATACCGGAACGTAAACAGGAGATGATCATTCAAAAGAAATTGGCACAACACTCGCTTAAATATTTAGAAGAAAAGCATGGGCAGGAATGGGCTAAAAATGAACACCTGGAGAATCTGCATGCCAGACTAAAAATTGATCTGCAACTCATTAACCGGGAACTTGAACAGACAGACAATACCAAAGAGAACGGGTTAAAAAACTATCAGCTGGTTTATCTGGAGCTATTGGAGCAGCAGCGAAAACTGCTCAGCCAGATGAATCACCGTGCTGAATTCGATGAAGAACTGATTCGAAAATATCTTTCATTAACCGACCTTGAAGAATTTAAGCTTCGTGAAAAAATGGTAAAGGATGCTGACTCCACTAAATGAATTCATAGCGAAAACTACAGCTCCGGTTTTATGCCTCTTTCTCTTTCAGCACCTTCTGCTTTCTCTTCTGGCTTAACCTCTATTTGATTTTCCTGTGTTGGTTCTCATGCTGTGGAAGGCTCCTTCATGCGGACATATAATATGATCTGTACGGCAGACCTCACATCCCGGCTGGACATAGTTTTTCTATCGCTTCGTTCATGCGGCGGTATGGTAATTGTTTGTTAGTTCTTTGAAACGTACTACCATCTGCAGCCGTGAAACGTGAGACGTCAGACGTGAGACAAGCGTGTACTATGAAGGATGGGTTTCTACACCTCTCACCTTTCACGTCTCACGGCTGACAGCTGATAGCTGATAGCTCACTCCTGCAGATTGGTATACGCAGTTTTTATATGATATCCGGGTAACGCGGCATAGGTTTATGTGGGAAAAATATTCTTTATTGAAACGTTTATTGCTGGTTTTATGTATCTGCATGGTAAGCGTTGCCTACAGCCAGGTAAATCCACCGGAAGATGATCTTAAAGCAGATTCTTTGGGCCCTAAGGGTAAAAAAATAATACCGCCGGCCTATGACCTCAGCAAGCAATATGATTTTGGTGACCTGGTCCGTCAGATACTGCATCCCGGACAGGAAGCCGGCCCCGTACACAGCGGCTCAGGCATTTCGGTTATTCCCAATATCAATGCTAATCCCACCATTGGTTTCCAGGTGGGCATTAAGGCTGTAGCAGGCAAAAAACTGGGCGGCGATCCGAACACCCTCATGTCTATTGGCGCCACATCGGCGTCTATTACCACCAAAGGAATCCTTTTCTTCTATATCAGCCACAACATATTTACTCCGGGCAATGAGTGGAACCTCCAGGGTAGTATCATTGCTGCCAAAGCAGTGGCGCCCGATCGTGGTTTAGGTATAGGCATCGGCAAGGACAAGGGAGATGAAGCGGACAAAGTGCTGGCAAATCCGGCTCACCGGGGCTACATCATCCATTCTCAATTTTATAATTTCAGGGAAAAAGTGTACAAGGCAGTGCAGGAGCATCTTTTTGTGGGGGCTGGATTATCCTTTGATATCCGGCGCAAAATGGAAAATAAGGACTCAAGCGGCTTTGCCACGCCTTCCGGGGTGTATAATAACCGGCATGGATTTCCCGCTGATCACTACTCTGCAAACGGTTTTCTTTTTAATGTACAGTATATTACCCGTGATAATCCGAACCGGCCCTACAAAGGCCTTTACTTTGATGTGGGCTTACGGGTGAATCAAACATGGATAGGAAGCACAAAGAACTCTGTTCAATGCACTACCGACTTCCGCAAGTATTTTAGCTTATCTGAAGTGAGTCCCGAAACAGTCCTTGCATTTTGGAACTGGGGTTCTTACCTGCTCAGTGGTGCCATACCCTACCTGGAATTACCAGGTACCGGCAGGGACGGGAGTTCCAGGAGTGGAAGAGGCTACACAGTACAATATTTCAAGGGCACACAGTTCAACGATACAGAAGCCGAATTCCGCTTTCCCATACTAAAAAATAATTTCATCAGCGGCGTGGCCTTCTTCAATCTTCAAACGGCCAATGATGAACAGGGCACTACACTATTCCAGGTGTTTCAACCCGGATATGGCGCCGGTTTACGGGTGTTGTTCAACAAAGCCATACGCACCAACCTGGCACTGGATTATGCATTTGGTAAATTTGGCAGTAAAGGATTCTTCCTGAATTTGAATGAAGCGTTTTAGCGTCCGAAACACACCAGGCTTTTCGTCGTGATGTTATGGCACGTATATCACCGCCTTAAGCTCCAATAGTCCCGGTCCTGACTTCTCCGGCTCGTTTGTAATTGGCGAAGATCACACCGTTGGGCGTAACCAGACTGTCTGTTAATGTAAAGGCTGCAGGAATAGTGCCCTCACCGAACAAACGCTTGCCTGTACCGAGTGTGACGGGGAAGGTTTTGAGCCATAGCTCATCGACCAGATCATGTTTGAGTAGTGTCTGGACCAGGTTGCCACTACCGTGAACCTGGATGTCAGAGCCTTCTGAATTCTTGAGACTTTTGATATCATCTACGCTATTAAGGAAAACCGAGTTTTGCCAATCTGATTTGTCCATAGTATTACTCATGACATATTTAGTGACCTCATTAATACCCGGCCAATAGTCTGCATGTTCAGGCCAGTACGCAGCAAAAATTTCGAATGTTTTCCTGCCCAAAAGAAGATCTGCAGACTTCATTTGTTTTGCCATGAACTCACCAGCCGCTTCGTCAGCTTCGTGAAAATACGGCGCAGTCCAACCGCCATATTTGAAGCCACTTGATGTATCTTCCTCTGGTCCGCCCGGTGCTTGCATTACTCCATCTAATGTAATGAATGATAGAACGATTATTTTTCTCATTGTATGATGCCTCCCTTATAATTTAATCTTAAGAATTGGTTTGGTAATGACATAAATCTCGTCAACAAAGACCATCCTATAGGGGTGTAAATGCGACAATCTTAGTGGCTGGATGCGACAACTATCGATAGTGCTACTTAAGAGAGGTGGAGTTGTTGCTATAGCATGACCCGCTAACAAACAGGGCTTTGTGCAGGTGTGGCATTCCATGAACGTCTAGGCCCGAACAAAAGCCTATTAAAAAACTGAAGTACCAATAGATATTCTATTGCTCAATAGGTAACGTCCAGCCAAGACTGCAGCCGAATAGCGATTTGTTGCTGATGCTTCTTACCTTCAGCCAACATTTTTGCACAAAACCCCATTTCGTATGCAGACATTCCTGTTCTAAACCGCTTACATATTTGTCAACAATTGCCTGACCTTGTCGATGTTCATGAATAACGATAACATCAAATGGTTTTTGCTCCAAGCGCTTTTCAAGAGCAATATGCGCTTCCATTCTCAGTTATCCTAAATGAAAACCTACAAATTTCCGGCCGTAGGCATCTGTTATCAGTTACAGGTACGCAAAACGTTCTTCTGCACCGGAATGTAGGTAATATCTGCTACTCAAAGTTCATGCGCATGCAAGCGTAAAACTCTTTATCATTTTTATAGCGTAAAAAAAGTGTTTACTGTTAGTAGTATGCACACTTCTTTTGCGCTTGCGTACCAATAGTTTGATTTTCCCAGCAGTTGAAACAACGCGTCTCTTCCTAAGGTAATCTTTTGCTGGTAAAAAAAACATTGTACATGATAAGCAGTTTACTCCACCGCAAAGTGGTTTCAGATGCAAGCACTGCTGTATAATCTTGTTCTTGTTTATTTGTGTAGTTGTTGACTTTTGTTCCAAAAAGAATGCCTTGAGTAACAATTCCACCGCATAGCGACTGCAGGATAATTCCGCCGCCAGCTTTTTACTTCCGGATTATTTTGCATCTTTTTTCCGATGTCATTACTCAGTTCCGTTCTGCAACATTACATCATGCTATCCAATGCATGGATTTTAACTATTCCCACTCAGTTTTTTTCAGCAAGCAATTTCTTTCAATTCTTTTTCTTGAGCATGCTGGTTTGATCTTTGACCCAATTTTTTTGGTTGACGGTCGGCTGAAGTTTGCTTATGGCTTCGCCGTATGTTGCGAATGCCCTGGTGAACCAGCACCCATTTGTTTTGGTGCCGCTGCTACACCATATTTTTCCGCTACGGCACCATAAGAGACAACTTGAAGCAAATGCTCCTGTACCGCTTGGTTTGCTTTGACCGTTTTATTGTTCTTGTGTCAACCTTTGATACCTAGTCCGACATTAAGTGCTCTCCGTTGGTGGTACATAGTGCAAAAGGTTGAGCTCATTGCAGACGATATTTTCTCAGGTATCTTCGGCAGGGTGAGTATTGATATCCACCTATATGCTGCTGCAATGAAATTTCTGTGTTCCATTGGTTGTTACATATCATACTGATTTTACCATTTTGCTTCTGTAAACCTATACACCATATGAATAGATTTTAGATCGGTAAAATACTCGTTCTTTGACTATTCTGCAAGGCATAAGTTTTTCCGTTTGGAGAAGCTTTGTTCTATTTCATAAAAGCTAACAAGTTGCAATTTGTCTTGTCCAATCTTTGACATTGCGCAATTGCAATGACATCCAAGTAGCCTTCAACAAACTCGTGATAGATTATAATTTCATAAACTTACTATTTTTTAAACATTGTCCTTAGAATATACTATTAATCCTTCGCATAAAGCGCAGTAGAAGCTTCAGGACTATCAATAATCTCATAGGCGATATTAATTTTACTATCAACTGTGTCTACCTTATCTTAATTGCCAATAGTTCTGCACTAAGTCATCAATCATATATTCGAAGAAAATATGTTTCACTGATAAATCTTTTCGCAATTATTAATTTTAAACATTTTTTAAAAGAGCAGTTTTGCTATTCGAAATTGAAGCTGTCCATTGTAATCGTCCCCCTTCTGCCAATTTGGTATTTAATGATAACTTTACTTTTGCTTATTCTTCCTGATGCATCTTTGTAGTACGATTCCAAAAGTGTCACTGCAGTAATTAATGCTTTACTAAAAATTCACTTGCTCATTAAATAAAAAAATAGAATGCTTTTTTGTTAAATTTACCTTACCATATTCTTTTCAATATTATAAAATATTTCCTTTTGCCCTTTATAAATGAAAATATTCGTTCGCTTAAAAAAGCAAAATAAGAAGACGTTCAATAGAATTGGTTTGAAAATTTTTGCTTATTTTTAATTTTAATTAAAATTCAATTTTTCATATTTTTTTAAATTTTTCATTCATTTTTCAATATAAATAATTCTTAAACATAATCTTTTGTTTATTACTAATTACTTTAACATTCTTTCATAATCTATAAATATTTTTCATTTCATTTTACTCATCATGTTTTAATCACTTCATGTCTGCTTTTATAAATTAAGCCATATTTCTAAACTCTACATCTTTTGTAGTTTTTGTCCGATTGAAAACATTGATGTAAGCGGCTTTTCCCGTCCACTTTTGATTTTTTGAAAAGTAAAAACCAAATGATGGTTTTATGCCCATCAAAGTTTGTCCTTTAATGAAACTTGTCCAGCTACAAGGATAAATTAACGCTTTGTGTCGCATCAAATGATGACCCGACAAAGAAATTCACCATACCACCAACACTGTTGTCGCTTTTGGGGAAAACTGCCATCTGGGTTCAAGCGTAAAACCTTATCGCTCTCAAGATAAATGTCGCCAGTAAGTTCAATTGTAGGTTTGAACTTCGTTTTGCTTGATACATCAGTCCATAAGCCAATCAATAAAAAAGGTAAATTGTCAGTGTCGCAAAATTTATTGGTTGTTTTGGCATTTTAGGGTTGTCAATTGTTTGCATGCGTTTTTACAGCTTTGTGAAGGCAGGGCATATATGTTCTGCGGCCTCGTTCACTTACTGGGTTCAATAAAGATAATATGTTGAATTTATATGCGTCAGCCCTGCTTTTACAAAGGTGATGTTAGCGGTACGCCTATTCAAATGTTGTCTGCCTTTATTACTTTTTCAATTCTTCAAAAACACTTCCATCATTAAGATAAATCTTTATAGAAGAATAGTGGCCTTTACTGTCTTTGAAAAATTCTATCTGCGCATTTTCATCAATCACAAATAGGTTGTCAGAAATGTGCTTTAATTCAGACACGTTTCTGTTATGATTGTTTTTGCAGAAAAGCTTTTTGTTGTCGACATATATAGTTACATCCGGATAGGTTCCTGTAAATTGCTCTAACAGTGTCAAAGGAATATCCTTTACCTCTTTTGTTGGTACAAGGGCTCTCAGGTAGTATTTGCTTTTGTGTTTTTCTTTTTCATCTTTTGCTGCCAGCAGTTGCTCTTCAAAAATAACTTCCTGTGCTTTTAACAAAGCGTCCCCGGCGTTTACTTTTACATCTGGTATCACACCTGTGCCTTCCCAGTCTGTTTTGGTAACAGGGTTATACGAACGTGCAAAAGGGATAGAAGCTACAAATCCCTGACCAATAGAAAATGGCATTTGAGGGTGTGCGCCACCACCTGTAACCTCTCCAACAATTATTGCTCGTTTTGCTTGTTGCATCCCATAACTAAAATCTTCTGCCGCTGAAAACGTTTTACGGCTGGTAAGAATATATACAGGCATGGAAAGATTTAAACTATCAGCCTTTGCAGGATCTGCATAAAAGACTGTAGTGTCTTTTGCTCCCCGACTTATTATGTCATTCATATGGGTTTTCTCTTTAAAAAAGTAACTCTCTATCTGACTTACCATATCCGGGCTACCCCCCTGGTTCTCTCTTAAATCGATGATGATGGCACTGGTATTGGCTAAAAACCTAAGAGCAGAATAAATTGTTGGTTTGGCACTTTCTATATCATCTACAAACCCATTAAAGGGTAGGTAGCCGATATTGCCTGCCAGGATATCCACCTTTCTGAATGAATAATTTTGTTCTTTCCAGTACTTTTTGGATTGTTTGATTAGTTCTTCCGAAGGCTTAGCATCCGCTTGGGCACTAAAATTAGGATCGTATGAAATCTCCAAATGTGGGTCCTGATGTATGCGTTTAATATCACCTTCAATTTGCAGGGCAAGTTTCTGTGGATTATTCAAATAAAGCGTATAGGCACCTTTTTTTATCTGCGATTGCAGATGCCGGGATATGCTTTTTGCTTTTTCAGGAAAAACATAATTATTGCTGAGCGTTATATTTAAAGTATCAACAAGCTTATGTATGTTGATAGGTTCTTTTGTATCGGTCTGTCCATTGCTTACATAAGGAATTCCAAAAGCAAGTAAGAAAAAAGCGCAGCAGGTCTTTAATTGGTTCTTAAACATGTAATTATTTGGATGCTTAGATGCATGTTTGTTATGTTTCCATAATGACTTTGTATAAATTTTATAATTTCTTCAATGAAGATGGAATTTTACGGAGTAGCCCTAATTACCGCTAACGTCCAGGGCTTTCTGCTGTGCTGATATTCCGTGATTCGTCAGCCCAAACCGCTGCTGAGTAAAGTTAAAGCAGTTAATGTTATATTCTGTCGCTGGGCTTTATTCGTTCAGCCCGAACTACAGTTGATAAGCGAACTGGATGATCCGTACATATTCGTCAGCCAGCATAGCAGAAAACCCCATGTTGTGCGTTCGTGCTTTTTCATACTACTCAAATTGATACTCCTTTTTAATAAAGCTTATTAACCTTGTAGCCCTTTTTTTAGCGATGTTCATGTTGGCTATGAAAGTGTGACATAACAATTCATGAATAAAAAGTTTATTGTAATAGAAAGCAATTAGTTCTCTATCATGAGTTATGAATGTATGCTTGGTTACATTTTTAAAATCAGATGAATCAAAATACGGGTCGTTATCCGCTGTTGTTTTTAATTCTGAGTATGGCAAAATCTTTGCCTCCACGTCTTTATATGCCAACATGGTACTTTTGAGATCATTGTATTGATTAAGTACGAATGAATTTATCCTGTTGTCATAATTCAGAATTGAATCAACTACAGCTTTATTTCTAATCAATCGAAAGTTGCCTGAATTTTTTAATTGCTGAATTGTCTGATTATTGTAACTATATCCCGTATATGTCCAAAAATCCTCCGAAAGGATATTGCTAATAATTGAGGGGTCTGGATTGTCAGACTTTAAACATGTTAATATCGTATCTATTGCTTTCGATGTTGCCGTATAATATTGTATAGTTTTTGAAATAGTAGCAGTATCCGTTTTTAAATCATTAATCATACTCTCCATAAAGTCTCTTTCTTTCTCATGATTACTTAAATTTTCACGTAAGCTTTCGGCGAAAAATCCAAGTGTTACAGCAATAAAAATCATCAAGCCCTCAAGCAAATATTCCTTCCAGGGTTTCGGTTTGTGGCGCAGGTGAGAATGATGAACTTCCATATTTTCAATTTCCTGGTTAGTGATATTGGTTTCTGTGTCTGTGGTAGGAATAATTTTGTCTGTAGGATTTTCCGATTGAGTGTTTGTGAGCTTATTTAAATGCTCTTGGTCTGTATTATCTTCCATTATTGTTAGTTGGTCAAATTATTAAAGAGTCCAATCGCATGACGCACAACCCATGTTACCGGCTGCGTTAGTTCTACTTAATGTTTGTGTCACTTTTAAAATCCTGTTTGTATGAATGTAAAGAATCCTGATAAGTTTTGGTTGTCAATGATTGTGATTGTGTCGGCGCTTGGCTGGTGTCTTGCTGTTTCTTTTTTTCTGATAATTTGTCGGTTAAAAGGGTGGTTATGACTGCAACAATTATGGTCACGACTAAAAGTTTGAACCACTCTTTTGTTCCTAAAACACTTTGTCTCAAGTTTGATAAGGTGAAGTCCTGTATTCTGTCCTCACGCTGCTCCAGTCTAAGTATGCGTAAGAAGCCACCAGAGTCTAAAAACGGCTTGGTGTTATGTACAGCTTTCATAGCAGGCAAGTTAATCACAAGCAGTCTGGTTGGCGGTTGGTTGTACTGCTCAAGCAAACTTAATAAGTGGTCAATGTATGAGTCGGTAAATCGGTCGTCTGGAAAGTCAATGTCAGTCAGATTGAAAACTTTGCCTTCGCCTCTGTCAACCGCAGCCTGTAAAATAAAGTTTAGGTCTTTTGCCCTTTGTTCAGTTAGTTCTAAAACTTTCATGAATGGTGGTTGAAACGTTGCCGGTAACGTTAAAGTGTTTATGAAGTTGTGGCAATTGAAAAACGTCAGTTTCAATTAACCACAAAAGCAAAATAGCGATTTATAGTTGAATGCTTCAACGTCCCGCCACAATTTTATAAACACACTGTTAGCTGCCGTCCTTCGTCCTGCCGCCCTAAAGCTGCTTTTATTCAACAAAGAGTTGAGCAGGGAAACCACTCTTAAAATTTAAATCTATTTGTCCAAACGAAGTCTTTTGTCCACGTTTCGGTTAAGTGAAAAAGTTTCAACCAGTGTTATTGAACTTGCCTTTTCAATTTTTGTCGATAACAAGTAGTCACAGTTTCTAAGGGAAGCCAATGGAAGCCTTGGTGAAATCGGCTTTGTGTTTCCAACCTCCAATTTTACCTAGCATCTAAACTTTGAATTTTCTTTTCTTAACAGGTAACTACATGCGTGTTACTGTTGCACCATTCCATGCTTTAATAATAACAAAAACGTAAATACCAAATAGTATAAGGAACATAAGCACTCCCCAAGAAAGCTTTTTGAGGACAGATATTATGTTATCATCTTTTTTGACAAAGAAAACAATAACAATACAACAAGTAATTATTAATCCTATTAAAAGTGGGTTCATATGTAATATTTAGTGGTTGAAAAGGATGGCAGCTAATACCAACCCGTCGTCAACTCTGTGCTTTTCTATTGACCATTCGCCATTGACTATGGACAGTAGCATTTGATAAACCTGAAACCAGTTTAGTATAACACGTAAATATATCGCATTCAAATCAGGCTCACTAAAAAAACCTCCTCATTTTCAACACCTTATTTTTCGCCGTCCCGGATTGTAATGGGAACAATCCACCAAGGGGTACTCCCCTGCTTTACATCCGGTCATCGGTAATGGTAAATATCCAACTGCTCCCTTTCCTGTTTCGAACGCTTTTTTGAAAACTTCCGCTTTTATATGACCCACAAGAGGCAACCGCTTTCTTATTGCACCCCGTGCATCTTAATAAAATCACTTACCAGGTAGCTGATCAACTTTCCGGTGGAGTCATTGCTCTTGCCGGTGGAGAGCCGGGTGGCGCCTTCGCAAATGTGCAGGTAGGCGGCTTTTACATGGGCTGCACATAAGTTTACATATTGCCTGGCATGCAGGGGCAAAATCCCGCTGGGCGAACAGGCACTGCTTAAGGTGTTTTCAACGCTGTCAAGGTCCAGTTCTATGCCGGCGTAGGTATCCGCGGTAAATTCTATGGCATGCGAAACTGCCTGGCGGAAGCTTCGTTTTTCGTGAATAAAAATATCCTCGTAGGTAATGCAGTCGATAAACGGGTTGTTCACAATATCCATCCACACGTTTTGCGGCAGGTAGTTTTCGTGAATGCCCACCACGCAGTACTTCTGCAAAAAATTATCATCCTCGGCATAGCGAAAGCCATTGCCGCTGTGCCTTCCTTCCGCCGGCCTGTAATCGGTATGCGCATCCAGGTTCACACAATTGATCTGGGGCAGGTGGAGCTGTTGCGCCTGGTGCAATCCCTTGGCAGTGCCTTTGATCAGCGGATAGGCATTGTTGTGACCACCGCCAATGACAATGGGTATTTTATTGTGTGCCGCAATTTGTTTTGCCAGTCCTTCCACTTCATTGTCAATGGTATTGACCGCATGGCGGTAGGCTTTAATTTTTTCCTCTTCGGAATAAGCGTTTTTATCAATGAGGTACTGAATGTCCCCAAAATCAAAATGACCGATGACGGCCACTTCACTTCCTTCAAAAAAATCGTTGCTCTGTATGTTCAGGAACGATTGCAAAAACGAAAGCCAGGCGGTGCTGGCCCCCGGTGTGCCGTAATTGGCCTGCACGCCTATATCTTCCGGAATGCCCATCACTACATATTTTGCCGGCAGATTTTTGATGGAAGTGGGAATGTCAGCGCCATCACTTAACACATGCACCCGCTCTCCCAGTTTTGTTTCAAAGCGCCGCAGCTTTATTAAGGGAAGGATGTCCTGTTTGGTATAGCTCTTAAAATGTGCCAGGTTCATAATATATCATTTCGTTCTGTAAATTGCGGTTCTTCAATTACTTCAACGTTCTTCTTTTTGTACAGGATCATTCCGATGGATAAGATGATGCCCGTGGTTAAAATGATGAAGAACAAAATACCCTCATTAAATGTAGTAAGTTTTAGATAAGGAGGTATCTTATAAAATAAAACGATGGTGATCAAACCCCTGGGAATAAAGAACACTTCTGGAATAACCTTGGTGTTGAGGTAAAAACGCAGGTACAGCAGGCGCACCAAAAAGAGTGCTATCACAATGAGGCTTCCCAAAAGGACCACTTCCTGGTTGTTTAAAAAATGAAGGTCAATGGTGAACCCGAACAGGATGAAGAAAAAGGTGCGTATTAAAAAAGAGGATTCTGCGGTGATGGAGTGCAGGAATTCACGTATCGAATTCACTTCTTTTTCAGGAAACCGCCTGGTCAGTTTTTTCAGCGGCACCAGTTCCCAGTTATTGATCATGAGGCCAAACACCAGGATGATAAGAAGGGACGGCAGGTGCAGCAATTTACCGCCGGAATAAATTAAAATGAGCAGGGCAAAAACAAGGAAGAACTTTACATTCATTTTGGTTTTTGCCAGTATCAGGAAAAGTAAAAAAGAAAGGATCAGCGAAAGCACAACGGCTATAATAATGCTGCCGCCAAAGATTCCAATGGATTTGATCGTTAAAATTTCCCTTGCCGTGAAATAGTTGAAGAAAAGAATGCCCAGTATGTCGGAAAAGGAAGCTTCATACACCAGGAACTCTTTCTTTTCCTGTGTTAATGGGTGAATGCTGGGCAGCACAATGGAACTGCTCATGATGGATAAGGGAAGGGCATATACAATGCAACGGGTAAGATCTTCCCTGAGCCAGTAATATAAAATAGCCGTGATGGCCACGGTAGATACAATAAGAATGACCAGGGCAGCAAGAAAAGAACTCCTGATCATGGGCAGCTTATCCTTTGTTATCTTCAGGTCGAGGCCTGCTTCCAGTACGATCATAATTAAACCGATCACACCCAATCCTTCTACGATGGGCATGGGAATGATCATGGGAATTTCATAGGCATCCACCAGCAGCCGGAACCCCATACCGGCAAACAGCAGCAGCAGCACCGACGGCACTTTTATATAACGGCTGATGATGGAAAAAAAATACGACAATACAATTAGTCCGCACAGAATGATCAGCAATGCTTCAATACTCATATAAAAATGAAATTAGGAAAACAATTTAAAAAGCTTACACCCACTGGCCTGACAACATGACTCTTTCAATAAGATTTGTTCCAAAAGAATAAGGCAGGAAGGTGAAGGAAGGAATAGGTTGAGTGATGATGAGACTGGCTTTTTTACCTGTGGAAATGGTTCCCACTTCATCCTGTAGCTCCATGGCATAAGCGCCGTTGATGGTAGCGGCATTGATGGCTTCTTCGGGCAGCATACGCATTTGAATGCAGCTGAGGGCCACTACAAAATTCATATTGCCCGAGGGTGAAGAACCGGGGTTGTAATCAGAAGCAAGCGCAATGGCGCAATTGCTGTCAATTAGTTTTCGGGCGGGCTGGTACGCCATTCGTAAAAAGAAAGCGGCCGTAGGCAACAGAGTGCCAATGGTAGAAGAGTTGGACAAGGATTGAATGGCATCATCATCCATGCTTTCCAAATGATCAACCGAAACGGCATTTAACTTTCACGCCGGTTTGCACACCACCGGAAGCATGCAATTGATTGGCATGGATCTTTGGCTTCAGTCCATGGGCTTTACCGGCCATGCAGATCTTTTCTGTTTGTTCCGGAGAAAAAAAGCCCTGTTCGCAAAACACGTCTATATAATCGGCTAATTTTTCGGCAGCAATCACAGGAAGCATTTCTTCGATGATCAGTTGAATATAAGCTTCCCTGTTGTTTTTGTATGCTTCGGGAAAGGTATGGGCGCCCAAAAAAGTAGATTTGATGGGAAGGTTGGATGCGTTTTTTAACCGCTTTATCACCCTCAGCATTTTCAACTCGCCTTCTACCGTTAAGCCATAACCGCTCTTGATCTCAATGGCACCGGTTCCCAGTTTCATTACCTGCTGCAAGCGTTTGTAGGATTGATTGAACAACTCGTCTTCGGAAGTTGCATTTAGTTTTTTGGCAGAATTTAAAATGCCGCCGCCGCGGGCCGCAATGTCGGCATAGGATAATCCTTTGATCTTATCTACAAATTCATTTTCACGGCTGCCGGCAAATACCAAATGCGTATGGCTGTCGCACCAGGCGGGTAAAACACATCGTCCCGACAAGTCATGATGAAATGCAAAAGCCGGAGGGTTTGAATTTCAGTTCGCTCATTTTACCATAACCGGCAATGGCATTATCTTCCACAACGAGGTAAGCATTTTCTATACAGGGAAGCGCCGACAATTCTTTTCCGCGAAGCAAGGGAGCATTTTCCCTGGCATTAACCAGGGTTTGAATATTGGTGAACAGTGTAGCCATGAAGGCTAAAGTAGCAATGTTTCCTTTGCTGTAAAAATTGTGTTAGCCATTCACTTTAGGAATAGCTGTATTCCTTTTGTTTCACGGGCGGCAAAAATCTTCTAAGGAAAGGAAATACTTCTCTTTGCGATAAGATGGTGTATTGCGCAGCTGTATTGCCCCTGCCGATCTTTATGGTGTACCCGCTGTCACGCAGCAGGCGGAACATATCTTCATCCGTGGTGTCATCGCCAATGCATAAAATAAAATCAGGATTGAGGTTGCCAAGTATGGTCATGGCGGTGGCGCCTTTGTCCACTCCCACCATTCTTACTTCCAATACCTTGTTGCCATCTATTACCTGCAGCGAAGTGTTGGTAACGAGTTGCACCAGACTATTCAACAGTTCTCTTGACCTGGAAAAACCAAGATCGGGATAGGTATTGCGGTAGTGCCATACCAGGGTGCTTTTTTTCTCCTCTATAAAAGAACCGGCGCAGCGGTCCACATACAATTGCATCAACGGCCGTATTTGTTCTTTCCACTCCTGGGTAATGCTGATCTGCTCCTTCCAGTCTTCGTTCTTGTATTTCAAAAGAGCACCATGTTCGGCCACCAATGTCAGGGGCAAATTTCCCAGCCATTTATCCAGGGTTTCCGAATCCCTGCCACTGATGATAACGATCTCGTTGGCCGGATCGCTGGCCAATTGTTTTAATAATTGTATCAGCTCGTCGCTGGGCGTGGCCATGGAAGGAATCTTCTGGTACGGTGCCAGGGTGCCATCGTAGTCCAAAAGGATGCATCGTTTACCGGCCTTATTAAAATCATCCTGGATCTTTTCAATGACATCTTCTCTTAATAAGTTCACTTTTACTATCTCCTGTTCTTTTTTTGTTTCGATAAGTGTTTCCAAAAAATCAGCGACCCATTTTAAAACATCATAGTTCGCTAATCTTCGTTGCATATAGGATAAGCGGGATCGCTGTTCGATCAAAGGCATTTCCAGTGCGGTGTCAATAGCCGCGGCCACTTCATCTATGTCCGTGGGATTCACCAGCAGTGCCTCGCTCAGTTCGTTGGCGGCCCCTGTCAATTCGCTCAAAACTAACACACCTTTGTCAATACAGCTGGCCACATATTCTTTTGCCACCAGGTTCATTCCGTCCCGCAACGGCGTGATCAGGGCTACATCGGCCACCTGGTACAGGGCACACAGTTCTTCAAAGGTCAAATGGTTGTAGCGGTAGATCACCGGCTGCCACTGCAGTGTAGCAAACTTGCCGTTAATAGTACTTACTTTTTCTTCAATTTTCGATTTTTTATCGCTATAGGTTTGAATGGCATCGCGGGAAGGCACTACATTAAAAATAAATACTACCCTTTCCTGCCATTCGGGATAATTTAAAAGAAACTGCTCATAACCATCAAGCCGGTACTCCAGCCCTTTTGTATAATCCAATCGGTCAACAGAGAAAATGATTTTTTGATTGAAGAACCGCTCCTCAAGGGCTGTCGCTATATCTACAATCGTTTCATCAAAGCTGGCATTGCGGAATTTTTCGTAATCGATCCCAATAGGAAACAGGTCGGCCTTTATTAACCGGTCTCTGTATTGTATTTTGTTGAACTGGCTTTCCACTTTCAGGATCATCTTGGCCGACTGGATGAAATGCTGCACATAATCATGGGTATGAAAACCCACCAGGTCGGCGCCCAATACGCCTTCCAGGATGGCCCGTTTCCATTCGGTTGGCATCAGCCTGTAGATTTCATAGGAAGGGAAAGGAATATGCAGGAAAAACCCGATCGTAGCATCTGAAATGCGCTGACGCAACATTTGCGGCAACAGCATCAATTGGTAATCGTGCACCCAAATCACATCACCCGGCTCTATGATCTCGAAGATCTTATTGGCAAAAAGCTGGTTGATCTTTTTATATGCAATAAAATACTCTTTTTTATTCTCTACAATAGAGGGAAAATAGTGGAAAAGAGGCCACAGTGTGGAATTGGAAAACCCGTTGTAATAATCCTCGTACACCTCTTTTTTTGGAAAGACAGGGACGATCTCAAAATCGGCATTAACAGCATCTTGCTGCTGTGCCTTCTGCCAGTCCTCTTCTGTGGCATCCAGACTGCCAACCCATATCTTCTGGGAATACACTTGCGAATCCGTATTCTTCTTTTCAAAATAGCTTTTAATGGCCGAAACCAATCCCCCTGAACTTTGCCGTACGACTACATCATCATCTGTTTTTTCAATAGTAAACGGCAACCGGTTTGAAATAATAATTAATCTGCTCATAACACTGTGTGATCCAAGTGTATATATTCCAAAAATCAGACCACCGGGAAGCTGATTGCCAGTGATGTTATTGCAGTTTTATGATAATTTATAGCCATAAAAAAACCGTGAGCTGCTGCCCACGGTTAACCATTCTGCTATGGAAAGAGGCCTAATAAGGTGCGATATAAGTTAGCGTATTACCGCCGGGACCCGCCCATGTCAATTTAAAGTAAAAACTTCCGGAAGCCGGGCAGGTAGTAGCCGCGCCATTCTTGTCTAAACCAAAGGTTACACTGGCCGATGATGCCAGGCGGTTATGCTGCACCTGGCCGCTTATCAGGCGGAACTCACAATTAGAGCTAATGACCAAAGGTTGCGTAATAGACGTAGAGAACGGAATACCAAAGCGGTCTGTACCCCATTCGGCAATGTTGGTTTGCGTGCCATCGGTATGGGTACCGGTAATGGTAATGGTGATGTTGCTAAGGTTAGTCCCCGCATAAACTCGTTTGCGTGCCACCTGCCAGCTGCGTTGCGTGCCGTCATCAAAGGTTATGGACAGATTACCCGAAATGGTATGTACAATGGTAGTACGGCCCAAACAGCAGGTCTATTAGCAGGCCGCCCCCGGTATTGGTAAGCGTATGTGTTCCGTTGATAGTAATGCTTTTGTTGTCTCTTGTACGCACCACTTTGAAATTCTGGAACGTAACATTTATCTGGGCGCCAGGGTTTTTCCAGCGTACACCTGAGGCCATGGAAATGACAATGCTGCCGGTACGGCTGCTAAAGCCTCCACGGTCGGCACCGTTGTAGGTGATGGTGATTTTTCTGGTGCTGTTTAGTGTGTCATAAACTACAGTGGCAGAAGAAATGCTGTCACCCATTAATCTTCCGCTGAACGAAGAACTCGATTCAAGTGCATAGTTCACCTCCAGTGCGGCGGCATCCATTACATTGGAAAAGCGGGACTGGTCCTCGGTGTGTGCCGTTAATTTGGGGTCTTGCTCTTCCTGTTGCTGGCTGGCATCTTTTTTACAGGCAATTAAAGTGGTAAACACTGTAATGGTAACCACTGACAAAAGGCGGAAGTTAAGTTGCATAGGGGCTCTTTAGTTTTTCGGTTAATGATGGGTGATAGACTCACGGCCACCATTAAAGTTTAAAGGATAGTACAGCTTATTTTGAAAAGCTGATTACAACTGCAAAGTATCATCGAAAAAAAGAAATTACAAAGAGTGGTTTTATCCTTACTGTTTCGTAAGAATACCTGTCAATTATACTATAAGTGGTCTCCTAAATGGATTTTTTATAGGGTGAGTAGTGAGTGGTGAATGGTCAGTGGTGAGTAATTGAAACCTCGGAACATCGTGAGACGTGAGACGTGAGACAGCCGCAGCCTCTTTCCTTTCTATTATCCATGAACTATCAACTATGATCCTGATAGCCGTCTGGTATAAGAGAGCTTTTTCACTCACCATTCACCACTGACCACTCACAACCCATATTTATTTCTTCAACCGTTCTTCCAGATCCAAACCATTTTCTTTTGCTGTTTCCTTTGCCAGTTCATATCCGGCGTCTGCATGCCGTATCACACCCATGCCCGGATCGTTTCGCAATACCCTGCTTAACCGTAGGGCTGCATCCTCTGTACCGTCGGCTACGATCACCATTCCCGCATGAATGCTATAGCCCATGCCTACTCCACCGCCATGATGCAGGCTTACCCAACTGGCACCACCTGCCGTATTGACCAGTGCATTTAAAATGGGCCAGTCGGCCACGGCATCACTCCCATCCATCATAGCTTCTGTTTCCCTGTTGGGAGAAGCCACAGAACCGGTATCCAAATGATCGCGGCCAATAACAATTGGCGCTTTTACCTTACCGGTCTTGACCAGTTCATTAAAGGCAAGGCCGGCCTTTTCCCGTTCTCCCTGTCCCAGCCAGCAAATGCGGGCCGGCAATCCCTGGAAGGCAATGCGTTCTTTTGCCAGCTTTAACCAACGTTGTAAAGATTTATTTTCCGGAAACATAGTGGCGATGACTTCATCCGTAACAGCAATATCGGCAGGATCACCGCTTAAAGCCGCCCAGCGAAACGGGCCTTTGCCTTCGCAAAAAAGCGGGCGGATATAGGCCGGAACAAAGCCCGGAAAATCAAAAGCGTTTTGCAGGCCTTTTTCTTTTGCTCTTGCACGAATGTTATTGCCATAATCAAATGTGATGGCACCGCGTTTTTGCAGTTCCAGCATCAATTGCACATGGCGGTACATGGAGTTGTACGCATATTCAATGTACTGTTCGGGGTTTTCTTCCCGCAATATTTTTGCCTGTTCATACGAAATTTCGTGCGGCCAATAACCAATCAATGGATCATGGGCAGAAGTTTGATCGGTCAGCGTATCGGGAATAATATTTCTTTCCACCAATCTTTCCAGCAAATGAACGGCATTGCACAATACACCAATGCTGATGGCTTTGCCCTGCGCTTTGTATTGCTGCGCCCTGTCTATGGCTGCATCAATATCTGTAATCTTTTCGTCGAGGTATTTTGTTTCCAGCCGTTTGTCAATCCGCCACTCTTCTACTTCTGCAACCAGGGCCACACCTTCATTCATGGTGATGGCCAAAGGCTGTGCACCACCCATGCCGCCCAAACCGGCGGTAACATTTAGTGTGCCTTTCAATGTTCCGCCAAAATGTTTATTGGCGGCTGCCGCATAGGTTTCGTATGTGCCCTGCACAATTCCCTGCGAGCCGATATAGATCCAGCTGCCTGCGGTCATTTGTCCATACATCATCAGGCCCTTTCTTTTCCAGTTCATCAAAATGTTTCCAGTTGGCCCAGTTGGGTACCAAGCTGCGAATTGGAGATGCAATACACGCGGTGCATCTTTATGTGTTTTTAAAATGCCAACAGGCTTGCCGCTTTGTATTAAAAGAGATTCATCGTTCTCTAAAACTTTCAATGCTGCAATGATGTTGTCCAGTGCTTCAAAATTCCGTGCGGCTTTTCCCCGGCCGCCATACACAATCAAATCATCAGGGCGTTCGGCCACATCGGGATTGAGATTGTTGAGCAGCATGCGCAGGGCTGCTTCCTGTATCCATCCTTTGCAATTAAGTGTGGAGCCGGTTGGCGTTTTATATTTTACGGGATCATATTTTGTAAATGTATTTGTGGTCATGGCAATCGTATTTGGATGCTAAAATATTGATTGTTCACGCAAAGACGATAAGTTATACCAAACCGCTTTCTAAGAAAACACATCGTGAAACGTGAAACGTCAGACGTGAGACAAGCGTGAACTGTGAAGGAGGCGTTGCTATAGTTCACGTCTGATGGCTGACTTCTGACTCGATAGCTGTCTTGATAAGAGAAAACGCTTCCACTCCTTTTATTCCTTTGCGTCTTTGCGTGAAACCCTGCTGAATAGCATTACCGGACGTACAAGAGTGCGACCGCCGTAGTCGGACGCAGCGCAACAAAGCTTCATAGTAGCATTGCAGCCAGGTACAAAAAACAGGCTTTGTGAAAGTTTACGGATACTGATTAGGCACCAGAGCTCAAAACCTTATTTTTGCCGCAAATAAACGATTGTAATGGACGTAAAAAACAACATACTCGAAACCATAGGAAATACTCCCCTTGTCCGTTTAAATAAAATCACCAAAGACCTTCCCTGTGATGTATATGCTAAAGTGGAATATTTCAATCCCGGCAATTCCATAAAAGACCGTATGGCTGTGAAAATGGTAGAGGTAGCAGAGGCGGAAGGAAAGTTAAAACCCGGCGGAACCATTATTGAATGTACATCGGGCAACACAGGTATGGGTCTGGCCATGGCAGCCGTTGTAAAAGGCTATAAATGCATTTTTACTACTACCGATAAACAATCGCAGTCAAAAGCAGATATTTTACGGGCATTAGGAGCCGAAGTGATCATTTGTCCTACCAATGTGGAGCCCGAAGATCCAAGAAGTTATTACTCTGTTGCATCGCGTTTGGCAAGAGAAATTCCAAACTCGTACCTGATGAACCAGTATGATAACCTTGCCAATCGTTTGGCGCATTATGAAAGCACTGGTCCTGAAATATGGAAGCAGACCGATGGGAAGATCACACACCTGGTGGTGACAGCCGGTACCGGTGGCACGGTTACAGGAACAGCGCAATTTTTAAAAGAAAAGAATCCCAACATTCAGATATGGGCTATTGATGTATATGGCTCTTTGCTTACCAAATATTTCCGCACCGGCGAAGTTGATATGAACGAAGTACACCCTTACATTTCCGAAGGTTTTGGTGAAGACTTTGTTCCGCAGAATTATGACATGAGTGTGATTGATTATTTTGAACAGGTGACCGATAAAGACGGAGCGGTAATGGCCCGCCGCCTGGCCAAGGAAGAAGGTTTGTTTTGCGGATACAGTGCCGGCAGTTGCATTCAGGGTTTGATGCAGTTGAAAGACAAACTGAAAAAAGACGACCTGGTAGTGGCGATCCTTCACGACCATGGAAGCCGTTATGTAGCCAAAGTATATAACGATCAGTGGATGGCGGAAAGAGGGTTCTTTGATGTAAAGTCATTCAAGGATGTAGTGAATGCCAGGGGCAAACAAAAATTAATAACCGTTGAACCCACACAATCTGTTGCGGATGCTGTGGAGCTAATGAAGGAATATGATATTGAACATATACCGGTTGTAAAACCCGATGGTGAAATGATCGGCTCCATTAGTGAAAGTGGTTTGTTTCAAAAAGTTTTCAGCAATCCCGAGATCAAAACAGAAAAGGTAGAACATGTAATGGAAAAACTATTTCCGGTAGTGGCTTTTGATACAGCGGTGGAAAAGCTCAGTACCCTGATCAACAAAGAAAACGGAGCGGTGCTGGCAAAAGATGAAAGCGGCAACTACCATATTGTTACCAAATACGACGTTATCCAGGCCCTGGCCTGAGGAATGGTTTAAGAGTTTTTTGTTGATAGGTGAAATTACTTACGGCTCTTTTGCCGCATAAAGTCAGACATAAAAAACTGCATTTTCGTAGTTCTCCTACCCGCTTTAAAACATCAAACACGTTTTCTATATTTTAAAAGCCTTACACTGTAAGGCTTTTATTATTTATACGACGTGAGTTTACGAATGGTCAATCATATATAAATTAATCAATCCAGTAAACTTTCACATTTTGCTATCGTTGTTTTCCGAAACATATATAAGCATATTTACGATAGAGGCAGTAATATCCATAGACCTTAAAAAGGGGCAATTGTGCAATTGTACAGGCCGCTATTGGGTCCTAGTTTTGTGTCAGAAGTTGATTGATATAAATCAATCCAAGAATCCGAAAAACCAAATATCCAGTATTCTAAAACCGTCCAGTAAGAAATTATCCAATTCCTGAGAAAAACCAACGGTTAAATCCAATATCAATCAACTTCTCCTTTTTAGGAAAGCCTTGTGAAAAACCTCCTTATCCTTGAAAACCCGTTTTTAAATCCAATCCTATCAGAGAACCATCCAGTCCTTTGAAAACCGTTCCGACAAAGAAGACTGTTAACCTATCACCTTCTTTCAGTAACTGAAAGATTCCAATTGTCTCCTGCTTTGCCTTACACAGGAAAAGCAGGAGGCGGTGATAGTGAAAGGAAAACTTCATGTAGCATGTATCATAAAGTCCTCCGCAGAGGATTTTTTTATACCCGGCTGCATTGCTACTGTTTTGCTTTCGTTGCGCTGCGTCCGACTACCGGCGGATCGCACTCTTCAACACCTGCAAGCCTGTTCAGCCTATTTCAGTTTTCACTATTTTGCATCAATGCCATTTTACATTGACCAGTTAGGAAGAGAAATTGAAATCATTCAAACGCCAAAAAGAATTGTTTCTTTAGTGCCCTCTCAAACAGAATTGTTATTTGATCTCGGGTTACAGGAAGAAGTAACCGGCATTACGAAGTTTTGCATTCATCCCCAAAACTGGTTTCGTACAAAAGCAAGGGTTGGCGGCACCAAACAATTGAATATAGAAAAGATCAGAGAATTGCAGCCCGACCTGGTCATTGCCAACAAGGAAGAAAATGTAAAAGAACAGATCGAAGAACTGGCAAAGGACTTTCCTGTATGGATCAGTGATGTGAATAATCTGCAGCAGGCATTGGAAATGATTGCAGCCGTTGGAGAAATAACCCATACAAAAGAACGGGCAGAAACCATCATCTCGCAAATCAGTGCGAATTTTTCTGCCCTTGTAAATAATCCGTCAACAAAACAAGAGCAACAATCAAAACAACCCTCTAAACTCCGCACAGCTTATCTCATTTGGAAAGATCCCTACATGACGGTCGGCGGAGATACTTTCATCAGTGACATGCTGGAATGTGCAGGCTTTGAAAACATAGTTGCCCACCAGACAAGATATCCCGAAATAAAGATCGATGAACTTCAAAATTTGAATTGCGAACTGTTGCTGCTCTCCTCCGAACCGTTTCCTTTCAAACAAAAACATGCCGAGGAATTGCAAAAGCAATTACCTGCTACAAAAATTATTTTGGTTGACGGCGAAATGTTCAGCTGGTATGGCAGCCGCCTTATAAAAGCGCCTGCTTATTTTCAACAACTACAGCAACAAATACAGGCATTATCCTTATTTTAGACCATGCAGGAACCCGCTCAGCCTTCCCGAAAAAAGCCTTTCTTTCCGATCAATAAAAACCTGCGTTCTTATTTAAAAACGCATGGCCGGGAAATTTCCCTGCCGCTTTCCTATAACGATCTTTTGCGCATTACTTATTCCGTGCCCCTGAAAGACAAGGATGGCAATGACACGCTTTGGGAAAAAGCCTTGTATGATATGAAGGACTGGGAGTATATTAAACAGGGATTGATCAACCTGTATGCCTTGATAAAAACAGAAGGCGATTACAGTTTCACCAAGCACCTTGATGTGGCAAGAATTGATTACTGTACATTCGGAAATTCCAATCCTTTCCGCATCCGCATAGTGAACCGCTATAACGATAATTACGATCACTACTACATTAAAAAAGAAGACGCTTCAAGGGTCTATGGCCTGGAACTGGAACACCTCCTCTCCCCTAACCGCATCACCTTTTTAACCGGACGTGATACCCTGGTGGAAGAACATATTCCCGGTTTGCCCGGCGATGTGTTTATCAAAGATTATTTAGACCGTCCTGAAAGCAATAAGATCCGGCTGGCCAAAGAGTTTGTAAAATTCAATGAACGTTGTTTCATCCGTTTATTGGGCGATATGCGCAGTTATAATTTCGTGGTGAATATTACGCCGGATATAGAAGACTATCAATACCGCATTCGGGCCATTGATTTTGACCAGCAGTCGTACGAAGGAAGAAAAAACCTGTACCTGCCGCAGTTTTTTAAGGAGAATATTTCCTTTGTGGAACTGACCCTAAAATATTTAAACAAAGATTCTATTGAACAATACCAGGCCGAAGAACGAACCTTGATCGCTTACCGGATGGCCGCTTCCCGGTATCGGATCATGGACCTTTTAAACATCATGAAGAAGGACCGGATTTCCACAGAAGAAAAGCAAATGCAATTGAAAAATGAACTGGCAGAACATTTTGAAAACAAACAATTCCTTCGCTGTAAAACCATGGGCGAACTGGTAAAACAGGTATTGCGGCACACGCTGAAGCCCCATCTTTCCCGCATTCAGCGAAACCTTGGAAAGATTACGGATTGACATCATAGCCTTTAACGAATTAATTAAAATTAGAGTGGAAAAAATGCAGGAAGCTGGCGAATACCAAACAGCTACCAGGATGGTAGATGATAGTTGATAGATGACAGAGGCCGCTGTCTCACGTTCTCACCCTGTAATAAATATTCCCTTAACTTCGCAAGCTTTCAACGAATGCTTGCTTTTGGGAAATTTTTTAACAACAAACCCGAAAGTGTAAATAATGAAGAAATACAGTCCCGGAGTGCTTTTTGGAAAAGAACTGGAAGCACTTCTTAAAGATGCCAAAGAAAATGGTTTTGCCTTACCGGCTGTAAATACCATTGGCACCAATACCATCAATGCGGTTTTAGAAACGGCAGCAAAGGTGAACTCTCCTGTTATCATACAGTTTTCCAATGGCGGCGCCCAGTTTATTGCTGGCAAAGGCATGCCGAACGATCAGTTGCAGGGAAATATTTCCGGCGCTATTTCCGGCGCCTTGCATATTCATAACGTAGCAAAATTCTATGGTGTGCCCGTGGTGCTGCATACCGACCATGCGGCCAAAAAATGGTTGCCCTGGGTAAGCGGTATGATTGATGCCGGGGAACAATTTTTTAAGGAAAAAGGGCAGCCGCTGTTTAGCTCTCACATGCTCGATCTTTCCGAAGAGCCCATTGAAGAGAACATAGAAACTTCTGTTCAGTTCTATAAAAGAATGGCGCCACTTGGAATGGGTATAGAAATAGAACTGGGTGTAACCGGTGGTGAAGAAGACGGCGTGGACAACAGCGGCGTGGAAAACGACAAGCTATACACACAGCCTAAAGAAGTGGCGTATGCTTATGAAGAACTGAAAAAAGTAGGTGATTTATTTACCATTGCGGCTGCGTTTGGCAACGTACACGGCGTGTATAAACCAGGCAATGTAGAACTGCGTCCTGATATTTTGCGCAACAGCCAGGAGTATATCCAACAGCATTTTGGAACCGGTGAAAAGCCCGTTTATTTTGTATTTCACGGCGGCAGTGGTTCTCCTCAAAACCAGATCCGTGAAGCCATCAGCTATGGCGCTATCAAAATGAATATTGATACGGATCTGCAGTGGGCTTTCTGGGATGGTGTGCTGGATTTTTATAAAAAGAATGAAGGCTATCTGCAGGGCCAGCTAGGCAATCCTGAAGGAGAAGATAAGCCCAATAAAAAATATTACGATCCAAGAGTGTGGCTGCGTAAGGCAGAAGAAAGTTTTGCCAAACGGCTGGAGGTCGCCTTTGAAGATCTCAATTGTATTAACCGCAACGCTTAATATAAAAGTCCTGCACCAGCAGGACTTTTTGTTTGTGTAGCCGTCACATGCTGGTTATTTTGTCTTTGTTCCAACTCCTATCTTTGCTTCGTTGAATACGCTTGTTATTTTAAAATTCTAACGATTATGCCTGCAAAGATTTCTGAACTATTAGGCGATAAGGCGGAGTACCTTTTAAGCCATGAGTGTAAAACAATTGATAAGTCCACGCTTCACCTGCCTTCCCCTACGCATGTTGATGATATATGGATCAACAGCAACCGCAGCAACCAGGTACTGCGCAATCTGCAAACCCTTCTGAATCACGGCCGCTTATCGGGTACGGGCTATTGCAGTATTTTTCCTGTTGACCAGGGTGTAGAACACAGTGCCGGCGCCTCTTTTGCTCCCAATCCTGTTTATTTTGATCCGGAAAACATCATCAGGCTGGCTATTGAAGGCGGTTGTAATGCCGTAGCCTCTACTTATGGAGTACTGGGCATTATGAGCCGTAAGTATGCACACAAAATTCCCTTTGTTGTAAAGATCAACCACAACGAATTTTTAAGCCTTCCCAACCGCTACGATCAAACCATGTTTGGCACTATAAAAAGTGCCTGGGATATGGGAGCTGTGGCTGTGGGTGCCACTATCTATTGGGGCAGTGCCGAAAGTGCCAGGCAGTTGAAAGAAGTTGCCGAAGCTTTTCAGTATGCCCATGAATTAGGCATGGCCACCATTCTTTGGTGCTACCTGCGCAACAGTGGTTTTGTAGTGGATGGTGTGGATTATCATACGGCGGCTGATTTAACCGGTCAGGCTAATCACCTGGGAGTAACCCTGCAGGCCGATATCATTAAACAAAAACTGCCAACCAACAATGGTGGTTATCTGGCCACCAAACATGGTAAAACAAATAAACTGGTTTACGAAAAGCTTACCTCTGATCATCCTATTGACCTCACCCGTTACCAGGTATTAAATTGCTATAACGGCC
The DNA here is from genome assembly GCA_963697545.1 of uncultured Bacteroidota bacterium. Lineage (GTDB taxonomy): Bacteria > Bacteroidota > Bacteroidia > Chitinophagales > Chitinophagaceae > Flavisolibacter. The sequence goes on along the minus strand of CAVOOL010000001.1, from coordinate 20,530 downwards.
GCGTGGGTTTGATCAACAGCGGTGGAGAAAGCAAGGGCGACAGCGACCTGGTAGATGCCGTAACCACGGCTGTCGTAAACAAACGAGCCGGCGGTATGGGATTGATACTGGGCCGCAAAGCATTTCAGCGTCCTTTTGCAGAGGGGGTAAAAATGCTAAATGCCCTGCAGGATGTTTATTTAGATCCGTCTATTACCATTGCATAAAATAAGAAGCCCCGCAAGTGCGGGGCTTTTCTTAAGTAGTTATTTTGGAATTAGTTTCTTGTTTTTTGAGGCAACTTGGTGTTCTGCGGTTTAGGTACGTATGCATACGCCGGCTTGGGTCTTCTTCCTCCTAATAAAAGTGATAAAAGCTTTTTTAACATTTCGGGATTTTTGTAGTTAAAAATTTTGTTTTTCATCCAGGATGTTGTCCTTGGTGCTATTGTAATATTACGAATGATTTCCGGATAAATCCGTCAGGCCTTTTCGAAAAAAAGATTTTTAACAAGTTCATCCATGACTTTAATCCTTGTCATCACTTCATGTTAAGAGCCTGGCGCAACGCCTTTACTTCTTCAGGGTCTATGGCAGGATTGGTATAGCTTTCTTCGCTTTTTGCAAAGGCCGGATGTATAAAATCCATTTTGCTTTGAGATTTGCTGCGCAGTGAAGAATGAAATTCTACAGCCCCGGTTTTTTCTGCCAGTTCCCTTATGTTTTCTTTGCGAACACCGCTGCCGGGCATGATGGTGATGCGTTCGGCTGCAGTTTTAATTAATTGGGCAAGCAGTTCCATTCCCTGCGGAGCCGCAGGCTGCTGCCCTGAAGTCAGTATTCGCTGGCAACCGATTTCGATCAATTGTTCCAGTGCGGCAAAAGGATCTTTGCAGCGGTCAAAGGCGCGGTGAAATGTTACCTCCAGCGGGTAAGCTGCTTCTACAAGCTTTGCCGTTCTTACTTTGTCAATGGTTCCATCTGCCTGTAAAAGACCGATCACCACTCCATCACAGCCCAGTTGCCTGCACAACTTTACTTCATCCATCATTATTTGAAATTCCTCATCACTGTACAGAAAATCACCGCTCCGGGAACGAATGATCGGAAACAAAGACACATTGAAATTTTCGCGGCAGCGTTTGATGGTGCCGTAGGAAGGTGTTGTTCCGCCTTCCGTTAAGGCGGCGCACAGTTCAATTCTATCGGCTCCGCCTTCCACAGCTGATTTTGTGGTGGTGAAGTCGGTCGTGGCTATTTCTATTATGTAATTCAACTTGTAAAATTTTAATCAATTCCAGTCTCAGGCTTCTTTGTTTTACTTCCTCATTTGTTATTTTCGGTATCAGGAGAAAATGCTTTTTGAATCATATACCTTCACTCCTTTCCGGGTTTGTACCGCATAGGTAAAGCCTTTTTGCAAAGCATAACCGCCGTGCTCTCCTTTTGTATTCACGGCTATAAAACCCACCTGCAATTCTTTTGCTTTCGGACCTCTTTTTTTCACAATCCGCTCAACGGTTTTTTTACAGGCCAGTTCAGGACTCATGCCCTGCCGCATCAGTTCAACTACCGTATGTGAGCCGCAGATCCGGATCACTTCTTCTCCCACTCCTGTGGAAGTGGCCGCCCCTACTTCATTATCAACAAAAAGCCCGGCGCCAATAATGGGCGAATCTCCCACACGGCCTCTCATTTTAAAGGCCATGCCACTGGTGGTACAGGCGCCGCTCAGGTTGCCGGCTGCATCCATGGCCAGCATTCCAATCGTATCATGATTATTGATCTGTCCCGGTTCATTTTTTTGTTGCAATAATTTTGGAATGGTCATCGGATCGTATTTGGATGTTTTTAACCATTCCTTCCATGCCTTTTCGCTTTCCGGTGTTAAAAGGTTTTCCATTTTATATCCATTGGCCAAAGCAAACTGCAAAGCGCCTTCGCCCACGAGTTGCACATGCGGCGTTTTCTCCATCACCAGTCGTGCAATTTTTATAGGATGCATAATGCTTTCCAAAAACATGACGGCTCCGCAGGATCCCTGCTCATCCATAATACAGGCATCCAATGTCACTTTGCCATCCCTGTCGGGCAAGCCGCCATAGCCTACACTTTGATCTGCCGGATCGGCTTCCGGAATTTGCACGCCGGCTTCTACCGCATCCAAAGCGCTGCCACCAGCGCCCAGTATTTTCCAGGCCTCTGCATTGGCCTTTACATTGGGCGCCCATGTGGAAATAACTATGGGATTGTTTTTATTGGAAGAACCGGGAGTCGCCGCCATTCCATTTTTGAAAAGAAAACTCAGCGATGTCAGTCCTGTAGCTTGTAGAAACCCACGACGTGTAAACATAATTTATAGAATTCTGTTTGTTAAGTAATATTGCTCCGGAAAAATAGGAAACAATTGAATTAAGCCAATATAAAAACAGAAAACCACGTACATGATACTATTGATGGATATGCCGAATTTGACCGATCCCGGTGTGCTGACGGCTCTTTTAACCTTAACTGTTTTAGAAATTATTCTGGGAGTAGATAATATTATTTTTATTTCCATTGTTTCGAATAAACTTCCCCAGCATCAACAGGGAAAGGCCCGGACCATTGGGCTTTTACTGGCCATGGTGTTCCGCATTATTTTGTTGCTTACCATCACGTGGATCATCAAACTCACCACGCCTTTGTTTACCATAGATTTTATTAAAAAGGATGGCGTACCTGTTGGTATCAGCTGGAAGGATCTTATTCTGCTGGCGGGTGGTATCTTCCTGATCTTTAAAAGCACACTGGAAATTCACCATAAGCTTGAAGTGGCAAGCAAACCTTCGGCCACTAAGGCGCCGTCAGCATTTAGCGCCGTTATTCTTCAAATTGTAATGGTGGATGCCGTCTTTTCGTTTGACTCTATCCTCACCGCCATCGGACTGGTGGACAATGTTCTTATTATGATTGCGGCCGTGGTTATTTCCATGCTTATTATGATCTTCTTTGCCGGGCCCATCAGCCGCTTTATTAATAAGCATGCTACCTTGCAGATACTGGCACTGGCTTTTTTAATTATGATCGGTATGATGCTGGTGGCAGAAGGTTTTCACCAGGAGATCAATAAGACCTATATCTATACGGCTATTGCCTTCAGTTTGGTTGTGGAGCTTATTAACATGCGCTTAAGAAAGAACAGAAGTGAAATGGAGCTGAACAACAAAGATCTCTAATGGCATTTTGACAGGAAAAGGTTGAGGCATTAAGTTTGATGTTATAACATTGAATTTAAGTTTGAAATTATGCGAATAGAAATCATAGCAGGTAGCCCAAGGAAAAACAGCCTTACGCAAAGGCTGGCATTGTATCTCCAAAAACATTTTAAAGAAAATACCGAACACGAAATAGGTTTAATTGACCTGCGTGACCATCATTTTCCGCATGTGCAAAAGGTGATCACTTCTCCTGACGAAGCGCCGAAAGAAGTCAAAGACATAGCGCAACGGATGTTTACATGCCGATGCTTATATCATTGTAACACCCGAATTCAATGGCAGCTACTCTCCTGCCATGCAAAATTTGTTCGATCACTTTCCCAAACAACACCATAAAGTTTTTGGCCTGGCAACAGCTTCGCCGGGAGCTTTGGGCGGATTGAGAGCCGCCATGCAATTGCAGCAGTTTGTGATGGCTTTATTTGGGATTGCTTCACCTTATATGCTGATCACGCCGCAGATCGATAAAAAATTTGATGCCGAAGGCCATTTGATTGATCCCTCCTTTCAAAAAAGCATTGACATCTTTGTAAAAGAATTTTTATGGCTGGCTGAAAAACTGGTGGATGAGAAAGTGAGTGTGTAAACGAAGACAGGTGACGGTAGAACAGCAAGCGTTTATTGTGCAAGCGGCAGAATTGCTATGATGCTTTCGTTGCGTCGCACTCTTGTACGTTCGGTAATTCTATTGAGCAATGTTTGAACCACAATAGAAGCATAGGAACATAGAAGGCTCACATAGCATAAACGCTATGTGAATCCGCTCTGTCTCTCTATGTGCCTATGTGGTTCAATAAAAAATGATAGAAGTTACTGCTGTTGAAACGAGATGCGTCCGAGAGTCGCGACGAACAGACGCAAGGAAAGATCCATAGAGTACAAAAGCTGGTAACATACTTCTTCCTCAAAAGCACAAGGAAAAATTAATACCATTTTTGATACATCAACAACACGCAGCTACGCCATACCGATAGTGCTCCAAACTTTTAATACGGAAAGTTCCCATAAACTAATGTTGACCGGAATCATAACGGATGCCAATTGAAATCAACCTTCATAGACTAAACATGGCGTTGCTTTGCAGCAAAATAAATTTTTATGCACCCCACCATTGCTATCCCGAGCCTGCATTTAGAATATCAATTATGGATCCGTGAGCTTAGTTTTTATAAGGAGAGCATCAAAATATTTGAAAAGCACCTGGAACTTCTGATTAACAGGAATACAGGAAAAGCCATAAGAGCAAAGATTGAACATTTTCAAAACCAATTCATTCTTCAAAAAGAAGTGATTGACGAATTGAAGCACCGCCTGAATAGTAGCGAAAAGCAACTGGCTGACTTTGTATATGAAATGGCAGGAACAGGAATGGATGATCATACAGAACTTAGACAGGAAGTGGTTGTTTTCAGAAAATTGTATAATGAACTGAAGGAAGAATTCAGACGGTTTGAAACAAAATGGATGTAATTAGTTTATGGCTCATACAAAATACAATGCAGTAAAACTTTTCTGTTTTTGAAATGCAGTAAAAAAGAAAGCTTTCAGGTTTTTAAAGCGGCTATCCGGCAAAAAGCTCATCGTCATGATTTGATTTATTGATACCTTAGGGCGCCTTAATCAATAAATCAGTATGAGAAAAATTTTGATCCTTCCTTTTCTTTGTTTGATTGCTGTTTTTTCCTTTGCGCAAACCAATACGCTGGATAGTGCATGGGTTCGTGATAACTACTACAAGATGGAACGCATGATACCGATGCGGGATGGCAAAAAGCTTTTTACGGCCATCTATATTCCAAAAGATACTACTGAAAAACATCCCTTTCTTCTCCGTCGCACGCCTTATTCCTCCGGGCCTTATGGCGAAAGTAATTTCCCTGAAAGTTTCTGGAACAGTTATTACCGCCTATACATGAGAGAGAATTACATCATGGTGGTGCAGGATGTTCGCGGCAGGTACATGAGCGAAGGTGATTTTGTTGATGTGCGTCCCTTCAATACAAATAAATCCGGAATACAAACCGATGAAGCCAGCGATACCTATGATGCGATTGACTGGCTGGTTAAAAACATTCCTAATAACAATGGACGTGTAGGCGCCTTTGGCATTTCGTATCCCGGCTTTTATGCAACTATGACAGCGCTTAGCGGCCATCCGGCGGTAAAAGCGGTGAGTCCGCAGGCGCCGGTAACCGATTGGTTCATGGGCGACGACTTTCATCACAACGGCGCTTTCATGCTGATGGATGCCTTTGCCTTTTATTCCGGTTTTGGAAAACCACGGCCAACGCCAACCATGCAGGGTTCTCCGGGCTATCGTATTACCGGATCTGATAATTATAATTTCTATTTGAATACCGGCAGCTTGAAAAACTTTGCAAAGCTGATGGGCGACAGTATTCAATTCTGGAAAGATTTATATGCACATCCTAACCTGGATGACTGGTGGAAGGCAAGAAATACAAGAAACTTTGTTCAGCATATACCTGCCGGCACCAACACGCTGGTAGTGGGCGGCTTATTTGATGCAGAAGACTGTTTTGGCGCCTGGAACTTGTATAAATCCATTGAACAAAAATCGAAGAATAACAATAAAATCGTAATGGGCCCCTGGTTTCACGGACAATGGGGCGGCCGCGGCGATGGAAGCTTTTTGGGCAATGTCCGGTTCGACACCAAAACATCCGAGTGGTATCAAAACAATGTGGAAGTTCCTTTCTTTAATTATCATTTAAAGGACAAAGGAAATTTGAATGAGCTGGCAGAAGCGACCGTATTTTTTTCGCGGAGAAAATGCCTGGCATCAATTGCCGCAATGGCCGCCTGCAAATGCACAAACGAAAAATTTATACCTGCAGGCAAACGGAAGCCTGAACTGGGATAAGTCAACCTGTAAGCAACTCCTTCACACAATATACAAGCGATCCCAATAAACCTGTTCCTTATACAGAAGATGTTCATTTGGGAAGGACAAGAGAGTACATGACCGACGACCAGCGCTTTGCCTCCAGAAGACCGGATGTGATCGTGTTTCAAACCGGGATTTTAGATGAAGACGTGACTTTGGCGGGGCCGGTGTTTGCCGATCTTTTTGCCTCTCTTTCTACAACAGATGCAGACTTTGTAGTGAAATTGATTGATGTGTTTCCTGACACGTTCACCTACAAGGCACCTTCTCCTTTGAACAACTCCCGCCATTCAAATGAATAATGGTTATCCCATGCAGGGGTATCAAATGCTGGTGCGGGGAGAAATTATGCGGGGCAAGTTCAGAAAGTCATTTGAAAAGCCGGAGCCTTTTACGCCCAACAAAGTAGAAGAAGTAAAATTTTATTTGCCTGATGTAGCACATACTTTTAAAAAAGGGCATCGCATCATGGTGCAGATACAAAGCAGCTGGTTTCCTTTGGTGGACCGCAACCCGCAGAAGTTTGTAAATATTTACGAAGCCGGGGACAACGATTTTCAAAAAGCCGACGTCAAAATTTATCATGATGCGAAATATCCGTCAAGCATTATTTTGCCGGTATTAAAATAATACTTGAGTACGCCTTTCATACAATCCTAAAAACACCCGGAATGAGGATCCTATTTGCTTTTTTAAGTTTGCTTCTTGGTACCATTAATGCCTTTACGCAACAAGTAGCTATTATACCGCAGCCTGTTTCCCTGCAAACCAGGGATGGAAAATTTATCATCACCAAAAAAACAGTGCTTGCGGCCCGTGATGAACAGGACCGGAAAACAGCCCAACTTTTAAATGACTACCTGCAACAGGTTTATGGTTTCAAACTGGATATAGACAAACAGGAAAGCAAAAACTATATCCGCTTCAGCACTAAAAAATTCATAAAAGCACCGGACAACGATGCTTACTCGTTGACCGTAACAAAGGATGGCGTTAGCATTGACGGCGACACTTATGCCGGAACCTTTTACGGAATGCAAACCCTGATACAGTTGTTGCCTGTAGCCAATCAATCAGCTAACAATCAGCAATTGCAAATTCCTTATGTAACGGTACAGGACTATCCGCGGTTTTCTTACCGGGGCATGCACCTGGATGTAAGCCGTCACTTCTTCCCTGTGTCGTTTGTAAAAAAATATATTGATTACATCGCCCTGCATAAAATGAATTTTTTTCACTGGCATTTAACGGACGACCAGGGCTGGCGGATTGAGATCAAAAAATACCCAAGGCTGACGGAAGTGGGTGCGTACCGGAACGGTACCATCATTGGCCGTTATCCCGGTACCGGCAATGATAACATTCCCTATGGTGGTTTTTATACGCAGGAAGAAGTAAAAGATATTGTACAATATGCAGCCGAGCGGCATATTACGGTGGTGCCGGAAATTGAAATGCCGGGACATTCGTCTGCAGCCATTGCAGCCTATCCCTGGTTAAGCTGTTTTCCGGATGAAGAAACCAATATTCCAGCCCATCCATCGGAAGCCAGTAAGAAAATGACCGGTAAAAAAGTACAGGAAACCTGGGGTGTTTTTGATGATGTGTTTTGTGCCGGCAAAGATTCGACGTTTAATTTTTTGCAGGATGTATTGGATGAAGTGATTCCTTTATTCCCTTCGCAGTATGTGCATGTGGGTGGCGATGAATGTCCGAAAGCCAACTGGAAAAGATGCCCGCAATGCCAGGCCAGGATGAAACAGCAAGGTCTGAAAGATGAACATGAATTACAGAGTTATTTTATCCAGCGCATGGAAAAATACCTGAACAGCAAAGGCAAAACGCTGATTGGCTGGGACGAAATCCTGGAAGGCGGACTGGCGCCCAATGCATGGGTCATGAGCTGGCGCGGCGAGCAGGGAGGCATTGATGCGGCCAAACAAAACCACAATGTAATTATGACGCCGGGTGGTTATGTATATCTCGATCATTCGCAAACAAAGAATGAAGATTCCGTTACCATAGGCGGCTACACTCCTGTTGAGAAAACCTATGGTTATGAGCCGGTACCAAAAGAATTAAATGCTGAGCAGGCAAAATATATAAAAGGCGCCCAGGGAAATGTGTGGACAGAATACATGCAGAATCCTTCGAAGGTGGAGTACATGATTTTTCCAAGAATGAGTGCTTTGTCAGAAGTATTGTGGAGCCCGAAGGAAAAGAAGAACTGGAAGGATTTTGAGAAACGGTTGCAGACGCAATTTAAAAGATACGGTCTGTGGAAAGCCAATTACAGTAAGGCCTATTTTGATCTGGAAAGTACGATTCGCCTTATCAAAAAATAAAACCGGGATCGTATGGAAGTTGAAAAAGAAATCCAAAGGTGCCATCTCCTATCAGCTTCCAGGTGGTAAAATAATTACGGTTCCGGCGGATAGTGTGGCTATAAACATTACCCAAAGCGGAACCTACAAGGCCTGGTTGGGACAGGCAGGAACAACGCACCACTACAAAAGAGCCGGTTGTGTGTTAGCGGAGCAATTAAACCTGAAGGTTCGAGTACTTCAACAAAGTTTCTCTTTCAACAAAGCCACCGGAAAGAAAATCTGCTATCAGCAAAACGCCCAATGAAAAATATCCGGGCCAGGGCGGCGCTTTTAGTTTGGTTAACGGCGTTTATTCCAACAAAGGTTTAAGTTATCCCGACTGGTTAGGCTGGGTTGGCGACGATATGGAAGCCACCATTGATCTTGGCCGGAAAACTAATTTCTCATCGGTGAAAGTGCATACCCTGGAGCAGACCGGAAGTTGGGTGTATTTACCTGAATATGTTGAAGTGTTTGTTTCCAATGACGGAAAGAATTTTACTTCTGCCGGTAAATCATCGGAGTTTGTAAAAGATACTTTGACCATGGGCTGGATCACCGTTTCTTTCCCCGGGTCAATCGGCCCGTTATATAAAATGTATAGCAAAAAATTATGGAGTGATACCGGAGAGAAAACCCGGCGCCGGCAACAAGGCCTGGTTATTTGCTGACGAAATACAGGTGTATTGATTTATCAAAAACCTTATTGTAAAAGGATTGTATCCAGCAATATATAAGCTGCAGGCTTGCTATTTAAACAGCTTTCATGCAAACGTTTGTGCTAAGATTATTTTGTGAAGCTCTTAAATCATTTCCTGTAACTATCTTTATCCCTTTAAGCAAATCATTAAGGATCAATGACTGACATTAATTTAATTGACGCTTTCGAAAGAATTCCGGTTAAAATTTTTCCAGACGCCAAAAACGGGTCTGCATTTGTTGCGGCAGAAATCGCAAAACTTATTCGTGACAGGCAAGCCCGAAACGAAAAATGTGTTTTAGGCCTGGCCACAGGCTCCACGCCCAAAAGCCTGTACGCTGAATTAGTGCGGCTGCACAAAGAAGAAGGGCTGAGTTTTAGAAACGTTGTCACCTTTAACCTGGATGAATACTATCCAATGGAAAAGGAGGCGTGGCAGAGTTATAACAATTTTATGCACCGCCTTTTGTTTGATCATATTGATATTGATAAAAACAATATTCACATTCCCAACGGGGAATTGCCAAAGGATGAAATCAAAAAGCATTGTGCCGAATATGAACGCCAGATAGAAGAAGCCGGTGGTATTGATCTGCAAATATTAGGCATTGGTAATAACGGGCACATCGGTTTTAACGAGCCGGGTTCCAGCATTTATTCCAAAACAAGGCTGATCAATTTAGAAAATTCAACCCGCCTGGCCAATGCTTACGAGTTTGCCAATATTTCGGAAGTGCCGCGGCTGGCCATAACTACGGGCATCAGCACTATTTTAAAAGCTAAACGAATCATTCTTTTAGCATGGGGCCCTGCCAAGGCTGCCGTAGTTCAACGATCCGTTGAAGGTCATGTAACCGAAAGTGTTCCGGCCAGTTTGCTGCAACAACACAGCGATTGCACGTTTATTGTTGATGAAGTGGCCGCTTCGGAACTGACCCGTTTTAAATCGCCATGGCTGACCGGTGAAATTGAGTGGACCTCGCAGATGATCAAAAAAGCCGTTGTAAACATGGCTTTGAAATTAAACAAACCGATCCTTTCCTTAACCAATAACGATTACAATGAATTTGGCCTGGGCGATCTTATTGTAGAAGAAGGCGATGCCTATGAAATCAATCTCCAGGTATATTATTTATTACGTGATTCCATCACGGGCTGGCCGGGCGGTAAACCCGATGCTCATTTGCCCACGCATCCGGAGCGGTCAGAACCCTATCCAAAACGAGTGGTGATCTTCTCCCCTCACCCCGACGATGATATTATCAGCATGGGTGGAACGTTTCAACGCCTGCACGACCAGGGACATGATGTACATGTAGCGTATCAAACATCCGGAAATATTGCCGTGACCGATGAATTTGTTACCCGCTTCCTCGATTTTACCGTAGGCTTTGAAGAAATTGCCGGTATTAGTAATGGCAAGTCGGAAAAAATATTTGATGAGGTGCGGAGCTATCTGTCCAGGAAAAAAACAAACCAGATAGACACGGCGCAGATCCGGGCTATCAAGGGATTGATCAGAAGATGTGAAGCCAGGGCTACCTGCCGGTATGTGGGTATTCCGGAAGACAATATCCATTTCCAAAATCTGCCTTTTTATGAAACCGGCACCATAGAGAAAAATCCTATGGGCGAAGAAGATATACAGACTGACCATGGAACTGTTGCGCCAGGTAAAACCCCAGCAGATATTTTGCGCCGGCGACCTGGCTGATCCGCATGGTACACATAAGGTTTGCCTTGAGATCGTGTTCGAATCATTGCGGAGACTGAAGGCGGCCGGTGATGACTGGGTAAAGGACTGCTGGCTTTGGTTGTATAAAGGCGCATGGCAGGAATGGAATATTGATGAAATTGAAATGGCCGTTCCAATGAGCCCCGACCAGGTATTGAAAAAACGATATGGCATTTTTATTCACCAATCGCAAAAAGATATGGTGCCCTTCCAGGGAAGTGACTCCAGGGAGTTCTGGCAAAGGGCGGAAGAAAGAAATGCAGCTACGGCTAACCTGTATGCTCAGTTGGGTTTAACGCATTATGCTGCCATGGAAGCATTTGTGAGGTGGCACTACTGATTTCGCTAAATAAATTTTAAAACTCCGGGCTTTTGGGCCCGGAGTTTTTATTTATAGACGTGATTTTCTATTTTCGCAAGTTCGAATGGAAATAGCATCCTCCTATAAAGAACTTAAATGGAATGATACACTGAAGGACGAAGCCTTCAAAGTGAAACTGTACATAGGGATTGCCTTACTGGTAACCGTGTTGATCAGTTTTCCTTTCTTTTTTCAACACATCGAACTCAGGGAAGGTGAAGTGATGGATGATGTGGTATTGGGACTGCTTACGCCAAGAGATGTGTCTGTTCCTATTTTCACCATTATCTGGAGCATGACCGCACTGCTCTTTATTCGCAGCGTTCAAAGTCCTTTGTTATTTCTCACGTTTATGTATGGGTTTATTTTGCTTTCGGCAAGCCGGTTCATGACCATTTATTTTGTGCCACTGAATCCGCCAACCGATCTCATTCCACTTGTGGACCCCATTAGTAATTCTTTTTACGGAAAGTCGTATGTAACAAAGGATCTTTTTTATTCAGGTCATACGGCCACACAATGTCTATTCTTTTTGTGTTTTCGTCGAAAAATTGACCGGCTGATTGCACTTTTCTGTACTATTGCAGTTGGCTTTTTGGTACTGGTTCAGCATGTACATTATACAATTGATGTTATAGCTGCACCGGTTTTTACCATCATTTGCTTTTTCATCGCCAAGAAAATTGTAAATTCGAGGCCAATATCATTAACAGAACCAATTGAACGTTAAAAGCTTAGAGAATACCAACCAATGTTTTTAACTAAAATCGCCTTTAGGCAGGTTATTAAAAGGACAAAACCATGAACAAACTGCAAGTGCCGCATTTCACTCTTACGGATAAGTTAACAGAGGAGCAATTACGATTTTTTGATAAGAATGGATTGATCATTTTCAGAAAATTTATTACCAGGGACATGGTTGATCTCTTTATTAAAGAGACACAAAGAATAGAAAAAGAATGGCTGGATGCGGGTATTGATAAGGTCAATGGCATTCCCCTTAAGTTTGGTAAGGACGAAAATGACAATAAGGTTATCCAAAGATTGTGCTTTGTATCGCAGCACAGCCCTGCTCTTCACGAATTTTTAAAAGATCCCCGCTTCCAGGCATTGCTGGAACTGGTAAGGCCTTATGAAGGACGTATTGGTGAAGACGAAAAGGACGGCCTGGTGCTTAACAATTATATCCGCACTCCCAATAGTGCCTTTTCTCAAATGGGCTGGCATACCGATAGCCCAAGAGATCTTTTTATGGGACAGCGTATCATGCCTATGTTAAACGTAGGTATCCATTTGGATACGGTTCCTTTTGAAAACGGCGGTCTTCGCGTTCTTCCCGGTACGCATAAGCAAAGCATGCTGCGCTTATTGTTTGGCAAAAAATACTTTATTGATCACAAGCCCGACCCAAGAGAAGTTGGCCTGGACATTGAGGCCGGTGACCTTACCGTACATGATGGCCGTTTGTGGCATCGTGTGCAGCAATCGCCTTTTTATGGTGAGAAAAGCCGTCGCCGTGTTATGTACGTTCCTGTGGTTACAGGTAAGTACATGCCAAAAGATAAGAACAGCAAGACGCCTTTCTATCATAGATTTGCCTCCACTGTTCAGAATTAATCAAATAACATGTCGTTTGCTTTAATAACAGGTGCCAGTAAGGGCATAGGAAAAGCTATTGCCCTGCAGTTGGCAGCAAGAAAAAAAGATTTGCTTTTCGTTGCCCGCAGCGAAGCCCAGTTGCAGCAGCTTTGTGACGAAGTAGAAAAAGGCTTTGGCATCACTGCCCATTACCTGGCCCTTGACCTTTCGCAAAAAGAAGCTGCCAAAAATGTTTTTGACTGGTGCCAGCAAAACAATTATCAAATTGATACTTTGGTAAACAATGCCGGCTATGGCCTTAGCGGAAGTTTTGACAAGTATTCTCTGGGTGAGCATTTGAACATGATGCAACTGAATATGAACGTAGTGGTTGAGCTTACCTATTATTTTTTACCCGAATTAAAAAAACAGCCCAGGGCTTATATTTTAAACATTGCTTCTTCTGCTGCCTACCAGGCTATACCATTCCTGAGTTTATACGCGGCTTCCAAATCTTTTGTGTTGCAGTTTTCCCGTGGCCTTCACCTGGAGTTGGAAAAATCAAATGTTTCGGTAACCTGTGTAAGTCCGGGAGCAACCGACACGGCATTTGCTGACAGGGCTAATGTGGGTGACCAAGGGCCTGGAATTAGCTAAAAAATTCAATATGCAGGCCGGCGACGTAGCCAGGATTGCAGTGGATGCTATGTATAAAGGAAAAACTGAGGTGATCACCGGCTTTTTGAATAAGCTGGGAGCGGCTCTTGCCTGGTTGTTGCCAAAGAAAACGATTGAAAAAACTTCGGCAAAAATTTATCAGTAAGATTTTAGTTGAATTTTTAAAGGTTTCCGTTAAGAATTCCCCTATATTTGCAACCCAAAATAACGGCCCCGTAGCTCAACTGAATAGAGTATTTGACTACGGATCAAAAGGTTCCAGGTTTGAATCCTGGCGGGGTCACGAAAAGCTTCATCGAAAGATGAGGCTTTTTTATTTACGTAACACCTTATACCCCTTGTTCCTTCTGTTTATTGAAACATTTTCATTATCAAGCAATTGCAATAGCTAAATTTTTCAAAACCTGGCTAGATCTTCCTTTTTTTACAGAACAGATACTGTTATAGATCAGAACTCTACCGCTGATCAACAAATTTTAAAAAAAAGGCAATTTTTAAAATTTGCAAACAATTTGCAAACAAAATAAATAGCCCTTCCAATGCTCATTTTTGCAAAAACATTAAGGGAAATAAAGAACTGTTGAAGTTTGAAATTACGAGTTTTCACAAGTTCCCGATCAATTTAAAACTTCCATTGTATCGTAATTCAAAACTATTTTAAGGAATAGTTTACATCCGATGATCAAATAAATAGAAAGTAAGAATTGTATCTCTTCATTCTCACAATTATCCGAGGCATTTATTTTTTCAACCTTTTAGCCATAAAGGACAACAATCCGCAACCTATCGCAGGTTTCAAATTTTCCACTTTGTTTTTTTAAAGTTTAAGTTGACTTTACATTGCAAGTAATTAATAATCAATAATCCTTTTCAAATCTGAAAGCAAAATGTTCGAACTTTCGGTAGTCATGTGCCCGAAATATTACGCGTGAGAAATATTATTTTGGATAAAAATCAATAAGATCTTTAAACGGCAATATCTATTTTAGATACAGTCCTTTTTCCCTTAGCCTGCAGCACTATTATTACAAGAGATAAAAACCACCGTTAACAGGCTTTTGCAATTTAAGATATGCTGTTTTAGAACTGCAATAGCACCTTCCTTTTGGAAAGCTTATTGTTTAAGCAAAACAAATACAATACAACAATCTAAACATGATACGTTGCATAGACTTGTTTTTCTAACTCATTTGCATTTGGCATTGTACCGGTTACAGCAGCTTTTCTGAGCAGTTGCGCTACTACATCAATATAGCGCTTACTCTCTTCAACCGAAATTACAGGTAGAGAATTACCATGGATGATATTATTTCGGTGTTGATACATTTCTATAATGGTTGTTAAGGCATCAAATTTATTTTCATTAGAGTAATGGTAGGCAAACAGTGCAACTTTTAGACTGTGTTCATCACTAACGTTAAAAAAGCCTTCCAAGGTAGCACATAAGTCTAACACACTATCAGTGGTATCATCCCGTTGATAACTAAGTCGAAATTGAATCAGGGATGATACCATTTTATTATTTTTTAACATGGGCATTAAAAACTTTACTTCTTCACCAATAGCATCCAAAAAATTGACTAGAGGAGGCTCCACAATAGGTTTTTCACGCATAATTCGTCGCATTCCAGATTCTACCATTCGATCGCCATTACTGCGAATCCATTGTTGCTTTTGGCCAAACTCAAAGAGATAAGGATAGATGCTAAAAACCAATTCTAAAAAACTTACGCAGGCTAGCGAAGAAACTTGCCCATCGCTTACTTCTATTACCGTAATGAGATCTGATTTCATTTCCACATCCCAATTCTGTTCCTGACAGATAGAACTCTTGTAAAACGTATCTTATAATGGTATCATAGGCGTAATAGTTAATAAAAGCCTCATCAATTGGGACGGTTAATGTATTCTTCCTCGGTTATTCTTGTAAAAGAAACGCTTGGTATTTGGACCGCGTTAACATTTTCCAAAAAAGGAAATAAAATCTTTTGACTCATCACTCTCTATAATGGTTTACAATACGCTTGAATACCTCTTCTTGAGAAGGCACTTGCTCCGACTTAATTGCCGATAAAAACAACTTAGCCACAGCCTCCATACACCCCATAACTAAGCCAGGTTCTACCTGGCCTTGAACAAATTTTCCATGCACAATTTTACTTCTTAACTCATACATCTGCTTTACGGTTAAGGAAGTCTTTTTTGGATCAGGACCTCTATCGTAGTGGTAAGCGGCGAGCGTATAGCGTAGTTTTAGCTCCTTTGAAAAGTTAAAGAATGCTTCCGTCGCTGAACAACAATCCAAAATAACATCGCTATAGCTCGTTCGTAAATAACTTTTTCCAAAACGCTGTAGAGCCAGGGCAAAACGAGGTTGATAGAGTAGTCGAATTCCTTTTTGAATCATTCCTAAATAAAGTTTCCGAATCTCCTCTTCACTAGGCCTTGGGGCTTCCGAGAATGTGGCTGCATCTGCTACTGGTTCCTGAAATCGGGGGAAAGAAGGGTTCTTTTGTAAAAACCTGAACTGGTACATCCAAAGAATGAGGTCCAGCAACACTTCAAAACAAGCAGCAGGAATACATTCTTCATGGCTCTCGATTAACAGCACGGCTTTATTACCGCGCACTTCAGCAGAATCAAAAAAACCAACATTGCACAAAGCATTTACTTCGGCGCATGAATGCGTGTTATACACCTCAAAACCATTTTTCAGCATTGTGTGAAAATCTCGCAAGCAAACGGGGCGAATGGAAATTTCAGGAGTGACCTGAATAAAATCCAAGCCAAAATCATAAGGGTACATGCACTGTTTCATATAAAAATTACTTAAGCTCTTATATTGGCAGTTTTAAGATGAAAAGAGATTAGTTACAAGTCGCTACGCTTTGATGCATTGAAGGGACATGATTAAAAATATGCTAACTTATTTACCACTTTCTAAGAAATATGAATTTATATGCAGTTTGTTATAAAACTTCAAAGCAATATGGATGCATCCAATTAATGATATGAAATTAGCACATACTCATTCCTTTACTTTTTCTTGTGTTTACTTATATGTTAGCCACTCAAAATCGTATACAAACGATTCATCATCTTCAACCCAGTGTCTGATCAGGTGATATGTTGAACTCCATGCGTAAAATCTGTTGAACTTCGCATAACTTTTGGCAATTGTTGCTAGAATGGATAGAATGTGCGAAAACAGACATGCAAAAGCCCTGACACTTCGAGGCGTTCGATTTCGCTACCATGAACGCTTACAAAAAACCATTCATTTTAATCATATTATCCAAGTTGTCAGTTACCGTTGCGTCAGGTACAGTTCTTAAGTATGGAGGAGTAGCGGCAACAATGACACGAGCGCCTATTTTCCAAACTGCCGATGAATAATCCATCGAAGTGTCCGCACGAGGTTTTGGGCTCTAATCGACCGAATTATTCCAGCGTCTACTGTCTTTTTCCCTTCACCAAAAGTGTTAGTCGTTTCGTTGTGTGTATGTAAAAATACGTGAGTGATATTCCCATTATCAGCCTTCCAAACACCTGAAATAAAATATCCCATAAAATTTTTTATAATAATTAAATACTTGCTATATGACCAAGTTTAGTTTCATTTTGTAGTAGGCCTATATGGCTTTGTTCTTAGTTGATATTATAAATCAATGCCTTTTATAGAAAAAGCCTGTTTGGTGGCTACGACGTTTAGCTGTAATAAAGCCCTAGTTCTGGCTTCAAGTTAGGTCCGGCATTTTATCAACCTTCAGAACCTTCCGAATAATACTTGTCCTTTTTTTCGCAATCGGCTGGCATAAAAGGCTTCCCGCCTATCTGCCTCCTGCTCCTGCCCCCTTTTAATTTTTTCTTCCGTCCATTGCCCAGACCACACAATACCACCATCAGTGATAAAATAATGTGATCGACAAGGTAGCTGCCAATTTCCAATGGAAAAGCCTACAGGGTCGGCTTACCATTTTTCTCCCGAAAAAACCACTCGCCTTGACCAAGAGGTGTGATAACCTTAGATCTACATCCGCAAGGGCAGAGATGGCCAGCCGTTCCAAACTCTTTCGATACGTATAGAATGCCTCCCTCGAGGTCACGAGGGAGATGACGCAAATGCAGAAGTTTCAGGTGTTTGATCATTGCTTAAAAGTTTTTAGATCTTCCACTGAAAATAATAGATGATAACCGACCTCACCTTCAGCATAAAACCCCCTGAGTTGTTTAAACCTGATCACCGCCAAGCACGCGTTCAGCGCATTCAACTCGGAAATTTGAATATTGGTTCGGTAGATGTCGTCTGGTAGATCATTAATCGGAGCATGTTGCTCGTCTCGAACCTGGGCTGCATCCTCCCGCGAAAAATAGGTCGTGCGCAATATGCCCGAAATTGGTCCCCGGTCACGAGCAAGACCCACAATACCTACATCGATAAATGGAATGTTCAACTGCATTAATGCATTAAAACTTCGGCACGCGCTTCGCCCTTGTCGACGCAAACAAACGCAAACGTAACGCCTTGTAACTCCTCAAATGAATTAGCAAGAATGAGTTTCGCATAAAGGTGTACTCCTGTTCGGAACTGTTCATACCTGCCCTGATACACTTCGGCCTTGGTCTTTTCAAGCTCATTTTCATCTAGCCTGCCCGGAGACCGAAATGCATTGTGAATATGATACCTATCCAAATCAAACCCGAGGATTTCCTTCACGGGTGTTTTTACCAGAAAATCCAAGACGTAGGAACCCGTGCCTCCCCAAGCCGATGATAGCGACCACATCATCAGCAAATTTGGAGGCTAGGTCACCGATTGCTGCCCGACTGGTTAGTGTATCGCGGTAATGAAAGACTGAGGTCTCCTCTGCATCTACGCTTTTAAAGGTAAGAGGTGAAACATCATGCTTATTCATGGCAGGTCCTGCTATGATCTGGACATAATGCTCGATTTTTTCGAACAAGTCTCGAAAACCACCGGATGGCTTGTTGGAAAACGACCGTTGAACAGCCAAATCCGGGGAAGACAGCGGCAGGCTTATAGGGCCTCCCCCTAAGTTCCGAATGGGTTTTCCATCTAACTCATATGGAGGCTCCCCGCAGAAATATATCTGATGATCATCCATTTGCACATGCTCCTTATTGGTAAAAATCAACTTGGAAACAAACGCGCCCCACTTCAGGTCACCAACATTATTCAAATAGGGAATATCGCGCACGACAAGACAGTTACTATCAATTGCCAGCGCATATCCTTTCTGTAGCAAAAGGTTGATGTCTTTATTATGACTGTCCAGTGAACTTAACATTGAAACGCATTTGATTTTTTACTTTTACTGTTCCTCCTGGAGAAAGAATACCTTCGGGCTTTTCTCCCTGCCCCCCTTCATAGGTCACTGAGTAAGTGCGATCGGGGTGCTGCGGGTATTCAGGGAAAGCGTGAGTTACCACGTCACTGTAACGGATGTCGTCTTTTTCTACTTCAACTGGTGTACTATTCACATAAATAGTTACGACCTTCTTTTCCGGTTTTGCTCCGCCTTTTTCAGGGGCTAGCTGAATTCTTTCATGTCTTCACTTTTTAAATTGTCTTTGTCCATACTTTAGGCTTTTTCAGGTTAAAAACTTTTTGTTTACACCCTATATACGCTGAAGCGTGACAATTAACTGTGTCACGCTTCAGCGTATTATATTTGCAAGGTTGATCGCTGCAACCAAAATACCGCTGCTTACAGATCTGAGCTGGTTAATGCCCTATGTGCTACAGAGGAGGATCATGATTTGTATAATGAATTTGTTAAGCGCTTTCTTTCTGAAGTGAAAGCAGAGTGCTTAAAAATATGCAGTAAGCGAAACTTGGACAAGCATATGGGCATCCAGATCGCTCATGATACCTTTGAAAAGGTCCGTAGATTTAAAACATTTAGTTCTCATGAAATCAAAGCCACTGAAGCGCATAAAGGCATTTTATTGTATTTGATCAGGATTATTAAATATATTCAATGACCACCACCGTAAAGAAAAAAGAGAACAGACTCAATCAAGCCACAACAATTATTTTGCAGGTTTGTTTGAATCGATAGTAACAGAAAATGATCCTGAGCGACTACAATATATCAAAGACACCACCTTACAGATTTTTAATCAATTAACCGATAGGGAGAAAAAAGTGATTTTAACGGATATTGAATTTAAAAAAGACTCAGGTATTTACCGGATGATGTCAACGAAAGATTAGCCAATGAGCTAGGTATTAAAAAGGAAAGTATCCGAAAAATAAGAGAACGAGCGATTGCTAAAATTAAAAAAGCCATAGATGAAATCAGCCAGTAAAGAGAAAAAGACCTTCTCCATGGAAGATTTTGAGAAGGGGCTTATGCTAGCCGGATTGATCTCTCCTAGTACGATTACAGAACTAAATGAGCGAACAATTCTTGAGGAGCATGAAAAAAAACAACAAGAAAAAAGCAGCAAGACCTATTTTAAACGAGCGGTATTAGCAGCTGAAATTGCGTCGGAGTTGTGTAATGAGCGGACCTTTGGGCGCATTAAATTTCAAAAGCTGGTTTACTTGTGTGAACATGCAGCAAACATGAATCTGGAGAATCGCTATAGTAAGTTTGCCGCAGGCCCTTTTGATAGCAAGTTTATGCATGGCATTGAAAAGGAATTCAAAAAACAGAATTGGTTTACTGTTGAAAAAGTAAAAGATGGAAACTTTACTAGATCCAAGTATGTTCCTTTAGCTAATGCAAGTCAATATAAAAAGTACTATAGCAACTACTTTGAACATCAGGCGCATCAGATTAGATATATAATCGATCTTTTTAGAAATTTAAAGACGGACGATACTGAGATAGCAGCCACACTATTTGCCTGCCACTTAGAATTAAAAGCAAATAATAAACCTACTGACGAGCTTTATTTATTAGACTTATTTTATGCTTGGTCAGAAGAGAAAAAAAG